>NZ_CP173029.1:3169416-3786800 GCF_044772865.1 Algirhabdus cladophorae
CGCGTATATTTCGAATGGAACCAAAGCTTTACCTATGTGACGACGGCCGCCTATTTCGGCACACGCCTGATGGGTGCCCCGGTCTACACGGTCGGCACCCCTGACAAAGGCCTCAACGGCGCACAGATGAAACAGCTGCAACAAAAACTGGCCCGTCGCGGTCATGACGTGGGCAAAATCGACGGCATCCTCGGGGCTGGCACGCGCGCCGCTGTTCAAAAGGAACAAAGCCGCCTCGGACTGCCGGCAGATGCTTGGCCCACGCCAGCATTGCTCAACAAACTCTAATTTCTTTTTTCCCTAAATACTCCTGCCGGAGGCAGAACCGGCCTAGGCCACCATCTGCTCGGCTTTTTTGAGGTCAACACTGACCAACTGGCTGACGCCCTGTTCGCCCATAGTCACCCCAAACAATCGATCCATGCGCGCCATGGTCACGGCATGGTGCGTGATGATCAGGAATCGCGTGTTGGTGCGGCGGGTCATCTCGTCCAACAGGTCACAAAAGCGCGTCACATTGGCATCATCCAAAGGTGCATCCACTTCGTCCAGCACACAGATCGGCGCAGGGTTGGCCAAAAACACCGCAAAGATCAGCGCCATAGCCGTCAGCGTTTGCTCGCCCCCAGACAGCAACGACAGCGTACTTAGTTTCTTGCCGGGAGGCTGGCACAAAATCTCGAGGCCTGCATCCAAGGGATCATCGCTTTCGACCAGCACCAGCTTGGCCTCACCACCGCCAAAAAGATGCGTAAACAACAAGCCAAAGTTTGTGTTCACCTGCTCGAACGCCGTTAAAAGCCGCTCGCGGCCCTCTTTATTCAGACTTGCGATGCCAGTGCGCAGGGCCTTGATCGCGTCCTCTAGATCGGCCTTTTCCGAGACCAATGTGTCATGTTCTTCTTGCACTTCTTTCGCGTCTTCTTCGGCGCGCAGGTTCACGGCGCCGAGGCTGTCACGCTGGCGTTTAAGGCGGTTTACATCCGCCTCGATCCGCTCGGCATCAGGCATTTTGTCGGGATCCACATCCAGCTGTTCCAGCAAAGCCTCTGGCGTGGTTTCTTGTTCTTCTGTGATCCGCTCGGCAGCATAGGTCACAGTTTCGCGGGCCGCATCGGATCGCGCCTCAGCACGGGCGCGGGCCTCGCGGGCATCCGAGGCCGCACGTTCCGCATCGCGCAAATTTGCCTCGGCTTGCCGCGAGACAGTCTCGCCTTCGGCCAAAGCATCAGATGCTTTTTTGCGCCGCGCTTCGGCCTCGCCAATAGCATCGGCCAATTCAGACCGCTTGGCTGCGATTTCTTCTGGTGCGGCTTGGGCCTGCTCTAATTCTTGCTCGGAGGTGAGTTTGCGTTCGGCCAGTTCCGCCGTGCGCTTGGTTGCGGTTTCCAGTCGATGTTTCCAGCCGCTGACCTCTTTGGTGATCTCTTGGCGGCGTTTCAATCGGGCCTCGCCCTCGCGGCGCAATTCATCAAAGGCAGATCGTTTGGCCATCATGGTCATACGGGCTGCTTCCACCGTCATTTTGACGTCTTCAGCTTGTGCGCGAGCCGCATCCAAATCGCCCAGATCCGCCATGGCCCGTTCCGCATCCAAAACCCGCTTGCGTGCGCCTGTCGCCTCGTCCTCAAACCGCGCCACCGCCAACTCGAGACTTTCCAATTTGCCCGCCGCGATAGATTTATCAGCCTCAGCCCGCGACAACGCCCGGTTTGCATCGGTCACCAAACGATCCGCGTCCCGGCGCGCATCACGTGCCATTTTGTCGGCATTGGTCAGGTCAGTCAGGCGCTGGGTCAGGGCCTCATGGGCGGCACGCGCACCATCAACAAGGGCAGTGGCCTGCGCCATTTCCTGTTTCAATTGTTCCAAACGATTGAGCTGTTGCAACCGTAGGGCGGCGGCTGAAGGCGCATCCTCTGCACCGGCGCGGTAGCCGTCCCAACGCCACAGATCCCCGTCCAAAGTCACCAAACGTTGACCGGGTTTCAAACTGGCCTGCTGAGCCGCCCCAACATCCGGATCTACCAAGCCGATTTGCGACAACCGACGTGCCAGCACCTCGGGCGCTTTGACGAAATTGGTCAGGGCCTTGATGCCATCGGGCAGTAATTGTGCCTGCGGATAGGCAGGCAGATCTACCCAACCCGAGGTATATTCAGCCGTGATTTTGGGCGCGCGCAAATCATCCGCAAGGGCAGCGCCCAAGGCCTTTTCATAGCCTGCGGTAACTTGCAAAACATCCAACAACTGGCCCTTATCGCCGCTTTCGCGATCAACCAGTTTAGCCAGCGCGTTCACCTCGGCCCGCAACGCGTTCAATTCACCTTCGGCCTGCGATCTGGCAGCCCGTGCGTCGGCTTCTTTGGTTTGGGTCTCGGCGCGGGCCACTTCGGCATCCGCGAGGGTGCTTTCAGCATTTGCAGCCGTGGCCGTGGCGGTCTTTTCTGCTGCCTCAGCTGCGCTGAAATCCGCCTCGGCTTTGGTCACCGCAGCTTTGGCATGATCCACGGAGGCACGCGAGGTTTCTGCCTCGCGCTCGTTTTTCTCCAATGTTTTGCGACTGTCCTCTAGCAAACGCTGAGCCGATTGATGCCGTGCTGCCAGACGCGCCACATCTTCAGTCATTTCGCTGGCCTCAGCCTCGCGGGTCGACAGGATCTGGGCCGCGTCGCTGGACATGGTTTTGGCCGCCATTACGCGTTCTTCGTGCCCGGCGCTGGCCTTCGCGATCTCACCTGCTTCCCATTCAAGTCGTTCGATGGTCTCGCCTGCGTCTTTGTTCAGGCCACCTTCACGTTCGATATCGTTGCCCAATTGCGCGATGCGATTTTGCAACGTCTCGATCATTTGCAGCGCACGGTTTTCTTGCTCGCTGAGTGTGTCACGTTGCACTGTAAGCCGCTGCATCACCGCTGCTGCAATCGCTTCTTCCTCACGTAGGCCGGGCAATAGATCGTCGACCTCTTGGCGTTGTTTGGCGGCTTGGCGCGCCGTGGCTTCGGAACTGGCCGCCAGTTTTGTCCGCTCGGTCAGTTCAGCCATTGCAGCCGCCGCTGCCTGATCTGCCTCTTTCCAGCGGCGGTACAACAGCAAGCCTTCAGAGCGGCGCAATTCCGATCCAATTTCGCGGTATCGTGCCGCTTGGCGGGCTTGCCGTGCCAGTGCCGCCAATTGCGTGGCCAATTGTTCGATCACATCATCCACGCGGGCCAAATTGGTTTCTGCACCTTTCAGCTTTAACTCAGCCTCATGGCGGCGCTGATAGAGGCCAGAAATCCCAGCGGCTTCTTCCAGAATACGACGGCGCGCTTTGGGCTTGGCATTGATCAACTCGCTGATCTGGCCCTGCCGGACCAGCGCGGGCGAATGGGCCCCGGTCGAGGCATCCGCAAACAGCATTTGCACATCACGGGCCCGCACATCCTTGGTGTTGGCCTTATAGGCGCTGCCCACATCGCGCGTGATGCGCCGCGTGACTTCCAAAATATCGCTGTCGTTGAACCCCGCCGGGGCCAGTCGTTCGGTATTATCGATCGACAGGTTTACTTCGGCAAAGTTGCGGGCGGGCCGAGTTGCAGCACCAGCAAAAATCACATCCTCCATGCCGCCGCCGCGCATCGCCGTGGGGCGGTTTTCACCCATCACCCAGCGCAGCGCCTCTAGCAGATTGGATTTGCCGCAGCCATTTGGCCCCACTACACCCGTCAGCCCGTCCGCGATGATTAAATCGGTCGGGTCTACAAAGCTTTTAAAGCCATTCAATCTGAGGCGTGAGAATCGCAAAGGCGCTCCGTTCACATCGATTCCTATTGGGGGGTAAGTGTGACGGGGCGATGGGCCTTCCGTCAACGGTCAAAACACAAGGTGTGGGGAATTGGGCTGACTTATCCACAATATATTGGCCGGAACGCCCCATAAGATAGGGATCGTCAAGACCTTCATGCCGCAAGACCGGTACATCATGTCGGAATCGTCCTTGACGGGCCGAGGCGGGGGGCGCAAACAGTTCAGGCTACGTTCCCCATACGATGCAAAGCATTTGGGGTTAATTGGGAATATGGTTCGGGCAACCCATTTCAGGGCCCAACTCCATAGCCGCCCCCGCGACTGTATGTGGCGAGTGTGAAGCGAAACAGCCACTGAGGGATCCCTTGGGAAGGCCGCCAAACACCCCGACCCACAAGCCAGGAGACCAGACGTGCATCGGTGAAGCCAAACGCCGTCGGGGATGACGGTGAACGGGAGAGTGAAGAACATGAAGAGCCAGAAAAAGGGCGCTGCCGCCCAAGCAGATGTTGCCAAGCAATCGCCCCATCATGCTGCGGTCGGGTTCACCCTACTGTTCAGTGCAATGCTGCTGGCGCTGTCGGTGATGGCAGTGGCGTTTCACTAACCCCCTTTGACGCCTGCCCCTGATTGAACCTGCGCCAGTCGGCTATAGGCAGCGAACCTTACTCAACACTTTCTTATATTCCATAGAGGCAGAAACGCCTGCCTTTCCGCACCACTCAAGGATCCAGTCCATGCCCGCTAAAATACCTGCAACCGTTGTCACTGGCTTTCTAGGCGCTGGCAAAACGACACTGATCCGCAACATGCTGGACAATGCCCAAGGCAAACGCATCGCCTTGATCATCAATGAATTTGGCGATTTGGGTGTGGACGGCGATATCCTGAAAGGATGCGGTGATGAGACCTGCACCGAGGACGACATCATGGAGCTTTCGAATGGTTGCATTTGCTGCACTGTGGCCGAGGATTTCATTCCCACCATCGAAAAGTTGTTGGACCGTCCCAATGCACCAGATCACATTGTAATTGAAACCTCCGGCCTTGCCCTGCCGCAACCTTTGGTGCGTGCGTTCAACTGGCCCCAGATCAGCACCCGTGTGACAGTCGATGGCGTTGTCACTGTCGTTGACGGCAAAGCCGTCTCGGAAGGCCGTTTTGCCCATAACGTGGCCGCCGTCGATGCACAGCGGGCGATGGATGAAAACCTAGACCATGAAACCCCACTTTCCGAGCTTTTCGAGGATCAAGTGGCCTGCGCGGATATGATCGTTGTGAACAAAACCGATTTGCTGGGCGAAGACGCCGCCACGGATTTGGTGCACAAGCTCAAGACTGACAGCCGCATTGGCGTTCAAGTGGTCAAGACGTCCATGGGCAAAATCCCCGTTGATGTGCTGCTGGGCCAGGGCATCGGCGCCGAGGGTGACCTAGACGCACGTCATGAGGTGCACCATCACCACCACGATCACGACAAGGACCATCATCATGACGGGGATCATGATGATCACGATCATCACCACCATCACCATCATGAACACGGCCATGATGAGTTCGAGAGCTTTGTGGTCACTCGTGGCGAAATCGCTGATCCAAAAGCCTTTGCCGAACAGGTTGCCGATGTGATCCGCACCCACGATATTCTGCGCCTCAAAGGATTTGCTGCCGTAACGGGCAAGCCCATGCGCTTGACCTTGCAGGCCGTTGGTCCCCGCGTAGACACTTATTTCGACCAAGCTTTTGGCAGCAATCCACGTGAAACCCGCCTTGTGGTGATCGGCCAATCCGGTCTCGATCATGCAGCCATTGAAGCCGCCTTGCAAAAATGAAAATAGCCGTGGAATCCCCCCTCACCCAAGATGCGGCCAACCTGATCGATGGATCAGAAGCCGCCTTGCGCGAGGTCTATACACCGGACGAGTGTTTTACCTTCACAGCGTCAGAACTGGATAGCGACGACATTATCTTCCTCGTCGCCCGCGATGACGGCAATCAGGCAATCGGCTGTGTCGCCCTATGCGACTACCAAACCTACGGCGAGGTCAAACGCCTCTTTGTGCCACCTGCGGGCCGTGGCCAAGGCACCGCACGTGCACTTATGGATGAACTGGAAGAACGCGCACGCCTTTTGGGCCACGCTGATGTCAAACTGGAAACAGGCGAAAAGCTGGCCGCCGCCGTCGCACTTTATGCATCAATGGGCTACGAAAAATGCGGCCCCTTTGGTGAGTATCCCGAACATCCTGCAAGCCTGTTCATGACCAAAGGTCTATGAACGTCCTACTCCGCCTTCTTGGACTTTTCAGCATTGGCCTTCATCCGCGCCAACAAAGCCGCTTTGTCATCTTTCGCGCCGAACGGTTTGTTCTTTGTGCCAAAGCTGTTGTGTTCTTGATGGCGCGGCGATCCTTTTGGACCCTTTGGGGCACCTGCTGCTTTATAATCCATGGGGGTCTCCTTTGTAGGACCCATGACCGATCCCACACACTAACACAAGTCTGGTCCCACTGATGCACCTTCTTGCCGCCACTCCGGGACAAATAGACGACGGGTCAGAGCCCGTTGATCTGGGCCAAACCCCGGCAGATGTCATTTTCATTTCCGCCGCCGACACCGAACTGGCCGCCTTGTCCGAGGCCCGCCAAGATATGGATGCTGCTCCTTCCCTGCGCCTTGCCAACATGGGGCACCTGCAACATCCCATGTCGGTCGATTTGCACATCGAGGCCTGCGCGTCGCAGTCGAAACTGGTGATCGCGCGGGTGTTGGGTGGCTCTGGCTATTGGCGCTACGGGTCCGAGCAATATGCAGCCCATATGCATGCAGCTGGAATTCCGCTGGCCCTATTGCCCGGGGACGACAAACCGGACGACGACCTGCGCCGTCTGTCCACGGTCAGCGATGCAGACTACGACGCCTTGTGGTCTTACATGATCGAAGGTGGCCCGGAAAATGCCACCAACTTCTTGCACTATGCCCAGTTCATTCTGGGGGCATCCGACAAACCTGACCCCGCCAAACCGTTGCTGCGTGCTGGGGTCTATTGGCCCGGCGCAGGGCTGTCGGACATTTCCACAGCCCAAGCCGCATGGACTGCAGATGCACCTGTCGTCCCCATCATCTTTTATCGTGCCTTGGTTCAAGGGGCAGGGCTGAACCCGATCAACCGCCTGACCAAGACCTTGCTGCGTGCAGGCCTCAACCCACTCCCTATTTTTGTGGCCTCCCTCAAAGATCCTGTAAGCCAAGCCACCCTCGACAGCCTATTCGCTGCCGCGCCGCCATCAGTGATCCTGAACTGTACGTCCTTCGCCGTCGGCTCGCCTCACCAAGGGGACGACAGCCCGACCAACCCACTCACAATGGCCTCAGCCAACCAATCACCCATCTTTCAAGTGGTCCTGTCCGGCAGCGCCGAGGCCGCATGGGAAGACAACATCAACGGTCTGTCGGGGCGCGATATCGCCATGAATGTGGCCCTGCCCGAGGTTGACGGACGTATCCTGTCCCGCGCCATCAGTTTCAAAGACGAGGCCTATTTTGACGAAGCCACCGAATGCGCAATCGCCAGCTACCGTGGGCGCGGTGACCGAATCCAATTTGTCACGGACCTGACCGCGAAATGGGCCAAGCTACGGCATACGGCGCTCAAAGATCGCAAAGTAGCGCTCATCCTCGCCAATTACCCAAACAAGGACGGGCGGCTTGCCAATGGTGTGGGTCTCGACACACCAGCCGCGACCATACATGTGCTGAATGAACTGACCCAAGCAGGCTATAGCACTCAAAACCTGCCGCCGGATACTCAAGCCCTGATGGATCAAATCATGGCAGGTCCCACAAACTGGCTCACAGATCGCGCCCAGAAAACAGGCGGCGAAACCCTCCCTCTCGACATTTACAAAAAGCACTTCGATGCTTTGCCATGGGACGTCAAACAGCAGATCACAGATCGCTGGGGCCAACCCGAAGACGACCCCTTCTTTTTTCAAGAAATACTCGCGCCGCAGGCAGCCGCCACAGGCGGCTTCAAACTCTCCATTCACAGCTTTGGCAATGTCATAGTCGGCCTGCAGCCGGCCCGTGGGTATAACATCGACCCCACGGACACGTACCACTCGCCCGATCTGGTCCCGCCTCACAACTATCTGGCCTTCTATTTCTGGCAACGGCATCACTGGGGCGCAGACGCTATCGTCCATATGGGCAAGCATGGTAACCTAGAATGGCTGCCGGGCAAATCTGTGGCCCTGTCCGAGACCTGCCTGCCCGAGGCCATCCTCGGGCCCATGCCGCATCTCTATCCCTTCATCGTCAACGATCCCGGTGAAGGCACCCAAGCCAAACGGCGCGCCCAAGCGGTGATCGTCGATCACTTAACCCCCCCGCTCACCCGCGCAGAAACCTACGGCCCCCTGCGCGATCTGGAAGCACTGGTGGATGAGTACTACGAGGCCGCAGGCGTTGATCCGCGCCGGATCGATCATCTGCGCCGTGAGATCCTCAGCCTGACATCTACCACCGGCCTTGCCGCAGATGTCGGCATGAAGGGCGAAGATGAAGACAGTGATCTGGCCAAGCTGGACGAATATCTGTGTGAATTGAAAGAGGCGCAGATCCGGGACGGGCTGCACATATTCGGCCAATCCCCCCAAGGGACGCTGGCCCGCGATTTGGCCATTGCCCTCACCCGCGTGCCGCGCAGCACCACAGCCGATAAAGACGCCTCAATCATCCGCGCGGTTGCCGATGATCTGGAACTGGACTTCGATCCGCTCAGTGCGGAGCTGGGCAAGCCGTGGACTGGCCCGCGCCCCGATGCTCTGACCACACTTACCGATGACACATGGCGCACCACAGGCGATACAGTCGAACGTTTAGAACTTGCCGCAATCCAAATGGTCGAAGGCACCCTTGGGCCCTTGGGCCCCAAATCCGCAGCTGTCCTACAGGAAATCGAAACGACGGTAACCCCAACGATCACCGCCTGCGGTCCATCTGAAATCAACGGCCTGCTCACTGGCCTTAATGGCCAATTCGTTCCCCCCGCCCCGTCAGGTGCACCAACGCGGGGGCGCATGGATGTGCTGCCTACAGGGCGCAACTTCTTTTCTGTCGACAGCCGCGCCGTGCCCACGCCAACGGCTTGGGCCTTGGGCTGGAAATCCGCGAACCTGCTGATCGAAAAGCATCTGCAAGACCACGGTGACTGGCCACGCAGCCTGTTGGTCACCGCATGGGGCACTGCCAACATGCGCACAGGTGGCGATGATATCGCGCAGGTTCTGGCCTTGATGGGTGTCAAACCCACATGGGATGCCGCCAACCGCCGCGTCACTGGTTTTGAGGTCATCCCCATGGGCGCATTGGGACGGCCACGCGTTGATGTCACGTTGCGTATCTCGGGGTTCTTCCGCGACGCGTTCCCGCAATTGGTGGCTTTGGTCGATAGTGCGGCCCGCGCTGTGATGGCTCTGGATGAGGCCGAAGGCGATAATCCCGCCGCCCACCGTGCAAAAACCGAAGGCCCCGCCCCACGCGTCTTTGGCTCAAAACCGGGGGCTTATGGTGCCGGCTTGCAAGCAATGATCGACGAGCGTCTCTGGGCCGATAAATCCGATCTGGCACAGGCCTATCTGGAATGGGGCAGCTACGCTTATGGCGCAGGACAGGACGGCAAGCGCGACTTGGACGGTTTCAAAACACGCCTCTCTCAAGCTGAGGCCGTTGTGCAAAACCAAGACAACCGCGAACACGACATTCTGGACAGCGACGACTACTATCAATTCGAGGGCGGCGCTGCGGCAGCGATCAGCACCCTTCAGGGACGCGACAGGCCGATCTATCACAACGACCATTCCCGTCCCGAACGCCCCCTGATCCGCACGCTGGATGATGAAATGGCGCGGGTTGTGCGCTCCCGCGTGGTGAACCCCAAATGGATCGATGGCGTCAAACGGCATGGCTACAAAGGCGCTTTCGAAATTGCGGCAACTGTAGACTATATGTTCGCTTTTGCTGCCACGACCAATGCGGTCAAAGGGCATCATTTTGATCTGGTCGAAGCCGCCTTCATTGAAGATGACGAAACGCGAGAGTTCATTGGCGAGGTCAATCCGCCTGCGTTGCAAGAGATCGCGCAGCGGCTGCAAGAGGCCATCGACCGCGGGCTATGGACCCCACGATCAAACTCGGCACGCGCGCGCATCGAAGGCCTACTGCCCTAGAAGCAGTCCAAATCGGTTAGAATTGTCGTCACTCCGTCGCGGGTGGCACTTTCTGGCGGCTTACAATCCAAATCACGCGCGGCGGACGGTGCAGCATAGGTCAACTCCTTTGAGCAGGCCAAACGAGCACGCGCCATGACCTGATCGCCTTGCAAGCTGCCCTTGGCCACAGCACAGCCCGTGGTTGCCTCAATCGCAGCAACCATCTTTTGCGCCATGCCTTTGCGCGCAAAAGCCCATTCGGAATTGGTGCGCAGCACTTCGACTGTATTCTCGCGACGGCGGACCGTAAAATCACTACCATCTATC
Source organism: Algirhabdus cladophorae (assembly GCF_044772865.1). Lineage (GTDB taxonomy): Bacteria > Pseudomonadota > Alphaproteobacteria > Rhodobacterales > Rhodobacteraceae > Algirhabdus > Algirhabdus cladophorae. Next base: position 3,179,745 of record NZ_CP173029.1, read on the forward strand.
GTGACCTGTTGCGCAGGGGCATTCATGAACCCAAGGCCACCCGTATCGCAGGCCCCAAGGGCAAGCACCAAGAACAAAGCATATCTCATGCGCTAAATCTGCCTGAAACGTGGTTAAGAAACCCTTACGTTCTTGAACCTTTCCTGCACACGGCCCAAAGTGGTCCCAGCACCTAAAAGGGGAGAGATCCATGTCCGAGGACACTGACCGCCACGCGATGAAAATGGCCAAGAAGAAAGCCGCCCGGGACAAGATCATGGCGACCAAGACTGATAAGAAAGGTCTGATCATCGTCCACACGGGCAAGGGCAAAGGTAAATCCAGCGCTGCTTTTGGCATGATATTTCGCTGCATTGCTCATGATATGAAATGCGCTGTGGTGCAGTTCATCAAAGGCGGGATGAGCACGGGCGAACGTGATTTGATCCTTGGTAAGTTCAGCGAGACGTGCGCGTTTCACACAATGGGCGAAGGGTTCACTTGGGAAACGCAGGACAAATCCCGCGATACCGAAATGGCCCAAGCCGCGTGGGAAAAGGCCAAGGAACTGATCCGCGATCCTGCCAACACCATGGTCTTGCTCGACGAGATCAACATCGCCCTGCGCTATGACTACGTGGACATCAACGATGTGGTCACATTCTTGGTCGAAGAAAAGCCCGAGATGACCCATGTGGTCCTTACAGGCCGAAACGCCAAAGACGATTTGATCGAGATCGCAGATTTGGTCACTGAAATGGAACTGGTCAAACACCCCTTCCGTTCGGGCGTCAAAGCGCAGATCGGCGTCGAGTTCTAAAGCCAGATTTCAAACTGGCGCGCATATCAGATCCAGCAAAGGCGCGATATCGTGCACCTGTTCCAGCTGGCCGACCAGATCCTCGATCTGATTGGCCCGGGCCTGCCCAAGCAAAGGTACCGTGAAGCTATGGAACTTTGCACTGATCTCGGCATCTGACATAGGATTGTCCGGATCGCCTTTGGGGCGGTAATCGCGTGACGTTAGAACCTGTCCATCGCGCAGGGTCAGCACAACACGCGCCCAACGTTCGCCGTGCTCGGCGGCTGCATTGAAACCGGCGTCTTCGGTCAATTCTGTTGCTTTGGAAATTCGGCATATCTCGGCGTCGTCCAAAACCGCCGGGGCCAGTTCAGCCAGTCCCACCTGCCCGCGCACCAACATGGCCGCCACCGGAAACGCGATACCATAGGCAATATCATCGGCGGTTTGTGGATCTTGTCCCGCCAAACGGGTCGCATTGTGAAACGTCTTAATCTCGACTGATGCGATATTTGCAGCGTTCAATCCATGCTGGGTGCGCAAATCTGATGCAGCATCAATGGCGGGATGGGCCCAACGGCACACGGGGTAGGGTTTGTAATGTGTGCGCTCTATCTCCCAATCGCGTCCTAGGCCGTCCCAAAATTCAGGGGCTGCTTCAACGGTCAAAGCAGGCGCACCAGTAAAACCCGCCTGCGCCATATAAACGGCTGTCACGCCAGAAGGCGCCCCCCAGCCAACACCGTCACGCACCATCGTAGGGTGGTCAATGCAGCGCATCATCTGACTGCGCGGCCCATGATATTCTGCGATGCCCATAGCGTGACGCGTCGCATCGGGCGGCAATTCTAGCAATCGCGCGCCCATGGCTGCGACCCCGATAGCCGTCCACGCGCCTGAGGTATGGTAATCGGAAAGCGTGGCATGCTGTGCCAATCCCGCGCGGTAGCCCACTTCATACCCCACGGCCATCGCCGCCATAAACTGGGAGCCATTTAGGCGAACACTTCCCCCAAATGCACAAAGTGCGGGAAACACAGCCGACCCTGCATGGCCCTTCACGGGCGAATGCCCATCATGAGCATCCACTGCATCTATTGCAAAAGCCCCGGCAAATGCAGCACCCGCGGGTGAAACCGACGCCCCATCAAACATCAGCTGCGCCTTTGGCCCCGTGGCCCCGGCCTGCCAATGATCCTTGCTGTAGCGCGCAGTGATACGCCCCATTTGCGTCTGATAGCCTGCAGCAGCCACCCCAATCGTGTCCAAAACGCTGCGTTTCATAAGGTTCTGCACGGATGACGGCAAATCCGCCCATTGGATTTTATGGGCAAAAGTTACAGGAGTATGAACCATTCAAACGCGTCCAATTTAATTCAAATTCAATCCACCTTGCCAACAGCCACGCTCATCAAACAAGGAAAAGTTGGCTCAACCCCCTCTTTTTGCTTATATTTCTAGGAAATCCAAAAAATTTCCGAACGTTTCCGTGCCGCAAACGATCCTCGCGAAAACCTTGGTATTGTCCGCGAGATGTCCCATTCCTGCCCAATTTGGCGACAATACAGATCCTCGAACAAGATTGTAGTTGAGGTAAAGAATGGATCGCCTGACCGAAATGGAAGCCTTCGCCACCGTGGTGGATCAAGGTGGATTTACAGACGCCGCCAAGAAGATGGGGATCTCAAAATCCGCTGTCTCCAAGCACGTCTCATCGCTGGAAGCACGTTTGGGCGCTCGGCTTTTGAACCGGACCACACGACGGGTCAGCCCTACCGAAATTGGCCTTGCATATTATGACCGCGCCCGCCGTGTTCTCAACGATGCAGGCGAAGCGGATGCACTGGTCACATCGATGCAATCAGCGCCCTCTGGCCTGTTGCGGATCTCCGTTGCGACCGATTTTGGCGTCAATCACCTGTCACCTGTTTTGGGTGAGTTCCTGACGGAATTCCCCGACATCACAGTCAACATGGTCCTCAACAACCGGTACGTTGAACTCATCTCCGAAGGCTTTGATATGGCCGTGCGCATCGGTGAGCTAGAGGATAGCACCCTGCGGGCCCGAAAACTGACCGAGACAACAAAGCGCATGATCGCCAGCCCAGCCTATTTTGAACAATATGGCCGCCCTGAAAAGATCGACGATCTGAACGAACACAAGCTGCTGCATTATTCCAACCAATCCAGCGGCAATGTTTGGAAACTGACAGCACCCTCCGGTGAAAAGCGTCAAGTGCGCACCGCTGGCTGGCTTTCGGTGAACGATGGTCAATCCCTCTTGAACGCCGCGCAATCCGGCCTTGGCATCGCCTATTTGCCAAGTTTCCTCTACGCTGACGCCCTCGAAAAAGGGTTGGTTGAGGAAGCCATGCCAGACCTGCCGGTTGAAAAACAAGGCATCTACGCCGTCTATCCGCCGGGCCGGTTCACCCAGCCCAAAGTGCGTGCCTTTATCGATTTCTTGGTCCACAGCTTTGCCGATAAAGGCCCAGAAGCGTGGTAACCAAACTCTGAACAATTCCTCCCTGAGTTGTAACCAAACTGGCCTGTGAGCATGCTCGCAGGCCTTTTTTCTGTTCAGACGGCCCAGAAATACCGGACGGTATGGAAAAACAACGGGGCTGCAAAAATCACGCTGTCCAACCGGTCCACAAAGCCGCCATGGCCCGGCACCAAATGCCCCCAGTCTTTGACCCCGCGGTCGCGTTTGATGGCCGTCATCACCATGTGGCCCCCCAACCCGCTAAGGCACAAAACCAGTGACACAAGGAATGCTTGCCATGGCGCAAACGGGGTGATCCACCACAACAGCGTGCCCAGCAATAGCGCGCTGACAAAGCCGCCTGTAACGCCTTCCCAGGTTTTGCTGGCCTCAATATGCGGCACCACTTTGCGCCGCCCAACGAGCTTGGCAAAAAGGTAGTGCATCAGATCGTTGATTTGTACGACAGCCACCAAATAGACGATCAGCAACACGTTGCCGCCTTCAAATCCGGGGATGTCTAACAATAGCAAAGCAGGCACATGGGAGGCGCAAAAAACGCAAATCATCAGGGCCCATTGGGTCTCGGCCACACGGATCAAAAAATCTTGGGTCGCCCCCCGCAGCACGGACACAACTGGCAAAATCAGGAAGGCGTAGACAGGGATAAAGATCGAATAGAGGCCATACCAATCGATCCACAAAAGGTAATACTGGAAAGGCAAAACGAACACAAAGGCCAGCAGTAGCGCATAGTGATCAGCCCGCTTCTTTGTGGTCAGCGTCAAAAATTCACGCAAAGCCGCAAAGGAAAGAGCGAGAAAAAGCAAAATAACACCGGTATGACCAACCAAAGAGGCCAGCCAAAACACAATCACCATCCCCCACCAAACGACCAGTGTGGCGTTGATGGTTTCGACCACATCGTTGGACCCATCCGGCGCAAACTGTTCGCGGACAAGGGCAGTGATTAGCGACAAGGCGATCAAAATCGCAATCACGCTGCCCAAAATAGGATAAAGCGCGGTCATGCCTCTGCCTCCGATCCGGGTTTCAGGGCCAAAAGGGCCTCAGACGCGCGGCTCAGAAAGACATCGCGCTCCTCATCAGGTTGCAAGTGCAACGGGGCCCCAAAGGTCACGGTACAGATCAAAGGGATCGGAATGACTTCGCCGCGCGGCATAACAGAGTTCAGGTTTTCCAACCACACGGGCACCAGATCAACATCCGGGCGGTGCGTCGCCAAATGGAACAAGCCCGTCTTGAACGGCAGCAACGCATCAGGCCCTTCGTTGCGGCGACCTTCGGGAAAAATAATCAGCGATGCGTCCTCGTCCAAGGCCGCAACCATCTTGGCCATAGGATCATCCGTGCGCACATCCGCACGTCGGTCAATGGTCACTGCGTTAAAGACATCGGTGATGACAAAGCCGCGCAGCTTTGATTTGAACCAATAGTCAGCAGCCGCCACAGGCCGGGTCTGGCGACGCATGCGCGGCGGTAGTGCTGTCCAGATCAAAACGAAATCAGCATTACTGGTGTGATTGGCAAAATACACACGTTTTGCGGGAACAGGCTCAATCCCCAGCCAAAGCCCCCGCACAGCCGTCAGAAACCGTGCGAACAAAACGATCGCATTGCCTACAATAAACCCAGCAAACCGCCGAAAAATCGCCATGCCACCCCTCCCAAGGCTGCGCTCAGCATGACTTCCCGGGCTGGGCACGTCAATCAGGGCATCCTCTACGGCTTCTTCTTTGACAAAATATCCTTGGGCAGGTGCGGCACGCGGCCGGGGCAACGCCCCCAAACGCCGTTACTGAATAGAGGTCACAATGACTTCGACGCGCCGGTTTGCCTCGCGTCCCTCAGGCGTCAGGTTCGTGGCAACGGGCGACAAATATCCCATGCCTTGTGCATCCAATTGACGACGCGGCACCCCAAACTCGGCGACCAGCCGTTCCAAAACAGAGGCTGCACGCTGTTTCGACAAAGCTATGTTGCCGTCCAAAGCACCTTGGCTGTCCGTATGTCCCACCAAAGCAATTTTGCGATCCGGGTATTGGGCCAGATAATCCGCAAGATCCTGCAAAGACGCATAACTGCCCTCAGCCAATTGCGACGACCCTGTCTGGAACGCAAGATCCGCCAGTTCGGTAAACCCTACCGTGTCCAAAGCCTCGGCAATCGATCCAGCCACTTTGGGCCGTTCTGCACGCACGACGTCCGCCTCAGCGGTCCCAAGGTTCACGGCATTCAGCCCAACAGAGGTAATTTGCACATGCCCCGCAAGGCCAGATGTGCTGACCATCAAGCTGATAGCCCCGTCGGCATTTTGGGCCGCAAGATAGCGAAAATCGCCCAAATCCACATGCATATCCGGCTCGGAAATCACATCTTGGGCAAACCTGAAATCAAAACCACCGCAGGTTTGAGTGTCGCATTCAAAGACCACACCGTAGTCTTGCGCGATCAATTGCGTGCGCAGTGGATCAAGGATCTGTAGTGTGGTCAGGCCTTGGGCGTCAATGCGCCACGCTTGCTGGACTAAGGGGCCCGTGATCGGCGTCACTGGAGCCTCGGACGGGGTAAACGGCCCAACGGCCAGTAAAAAATCTGCGTTGGTCGAGGTTCGTTCTGTCGTCAACACAGCGTTCGCCGGCAGATCCAAAATGCCGCCCAGCGCCAATCCAGCGCCGGCAAACCATGCAAGCGCAGATCGCCATATCCACATTTTAACGGTGTTGCCCATGATAATCGTCATTGGGCTGCATCGCAGTGGCCGAAGCCACGCGGTTGGTCATATTGAAAAAGCCTGCAACATTCACAATGTCCCAAATATCGCGATCCCCAAAGCCATGATCCCGCAGCCCCTGACGATCTGCCTCGGTGATTTTATGGCTGGCCACAGTGACGCTCTCAGCAAATTCGAGCATGGCCATAGTCCGGGCATCCAGATCAGCCGCACGAAAATTCATTACCATTAATTCACCCAGCTTTGGATCACCGGACAATTCGCGCACAGCTGCCCCATGGGCAGTGAGGCAATAAAAACACTTGTTTACTGAACTGACGACCACTGCAATCATCTCGCGTTCCAGTTTGGTCAATCCCGATCCCGCCAGCATCAGATCATTGTAAAGGGCCGTGAACGCGTTCAGTTTATCGACATCAAAGGCATAGGCCTGAAGGACATTTGGGATCATTCCCAGTTTATCCTGACACACATCGAAATATTTTTGCGTGGCCTCAGGCAAAGGATCGACCGTGGGTAGGTCAAGGGCAGTGACAGATTTGGTCATCATATTGGTCCTAAGGTTCAGTGCGATAATGGTACCCGCCCACAGCCTGCATTCCAAGCCCACGGTACAGCCTATTCGCACCCTCGTTGGCAGTGGTGACCAAAACGGCCAGATCCGTGGCCCCCTGTGATCGGGCCCAATGGGCCGCAGAATACATCAGATCGCGGCCCAAACCGTGGCGGCGCAAGCGCGCAAGGACCTCCAACGCGTGTAGCATGGCGATGCCATCCTTGAGGGCGACAAAAGCCGTGCCTCCCGGGCTGTCTTTGGCCCGACCGAACAGCGCCGTTTTGGGCGTTGCAGCGCGGTCCATAACGGCCACACGCTCTGGTCCGATACCGCCTGCTTGCCAAATATCCAAACACACAGCCAGCGGCGGCCACATGGCAAACCCAGCCATACGCGGGGGTTTGGGCCACTCGCACCTGTCCAGCCCGACTGAATACAACGTGACAGGATCCTTGATGACCAAACCCTGCCCAGCAAGAGCAGTGTCCAAATCATCTTGGCCCTGCTGCACCATAAAGATCGGCGTTTGATCCATATCCCGCATCGCATCGCAAGCAGCTTTGATATCTGCCACTGTCGCTTCGGTCTGCAAGGTGGCTGCTGACACCCGCGATCCGCCCCCTGCGCCCCGCCGCAAAGTCCATGGACCATTGCGGTGAAACGCGGCTGCAGGCCAAGTTGCATCAATCGCGGCATAAAGGGTTTGCGCTGACGGGCTGCTCACGCAAAGGCCTCAGACAGTTCCGCGATGGCAGTGGCAACAGCGCCTTCATCAGTCCCTCGGATCACAATATTTGCGCCATAAACGCCGTCCTTTTGGAAAGGATAACTGCCCATGGACAGATCGGGATATTTTTGCGCCAACACGCCTAATGGCCCTGCAATATCTCCTTCGCCACGCACAATCCGCAAGGTCTGCGAGATCAATGGCTGGCCACCAGTGAGCGTGGGCATCATGCTGGCCACCATCGCTTGGAACACCGACGGCACACCGGCCATGACATGCACGTTTTCCATTTTGAACCCTGGTGCCACAGACACCGGATTATCAATCAACGTGGCCTTGGACGGGATCCGCGCCATGCGCAAACGGGCCGCGTTCAACTCGGTTCCTGCCTTTTCATAGTGTGCCGCCAATAAAGCGCGTGCATCGTCACGTATATCAATCGTGTCGCCAAAAGCCTCGGCGATACAATCTGCCGTAATATCATCATGGGTGGGTCCAATCCCGCCGGATGTGACAACCGTGTCAAACCCCTCGGACAAGGCCCGCACAGCAGCCACAATCGCAGACGCATCATCTGACACCACGCGCACTTCCTTCAGGTCAATCCCCGCCTTCGTAAGTTCGCCCGCCAGATAATACATGTTGGCATCGCGGGTGCGGCCCGACAGGATCTCGTCCCCGATCACAAGCATCGCTGCAGTTGGGTTTGGCATTCTTTGCTCCTTGAGGCTTTTCTTCACTTGGGTATAGGTCGGGGTTATGCGCTTTCAAACCCCCCTTATTCCCGGCACCCTCATCCGACGCTACATGCGGTTTTTATCCGAGGTCGAACTAGAGACCGGAGACGTGGTGCGCGCCCACTGCCCCAATCCCGGTTCCATGTTGGGGATGAAGGACGCAGGTCTGCGGGTCTGGCTGGAACCCAATGATGATCCCAAGAAAAAGCTGAACTATGGCTGGCGTTTGATCGAATATCCCGACGGTACATGGGCCGGCATCGACACAAGCCTGCCCAATAAGCTGGTCAAAACAGCCCTCGCCGATAAAGCTATCCCAGAACTAGCAGCCTATCCCAGCATCAAACCCGAACAGAAATACGGCCAAAACAGCCGCGTTGATTTTTTGTTGCAAGGTCCAGATCTGCCCGATGCCTATGTCGAGGTGAAATCTGTAACCCTGTCTCGCAAAACCGGCCTTGCTGAATTTCCTGACAGTGTCACCGATCGGGGCGCCAAACATTTGGCCGAACTGGCGCAAGTGGCAGCAGCCGGTCATCGCGCCATCCTGTTCTACGTGGTGCAACGCACGGGCTGCACTCATGTGCAAGTGGCCAGCGACATTGATCCTGCCTATGCCTCCGCCTATGCCGCCGCGCGCCAAGCCGGGGTCGAGGTGATCGCTTACGCCACTCAAATCGACCAATTCGGCGTGAGTTTGACCCACCCCCTAGAACATTTGGACCCGCTGGCCTAAATAAGCGACAGAACGCAAGGAAACACAGCATGTCATCCACAGGTCGCATCACCAAAGACGGTATACGCATCTACGAGCCCAGCGATTTCGATGGCATGGCCAAGGCCGGTCAATTGGCCGCTGAAATTCTGGATGCCGTGATCCCTCATGTGGTTCCCGGGCAAACAACCGCCGCTATCGACGCCATGATCCAAAAGATGTGCGAAGACGCTGGCGCCACCTCTGCGACCATCGGCTACAAAGGCTATCAACATGCCAGCTGTATCTCGATCAATCATGTGGTCTGCCACGGCATCCCCGGCGACAAAAAGCTCAAGGATGGCGACATCGTCAACATCGATGTGACCGTGATCGTTGATGGCTGGTATGGCGACACCAGCCGCATGTTTGTGGCCGGTAAGCTCTCGCGCAAGGCCGAGCGTTTGATCGAAGTCACCCATGATGCGCTGTTTATCGGGATCGAACAGGTCAAACCGGGCAACACCTTTGGCGATATCGGTCATGCGATCCAGAAATATGCCGAAAGCCACCGCATGAGTGTCGTACGCGACTTTTGCGGACATGGCTTGGGCCAAGTGTTTCACGCGCCGCCCAACGTGTTGCACTACGGGCGCGCGGGCACCGGCGCCGTGTTGGAAGAAGGCATGTTTTTCACCATCGAACCTATGGTCAATCTGGGACGTCCCGAAACCAAAGTTCTGGCTGACGACTGGACCGCAGTGACCCGCGATAAATCCTTGTCGGCACAGTTTGAACACTCGGTCGGGGTCACCGCAGACGGCGTGCAGATTTTTACCCTCTCTCCCGCTGGGAAATTCCACCCGACCTACAGCCAAGGGTAAACTGACAAAAAGTTTCCCCCAACGCGCTTAAGTTTCGGAAAATACTTCTTTTTTCCCCAAATACTCAAATCCCGCGGCTCAAAACAATTGCGAATGATTTGCAACTGGAGCAGGGTCCCCCTATCTAACCCCCACCGCAGATGCGGTCTTCTGAAACCATCATATAAGGAGGCTGAACCGTTGAAATATTCCACCAAATCGGCAGCCCTCGCCGCCCTTATGGGCCTTTTCGCAACCGCCAGCATGGCCCAAGAGGTGACGTTGAAGTTCCAGCACTTCGTCTCGCCCAAGTCGGCCAATCCAACGCATTTCATGCAGCCTTGGGCCGACAAAGTCATGGCCGACAGCAATGGCCGCATCAAGGTCGAGCTTTACCCGTTTATGCAATTGGGCGGCAAAGCCCCTAGTCAATATGACTTGATCCGCGATGGAGCGGTTGATGGCGGCTGGGTCATTCCCGGCTACCAACCCGGTCGCTTCCCCGAAGCCGAGGCGCTTGAGTTGCCCTTCATGACCCCAAAGCGCGGCGAAGAAGCCAGTTCAGCCGCATGGGAATACACCCAAAAACACCTAATGGATGACTTTGCCGATGTGCATTTGATCGCCGCCCACATGCACGGCCCCGGTATCGTACACAAGAAAGGCGCTGCGCTGACCACTGCCGCCGATCTGGATGGTCTGAAACTGCGCGGCCCATCCCGTCCCGCAACTCTATTGCTGAAAAAACTGGGGGCCACCCCCGTTGGTATGCCCGTCCCCGCCTTTCCCGAGGCTTTGGCCAAAGGCGTGCTCGATGGCGGCGTGATCACATGGGAAATGTCGCCCTCGCTCAAGCTCAACGAACTGACCGATAGCCACACCGATGTGGCCGGTGATGAGGCGCTCTATAACCTCTATTTCATCTGGGCGATGAACAAAGACAGTTACAACAACATGCCCGATGATCTAAAGGCCGTGATCGATGCAAACTCAGGTCTGATGGCCAGCGCATGGGCCGGTCGCGCCCATGATCTGGGCGACGTGACAGGCCGCGCCGCAATGCAGGCCGATGGCAACGAAATCGCCACCCTGTCATTAACCGAAACTGACCAGATCAAGGCCCTCGGGGCCGAGGTCACAGCAGACTGGATCGCCGAGATGACCGCCAAAGGTCTGAACGGCGCAGCCCTCGTCCAAGACGCGCAAGACGCGATGGCCACCTTCAAAGGCACAGGAAAACCTCTGAACTAGCGCGAATGAAAAATGTAATGAAACCCGTCCCGTCAGGGGCGGGTTTTGCTATTTGGAACTCCCGTCCTTGGCATCCCTGGCGTCCTCGCAAGCCCACCACTGGTGCAAAAACACGGTGCTCCCATTCCAAGGGCTGATCACGTCATAGATAAACACCGGCGGCGTTTGCCGCGGCAGACGGGGTGTTTTGGTGGTCGTCGCTTTCTCAAAGGAAAACACCAGACCGCTGGGCATCGTCACGCTTGTCATAGCCCCACTGTGGCGCAACCGGATCAAACCTGTCCAGTCTCTGGCCCCAAGCCCTCCAAGAAAGTGATCTGCGTATCGCCGTATTTCCGGCTTTCCAGCACATCAAATCCGTCCATAGTCTCAACCGATTGGCTGTCTTCAAACACCACAAAAGCGCCCGCAGTGATCCAGCCTTGTGCCACCGCGTGTACCAAGGCTTTCTGCCCCAAGCCTTTGCCATAAGGTGGGTCCAAAAATACCAAATCAGCCGGCGCACCCTCACATTTTGGCAACCTCAGTGCATCGCAACGCACCAAATCCGCCTGCCCCTGCACCCGGCACTTCTTGATATTCTGTGCAATCAGGCTTTGGGCTTTGCGCCCATCATCCACAAACGTTACATGTTCTGCCCCACGCGAGAGCGCCTCTAACCCCAATGCACCGGTGCCCGCAAACAAATCCAAAACATGGGCGCCTTCAACAGGATCGCCAAACCGCCCGCCCTGCAGCACATTAAACAAAGTCTCTCGCACCCGGTCCGTGGTGGGGCGCAGATGCGCCCCTGCATCTCCTTTGCCAACACTGGCCAAGACCAGCCCCCGAAACGTACCGCCAATTATCCTCACGGGCGCAAAAGGTCCTTCATCTCGGTCGCGGGATCCGCGATTGCGGCAGGGTTGGGCGAGCGCCCCGCCTCGATCAATCGTTTGCCCACCATATAACCGCGCGGATCATTCATCGCGTCAACCGCCAGCAAATCATCTCCCTGATAATACCAATGGGATCGTTGCAGGCTCTCGCCTTCGCGCACCACGATCCGGTCATAGCCGATGTTCAGCCCTGCAATCTGCAATTTGACATCATACTGATCCGACCAAAACCACGGTTTCGGCTGGTAAGCGACCTCGGCCCCTAGCATGTTCCGCGCCACGACTTCGGCCTGATCTATCGCATTGGGCACAGATTCAATGCGTAACTCTGTGCCCTTGAAATGACAGGTCGCACAATCGCCTGCCGCCCAAATCGCAGGATCCGACGTCCGTCCAAATACATCTGTGGAAATCCCGTTGTCCACCCGCAGCCCCGCAGCCTCAGCTAGGGCCACATCAGGCCGGATCCCGACACCAACAATAGCAAAATCAATGTCCAACGCTGTACCATCGGACAACTCAGCCCCGCTCACATGATCGTCGCCCGTCAGTGCCTTCAACCCAACGCCTTCGCGAATATCCACACCTCGTTCCGTATGCAGGGTGCGGAAATAATCCGACGTTTCAGAGCAGGCCACACGTTGCAGGATCCGGTCCGCCATTTCGACCAAAACAACATCAACCCCACTTTTGGCACAGACCGCTGCCGCCTCCAGCCCGATGTAGCCACCGCCAATGATCAGAGCACGCTTTCCCCCAACCACATAGGGCGCCATGGCATCTGCATCGCTGAGATCGCGCACACAAAACACGCCGCCCAAATCACCACCTATAGCCGCTGGCAATCGGTTCGGCTGTGATCCTGTGGTCAGCGCCAATTGATCATAGGGCACAACCTCATCGCCCAAGGACACGGTCTTGGCCACTGGATCAATGGCGGAAACAGAACGCGACATGCGCAGATCAATCTTTTGATCCGCATAAAATTCTGCAGGTCGCAAATACAGCCTCTCTTCTGCCATCTCGCCCAGCAAATATGCCTTCGACAAAGGGGGGCGTTGATAGGGCGGCACGGGCTCGGCCCCGATCAACGTTAGATCCCCGTCAAACCCTTCCGAACGGAGTTTTGCAACCAAACTGGATCCCGCCTGTCCTGCTCCAATCACAACTATATGCGCCATATCTGCCCTTCCCGTCTGGTCGTTGCCTGCGCCAAAGCCTATATCTGCATTCAAGTGCAACACAATCACCAAAAGGGACAGACACCATGACAATCGCACAAGGCGACACACTGCCCAGCGCCACGTTTACCCAGATGGGTGAAAACGGCCCCGAGGCGGTCGACCTCGACAGTCTCACCAAGGACCGCAAGGTCGTTATCTTTGCCGTACCAGGCGCATTCACCCCCACCTGCCATTCCGCCCATGTGCCCAGCTTTATGCGGACTAAGGATCAGTTTATGGCCAAAGGCGTGGATCAGATTATCTGCGTCTCGGTCAATGACCCGTTCGTGTTGGACCATTGGGGTCAAAGTACCGGCGCGACTGAGGCGGGCATCACGATGTTGGCGGATGCTGAAAGCACCTTCACCACAGCGATTGGTATGAATTTTGATGCCCCCCCCGCCGGCCTTGTCGCGCGCTCCAAACGCTATGCGATGGTCGTTGAAAACGGCGTGGTGACCACACTGAACCTCGAGGAAAGCCCCGGAACCTGCGAAATCTCAGCAGGGGAAACCCTGCTCGACAGCCTCTAGGTTTCTTTAGTCCCGAAATACCTAAAACGGGGCGATGCCGCAGGCACCGCCCCCCCATCGGATTGCTTTAGCAATTCGAAACAAAATCAACAGCCGGATTGATTTAGCAATTCGTTATGACACGGGCGGTCGGATTGCGTTAGCAATTCGAAATCCATGCTAAATCGCGTCCAGCCTTTGGGCCAAGTCCACATCCAGTTCCGTCACCCCGCCAGCAGAATGGGTGGTCAAGCGTACTGTTACCTCCCCATAGACATTCGACCACTCGGGATGATGATCCATCTTTTCCGCCCAGAACGCAGCCTGTGTCATCCACGCAAAGGCTTCTCTAAAATTCGAAAACCGAAAGGTCTTGGTGATCGCTGTCGGATCACTTTCATAGTCCCATCCGTTGACGCCAAGACGCGGCAAAAGAGCGGCACGATCCGCATGACCCAAAACGGTTTTCATTCCTGCTCCTCCACATCGATCTTCTTGAACGGGCCATAGCTGGTGAGCGCTTCAATCTCTCCATCCACGGCATCGCGCTCGGCCTCCAAATACCGCTCAATGGCTTCAGAAAATCCAGAATCTCCCACCCAATGTAGCGAATGGGTGGTCACCGGCAAATACCCACGCGCCAATTTGTGGGACCCTTGCGCCCCTGCTTCAACGCGCGACAATCCGTGTTCAATCGCAAACTCAATCGCGCGATAATAACACAGCTCAAAATGCAAACAGGGGTGGTCTTCTATACACCCCCAATACCGCCCATAAAGCGCATCGCGGCCAATGAAATTCAACGCCCCAGCCACATAGCGCCCATCAATCTGCGCCAAAACCAAAAGCATATCATCGCGCAAAACGTCCTGCGCCCGATCAAAGAACGAGCGTGTTAAATATGGCGTGCCCCATTTGCGCGCGCCAGTGTCTTGATAAAACACCCAAAACGCATCCCAATGCTCAGGCAATATCTGTGCGCCCGTCAGCATCAAAATCTCACCACCAAAACCATTGGCTGTTGCACGTTCTTTGCGGATATTTTTGCGCTTGCGTGAGGACAGTTCGGCCAAAAAAGCATCAAAATCGGCGTAGCCTTCATTAAACCAGTGAAACTGTTGCGAACTGCGCGGCATCAGGCCCATGGCGGCCCCGGCTGCGGCCTCATCTTCGGTGCAAAAGGTTATATGCAGTGACGACAGTTGGTTGTCAGACGCGATTTGAACTGCTCCCTGCACCAAAGCCGATGCGCCCAAAACCTCGTGCCCCGGCTTGGTCAAAAATCGCCGTCCTGTGGCAGGTGTATGGGGGACCGCGATTTGTAATTTGGGATAATAGCGCCCGCCTGCCTGTTCATAGGCATGGGCCCAGTTGTGATCAAAGATATACTCGCCCTGCGAATGGCTTTTGGCATACATCGGCGCCACAGCAATAATCTGGCCATTCAGCGTGGCCTGCATATAGCGCGGCTGCCACCCGGTGCCTGCCCCTACAGATCCACTTTCTTCCAACGCCTTGAGAAACCGATAGGTTGTGAATGGATCCTGAGGTCGCCCCGCATCCGGACAGGCGCAGGCATCCCAGTCCTGCGGATCGATATCGCGCAGACTGTTTAGAATAGTAACTTCAACAGTGTCTTGGCTCATGATGCCTCAGTGTCTGACAGGCATAGGACTAGATGTGCCCCGATGGCATAGGTTCAAGCCATGAACCCTTCAAAAGTGATATTATCCGCCACCAGCCGGGCCGTCGTCGCCTGCTCGGCGCTGCGAACGGTCCACGTCAGGATCGGCACGCCATTGGCCTTAAGTCCCGTAAGGGCAGGGTTTTTAAGGTCGTTGCGATCATGCGAGACAAACGAGGCGCCGACCGCTTCAAAATCTGGTATGTCGCGCAGATATCTGCGGGTCTCAAAGGGTAGGATCGGCCAATCCGCTGCCGAATAGCCGCAGGTCACTAGGCCGCGCGGGCGGTGCGGGCACAGTGTCTTGAAAGCATCGACAGAATTGGGGTTGAACGACATAACCGCCGCCGGTCCGGGATAACCGCTCAGGACGCGGGTCACTTCACGTTCCAAGGCACCGACATTGCGGCCCATTGCACCATCTTGATCCTTGATTTCGATCAGCAAAGGCACCTTACCTCTGACGCACTCCAACACGGTTTTCAACGTCGGGATACCCGTAGGGCCACCGACCAGTTTTTGCGCCTCCAGCTGTTGGGTCGAACATTGGGCGATCGGCCCTTTTATTCCGGCCAAACGCGCCAGATCATAATCGTGAAACACCATTGGCACGCCGTCAGCACTGGGTTGGATGTCCAGTTCTATACCGTATCCGGCGGATATCGCGGCCTCAAAGGCCTCAAGGGAGTTTTCCGGCCGACCGTCGGTTACATCGTGCAACCCACGATGCGCCAAAGGCCGCGCAAGAAAATCACTGGTCAGTCTCATTTGACCTCAAAGATGCCTTCAATCTCGACTGCCACACCCAAAGGCAAAGCCGCTGCGGAAACAGCCGCGCGCGAATGTTTTCCGGCCTCGCCCAAGGCCGCCACAAGAAAGTCAGAGGCCCCGTTGATCACTTTGGGCTGATCGGTGAAATCGCCCGTTGAATTGACGAAACCCGTCAGTTTGACCACGCGCACAAGCCGATCCAAATCGCCATCACAAGCGGCTTTGACTTGCGCCAAAAGGGCAATGGCGCAGGTCTTTGCAGCATCTGCACCGTCTTCGACACTCATGTTGTCGCCCAGTTTTCCGGTGATGAACCCGTCTGGTCCTGCGGAAATCTGACCCGAGACAAAAACCAGATCGCCAGATTGTACGTAGGGCA
Organism: Algirhabdus cladophorae; assembly: GCF_044772865.1. Classification (GTDB taxonomy): domain Bacteria; phylum Pseudomonadota; class Alphaproteobacteria; order Rhodobacterales; family Rhodobacteraceae; genus Algirhabdus; species Algirhabdus cladophorae. Next base: position 3,196,041 of record NZ_CP173029.1, read on the forward strand.
CATAATTGGCGGCGGGGGCCGGTGCATCGGGCAGGCTGACGCCCAGTTCGGCCAGTTTTGCTTCGAAACCACTCATGGCGTTCTCCTCTTGGGGCTGTGTTATGTCTCGCGGAAGGCTTTGTTGAAATAATCCATCAGCGGTTTGATCAAATAGCCCAAGGGCGTGCGATCATCCGTGCGCAAATAGGTCTCAACTGGCATTCCAGGGATCAGGGTAGTGCCTTCAGGCAGGCGTTCAAACTCGCCGGGGTTCATGATGACTTCGGCGCGATAAAAAGGGATTTGCGTTGCTTCGTTTTGGAACGCATCCGCCGAGACCTTGGTCACTTTGCCGAATACTTCTGGTGTTTGGCGGGCATCCAGTGCGGAAAAACGCAATGTCACATCCTGACCGGGAAACACCTGATCGATGTGCACAGGTTCGACCTGTGCTGCAATCACCAAGGGGCGGTCCTGCGGGATCAAGAACAGAACCGGATCAGCCGGACGAATAACCGAGCGCGGCGTGAAGACCTGCATGTTGTACACGATGCCCGAGACCGGTGCAGTAATCTGGAGGCGGTCCAACTGTTCGATCTGCGAGCGACGTTGTTCCACCAATTCCAGTTCGCGGTATTGCAAATCGCGCAGGCGCGTGATGGCGTCTTCGCGTTTGCGTGTGCCCAGCTTGAGGATCTCAATATCGATTTCTGTGATACGCCCTTCGGATTGAGCGATACCGGCTGTCAGTTCACCCATACGACCGGCAAGTGAGGCCTCTTCACGCTGCAACCCCAGCACCCGCGCAATCGGGGCCAAACCCTTGTCCAACAATTCCTGCTGGCTTTCGAGTTCCTGCCGGATCAATTCAAACTGCGTGCCCATGGCATCTTGTTGGGCTTTGATGCCTGTGATCTGGTCGGCGATCTGCTGCCGGCGCTTTTCCAGTTGCTCGGTTTCTTTTTCGATGGACTGGATCCGTGCGCGGAACAGACGTTCTTGCCCGGCCATTAGGCTATCGGCCTCTGCGCTATAAGACGCAGCTTCAATCAGGTCGGGATCAAAAGTAATCTCCGTCAAATCATCGCGCTCGGCTTCCAGCCGCCCACGGCGCGACATCAATTCAAAAAGCTGACCTTCGGTGATCGCCTTTTGTGAGGCCAAAAGCGTGTCATCAAGATTGATCAAAGCCGCACCTGCCGCCACTGTATCGCCCTCTTGGACCAGAATTTCGGCAACCACTCCGCCATCAGGGTGTTGCACAACTTGGCGGTTTTGTTCGACTTCGATCTGACCGGTCGCAATAACCGCGCCGGAAATATTGGTCATCACCGACCATGTGCCAAAGCCACCGACCAAGGCCACAAGCCCCAGCAAACCAAAAATCAGATGGCCCTTTGCAGACCACGGGTTCTTTTCACTCATGTGACACCTCCGGGTTTTTTGCCGCCTTGGATCTGGGCGTGATTCTGTGTGACTTCTTTCAGCACATCTTCTTTAGGCCCAAACGCACGCTTTGCCCCCCCTTCCAGCATCAACAATAGTTCACATTCGTGAATGGCTGAAGGACGGTGTGCCATAATCAAAACCGCCCCACCTGCGGATTTGGTGGCGCGGATCGCTTCGTTCAACGCTTCCGAGCCTTCGTTGTCGAGGTTCGAGTTCGGCTCGTCCAGAACCAAAATCACCGGATCACCATACATCGCACGAGCCAAACCAATGCGCTGGATTTGCCCCCCGGACAGGCGCCCGCCATTGGCGGACACTCGGGTGTTATAGCCGTCAGGCAGTTTAACGATCATATCATGGGCCGCAGCTTTGCGGGCCGCTTCGATAACTTTGGCATCATCAGGTTCCAACGCCAAACGAGCGATATTTTCGGCAATCGTCCCTTCAAAGAGCTGCACACGCTGGGGCAAATAGCCAATGTGACTGCCAAGGACGTCTGGATCATATTGTTCCAATGTCGCCCCATCCAGACGGATCTTGCCGCCTGCGGCACGCCACACCCCAGTGATCGCGCGGGCCAAGGTCGACTTACCCGCACCGGACGGACCAATCACACCACAGGCCTGTCCCGGTCCAACGGCAAAATCTACCATCCGCAAGGCGGCTTGCTGTTCACCCGGCGGCACAACTGTCGCCCCTTGGACCTGCAGTTTGGCTGCTGGTTTGGGCAAGGCAGTGCGCGGTTGTTCCTCGGGGACTTCGGACAAAAGTTCGGTCAGGTTCGACCACCCTTTGGTGGCGCGTTGCACCACCGCCCATTGTCCGATCAACTGTTCAATCGGAGCCAAGGCGCGGCCCAACAGGATCGAACCTGCAATCATCGCCCCTGGCGTCAATTCGTTTTGCAACACCAGATAGGCCCCCAGACCCAACATGGCAGATTGCAGGAACAACCGCAGTGTTTTGGTCATGGAACTAAAGGTACCAGCCACATCAGACGATGTGATGGTTTCTTTCAATGATTTGTCGCGAGCGCCCTGCCAGCGGGTGAAGGCCGCGCCGCGCATGCCCAGCGATTGCACCATCTCACTTTCGCTGCGCAATTGCTCGCCCATCATCTCGGCTTGCATTGTGGCCGCGTTGGCGGCCAGAACCGGCTTGCGGCTGAAAAACTGATTGAGCAGGGTGATGAACACCAAGACCGTGCCGCCCCCAATGGCCAACATGCCCAACCAAGGATGGAACAGGGCAATGCCCGCCAAAAAGAACGGCGTCCAAGGGATGTCAAAAAACGAGGTCAGCGCCGGCGAAATCATAAAGCGCTGAACGCTTTCAAGATCGCGCAGCCCTGTGGCCGCTGTGCCGCCAGTTTGGCCAGCAGCAGATTTGCGCATCACAGCCGAAAACACACGCCGGTCCAGCCGGTTTTGGAAGCGTGCGCCCACGCGGGCCATAATCCGCCCACGCGTGTAATCCAAAACACCCATGACACCATACAAAAACGCCACAAGGATCGACAGCGCGATCAGCGTTTCCTCGGACCGGCTGCCCAAAACTCGGTCATAGACCTGCAGCATGTAAATCGGGCCGGTTAGCATCAACAGGTTGGCAAAAAAGCTAAAAATGCCCACCATCCAATATAAAGGCCGGCTTTCCTTGCGGACGTTGCGCAGTTCTTCTTGGCCGCGTTCTAACTGTGGCGTTGCCATTCTTTTTGTCTTCCCGATATTGTGATGCCTGCGTCGCTCAGGCTATTAAAGCTATATGTCAAATTATTGGCATAATACCCTGTCGCTGATTTGCCACAACCTGTGATTGGTCCTATCATTAGGGTGGGCTTTCGGCTCCGAATGACTATGTGCCGACATACTAAGTTTAAAGTTGGATTTCCAATGCTGATTGTTGCCAAGTTTTATTTGAATCGCTTTTTCAAGCAAGGCGTGCTTTTGGGGGCACTGGCCCTGACGGCGGCCTGCGCTACGACCGACAACACACCAGACGGGTTCGATGACCCCTACGAGGTGACCAACCGCAAGGTTCACAACTTTAATCGTGGCCTTGATCGGGTTTTGATTAAACCGGCCTCAAACGCATATGGCGTGGCTGTGCCGGACCCGGTGAAACAGGGTGTCAGCAACTTTGCCTCTAACGCCAGCCTGCCGCAAAAGTTTGTGAACAATCTGATGCAGGGCGATATTGAAGGCGCTGGCACGAACTTTTTCCGCTTTGCGGCGAACACTGTGTTTGGCTTTGCGGGGTTGTTGGATCCAGCATCCGATATGGGTGTCTATCAAGAGGACACCAATTTTGGCGAAACCCTTGCGGTTTGGGGTGTCCAAGAAGGGGCATATCTAGAATTGCCATTTTTCGGCCCATCGACCCAGCGTGATGCAACGGGCAAGCTGGTAGATCTGTTCACCAACCCCCTCAGCCATCAATTGGGCGACCCCGAGCGCTACTTTCCGCCGACCGCCAATGTGGCCGCACGGTTTGGTGATAGGTATCGTTACACCAGCACAATCGACTCGATCTTATATGATAGTGCCGACAGCTACGCCCAGACCCGTCTGGTCTATTTGCAAAACAGCCGCTTTGAACTGGGCGCACCAACGGATGACACGACTGACCCCTATGAGGACCCATATGACTCGCTTTACGAATAATTCCGTTTCCCGCCGCTTCTTTGGCATGGGTGTTGCCGCGTCTGCCGTGGCCGCCGTTTTGCCAAAACCTGCTTTTGCCCTGACTGCCGCGAGTGCAGAAAAACTGATCAACCAATTGGTGGGCCAGATCAACAGCGTCATCAACTCAGGCAAATCCGAACGGGCCATGTATGGCGAGTTTGAAAAGATTTTTGCGCGCTACGCAGATGTGCCCACAATTGCGCGCTATGCCCTTGGCGCTGATGCGCGGTCGGCCTCGGCCGCACAAATGCGCGCCTTCACCGCTGCGTTCCAAGGCTACATCAGCCGTAAATATGGTCGCCGGTTTCGTGAATTTATCGGCGGTCGGATCGAAGTAAAATCCACGGCCAAGGTCAAAAGCTTTTTTGAGGTCAAGACCACGGCGTTCCTACGCGGCGAGTCCCCCTTTGAAGTGACCTTCCTTGTCTCGAACCGCTCGGGCAAGGATCTGTTCTTTAATATGTTTATTGAGGGCATCAATCTACTGCTGACCGAACGCACCGAAATCGGCGCGATGCTGGACCGTCGCAAAGGCAATTTGGACGCCCTCATCAACGATCTGAAATCAGCCTAGCCCGACTTCATTGCCTGCAAAGTGGCGTCCAGCGTTTGGACGGCGCCAGTTTGCAGGTATTCCATCGCCCGCAGCGCGGCCTCATGGGCCGCAACACTGCTGCCGCCCACGCAATCTTCGATCACACGGAAAAAATAGTCGGACTGGTGACCGTCGACAAAGGTGTAGTGCACACAAACATCCGTCAGCCCACCCACCATGATCAAGGTATCCACTTTGAGACCCTTCAACAGGATCTCGAAATCTGTGCCAAAGAACGCCGAATAGCGGCGCTTGCGGATCAGGTGATCTGAGGGGCGAAAATCCATCTCGGCCACGGCGATATCCGTGGCGGGATTGTCCTCAAGGCAATGCACGTCCTCATCCCCGTCCAATTCGCGACCGAAATCGACCATGCTGGGATGATGCACTTCTTGGATAAAAATCACAGGAATGGCTGCGGCACGGGCTGCATCAATGGCCACACGCGCCTTTAACATCCGGTCTTTGTAACCGGGCATATTGTCGATAGACCGCTCAACGCTGTCATCGATAAACGTGCTGGCCTGAATATCGATCACGATCAGGGCCGCTTGGCCTTCGATCAAAGACCGCGCAATTTTTGAAGCATTGGCCACACTCAGTTCCCTTGCAAAATGTCGCCCAAGATACGGAAAAGCAGCCGTTCCGCCGTATCGCGCTGATTGCCTTGACGCCCTTGCGATCCTTGGCTGCCCTGTCGTCCTTGAGTATTGGCCCGGTTCTGCACAACCGGTTCTTGGACCACAGGTTTGGGCGGGATAATCATCGGCAGGTCCGTGGCGGGCTGGCCTTGATGCACGCGCGTCATTGTCTCGTGCCAGATATCAGCGGGCAAACCGCCCCCGGTTACACCCCGTAGCGGCGTGTTGTCATCATAACCCATCCAGACACCCGCCACGTAATCAGCCGTAAAGCCAATAAACCAAGCGTCTCGCGCGGCTTGGGTCGTGCCTGTTTTGCCAGCGGCCTGACGGTCGTCCAGCTTCGCGCGCCCGCCTGTGCCGGCCTCAACCACTTGGTGCATCATATAGACCAACTCGCCTGCGGCTTTGGGCGTAATCACCCGTTCGCCGATGCCGCCGCCTGCGCCCATGAGAGCCTCGCTATCACCTTGCAAGCGTAACTCAACCAACCCGTAAGGCGTCACGGATGAGCCGCCGTTCAAAATGCCAGCATAGGCCCCGGTCATTTCGATCAGAGTGCTTTCGGACGCACCCAGCGCCAAGGCAGGCCCATCGGCCAGATCATTGGCGATGCCAAACCCTTCGGCAACTGTGCGAACATTCGCGCGGCCCACGTCCTCGGACAGGCGCACTGCGGGGATGTTCAGGCTTTCGGCAAGGGCCTGTGTCAGGGACACGTCGCCCTCAAATTCCTCGGTGTAGTTCTTGGGGCACCATTCGCCAGATCCCGGGATGTTCAGGCACAAAGGCGCATCCAAAACCAAATCATTGGGCCCGCGGCCCAAATCCAGTGCTGCAGCATAAACAAACGGTTTGAACGCCGATCCGGTTTGACGTTTCGCTTGGGTGGCACGGTTAAATGCGCCGGACACTTTGGTGGCGCGCCCGCCAACCATGCCCCGCACAGCCCCGTCAGACGACATCACCACAATGGCAGCCTCGGCTTTGGATCCCTCACGGACTTTGTTCTCGAAAATATAGGCCAGCGCCTCTTCGGCGGCTGTTTGAATGCGCGGATCCAGCGTGGTGCGGATAATCACATCCTCTGTGGTGTTGCGGGTGAAAAACTCTGGCCCCGACTGCATCACCCAATCCGCAAAATACCCCCCAGCACGGGCTGTGGCCGCAGGGCTGAGTTGTGCAGGGTTGTCGCGTGCGTTTTGCGCGGCAGAGGCAGACAGATATCCCTGCGCCTCCATAAGATCGATGACGACGCCCGCGCGGTTTTGCGAGCGTTGCAAATTATTCGTCGGCGCATAAGTCGACGGTGCCACCAATAGACCCGCCAGCATGGCAGCCTCTGCAGGTGACACCTCAGCGGCAGATTTGCCAAAATACCGCTGGCTGGCGGCCTCGTAGCCGCGCGCACCCGCGCCCAAAAAGGCGCGGTTGAGGTAAATGGTCAGCACTTCGTCCTTGGTGTACTTGACCTCCATCGCCAGAGCGTAAACCGCTTCTTTGATTTTGCGCCATAGCGTGCCGCGCCGACATTCGGTTTCGTATTGGGCCTCGGTCAGGCCCGCGGCGGGATCAAAGGGTTGACCAAGACACAGCAGTTTGGCCGTTTGTTGCGTGATGGTCGATCCACCGTGCCCCGACAGTGGTCCCCGTCCTTCGCGCAGGTTGATGCGAACCGCACTGGCCACACCGCGCGGGCTGATCCCGATGTGGCGGTAGAACCGTTTGTCTTCAATCGCGATAACCGCGTTCTTGAGGTGTGAGGACACAGTGTTGGCCGTGACGATGCCGCCAAACTGATCACCGCGCCAAGCAAAAACCTCGGCATCGCGATCCAGCAACGTCACCGATCCTTTGGCACGCCCATCGACCAAAGCCGTGGCCTCGGGCAGGGTCATCGCAAAATAACCCACGGCACAGGCAATCAGCAAAAACACCACAGCTGCACTGCGCCATGTCAAACGCCAGATCAGGCGCAGCACAAATCGCACGCAGCGCACTACAAACCCAATGATGCCCCCACGGGCTGCCTTTTTGCGCACTTTGGGCTTGGGTTTTTTGCGTGACACAGACTTTGGGGCCGCTGCAGGCTTGGTCCCATAGCGTTTGTCCGCCACCAAAGGGCGTCGTGTTGTTGGCTTTTTACTCATCTGCTCGGCCTTAAGCCTGATTGTTTTTTCAACCCTAGCCTATCCAATCTGAATTGTTGAGGGAGAAGAACCGCAATTTTTCCCTTTTCCAAAGAGTCTATTTTTTAAGCAAGTGCGCCTAAAAGTTCATTTTTGAGGCACTTGCGGCACCAAATAGTTAAGATTCCCCAGTCGATTTCTTGTTTCTACGCCATTCACACGCCCCTTTCAGGTCACTGGTTTGCCCTGGGCGGACTCGTGCCGAATTTGAACTGCTGGGAAATCTGAAGGGAACTGACGTGAAACTGATTATAGCAGCGATTAAACCGTTCAAGCTGGAGGAAGTGCGTGAAGCGCTGACCTCAATTGGCGTGCGCGGAATGATGGTGACAGAAATCAAGGGCTTTGGCTCGCAATCGGGCCACACGGAAATATACCGTGGTGCCGAATATGCAGTGAACTTTGTCCCAAAAGTTAAACTCGAAATCGTCGTGAGCGCGGCCATGGCCGATCAGGTCGTCGAGACCATCGCGACAACAGCCAAGACCGATAAAATCGGCGACGGCAAAATCTTTGTGCTGGATGTTGAAAGTGCCGTTCGCGTGCGCACCGGCGAAACAAACGACGAAGCGCTGTAAGCGAACTTCAAGGGGACATATACTGATGAAACGACTTAATTCTCTGATGTTGGCAGGCGCTGTTGTAGCAGCCCCCAGCATGGCTCTGGCGCAAGACGCGCCTGCGGCTGTACCGACCGATGTGGTCTTTATCCTGAACTCGCTGCTGTTCTTGATCGGTGGATTTTTGGTATTCTTCATGGCGGCTGGTTTCGCCATGCTCGAAGCTGGCCTTGTGCGGTCCAAGAACGTGGCAATGCAGCTGACGAAAAACATGGCGCTGTTCTCCCTCGCCGCCATCTTCTACTACCTGATCGGCTATAACCTGATGTACCCATTGGGCGATTGGGCGGTAGAAGGCTATTTGTCCGGCCTCTTTGGTCCGGGCGTGTTGGAAGCCGTTGGCGTGACTGCCGATGCTGCTGACGATTACGGCTATGCCTCCACTGGTTCTGACTTCTTCTTCCAGTTGATGTTCTGTGCCGCGACAGCCTCCATCGTATCCGGTGCGGTTGCTGAGCGTATCAAATTGTGGCCATTCCTGATCTTCGTAGTCGTTCTGACATCCATCATCTACCCAATCCAAGCATCCTGGAGCTGGGGTGGCGGTTTCTTGGGCGAAGTTATCGGTTTCTCTGACTTTGCTGGCTCGACAATCGTACACTCGGTCGGTGGCTGGGCAGCGCTTATGGGCTGTCTGATTTTGGGCCCACGTATCGGCAAATACAAAGACGGTCGTGTAAACCCAATGCCAGGTTCGAACCTCGCCCTCGCAACTTTGGGTACATTTATCCTGTGGTTGGGTTGGTTCGGCTTTAACGGTGGCTCGCAGCTGGCTATGGGCAGCGTAGGCGACGTAGCTGACGTATCTCGCATCTTCTCCAACACCAACGCCGCTGCGGCTGGTGGTGCAGTTGCTGCTCTGATCCTGACACAACTGCTGTACAAAAAGCCTGACCTGACAATGATCCTGAACGGCGCACTTGCTGGTCTGGTGTCGATCACAGCGGAACCACTGGCCCCATCCTTGGGCGGCTCCACACTGATCGGTATGGTCGGCGGCGTTATCGTGGTCCTGACAGTTCCAATGCTGGACAAGTTCAAGATTGACGACGTTGTTGGCGCCATCCCGGTTCACCTCTTTGCCGGTATCTTTGGGACATTGGTTGTTCCATTGTCCAACTCCGACGCAAGCTTCGGCGCCCAGATCCAATCTATCGTGATCGTCGGTGTCTTTGTGATCGTCACCTCCGGCATCACATGGTTGATCCTTAAAGGTATCTTCGGGATCCGCGTCTCGGAAGAGGACGAAATCAACGGCTTGGACGTGTCCGAGTTGGGGATGGAAGCCTACCCAGAATTCTCCAAAGGCTAATCCTCCCTTCCTGATTAGACTTAGAGCAACTTCGCCCGGGCATTCATTTGCCCGGGCTTTTTCGTGGCCCTTGATGGGCTTTGTGTTAGGATCCTTCCATGCCCTCCGATGCCTTCAGTCTCAAACAACTGGGTCCTGCAGACTTTGACGAGTTTGCGCTGCTTCTCACACAATTGATGGGCGATATTCCTCTGGCCATTGGTCCGCAGGGCCGCGGCATCTACGAAGGGTTGATCAATCACGGCGGCACCAGCCTGTGGGGGCTGTTTTCAGGACCGACACTCTGCAGTACGGCCACGCTACACCTGATGCCCAATCTGACCCACGCAGGCAGACCCTACGGGTTGATCGAAAACGTGATCACAGAACGCGCTTATCGCGGCCAAGGCCTGGGCCGGCGTGTCATGGATCATGCATTGGAAACCGCATGGGCTGCCAATGCCTATAAGGTCATGTTGATGACAAACACCACAGCCAGGGCCCAAGGCTTTTACAAAAAGCTGGGGTTTTCCGACACACAAAAAGACGGCATGATTATCCGACGCACGCCGACCCGAAAGCCCAGTTGATCAGATATCGCACGCAATGATAGCAGCGGCCAAAGTCGGGATGGTTTGTGCGTTGAGACCCGCAATGTTCATCCGGCTGTCGCCTACCATATAGATCCCATGATCTTCGCGCAGTTGCGCCACCTTTTCCGGTGTTGTCCCCAATCGCGAGAACATGCCGCGATGATCTGCTAAAAACCCGAACCGGTCCGAACCGGACAGGCGCTGTAATTCAGCGGACAGTTGACTGCGCAGTGCCAGCATGCCTGTGCGAACGCTTTCCAATTCGGCTTCCCAATCGGCACGCAACGCCTTGTCACCCAGAACCATCGTAACCAAACGCGCACCATGATCTGGCGGAAACGAGAAATTCTGACGGTTCAGATAGGCCAAATTGTCTTGGGCCACACGGATGCTTTTGTCATTGCCCGCCACAACCATCAAAATACCGGTCCGCTCGCGGTAAATGCCAAAGTTCTTGGAACAACTGGCGGCGATAATGGTTTCGGGCATGGACTTTGCGATCACGCGCGTGGCCGTTGCATCGGCCTCCAACCCGTCCCCAAAGCCCTGATAGGCAATGTCGACCATGGGTGTCAGACCGCGTTCCTGCATCAGGCTTATCACATGTTCCCAATCGGTCAGGCGCAGATTGGCCCCGGTTGGGTTGTGACAACAGCCATGCAAAAGCACGATATCGCCCGGCTTGGCTTTCTTGAGATCCTCCAGCATGCCCGACAGGTTCACAGCCCCGGTCTGTGCATCAAAATAACGGTACTGACGCGTGGGCATAGCCAGATGTTTGAGGATGGACAAATGATTTGGCCACGTGGGGTCAGATACCCAGACCTTGGCATCCTGATTGGCCATTTGGATCAACTCGAACGCTTGGCGCACCGCACCAGTTCCACCGGGTGTGGCCGCAGCCGCGACACCCGCGCGGGGAAATTCAGCGCCCAAGACAAGCCCGATCATTGCATCGGCAAACCCCGGGTCACCGGCCAAAGCAACATAACTTTTGGTCTGCTCTTGTTCCCACAATTGCTGTTCAGCCGCTTTGACCGCGCGCATAATCGGGGTCTTGCCCTCGGAATCCTTGTAGACACCCACGCCCAGATCAATTTTGTTCGCCCGTGGATCGGCCTTGAACTGCGCCACAAGGGCGAGGATCTTGTCAGCTGGTTGTGTGTTTAGCGCCTCAAGCATTATGCGTCTCCCGTTGCCAAAGGTAGATCGGGGAACATCCCCCATTCGGCCCACGAACCATCGTAGAGCGACCAATCCGTCTTGCCCATATGTTCCATCGCCAAACACAACACGGCCGCTGTGACGCCAGAACCGCAAGTGGTAATCGCAGGCTTTGCCAGATCGACCCCAGCGGTCTCAAAAATGGATTTCAATGCTTCGGCAGGCTTCATGGTTCCATCGGCGTTCAACAGACTGCCATAAGGCACATTGCGCGAGCCTGGGATGTGGCCTGCACGCAGGCCCGGGCGCGGCTCGGGGGCCTCGCCTGCAAACCGGTTTGCTGCACGCGCATCGATGATCGCATAATCGCCTAACTTGCTGGCAGCGGCCACTTGGGTCACGTCTTTGACCAGCTGGTTTTGGCGTTGCACAGTCATGTGCCGGTCGCGGATCATCGGTGGCAAATCCTCAATCGGGCGCCCTTCGGCCTGCCATTTGGGCAATCCACCGTCCAAAACACAGACGTCCCGCTTGCCCATCAACCGAAACAGCCACCACACGCGTGCCGCAGAAAACAGGCCCGATCCGTCATAGACAACGATCTGATGGCCATCGCCCACACCCATGGCCCGCATCCGGCTCATGAACTTTTCAACCGGGGGCACTGTGTGGGGCATATCGGATCGCAGGTCCGCGATCTCGTCGATATCAAAAAAGCGTGCGCCGGGGATGTGTGCCGCGTCATATTCGGCTTTGCCATCACGCCCAGCGTCCGGCAAATACCACGAGGCATCCAAAAGCCTCAGGTCGGGATCTTTGAGGTGTTGCGCCAGCCAGTCCGTTGAAACCAGAGTTTGAGGATTATCTGACGCCATCTTGTGCACCTTTGATTGTCGCGCGCGGGCACGAATTATTGCCCCGCTATATTCACAGACCTAGTGATATCGGGACGGCGGTGCAAGGCCTGACAGATCGATCATGCCCCATAAAATAGAGGTCAAATAGGGGTGAGGCGGGCCCATAACGAAAGCGTCACAGGCCCGCCCCCTCCGCGAGTGTTACTTGTTCATCATACCTTTGACGACACCGATCACGGCCATCAAAGCCCCACCGCCAACACCACCGCCAGCGACAGAACCGATGATGCTGCCAATGTCCAAACCACCAGCTTCTGCGCCGCCAGCAAGGGCTGCAGGGTCAACGCCCAGCTGACCCAAAATAGCGGCGCCTGCACCACCCCCAACGATCCCCGCCAGCGAGTTGCCAATCAGGCCCAAATTCAGTTTTTCCGAGAGTTTGCCAACGATATTGCCGCCAGCGGCGCCTGACAGCAGGCCAATAATCAGTTCCGGTCCCATTCGTATATCCCCTTCCAATAGGTTCTTTTTTGCGGCGTCTGAACCAATGGCTCAGCGCTACGGATGGGGTATTGCCTAAATTTTAAGCTGAATAGGGGGAAGATTTCCGCATTTCACCCCATAACCTAAGGGAACGTGGCACGCGATTATTGGTTCTGCTTGAGCAATCTTTGCTTTTGCCGACCCCAATCGCGCTTGGCGTCCGAGGCGCGTTTGTCGTGGTTTTTCTTACCTTTAGCGAGGCCGATCTTCATCTTAACAAAGCCCTTGTGGTTAAAATACATAACCAACGGCACAATCGTCATGCCTGCACGGGACGTGGCCTGCCAAAGGCGCGAAATTTCGCGTTTGCTGGCCAGCAGTTTGCGTTTTCGGCGCTCCTCATGGCCAAACGTCTTGGCCTGAGAATAAAGCGGCACATAAGAATTGGTCAGCCACAGCTCACCCTCCTCTACCGCCACATAGCTTTCGGCAATATTGGCTTGGCCACCGCGCAGGGATTTCACCTCAGACCCCATCAGGATCACACCCACTTCAAAATCGCTCTCGATCGCATAGTCGTAGCGCGCCCGCCGGTTCTCGGCGATGACTTTGTAGTTGGGGTCTGATGCGGGTTTCTTAGCCATGGACGCCAGATATAGGCCAAGGCGTCAGGGTTTCCAAGGGGGGCCAAACTGGTTCACCAGACGCCCAAATTTTCACGTTCACATTCCGCTTAGACGGCCCCCAACATGACCCCATTGATTGCACACTATTTCAAAAGGCTCAAATTATGAAATATCTCATTCTGGCCGTCGCGCTTATGTTTGGCAGCATTGCCAACGCAGCGACACTCAACATGACCTTTTCCACAACAGTCGACGCCTCCGCCTTCGGTGGTGGCACCAGTGAAGCCTTCTCTGCCAGTTTGAATTTCTCTGACCAGCTGACTGACACCAATACTAATCTAGTTTTAGGCATTTACTCAGACGCGAACATTTCAGGCAAATTTTCCATAGGTAGCGAAACCCTCAGTTTTGGTGGTGGCGGTATCTTTGTTTTAAATTTGAGCAACCTCGACCAAATCGGCTTTTCAGTACAAACCAGCCAGCCAGACAACTCTATAACTGGCACTTTCCTCGGCAACGCTGTCTCGAGATTTAGCTTTACTATTGGAGAGGTGGCGGCCTCGAGCACTGTCACTCCCAATCTCCTTCTTTCAGATGTCATCCCGTCAGCAGGCTTTTCCTACACAACGACTGAAACGATCGGAGCCAGTATCTCTGCGGGTACCGATTTCAACAAGAACGTCACGGTTGTCGGCCCCGCGACGCTTTCCATTCAAGCGGCTCCAGTTGTGCCACTCCCTGCCTCCAGCCCACTTCTGATCGCCGGATTGGGCGCATTGGGCATCGCGCGGCGCCGCAAAACTGCGGCATAAATAGCGCATTTATACAGGCCGGATTGCAATCGCACCGCAGCCTTCCTATCTAGGGCGGATAGGGACAAAGCCCCGGCCGCTCGCACATCGTAAGATGACGGTGAAGCCTTTGATCAAAACTCTTTTGTCACATCTATCTTGCCGATAGTTCGGGCGGAAAATGCGAGCCTCTGTTCACATCAATACGGCCATATAGAGGTGTCCAAATGAGACCAAATATCCAAAATCCGCACACCCAGCGGTACAAAGACCAAGCCAAAGCCCTGCGGCGCGAACTGACCGCAACGGGCCATCCTATCACCCATTCTGCCGCCCTCGAACTGGTGGCCAAGCAGAACGGAGCACGGGATTGGAACACGTTGTCGGCGCAGGCCGCAACCCCGACACCTGTCGTGGGTGGCCCCGTCACAGGGCGTTACATGGGTCATACGTTCACTGGAATCGTCAAATCCTTGTCGCAGGTCGGAACCGCCCACCGCATCGCCATCCAACTGGATGAGCCGATTGATGTTGTGGCTTTCGACAGCTTTTCGGCCATGCGCAGCCGGATTACGGCGACAATCAACGCCCAAGGAATCAGCCACAGCCACACCTCGGACGGAGTACCGCATCTGGTCGTCCATGGCGTAGATTGGTAAACAAATGTCCTGCGCATCTTTTTAAAAAAGGTGCGCAGGGTCTTTGCAGTGAGTGGGCTTTGAAATTCAGGCGCTTTGGATCACCAACGCAAAAGGCATTAGCTGGCAGATGTGCGGTTCAGAACCTCAGGGATTTGCCCGCGGTGGATGTAAAGGACCGCAGTACACAGCAGGCCTAGGACGATCGCGGGTAGGGCAGATGGCCCAAGGATAAGCAGATGCGATAGAACTGCACCAACCATTGTGCCACCCAGAACAGCCGCTCCTATAACCTGACGTCGTGGCAACCACAGCAGGGCCGCTCCAATGATCTCGATCGCGCCAGTGACGTAGCGAAAGCCTTGGCCAAGTCCCAGCTGTTCAAAAGTGCCGACCATCATTTCGGCCCCAGCCAGTTTTGCGCCGCCTGCGCCAACGAATGCGAGGGTCAGTAAGATGCGAATGCCAAGCGATAGATAAGTCATGAAAGTGTTCCAGCTTTGATAGTTTTTGGATTTCTTGTACATGCTATGTATCACTCTTGCGCTCAATGCGCGAAAATCCGCACTATGTGCGCGCAAAATGAGCATAACAACCATGGACAAATGGGCAGAACTTCGCACCGCATACCAAGTCGCAACACTGGGGACTGTCAGTGCCGCCGCGGACAGGCTTGGGTTTCATCGCGCCACGGTAAATCGTCACATCGACGTTCTGGAGGCCGAGTTGGGCGGCCGCATCTTTATCCGGCACGCGCGTGGCTATACTCTGACCGAACTGGGTGAAGACGTGCTGCGGGTAGCCCAGAAAACCCACGAAATGACCAATGATCTGGCAGGGCGCATAGCAGGATCCAAAGCCGCCGTTACTGGCGAGATCAAGCTCACGATCCTTGCCCCGTTTGCCAAGTTACTGATGGGCGCAATTGCCAATTTTCGCGTCAACAACCCCAAGTGCCAAGTCCAGATCGACGCCAGTGAAAACCTCGCGCGCCTTGAATATGGTGAAGCGCATATCGCCCTGCGGGCAGGCGCACGACCCGAACATCCAGACTATGTTGTGGCCAGCTTTGGGGACATTGGTTTTAACCTCTATGCGCACGAAAAATACATCTCGCAAAACGGCCTGCCAAAAGACACCAGCGAATTGCACAACCATCAATTTATAGCTCCGCCGCCCAACGACAGCCGCCTGCCCTTTGCACAATGGATTCGGGACAATATCCCCCTTGATCGCGTGGCGCTTTCTTCTCGGAATGTCGAAGTCAATATTGCGGCAATTGGGGCGGGCATTGGGTTGGGGTTTCTGCCAGACCACGAGGCAGAGGCCAGCCAAGGCTTTCACCCTGTTTTACCAAGTAATCCCGACTGGACCGTGCCGTTTTGGCTGGTGACCCATGTCGACTTGCACCGAACCGAGAAAGTTCAGGCTATGCTAAAAAGTATCAAAGACCGCCAGAACCCAAGTTAAATGATCTTCAAAACAAAGGCACCTACCCCGTGAGGGTGCAAGGATTTGGCTACATCATCATGGGGTCTGGCACGGCAGGTGCGATGCGGTCAGGTCGTCTGACGGAGGATGAAAATTGCAAAGTCCTGGTCCTTGAGGCCGATAGCACCACGGGCGGTTTTGGCTGCGTTTGCCCGGTGGATATTTCAAGTCGATCTGCAATCCAGCGGTGTCACATCTGTACCGGGCCGAACCCGATGACAGTATTGACGGACGGCAAATGGACTGTCCGCGAGGCCGTTTTTTGGGCGGCTCAAGCTCGTTCAACGGGCTAGTCTACATTCGTGGTGAGGACGACGACTTCAACGATTGGCAGCACGTCTTGGTATCCCGCGATGAAGCGGCAAAATCTGACACTGCAACCCCATCCAACCGTGACGCGGCTGCTGTTCTCAGGTGCCGTTCAATCGCCACAGGTGTTGCAACTGTCTGGCATTGGTCCCGAGGCTATGCTGAAACAGCACGACATCACAGTGCGCCATGCGGCCCCTCAGGTTGGGGAGAATTTGCAATACCATTTGCAAATGCGCACCAGTCTGACGTCAGCGCTTATCCCACAGACGACGTTCTACCGTTGGTATGATCGGTATCTACAGCGCGGTGAGGCTGGGTTGCAGGATCGCCCTCCCACGCCGAAGCACATCTTGGCGCCGCATGGACTGCAGATTCAAAAAGGCTACCCTCGGCTATTTCGTAAGCCGTCTATAACTATTGTACATCAAATAGCCCGAGTTTCACACCATTTCGCTCAAATTCCTGAAGCCCTCAACGGGTCGCAGGAATTGCCTCGGCTTTATCCTTTTCAGCCGCAGCAATCGCAGCGCCAAGCAGGATTAACGGCAGTGCAAACAGAAAGCTCGTCGATAGATGCAATCGAAAGATCAACAGATCCGCAAGTATTGGCCAAAGCAGCGCGAGATATTCAAACGGGGCCAAACGCGTCGCGGGCGCATAGCGAAAGGCCAGTGTCATAGCGATATGTGCCATGCCCCCAAACAAGCCTGCCCCGATCAACAGCACAAGTGTCCAACCGCTGGGCATCATCCAGCCCCACGGCAGCGTCAGCAGCGCCCCAATCATCGTGGCCAGCACAAAATAGAGCGCAATCGCCCCCGGGCTTTCTGTCCGGTTGAGGCTGCGCACCATGATCAATGCAATCGCCCCCAGGGTTGCAGAAAGCACCGTTAGGAAAAATCCGACTAACCGCGCCGTATCCGCACCACTTTGACCCAACTCGGGCCAGACCATTACCACAACTCCAGCAAAGCCAAGAACCAGCCCGCCGATGCGCCACGCGGTCAGTTGCTCGCGCAGCAACACCACTGCGGCCAGTGCCATCAGGATCGGCGATACCTGTGCAATCAGCACGGCCTCGGCCACGTTCAATCGCGCAATCGCGGCAAACGACGCAAACAATGCAAGCGTGCCAAAACTTGCGCGGATCAAGTGGCCAATGGGCCGCTTGGTGGCCAGACCTTGCGGAAACTCGCCCCGCAGCCAAAGGAATAAGATCAACGGGATCATCGCAAAAGCCGAGCGGAAAAAGACGATCTCGCCCAGTGGGACGTCTTCGCTGACGGCTTTGGCGCAGATAATCATCCCCGCAAAAAGGGCACCAGACAAGATGCGCAGGGCGATGCCGAACCGCGGGTGATCAATCTCGGTCACGCCTTGCTCTCCTGTTTTGCAAGGGCATCACGCAGTGCGTCGCCTGCCAGATTGATGGCCAAGACGCAAATCACCACAGCAAGGCCCGGCCAGATCATTTGCAACGGTGTGGACCGCATATGAATACGCGCATCCAAAAGCATTGTGCCCCATTCAGGCATCGGCGGCTGCACCCCAAAACCCAGAAACCCCAGCGTTGATATCCCAAGGATGGCGCGGGCAAACATCCCCGTCCAAACCACTGTCAACGACGGCAGCAAAGACGGCAGATAATGCCACCGCGCCATGGCCATGGGTGAAAGGCCCGCCAGACGTGCCTGAACCACATAGCCCCGCGTCTTGAGTGACAGCCCAATGGCGCGGGCCACACGTGCATAGCGCATCCAGCTGGTCACGGTCAGTGCAAAGATCAAGCTGCCCGTGCTTGCCCCCAAAATCCCGGCGATCACCACCGATGCCACAAGTTCCGGAAAGGCAAGAAACGTGTCTGTTGTGCGCATCACGGCCCAATCCACCGCCTTGCCACCAAGTGCTGCCAATAGTCCGACCAATGTCCCGATAACCAACCCAATAACCGAGATCACAAAAGCAAGCCCCAGCGACCATCGCGCCCCATAAAGCAGCCTCGACAAAATATCGCGCCCCAAAGCATCGGTGCCCAGCCAAGCGTCGGCGTTTGGCGGGCTCAGCCGGTTTGGGATGTCGATCTGCGTCGGGTCCTCGGGTGCCAACATCGGGCCGAACAGCCCCAGCGCCACAAGGATCGCAATCAACAAGAAAACACTACGCATCAGGCCCTCCGATACGGGGATCAAGCGCGCGATAGGCAAGGTCGATCAGCAGGTTCACCACCACAAAGACAACGGCAGTGACCAATACCGCCGCCTGCACCTTTGGAAAGTCGCGTGCACCGATGGCCGAGACAAGGAAACTGGCCAAACCGGGGCGGGCAAAGATCACTTCAACCACCACAAGGCCTTCTAGCAAAAACGCTAACTCTAGGCCTAAAACAGTGACAAAAGGCAGCGCCGCGTGGGGCGCTACATGATGACGCTCGATATCGCGATGCCCCACGCCCCGCCGTCGCAAAGCTGGCAGAAACGGTTGCTCGCGGGCCTCCAAAATACCAGATCGCAAAATACGGGTCAGGGATGCTGCAACGCCCAAGCCTAGGGTCATTGCAGGGAGGATCATATGGGCCGAGGTACGTGCGCCCATGGCAGGCAACCAACCCAGCTGCACTGCAAAGAGTAAGATCAACAAAAGACCCAACCAAAACGCTGGAATCGCCACCCCGATAGAGGCAATCGCCACAGCCCCTCGATCCAGCCAGCCCCCCAGTCTGCGCGTTGCCAAAAGGGCCAAGGGCACAGACACGACCAAACCGACGATCAATGCCGCCAGCGCAAGGGGGACCGTATAGGAAATCGCCGCCACCATGTCCGGCCAAACATCGCGCCCCGTCACGGTGGATTGCCCAAAATCACCCATCAGCAGCGGCGTGACCCATGCTGTGAACGCCGGAAAAAACCCTGCGTCTAAACCCGCTTCGGCGCGGACCAGATCCAGCACTTCGGTCGGGACCACTGCGTTGTATCTGGCCAAAGCAATCGCTAGGGCCGGATCCCCCGGCGCGTTCCATAACAGGGCAAAAGTCAGCAGCGCCGTGCCCGTCAGGACCACCACAGCGCGCAACACAAGGCCTGCGGCGACGTGGATCATGCGACCCGCTCCAATGCACCAAGCGCAAAGGCCGCGTCCCGCAGGGTCCGCCCATAGGCAGTTTCGGGGGCCTCAACGAATGTGTTCGCGGGCGTGAGTTCTTCGATACGTCCTGCGCGCAAAACTGCGATATCGTCGGCAAACGCCGACGCATAGCCCAAGTCATGTGTCACGATCAGCGCCGCAAATCCTTCCTCGCCTTGCAGCTGTGCGATCAGCCGCGCAGTATGTTTTTGGGTGACCGCATCCAACGCTGACAACGGTTCATCAAACAAAACCAGCGGCGGGGCGGCGATGAGCGCACGCAAAATTCCCGCTCGTTGGGCTTGCCCAATCGAGACCTCGTTCGGGCGGCGGTCCAACACATCCGGCGCGATCTTTAGGCCAGCACACAGCCTCGCAAGACGGTTCGCGTCGACCTCTAATCCTTGGGCGCGCACGGGTTCCATCACGGACCTACCCAAAGACATCACCGGGTTGAACGCACTGCGCGGCTCTTGCATGACCAGCGCAGGGCGGCAGGCGCGTACTGGTGCTTCGTCCCATGTCACAGCCCCTGATGCGCAGGGAACCAGTCCCAAAATGACACTGATCAGTGTCGATTTGCCTGCACCGCTTTCGCCAACCACGGCCAGTGTTTTGCCGGGGGCCAACGACAATGAGACGTCCTGCAACGTAAAGACAGCCCCGCGACGGACACAGACCTGATCGACCACTAGCATGGCAATTCCAACCAGTTGCGATGGGCACACAGGGCTTGGGCCGCAGACGAGGACGGCATTGCCAGAAACTGTTCGATTGGGGCGTCTTCGACCATCTTACCGGCGTCCATAATCATCACGCGTTGCACACGCCGTGCGGCAAGACCAAGGTCATGGGTGATCAACAAAAGGACGGTCTGCCGGTCCCTCAAATACGCATCCAGCAGATCCATCGTGCCCGCAGCCACAACAGGATCCAGCGCCGAAGTAGGCTCGTCCATCACCAACAAGTCTGGCGTGCCAATCAACGCCATGGCAATGACAAAACGCTGCTGCATCCCACGGCTCCAGCCCCACGGGCGGTTGCGTAAATCGCCGCCTTGGATATGCAGCGCGTCAAACAACATTTTCTGGCGTGCAGGATCACAGGGCCGGTTCAAAGCAATCTCAGCCTCACGCCAGTGAAACGCCATGGACCGCAGCGGGTCCAGCGCCTCGTCTGGGCTTTGCGGGACATGGGCGACGCTGACACCTTGGGCGCGCAGCGTATCGATCAACGCATGTCCCAGCGTGGATTTTCCTGACCCCGACGCCCCAACAAGCCCGACGTATTCGCCGGGTTCGAGAGTCACATCCGTGGGATGAAGAATGGTTCGGCCCGAGCGTATTGCGCTCAGACCCTGTGCAGCAAGTGTCATTCGGTCAGTTTGGTCTCATGCGTGATCCAATATGTCTCTGTCGGATGAACCGCGTAACCGGCCAAGCCCGCATGTGCGACATTGGTTTGGCTGACATGGAAAACAGGGATCATTGCCGCCTCGGAGGCTATAATGTCTTGAACTTTATCATAGATCACCGCGCGTGCCTCTTGATCGAATGTTGTCCGCCCATCGTCGAGGAGTTGATCCAGCGCGGGGTTGTTATAGCCCCCTGCGTTTGAGCCGCCTGATGACTTCAGCAGCGTTTCAAGCACGGCACCGGGATCGCCTTGTGGCGTGGTCACCCAGGCCTGCAGGAACAGATCCGCATCGCCTGCAGCGATTGCATCATTGCTGGCCCCGTATTCACCAACGCTGATGTTGGCCTTTACACCAATTGCCTGCAAAAAGGCTTGGGTCAGTTCGGCAGTTGGCGCCAGCGTTGCACGCGATGAATAGGTCACAATGTCAATTTCCAATGGCGCACCGTCCAACATCCATGTGCCCCCATCTTTGACCGCACCAGCCTCAGCCAGTAGTTTTTCGGACAAAGCAGGATCATAGACCGGATCGATGTCCGCAGCCCATCCCATGCCTGACGGATAAACCGTGCCAGCAGGCACACCGCCCACACCCGACAGGGCCGCTTGCACGATCCCATCACGGTCAATCGCGGCAGACACCGCTCGACGGATCAATGGGTTCGCCATTGGGCCACTTGCCGCATTCACTGTGTAAAAATAAAGCCGCGCTGTGGGGGCTGCAAACCCCAAGGCCCCTGTTTCCTGAATGCGCGCAAAATCCGTTTCAGGGTAGTTAATCACCATATCCACTTCGCCTGCCTCAAAAGCCAAGGCTGAGGCACCCGGATCCGGGATGCGCACCACGCGAACCTCTTCAAACCCGGGGGCGCCGAGGCGATAGTCACCGTTCGCGGTCACGCGGTACAGCTGCTCTGGGATCGCTTCTTGGAACACATAGGGGCCCGTGCCGTTGATCGGATAATCATCAGATGGAGCGCCTAGAATCGCGATGCCCGGCTCTGACAGGGTCCATGAAAATGCGGCGTTGGGGCTGTTCGTCTCAAACACAACGACCGCGTCGCCCTCGGTCGAAATCGACGCAAGATCCAGCAGATTGGCGATACGCTTGTTGTGACCCGGATGGGCCTCGTCCGAGATAGGTGTGATCGCATCCACAACCGCCTGCGCGGTTAGCGCCGTGCCATCATGAAATGTCAGGCCGTCACGCAGGGTGACACGCCATGTTGTTGGCGCGGTTTGTTCGATACTTTCTGCCAATCGAGGATACAGGTTTAATTCGTAGTCGATCCCCATCAGGGTCTCAGTCACACCGGTTTGGTTCGACATCCAGCCATTGTACCCAGCACGGGGATCAGGGATCGGATCACTAGAGATAAACCCTACCGAAATGTTGAAAGTTCCCTCTTGTGCAAGACCCGGCAAAGCGGTGGAGAGCGACAAAAGTGCTGCGGTAGCAAAGCGCGTTATGAGCGACATTTTTTAGTCCTTGGTTTTGGAAAGGGATTGGGGTTTGGGAAAGGAATTGGGGTTTGGGAAGGGGACTGGCTAGCGGGTCGCGCGCTTATCACGCGCAAGCGTATTTGTTTCAACTTGGCACAACACGGCCAAAGCTTCTTCGACACTGAGGCCTTTTGCATGGGCACGGGTCCAGATCTTGCGTGCAGAGGCGGGCGACCACGGCAAAGCCGCCTGAGACAGCCATCGCCGCAGGGGCGTCGGCAGGGCATCGTACGCACGCATTGGATCGCCAGAGCGGCGCTTTTTGGTCAGCGAGGTGGCGCCGAGGTTGCGTGTCATTCGGCGGCCTCCATGCGACGCCAACCCGGAAACGGATCGCAATAGTCTGGTAATGCCTCAATACCGGTCGCAACGGATTCAGGCACAAGGCAGGCATCAAGCCGCGCTGTGATATCAGACCAATCAATGCCTGCACCGATAAACACAATCTCTTGGCGGCGATCACCCCAAGGTTCCTGCCAATGGGCCTGCATATATTGCCTTGCGGTTTCATCTTCGGGCCAACGATCTTTTGGCACAGTGGCCCACCACGTCCCCAGCGGTTTGACACTGGACAGGGATCCCGCCAGCGAAAACTCAGCAACCCATGCAGGGCGCGTGGCGATCCAAAAATGCCCTTTGGCGCGGATAACACCGGGTAAATCCCCGTTCAAAACCGCGAGGATCTTCTCGGGAACAAAGGGCTGGCGGGCGCGGTACACATAAGACGCCACGCCATATTCTTCGGTTTCAGGCGTGTGGTCGGCAAAGCCGTACAGCTCCTTTGCCCACATCGGATGCTCATGGGCCCGATCAAAATCAAAGAGGCCCGTGTCCAAAATCGCATCCCCCGCCACATCTGAATGATCGCACTCAATGATCCGCGCATCCGCATTGAGGCTGCGAATGATTTTGCGCGCGGCATCCACGCGGTCTTTGCCTGCGTCAGTGACTTTGTTGAGGATCACCACATCGGCAAATTCGATCTGGTCAGTCAACAAATGCACCAGCGTGCGCTCGTCTTCTTCGCCCATGGTCTCGCCACGGTCGCGCAGAAAATCATGGCTGGAAAAGTCGTTCAGCAGATTAACCGCATCCACAACCGTCACCATAGTGTCCAGCCGGGACACATCGGCAAGGCTATCACCAAACTCATCACGAAAATCAAATGTCGCGGCCACAGGCAGAGGCTCGGAAATACCAGTCGATTCGATCAACAAATAGTCAAAGCGCTGCTCGGCGGCGAGGCGACGCACCTCATCCAGCAGATCGTCGCGCAGAGTACAACAGATGCATCCGTTGGACATTTTAACCAACGTCTCGTCCGTTCGGCTCAGTTCTGTATCAGCACGGACCAGATCCGCATCAATGTTCACTTCAGACATATCGTTGACAATCACCGCAACGCGACGGCCATCGCGATTGTTCAAAACGCGATTGAGCAGCGTGGTTTTACCGGCACCTAAAAATCCAGAAAGCACCGTGACGGGAAGACGTTTGTCTGACATGGTTTCGTCCAATCGAATGAATACAAGTCAGGTAACTTACTTAGTTACTAGATTAACGCAATAGAAAAAGTTACATTAAGCTCCAACTTGGAGGTTTCTCGCACATGAAACGAAACTCGCGCCTGTCTCTTGCCCTCCACACACTTGGTCATATGGCCGGTGATCCAGATCGCACACGCACCTCTGCTGACATCGCAGACCATGCAGGAACCAACCCTGTTGTGGTGCGCCGCGTACTGGGCAAGCTGCGCGAGGCCGGATTACTAACCTCTGAAAAAGGCCATGCGGGGGGGTGGCGTTTGGCGCGCAAACCGCAGGACATCACACTGGCCGATGTCTACCTTGCCTTGGACGAAAGTCTGGTGGCCACAGGTGTCGAAGAAACCGCTTCCGCCTGTTCGGTCGAACATAAGCTGCAAAGAAAAGTGGCCTCCGTCCTCGAAGAGATCGAGCAAAGCCTCGTCGAACGGCTATCCGTGACCACAATTGCCGAAGTACGCGATCCCCACGAAATCGCACATACATAGCGCGCATGGGTGTCGGGTGGTCGTTCTGGTAAGCCTAGCTAGATTTGAACAACCACTTGATGAATGTGCGGGCCGCTGGCGTTTCAAAACCTTCGCGCGTCACTACGTAATACCCAAGGTCCGACGGCACGTCGTCGCAGACCGAGATCAAGCGTCCCGAAGTCAAATCGTCTTGGATCAACGCCTTGTTCTGCACTCCAAACCCGTAACCAGCCCGCACCGCCGATAGGATCAACTGGTTCGTCTCCATGGCTGTCCATGGCGTGTCCGCATTGACCAAGCCCTGACTTTCCGCCCACACTCTGAATTCCGCGCGGGCCGGTTCAAAGAACCATTGCGCTTTTGGAATATCAGCAGGGTTTTTCGGGCGTAGTTTGGGAACCGCACACGCCACAAAAGCCGCCGACACCAGCTTGCGCGCTTTCAACCCCTCCCATGACCCGCGCCCATAGCGGATCGCCAAATCCACCCCATCCCGCTTTAAATCAACCAAAGAAAACCCCGGCTGTACCGACAATTGGATGTCGGGGTGTTTCTGCCAAAACCCACCCAAGCGCGGCATCAGCCAGCTTTCCGCAAAGGACGGGGTGACGCAGACCACCAAGGGCCGGTTTGCCTGCTGGTCGCGCAGCTGGACAACCCCATCGGCAATCGTGCCAAATCCATCGGCCAAAGCTGCGGCGAGGCGGCGACCATTGTCGGTCAATTGCATGCCACGCCCGGCGCGTTGCATCAAAGTACAGCCAAACTCGGCCTCCAGCGTGCGCAGGTGTTGCGAGACAGCCGCATGGGTCACGTTTAGCTCGCCTGCAGCGCCGCTGAGGCTTTCCAAACGGGCAGTGGCCTCGAAGGCTCGCAAGGCCGCGAGGGAGGGGATCGTTTTCCAGTCCATGCCCTATATGAAAGTTGAACTTACATATTGTCAATCTTCCTGACTCGCTTGGATCCGCACAGAGCCTTAAAACAAGACATCAACACCAAACAAAGGATCAATCCAATGCTTACAGTTATTGCCGATGCCCTGATGACAGCCTCCCGGACAAAAACCCACGGCGGCCCTGCCAGTTACGACCCCGATGCGCGCCGCCGCATTCGTGAAGCTGAAGCCAAACATCGCGATATGGAGTTTCTGCGCCAGTGGCACGAAACACGCGGCCGTTGGTAACAAAGCCGCCAAACGCAAAGGGCCGCGCAGTCTCCCGCGCGGCCCTTTGTCGTATCCTCGCAATTTAGTTGATCAAGCCCGCGTGACGCATAGCGGCGTCCATTTTGGCCTTGGTTCCGTCGGTCAGGCCAACTAATGGCAGACGGACCTCGTCAGAACACAGCCCCAGCTTGGCCACACCGTATTTTGCGCCAACCAGACCCGGCTCGGTGAAAATCGCATGGTGCAGCGGCATCAGCCGATCCTGCACCTCCAGCGCCTTTGCATAATCCCCGGCAAGGCAGGCATTTTGCATTTCAGCACAGAGCGCAGGCGCCACATTGGCCGTGACCGAAATCATCCCAACGCCGCCTTGGGCGTTGAACCCATGGGCCGTACCATCTTCGCCGGACACCTGAATGAAATCCCGGCCGCAGGTCAAACGTTGCGCAGGCACACGGGCCAAATCGCCAGTGGCATCTTTGACCCCAATGATCATCTCGTGCTGTGCCAGTTCGCCCATGGTCGCAGGCGACATGTCCACAACAGACCGACCTGGAATGTTATAAATCACGATCGGCAAGCCACAGTCAGCCGCGGCCAGAAAATGGGCCTTCAACCCGTCTTGGGTCGGCTTGTTGTAATAGGGCGTCACGACCAAGGCCGCATCGGCCCCCGC
Organism: Algirhabdus cladophorae; assembly: GCF_044772865.1. Taxonomy (GTDB): domain Bacteria; phylum Pseudomonadota; class Alphaproteobacteria; order Rhodobacterales; family Rhodobacteraceae; genus Algirhabdus; species Algirhabdus cladophorae. The sequence continues at coordinate 3,222,338 of NZ_CP173029.1, forward strand.
CGCTTTGGCCGCCTTGACCAAACGCACCGTTTCCACCGTGTTATTAGATCCGGCACCCGCGACCACCGGCACGCGGCCGCCCGCTGCTTCCACAACAGTTTCGACCACTTGATCATGTTCGGAATGGCTCAACGTGGGGCTTTCACCCGTTGTCCCCACAGGCACCAACCCGTGCGAGCCTTGTTCGATGTGCCAGTGGACCAGCTTCTTAAGCGTGTCCAAATCCAGCTGGCCGTTCGCAAACGGCGTGATAAGTGCAGGCATAGAACCTTTGATCATAACGCGCTTCCTTTGTCGCTGGGGCAATGACACGCCCAAAGTTGAATAAATGGGCGGTTTGTTAACGCCCACCCACGCCCCTTGCCAAGAAAGTGAGTTGATGTCTAGACACAGTCCATTAGCTTTACCCGTGTTGTTGCCTCGAAAGCCGCTCTGAATGCTTCGTTTTTGCCTTATTGCACTGTTGTTTTTGGCCAATGCGGCACCGGCTCAGCAAATAAAGGACAGCGATGCCCTGCGCACCGCATTTTTTGACGCCAGCCGCAATGACTGGGTGACCGCTCGTCGCATCGCCGCAGAACATAGCCCGCTCTTGGCTGATATCGTCGATTGGCGGATGCTGCGCGAGGCCGGAGGGCGGCTGACGGAATTCAACGCCTTTGTCGCCAAACATCCCGATTGGCCCGACCAGCGCCGTCAAAGGCTCAAGGTCGAGCGGTATTTGGCAGACGAATTAGACCTTGCCGCGATTTTGCAGTTCTTCCGTGATTACCCAGCGCAAACTGGCGCTGGGGTTCTGGCCCATGCCCGCGCACTTGAGGCGACAGGACGCCCGACCGAGGCCGAAACACTGGTCGTCAAAACCTGGCAAACCTTTGCCCTCAACGCAGAAGAGTTTGCAGCCTTTCGTGTGCTTTATGAGCCATTGATCGCACCCCACAATGAAACACGGCTGGACATGCTGCTGTGGCGCGGGCGTTTTACGGATGCCAGCCGTCTTTTGGAACGGGTCAGCCCAGAGGCGCGCGCCTTAGCCGAGGCCCGGATCGCCCTGCGGCGCGAAACAGGCGACGTGGACGCCAAAATCGAAGCAGTGCCAGAGGCCCAGCGCACCACGGCGGGCCTAGGCTACGAACGCTTTCGCTGGCGTCTGGCTAAGGGGCAGACAGACGCGGCCCGTGATTTGCTGGCAGGCTACACGATCAGCGCTGATTTGCTGGGCAAGCCTGCCCGCTGGGCAGGGCAACGGCGTAACTTTGCCCGTGAATTGATGCGCGATGGCAAACCCGAGACCGCCTATTTTATCGCAGCCACCCATCATTTGACCTCAGGCAGCGCCTTTGCGGATCTCGAGTTTTTGGCAGGCTTCATCGCCCTTCGTAAACTCGAGGATCCCGAGCGCGCCCTTCGCCATTTCGAACGGCTGGAGGCGGCAGTAAAATCCCCGATCTCACTGGGACGCGCGGGATATTGGTTGGGCCGAACACATGAAGCGCTTGGGGATTTTGATGCCGCCACCCGCGCCCACACCCGTGCCTCCCAACATCAAACCAGCTTTTACGGGTTGCTCTCTGCCGAATGGCTGGGCGTACCCTTGGACCCTGCCCTTGCAGGCACCGAAGATTTTGGCGATTGGCGGCAAGGCGCGTTTTTGACCAACCCTATGGTGCAAGCCGCTGATGTATTGCTGCGCGCAGGCCAGCTAAGCCTTGCCGAGGTATTCATGGTCCATATCGTGGACACGCTGGACAGGCAGGCCATCGGGCAACTGGCCGATTATGTGATCGAACGCGGCGAGCCGCATCTGGCCGTTATGATTGGTAAACGCGCGGCGTCCCGCGGGATTGTCTTGCCCAAGGCCTATTACCCCTTACATCCTTTAGCCCAAACCAACCTCCCCGTTCCGCCCGAACTGGCACTGGCCATTGCCCGGCGCGAAAGTGAATTTGACCCTGCCGTGCGCTCAAGTGTTGGCGCGCGCGGGTTGATGCAATTGATGCCTGCCACGGCCAAAGCTGTCTCCGCCGATTTGGGCCTGCCTTACACGGTCGACCGCCTGACATCTGACCCCAAGTATAACGCGGTGTTGGGCAGTTCTTATCTCGCCGAGTTGACCGAGATCTTTGGCCCCTCTTACGTCATGGTGGCCGCTGCCTATAATGCCGGCCCCAGTCGTCCGTTGCGCTGGATGACCACCTTTGGCGATCCGCGCAAAGGCCAGATTGACGTGGTGGACTGGATCGAGATGATCCCGTTTTCCGAGACCCGCAATTACGTCATGCGCGTTATGGAAAGCCTCCCTGTTTACCGCGCACGTCTGTCGGGCAAAACGGGTCCCTTGAACTTTACCAAAGAACTGATCGGGCGTGCCCCCGTCATCCGCCCCCGTGCCCGCCCTGATAATCTGGGCCAGCCCAAACCGCCGCTCAATGCCCTGCCCGAAGGCACCGCAGGCAGCGCGGATTAACCTTGCGCCGTGTGCGCCCGCCATAGGGTAAACAGCCCCGCACAGGCAACCACAGCCGCCCCAATCGCCACGTGCAATTCCAACACTTCGCCAAAGAAAAACAGCCCCGCCATTACGGCAAAAACAGATTGCAAATAGGCAAAGGGCTGTACTGCGCTGGCCTCGGCCAACTCATAGCATTTGATCAAGGTGAAATGCCCTGTCGATGCGGTCAGGCATAGCACGCACATCCACATCCAATCCGAGGCGATCATCGGTTCCCAAAAATAGAGGCCCACTGGCGTCAACACCGCCGCACCCACGGTGCCTGTCCAGAAAAAACTGGTCGCTGCACTGTCTTGGCGTGCTGCATAACGGGTCAGCAAATTATAGAGCGCAAACATCAGCGCACTGGCCACGGGGATCACCGCATAGGGGGAAAACACCCCGTATCCCGGCTGCAAAATAATCAACACCCCAATGAACCCGATCCCGATAGACACCCAACGCCGCCAGCCAACTTTCTCGCCCAAGACAGGGCCAGACAGGGCTGCCACCAGCAGCGGATAAGCGGCAAAAACCGCGTGGCTTTCAACCAAACCCAGCAGCACAAAGGCGCTGACCATAACGATCACTTCTGCCACCAAAAGAATTCCACGAAAGCTTTGCAACAGCTTTTGACGCGTGGCGATAACGCGGGCCAAGCCACCCTTTTGGCGCGACGCAATCGCCACCACGAAAGCCGCGAAAAACCAATAGCGGATCATTACCACCATGTAGACATTATACGTCCCCGCCAAGTGACGCGAGATCCCGTCTTGCGCCGCGAAAATGAACGAAGTGATCACCATCAACCAGATCGCAAGAGTGGTGTTTTGTGCCGTCACGGGCGCACCGCTTGGGTCATGTGGCGCTTGCGACCAAAGCCTTTCACCCGCGTCACTTCAAAGCCCGCGTCCTGCAAGTTCCGACGCACAAATCCTGCAGCAGTATAGGTCGCCGCCGTGCCCTTGTCCGCCGTGTGGTTAAAGACGTCTTGCATCAGGTCCGCTTCCCAAAGTTGGGGGTTCTTGGCAGGTGAAAACCCGTCCAAAAACCAAGCATCTGCACGGTCCGGCCATCGGGGCAGCGTGTTACGGGCATCGCCAAGGATCACTTCAAAATGCAACTCTGGCGTCTCAAGCCTTGTTTGCCCTGCGCGCAACGCCTCGATCACAGGATCAGCCCATGGCGCTAAATCCGCAAAAGCCGCCAGCGCGCGCGCCATATCATCAGGCTCCATCGGGAAGGCCTCGAAACTGGTAAAGCGCAGCGGGCCCTTGGTCCCGGATGCCGCCCAAGCCGCGCGGGCCACGCACAGGTTCAATGCCGTGCCAAACCCCAATTCCGCAATATGAAACCCCTCACAAAACCGTGCAGGCAATCCGTTGCCCTCAACAAACACATGGACGGTTTCTGCCGCACCGTTTTCCAGCGAATAGTAGGGATCGTCGAAATTTTCCGCGATTGGCAGGGCATTATCCCGCCATATCAATTTTGGTGACTGGTGGTGTTCCATTGCCTCGCCTACATTGGTGCAAAATCGACAGTGCAACGGAGCCGCAGAATTGACAACGGCTGATGTCACCATAAGAGGCGCGGGAATTTTCGGACTGGCCACGGGCTTTGTCTGCGCTTGTCGTGGTGCCAAGGTGCGTATTATCGAGACCAAAGGCATCGGTGCAGGGTCAAGCGGCGGCGTTGTTGGAGCACTTGCCCCCCATACGCCAGAAAACTGGAACCCCAAAAAGGCGTTTCAATTCGAAAGTCTGATCATGGCCCCGCTGTTTTGGCGCAAGGTCGAAAAATTGGGCCGCGTGCCTAGTGGTTACGGCCAAACCGGTCGGGTGCAACCCATCTTGGATGACAAAGCTCTGGATTTGGCACATCGACGCGCGGGCACCGCAACCGAGCTTTGGCAAGGCATGGCAAAATGGGAGGTCTGCGCCACCACCGGTTCTGATTGGGAACCTGCCAGCCCCACTGGATATGTCATTCGCGACACGCTCACAGCCCGCATACAACCCTATCAAGCCTGTCACGCCTTGGCCAAAGCGATTATTCAAATGGGCGGACAGATCCGGTCCGACAGCTACCGTGACGAAGGTCGTGTGTTGTGGGCTACGGGGTATGAGGGTTTGAAACAGCTTGGGCAGGAGTTACAAAAACCCGTGGGTGGCGGTATAAAAGGTCAAGCGGCCCTGCTGCAATACCGTGCCAGTCAGTTGCCCCAGATCTACGCCGAAAGCCTGCATATCGTCCCGCATTTTGATGACACGGTGGGGATCGGATCCACCAGCGAACGCGAGTTCGACAGCCCCTCGGACACCGACGAACAACTGGATGAGGTCCTGCAACGGGCCTATGACGCCCTGCCGTGTTTGCGGGATGCGCCCATCGTGCAGCGTTGGGCGGGCGTACGCCCCCGGGCTAAATCCCGCGCGCCGATGTTAGGACATTTTCCGGGCAAGCAGGGGCATTATGTCGCCAATGGTGGGTTCAAAATCGGCTTTGGCATGGCGCCCAAAATTGCCCACGTCATGGCCAATCTTATGCTGGATGGCGCCGATGAAATCCCACAAGGGTTTCGCGTTGAAGACAGCTTCTAACGGGCCTGCGCTTGCATACACAGCCGCCCGTCTGGCGCTGACACCCAGCATCGGCCTCCATCCCAATGAAACGTGGCTGGTTCGTGATCCAGCAAAGCTGATGTTCCGCGAAAGTCAAAATAAGACAGCCCGTTAAGGCGCTGATTGCCCATCAACATCAAATATTGCGCTAAGAGCGGGCCATGAACGACTAAGCCATTATAGCCCTCTACTTCACTGGCATATTCCCGGTCATAGTGGATTTTGTGGCCATTAAACGTCAACGCCGAATAGCGAAACAGCTGGGTCGTGCTAAACTCACGCGTCTCAACACTGTGGTCCGTATCCGCCATTTTGGGTGCAGAGGGTGTCGATTGCTTGGCCTCCTCGCGGTACACCAAATCCTGTTCTTCGCGTAGGGCACATTGGCCATCTTGCCAAATCTCGTGGGATATCGTCACAAACCCTAACGGCCCCGACCGTCCCGTTTTACGTTCCGATTTTAAAACCGTGCTGCGCTTTTGTGCGGGCCTTCCTGCAATCAAGGGCGTTAGAAATTCCAACCGCCCACCAGCCCACATGCGCCGGGGCAGGCCCATATCTGGAATAAACCCACCAACCTTGGGATGCCCGTCGCGCCCCAAATCTGCCGCCAGTATCGGTTGCCAAAAATAAGCGTAATGAAAAAAGGGCGGCAAAGGATCCCCATCCAAAATGGGCTCCTGCAAATCTAGGGTCACCCGCAACGCATCTGCGCGGGCCACATCCAATACATCCTCTTGGGTTTGCATATCATCTTGGGTTTGGGTCATCATGGGCGTGCGTATAGCAAAGGACCCTGCCCATGTCAGTCTCTGTGACCCAACTTGATCATTTGGTTTTGACCGTTGCAGATATCGACGCGACTTCGGCGTTTTATACGCAGGTTTTCGGCATGACGGCCGAGCAGTTTCACCCAGCAGATGGCACTCTGCGCACGGCTTTGGTTTTTGGGTCGCAAAAGATAAATCTGCACCAAGCCGGATCAGAATATCGGCCCCACGCAGCGCGCCCCGTAGCAGGCTCAGCCGACCTATGCTTTTTGTCCGAAACACCTCTCGCCACTTGGCAGAGCCATTTCTCCGACCTTGGTGTTCAAATAGAGGACGGCCCCATCGCACGCACAGGTGCTATGGGGCCGATCATGTCAGTCTATATCCGCGACCCCGATGGGAACCTGATCGAGGTATCGAACGCCGCTTAGACGCTGGCCTTTAGCTTATCCATCAGGGTTTGCAGCGCGGTCAGGTACTGTTCATTCGTCAGCTGCCCATCGTCGTTGAACTCTTTAAAATTCGCCGCAACCAAGACATCCGGCCCCTGCAACAACACAGGCTGGAACGGCTGGAGACATAAACGCAACATCGCTTGTGCCCGCTCGCCACCTGTGCGGCCTGCTGTAGTCGACATAATGGCCACTGGCTTGCCAGCCCATGGTTTCGCCTCGGTCCGGCTGACCCAATCCAGCGCATTCTTCATCACGCCGGAAATGCCTTTGTTGTATTCCGGCGTGGCGACGATCACAGCGTCCGCCGCTGCAATTTGATCAGACAGCGTTTGCACCGGCGCAGGGATCCCCTCGGCCTCGGTGTCGCCGCTATACAGTGGCAGGTTCAAATCAGCCTCGACAAAATTGTCGGGCTGGAACAAACGCGCCGCTTCGCGGATCAGCAAGGTATTGGTGGATTCACTGCGTAACGATCCAGACAGGCCAAGCAAGTTCATCAGATATCTCCTTATGATTTCACATCATAAGTGGTTGAAACACCTGCCAAGACAAGGGGTGCCGCAGGCACTTCACAGCGCACATGCTGTTTCTTTGCGCACATATCAGCTGGCTTTGAATTTAGTCGCCATGTTCGGCAGGAACGCCTCGACCGCTGCAGAAGCTATGACAATGGTCGTGCCAGTCTCATCATTCTGAACATTCAGTCCACCTAAAGTGGCCTGAACCGTCGCTCTGCCACGGGGCAGCTTTTCGGCCAGAGCCGCGCAATCCACTTTGTCAGGGTCCTGCACGCCTATGGTCACTTGGACGCGCATCTCGTCATGGCTGAGACCCAGCGCTTCGAACATCGGGATCGAGGAATGGCGGATCGCGTCCTCAATCGCCCGGGCCGCGGCCTTGGTGTAGTCCATGCCATACAGATCATTGCCCATACCCATCTCGATGATAAACCGCTGATCGCTCATTGGGTCGGCTCCATATCAAAACTCACGGACAGGGCTGCGTTGGCCATCACGGTCGGATTGCCCACGGGGCGCGGAATATCCAAGCCGCCTTTGACCACATGCACTGTCGGTTGGCCGTAAGGAAACACTGCTTTCAGCACCTCAACATCCACCTGATCCGGTTGCTGCACGCCAATCTCAACCTTGATGATCATCTGTTCTTTCTCGAACCCAAAAAGTTCGGCCAGATTGATCGAGTTGTGCCACAACGCATCCTTCAAAGCGCGCACAGCCGCTTCGGTATAATCTTGGCGGCGCAGGGAACTTCCCATGCCAAATTCGGTCAAAAGGCGATGTTGGGGCATATGTTGAATCCTCGGCTGTATGGCTGTGGTACCATACGCCAGCCATACACCTGCCATACGCTGTATGGCACCCCTTTTTTACAGGGACGCCGCCAGTCGTGTGCCCTGATCAATCGCACGTTTGGCATCCAATTCGGCGGCGACATCGGCCCCACCAATCACATGGGGCGTTTTGCCTGCGGCCTCTAGGGCATCGGCCAATCCACGCTGCGGAACTTGGCCTGCACACATGACAATCGTGTCGACCTCCAGCACCCGTGGATTTTCGCGCGCTTCGCCATCAGAGACGTGCAACCCCTCGGCTGTGATCGCCTCATAATTCACACCTGCCACCATTTTCACACCAGCCATCTTTAACGATGCGCGGTGAATCCAACCCGTGGTTTTACCAAGGCGTTTGCCAACCTTTTCAGGCTTGCGTTGTAGTAAAGTAATCTTGCGTGCGGCGGCATGCGGCTGCGGGCCTGAAGGGGCCAAACCGCCCGGAGTTTCCGCCGGATCACCTACGCCCCATTCGGCTTTCCATGCCTCAAGGTCTTCGGTGGTTGAGGTGCCATCGCTGGCCAGAAATTCCGCAACATCGAACCCAATGCCACCGGCCCCAATAATCGCCACGCGCTTGCCAACGTCAGCCTTGCCGCGCAAAACATCTATGTAGGACAATACGTTAGGCCCATCTTGACCCTCGATCTGCGGGTCACGTGGACTCACACCAGTGGCCACGATGACTTCGTCAAAATCTGCCAATGCCTCTGCCGTGGCCTTAGTTTCCAGATGCACAGACACATCGCTATCGGCCAACATCGCACGGTACCAATCAACCAAGCCCCAGAATTCTTCCTTACCCGGCACCTGCTTGGCCATGTTCAATTGGCCGCCAATTTCGGAGGCTTTGTCGAACAGCGATACCTTGTGTCCCCGCAGGGACGCGGTCAGAGCCGTAGACAGACCAGCAGGGCCTGCACCGACGACGGCAATCGACTTTGGTGCAGTTGTAGGCGCAACTGTGAGTTCGGTTTCATAGCAGGCCTGAGGATTGACCAAACACGAGCTGATCTTGCCCGAAAATGTGTGATCCAAGCAGGCTTGGTTACAGGCAATGCACGGCGCGATTTGCGCGGCTTTTCCAGCTTCCGCTTTGGCAACAAAATGCGGATCAGCCAAGAACGGGCGCGCCATGGAAATCATGTCCGCACAGCCATCAGCCAGCACCTGATTGCCAACCTCAGGCGTGTTGATCCGGTTCGACGTGATGATCGGAATACCCACATGGCCCATCAGTTTTTGCGTGACCCACGAAAACGCCGCACGGGGCACGGATGTCGCAATCGTTGGGATGCGCGCCTCGTGCCAACCGATGCCAGTGTTGATGATTGTCGCACCCGCGGCCTCGACCGCTTTGGCCAAAGTGATCACTTCGTCAAAGGTCGATCCATTGGGCACCAGATCGATCATCGACAGGCGGTAGATGATGATAAAATCTGTGCCAACAGCCTCGCGACAGCGGCGGACCACTTCGACGGGCAGGCGCATCCGGTTGGCATAGTCGCCACCCCATTCATCGTCGCGCTTGTTGGTGTGACGCACAAGGAACTGGTTCAGGAAATAGCCTTCGCTGCCCATAATCTCGACGCCGTCATAACCGGCCTGCTGGGCACGGGTGGCGGCGGTGACAAAATCGGCGATCTGTTTTTCAATGCCATCCGCATCCAGTTCCTTTGGCGGAAACGGGGCAATCGGGGCTTTGATAGCAGAGGGGGCCACGCATTCGGGCGAATAGGCATAGCGACCTGCATGGAGGATTTGCATGGCAATCTTGCCGCCGTTTTCGTGCACGCGGTCCGTCACGATCTTATGGTTGGCAATGTCGTCGTCGTTGAAAAGACCAGCCGCACCAGGGAAAACACCGCCTTCACGGTTGGGGGCCATGCCGCCCGTGACCATCAGGGCCACACCGCCGCGCGCCCGTTCCGAATAGAACTCCGCGACGCGGTTCCAATCCTTGGTTTCCTCTAGACCTGTGTGCATCGACCCCATCAACACACGGTTTTTCAACGTGGTGAACCCAAGGTCCAACGGGGCAAGAAGATGAGAATACTCGGACATTTGACGGGCCTTTCGCTAGCTTTCCAGAGTAAAGCAAAAGCTTACGTTCGCGTCACCCCGAAACGCGACGTCACCCCGACTACATCGTTTCCAGACAATGGCGCCGGAAAGCCCGTTTGAGCATGTCCAGTTCTGACCGCAGCAGATCCACCTCGGCGCGGATATCTTCCTCCAGCTGGTTGCCAGAGATTAACGTCAGGCTGTTGAGAACCGTGTCAGATGAGGCATCGGTGACCAAAATTGTATGGACGCCATCGGCGATGGCTGTGGCAGGCACATGGACCCTGACGATCCATTCGCCTTCATTAGGGATCACTTCGACCTCGTCCACGACCCGGTCCAAATGGGTCACGCGCAGCTTGGGCACACCTGTAGCGCTGCCCTCGCTGGACAACAGTCCCTCCCAAACGCCTTCCTGAAAGCGGGTTTTGGTCAGTGTAAAATTGGTCATTACAGAGCCCTTCTATGCCTCAAAGATCGGCGCGCGGTGATCGGCTAAACGTCAGATCGCGCATGACAATTTGGTTCATCTCTGGCCCCTCAAAGATCAGATCGACCCACATCCGTTCGATCCGCTTTTCATTCATCTTGGTATAGGCGAGATCAAATTCGACCATCACTTCGCTTTCATGCAATGGCAATTCACGCACGATTTGTTCAGTATTCGGCCCGTGTTTGATATTTAGGCGGGCAAAGATTTCTAGCGGTTTTTCCATTTCCACAATGCAGTCGAGCCGCACCAGATGGCTTTTGGTCAGGCCTTTGCACGCGTCCTTTGGCAGGTTCAATACCAGCGACAAAAACGAACCGTCAAAGCCGAAAACATCCATTCGCAACCCAAAAGGCGCTAGATCTGCATCACGCGAATTGCGCGTTTGCCGAAGGGTCAATTCCGAGATTTGGCAATCGTGAAACACAGTAGCCTCTTGGCCAAAGGTCGCTTTGCTTTGCACGGACGACATCCCCACACGGGGCAAGGGGCCGCGCCAAAGTTCGGGCCGCCAAAGCCAATCCGCCCCCGGTGGACGGCGCATAGCGTTGGACCCGACAAGGGGCAAAGTCAGGCGACTGTCAGCCTCATAAATCAACCGGTCTAGACTTCCGCGCAACTGCCGCGCATGGCTGCGCGCATGGCGCAACGTGGCCAAGGGCATTTCCGACGCCAAACGCGCATCGCGACCCCATCGCCGCAAACTGCGCCGAAAAAGCAGCCGATCCATTATGCTTGATACACGTCCTGCCATGAATGCCCGCGTTGCCTTTGGTTTAGGGTTCGGCTCAGTTCGATTCTTGGTTAGCCCAAAAAACTTAACTGATTCACCCCCTTACACGTTTCAATAAAGCATTGAGAGGGCTTTTTGTTTCTTTTTCAGAAACAATGCCAGCATTTTCAGCAGCAAGTGTTGCCACAAAACGCTTTAGCAGGCGCAGGCCGTCAGCATCCGTAACCTGGATCTTGCCGTAGCCACTGACCGCGACAAGGCTCAGATGGCCGTTGAGCCGCATAATCGCGCGCCATTCGGTGCTGTTGAGCTTGCCAAAAGCAGACGGGCTTGCATCGAGCACCCTGAAATACGCGGCGGTTTCATCAGTTTGGGTAGCGGGGATCGCAACAGACTTAGGATCCCGTGTGCGGGATAGGGTCGTCAGGCCTGCCTCAGAGGTCAGAAAGCTTTGCAGCACCGCGATATCCATGGGGCTATCGGGGGCAGGCGGGCCGACAACAACACGCAAAGCCCCGATTTCGCTGGGCACGCTGGGGGCTTTGTCTGAAAACGCAGCACAGGCCACAAGGAATGCAGACGCCCGACGCAACGCCTTTTTGTCAATGCAATATCCGTCAGGACCTTTGACAACCACCGCGCCTTGGGACAGTTGCGTTTTGACCAAGGCTTGGGTCGAGCGGTCTTTGAAGGCTGGCGCAGCCGCGGTTCCAGACGAGGCTGCGGCTGCTTCTTTCGCCGACAAAAACGGGATGAGCTCAGCAGGGGCCGTTTCACCGCACCCTGCCAATATTCCCAAGGCCAAACTGGCCAATACCGCTTTACACCATCGACGCACCATAAAACGGTCAGAGGTCCATATAGATGTGTTTTTCTTCGTCGCCGCCCCCTGGATGGGTCACCGCGCCATACTTAGTACGACCGACCAATTTTGCGTATTTATACAGCGCACCAGAGGCATAAATCGTCTCACGCGGGCCAGACCATGCAGCCTTACGCGCCGCCATGTCATCGTCGCTGACATCGACACTCAGCTCGCCTTTGATTGCGTCCAGCGTGATGATATCGCCGTTTTCGACCAGCGCGATGGGCCCACAATGGGCGGCCTCCGGGCCAACATGCCCCACACAGAACCCACGGGTCGCACCCGAGAAACGGCCATCGGTAATCAAGGCCACTTTCTTGCCCATGCCTTGACCAGACAGGGCCGCCGTGGTTGCCAACATCTCGCGCATACCGGGGCCGCCAGCGGGGCCTTCGTTGCGGATCACAAGGACTTCGCCTTCTTCGTATTCGCGCTTTTGAACGGCATCAAACGCGTCTTCTTCGCATTCAAACACACGAGCCGGCCCGACAAAGCGTTGGTGCTGGGTTTCCATGCCTGCGACTTTTACAATCGCTCCGTCAGGGGCCAAGTTGCCTTTGAGGCCGACAACACCACCAGTTTTCGTCAAGGGTGTGTCGATGGAATAGATCACTTTGCCGTCCGCTTCGCCTTTGATGCGATCAATCTCTTCGCCAATGGAATAGCCCGTGGCGGTCATGCAGTCTTCTTCGATAAGGCCTGCTTTGCGCAGTTCCTTCATCACAACCATCACGCCGCCCGCCTCATAAAGGTCTTTGGCAACATATTGACCACCGGGTTTCAGATCCACAAAGTAAGGCGTGTCGCGGAAGATGTCGCAGACGTCCTCAAGGGTAAACTCGATGCCAGCCTCATGGGCAATCGCCGGCAAGTGCAGACCCGCGTTAGTCGAGCCACCGGTACAGGCCACAACACGGGCCGCGTTGCGCAGGGATGCCAATGTGACCACGTCACGGGCGCGGATGTTTTTCTCAAGCAGGTTCATCACGGCCGCACCAGAGGCCACGGAATACTGGTCGCGGGATTCATAAGGTGCAGGCGCACCGGAAGATTGCGGCAATGCCAGACCAATGGCTTCGGAGACACAGGCCATGGTGTTTGCTGTAAACTGGCCCCCGCAAGCACCGGCAGATGGGCAGGCCACACGTTCCAGCACGTCCAACGCACCGTCGGATAATTCACCTGCTTGGTGACGCCCTACGGCCTCAAACATATCTTGCACCGTCAGGTCACGGTTCGCGTATTCAGCAGGTATATCCGCGCCAGTTGGCGCACGGCCCGGTAGGATGGATCCGCCGTAGATAAAGACAGACGGTGTGTTGAGGCGCACCATGGCCATCATCATCCCCGGCAGGGATTTATCACAGCCCGCCAGACCAACCAAAGCGTCATAGCAGTGGCCGCGCATCGTCAGCTCAACGGTGTCCGCAATCGCCTCGCGCGACGCCAGCGAGGAGCGCATGCCTTCATGGCCCATGGCGATCCCGTCTGTCACGGTGATCGTCGTGAACTCGCGCGGTGTACCAGCAGCAGATTTCACGCCCAGTTTCACGGCCTGCGCCTGACGGTTGAGCGAGATGTTACAAGGGGCCGCTTCGTTCCAGCACGTGGCCACACCGACGAAAGGTTGTGCGATTTCTTCTTCACTCAGGCCCATGGCGTAAAAATACGACCGGTGCGGCGCGCGCGATGGGCCTTCGGTGACGTGACGGCTGGGTAGGTTTGATTTGTCTTGCTTGCCTTTGAGCATGGCGGGTCCCCCTAAAAATCAGTTGAAACCGGAATAAGTCACCCCTGCCCCTTGCACAAGCCGCTTTGCAGCCCCATTCAAAGGCCATGCGATATGATTGGCACGAATACCTTGTAGGACCCGCACGTGAACGCCCCGAACTGTGGCGGAGTATTGCCGGGCTAGTCTTGGCTGGTGTTTTTTATGCCGTCATGCTGTTTGGCTTTTTTGGGCTGATGGCGCTGGTTCTTCCAAATTTGGGCGAGGCCACATTTCTGGGGCGTGAACCCTTTGATTTGATCCTGATCCTGAGTAGTTTTGCCTTTATGACATTGGGCACGGTTTTGGCCGCTTTTTTGCTGCAAGGCCGGATGCCGCTTAGCCTGATTGGGCCGATCCCGCTGGCCTTGAATGACTTTTGGATCGTTTTGCGTCTGGGCGCAGTCTTGATCGGCCTGTCGCTGTTGTTGCCCACGCCGATCGAAGGCGAGCTGAGTGCAAACCTCGATCTAGGCCTTTGGGCGATGCTACTGCCACTTTCGCTGTTGGTGCTGTTGATCCAAGTCAGCGCCGAAGAAATCCTGTTTCGCGGTTATTTCCAAAGCCAATTGGCTGCCCGGTTTAAATCGCCTTTGGTCTGGATGATCGTGCCCTCAGTTATATTTGGCGCACTGCATTATGATCCTGCTGCGGCGGGCGAAAATGCGTGGTTGATTGCGTTGTGGGCCGTGTTTTACGGGATCATGTTGGCAGATATCACGGCGCGTTCTGGCACCCTTGGCCCCGCCATTGCCTTGCATCTGCTCAATAATGCCTCAGCCATATTGATCGTTTCAGCCCAAGGGGATTTGTCCGGGCTTTCGCTTTATTCCTTTCCATTCTCGCTGGCGGACACCGAAGTGGTCCGCGCCATGCTGCCCCTTGAGGCCGTGATGATGCTGATCATGTGGCTGGGCGCACGGCTGGCTTTGCGCCGCTGATTGCAATTGCACGCGGCCTTGATTATTTGGAATGCAACTGACCATAAGGCTTGTCGATGAACTGGATTTCAAATTACGTCCGCCCCAAGATCAATTCGATCTTTTCCCGCCGCGAAGTGCCGGAAAACCTTTGGCAAAAATGCAGCGAATGCGGAACCATGCTGTTTCATCGCGAACTCAGCGATAATCTGAACGTCTGCACAAATTGCAATCATCACATGGGGATCACGCCACGCGATCGGTTTTTATCAATGTTTGATGGCGGCGTGTTTATCGAAGTGGACGTGCCCGAACCCAACGCAGACCCGCTGCAATTTCGCGATCAAAAACGGTATCCTGAGCGGATGAAAGCGGCCCAGAAAAAGACTGGCGAACGCGATGCGATGCTGGTGGCTGAGGGTGAAATCGGACGCACGCCAGTGGTCATGGCAGCGCAGGATTTCAGCTTTATGGGCGGGTCCATGGGGATGTATGTCGGCAATGCGATTGTCGCAGGCGCGCAACGCGCCGTTGATTTAGGCCGACCTTTTATCTTGTTTTCTGCGGCAGGTGGCGCCCGAATGCAGGAGGGGATCCTGTCGCTGATGCAAATGCCGCGCAGCACAGTGGCCGTTCAAATGCTCAAGGAAGCAGGGCTGCCCTATATCGTCGTCCTGACCCATCCGACAACCGGCGGTGTCACCGCCTCTTATGCGATGTTGGGCGATGTGCATATTTCTGAACCTAACGCGTTGATTGGCTTTGCCGGTGCGCGGGTGATCGAACAAACCATTGGCGAAAAGCTGCCTGAAGGCTTTCAGAGGGCGGAATACCTTTTGGAACACGGGATGTTGGACCGGGTGGTCAATCGCGGCGATATGCGTGACGAATTGGTCAAGATTATCCGCATGATGATGCAAATGCCCCCGGCTGTTGCTGGTGATTTGCCGCCTCCTGCCCCCGCTGTTGCACAAGAATCCACAGTGGCCGAGCCAACAGAATGACCGCGCAATCCTCGGACGTTATCCTATCGCGGATGATGTCCTTGCACCCAAAGATCATCGATCTGACGCTTGACCGCGTTTGGCGGTTGCTGGCTGCTTTGGACAATCCCCAGACAAAGTTACCGCCCGTAATCCACCTTGCAGGCACCAATGGCAAAGGCAGCACGCAGGCGATGATCCGTGCCGGTCTTGAGGGCGCAGGCAAGACTGTTCACGCCTACACCTCACCGCATTTGGCGCGGTTTCATGAACGGATCCGACTGGCCGGTGATCTGATTTCCGAACCAGCGCTCAGCGCGGTTTTGGACGAATGCTATGCCGCTAATGGCGCGCAGTCGATCACCTATTTCGAGATCACAACAGTCGCAGGCCTGCTGGCCTTTGCGCGCACACCGGCTGATTTTACATTGCTCGAAGTTGGTCTGGGCGGGCGATTGGATGCCACCAATGTTGTAAACAGCCCAGCCCTTACGGTGATCACCCCGATTGATTTGGACCACCAACAATTTCTGGGCGAGACGCTACCCGAAATCGCAGGCGAAAAGGCCGGCATCCTGAAACGTGGGGTTCCGTGTGTGGTCGGCAAACAACATGACGCTGCTTTGGATGTGATCGAGGCACGGGCCGCACGACTGGGGGCGCCTGTACTGGCCTATGGTCAGCACTGGCACGTCACGACCGAACGCGGGCGGTTGGTGTTTCAAGATGAAACCGGATTGTTGGATCTACCGATGCCGGCCCTCTTGGGGACGCATCAGGTCGAAAATGCAGGGATGGCCTTGGCCGCGCTGCGTCATTTGGGATGTGATGAGGCTGCTTGCACAGCCGCAATGACCAATGCCAGCTGGCCTGCCAGATTGCAGCGCCTGACCTCTGGCCCTTTGGTGGACGCCGCGGGCCCACAGGCTGAAATTTGGCTGGATGGCGGACACAACCCAGCGGCCGGGCAAGCCCTTGCCAGTGCCCTAGCAGATCTGCCTACCCGCCCATTGCATTTGGTTTGTGGAATGCTGAACACCAAGGATATCGGTGGGTACCTGCGTCCACTGGGGCAACTCGCCGATCAGTTGATCGCAATCGATATCCCTGACGAGGCGAACACACTTCCGGCCCGCACAACCGCACTGGAAGCCGAAAAAGCAGGAATGCAATCAGGGGTTGCGAATGATGCCCTCTCTGCTGTTACCCAAATTGTCAAAGACACCCCAAATGCCCGTATTTTGATCAACGGTTCGCTTTACCTTGCCGGGGCCGTCTTGCGGGAAAACGCCTAGTCTTTTCAGGCCATACCCCTGAAAAATCAAAGCTTTCCCAGTGGTCTCGAATCAGTTTTCCGCCGATTGAACGAATCACGCAAAAATTAATTTGCAAAGTGATTCGTTTTTGCTTTGACGAGCGAATCACTCTGACACTATATGTGGTGGTACATTTCGTATGCTCCGCAGTAGCCACCTGCGGTATCTATATACAGCGTCACTATGGGGGTAGGGACAATGTCACGCATTTTAGCTGCAGCAACCCTCGCGGTTGCATTTTCAGCAACACACGCAGTGCCACAGCAGGCGCAGCAGGTCTCGTTTTCGTTCAACGGTCAAGAGCTGAGCATCTCGCGCCAGATCAGTGTCAATCAAGCCAAAGCCGCACGGTTCTCGGTCACTCAGGACGGTTGCTCGGGCCTCTGCCTTGCCCCGATCAGCGCGGGTACAGGCGTGGCCACAATCGGCGAGATGGAAGTGACCAAGTTCTTGGTTGATTACACGCAGGCAGGCACTGGTTTGTTAATCGATGCGCGGTTGCCAACAGCGCGTTCTGACGGGTTTTTGCCAACTTCCGTCAACGTGCCGCATCAAGCGGTTGAAGACGGTAATCCCTATCGCAATCAAATTCTCAGTGCGCTGGGTGCGCGGGAATATGATGGTATTTTGAATTTTTCCGATGCCATGGATTTGGTTATTTTTGATGCAGGGCCAAGCGACAGCCGGGCATTGAAACTGATCGAAAACCTGCTGAGTGCCGGGTACCCGCCCGAAAAGCTGCGGTTTTACCGCGGCGGCATGCAGGTTTGGGCATCACTGGGCCTCAATTTTGTGGAACAAACACAATGACATTTAATTCGTCTTCTTCCGAACAAAAACCGGCGGTTTATGCCTATCTGACAGTGGGGGCCTTTGCCTTTGTGGTCGGGTCCTTGGTCACATTGCAATTTGCCACTTTGGAAAATCCCGAACCTGGAGCGGCGACAGACTTTACTGGCCAATCCAATGACACCGAACAGGTGACACGCAGTGCAGCAGACAGCGTTTTGGCTGTCTCGAACACCGACCTTAGTGCACCTGCAGCAGCGCCAGCACCCGCCGTAGCAGAAGCCAGCGTCGAAACCACCGCGATGGTCGACGAGGCCGCGCGCAAGAAAGCCTTGGCACAAGAGGCCGAAGCATTAGTTCTGCGCAACCAGATGCGTATGTTGACTGAGGGCGTCGTGGCCGGTCTTTATGATATTCAGGCCCCGGACGGTTCTGGTGAAAAAGTCGGGCGTATCGTGCTGAATTCGCGCAACGCCGGGCAAACTGCCGCCAAGATCGAGCGCATGTTGGCGGAAGCTGCACAGAGCGGTCAAATCAAGGTTCCAGAAGAACTGGCCCTGCAAGACGGCAGCATCGACAGCCGCACGTTGTTGTTCCAACTGGTGCAAGATGCTTTGGAAAACGGCGACACAGAAGCGGTTGAAGCCGCGCGTGAGATGCGGCGCCGCGCCTTTGCGGCCTCTGCTGCTACCACTCAAGAAGTGAACGGTGAACGCTTTTACATCGTCGAAAGCGGCGACAGTCTAGCCTACATCGCGTTGCAGTTTTACGGAAAAACTAACCTCTACGAAAAGATTTTCGCAGCAAACACAGACATTCTAACCAGCCCAGATAAAATTAGGGTCGGACAGCGTTTGCGCATCCCGAGTTAAGAATAAAAAAAGGCAAGATCTAAGCTTCGAGCAGCTTACCTTACCGGACCTTCGGGTCCGGTTTTTTTATGCCTGATCCGCTGATCGCCAATCGTCCGACTGCATCTCGCGCAGACGGCTTGCCGTGCGTTCAAACTCAAAACTGCCCTCGCCTTCCAGATAGAGCATCTCAGGCTTAGCCGCAGCCGTTGCGATCAATTGAACGCGCGCCTCATAAAGCGCGTCCACCAATGTGACAAAGCGCTTGGCCTCGTTGAAATTGTGCCTCCCAAGTGTTGGGATGTTCTCCAACATCAAAACTTTGCACGTTTGGGCAATCGCCAGATAGTCCGCAGGCCCCAAAGGTTTGCCGCATAGATCGCCAAACTCAGCGCGCGCCACACTGTTATGAAACTGCGGTAAAACCACGTCGCGCCCCTGCACTTTGAGGACCAGCGGAGCAGTCTGGCTGGCCTCCGTCAGGTCAGACCAAACTGCGCGAAAAGCCTCGGCACTGGCAGAATTGAGCGGTGTGAAATAGCTGTCTGACCCCGCAAGGCGATTCTGGCGATAGTCAGCACCCTCGGTCATTTCCCAAACGACCATTTGCTGTTTGAGTTGTTCGATAAAAGGCAGGAACAATGCGCGATTTAACCCGTCTTTGTATAGGTCATCGGGCACACGGTTCGAAGTGGTCACAACCACAACGCCGCCCTCATGCAGTAAGGTAAACAACCGCCCAACGATCATGGCATCGGTAATGTCAGTGATTTGCATTTCATCGAACGCAAGACAGCGCACATCGGCGATGACAGCATCGGCCACAGGTTTGAGCGCGTCATCGACACCGCCTTGGCGCGCTGTGTGCATTTGGGCGTGTATATCCTGCATGAACGCATGAAAATGGACCCGCCGCACAGAAACGTCCAAGCAATCCACGAACATATCCATCAACATCGATTTGCCGCGACCGACCCCGCCCCAAACATAAAGCCCTTTGATGGGGTCGGGTTTCTTGGCGAACCAGCCTGTTTTCAGGGGCTTGGCCAAATCATCGGCCACCCTGCTCAACTGCGCCACAAGGGCTGATTGGGCCGGATCCGCTGTCAGATCGCCTTGGGTTACGCGGGATTGATAGAGCTCGGTCAATGTCATGGCAGTTGCATACGCGTTCGGCGCGTTGTGGCGCAAGTCGGACATCACAAATCTTGAATTGACGCTGGCCGCTATTTGCAGACAGGTAGCACCATGGAACATCGCGCCCCTCTCATCACACCGGTCTTGATTGCAGGTTGCATCATCATCATGGCCTCTTTCGCCATTCGCGCCAGTTTCGGCGTGTTCCAAATTCCAATTGCAGCAGAGTTCGGCTGGCTGCGATCGGAGTTCTCGATGGCAATCGCAATCCAGAACCTCGCCTGGGGAATTGGCCAGCCTATTTTCGGGGCTATTGCCGAGCGCCTCACCGATCGAAAGGCCATCGTGTTTGGCGCACTGATATATGCGGCTGGTTTGGTTCTGTCGTCGTATGCCATGACGCCTGGAGCCATGCAGTTTTACGAGATTTTGGTAGGCTTTGGTGTGGCAGGCACAGGCTTTGGCGTGATTTTAGCCGTTGTGGGCCGTGCGGCCTCGGACGAAAATCGGTCCATGGCTATGGCCATTGCCACTGCGGCGGGATCTGCAGGTCAGATTATCGGGGCGCCCTTGGCCGAATACCTGCTGACGCTGATGCCATGGCAATCGGTGTTTGTGGTTTTCGCCGGGATTATCTTGGCGACCCTCTTTACGCTACCGATGATCAAAGCCCCTGCAACCGCCAACAAGGCACAACTGGAAGAAACATTTGGGCAGGTTCTGACCAAAGCCTTCAAGGACCCCAGCTACACTCTGATTTTTCTGGGGTTCTTTTCCTGCGGCTATCAACTGGCCTTTATTACGGCACACTTCCCTGCCTTTGTTACCGAGGTTTGCGGGCCAATCGCGCCGGGCGGTGTGCTGCATTCAATGGGGATCACGACCACATCGGCCCTTGGGGCTGTGGCGATTGCACTTATCGGGGCTGCGAATATCGTTGGCACATTACTGGCCGGTTGGGCCGGCAACCGATACTCCAAGAAATACCTTTTGGCGGGGATTTATACCGGGCGCACCATCATTGCGGCGGCATTTATTCTGACCCCGATGACACCAACCACAGTGATCTTATTCTCTGTCGGGATGGGATCCCTTTGGCTGGCGACCGTGCCACTGACATCAGGCCTTGTCGCGCATCTCTATGGGTTGCGCTATATGGGCACGCTCTATGGGATCGTGTTCTTTAGCCACCAGTTGGGCAGCTTCTTAGGCGTGTGGTTGGGTGGCCGCCTGTATGACCTTTATGGCACTTACGAGATTGTCTGGTGGGTTGGTGTCGGCGTTGGAGCTTTTAGCGCCATCATCCATTTGCCAATTAAGGAAAACCGACCTGCGCCTGCCGCCGCTTAGCGGGTGAGTTTGCGAATGGCGTCTACGACTTCCACAGGATGCGTATAAGCCACATCGTGACCGGCTCCTTTGATGATGTCCTGTTGGGCACGGTGGTTCCATTTGGCAAGCTTGGCCATACCTGAGACGGGAATCACAGTGTCACCATCGGCCCAAATCGCCACCAAAGGGATCACGTGACGACTGACATCCTGATGGGCCTCTTCCTGCTCGTCCGCCAGAATGCCCCGCATTGACGACAAAACAGCGCGTAAATATCCGCGGCGTTTAAACTCATCAAGTTGTTTGTCCACGACGCCGCCCACTTCGATCCGGTTCTGACGCTGGTTCAACAAATCACGGCGTAGGGTATAGCGGCCTACAGTTTCCATCAGCCAATCACCCACCAAAGGAAGCGTGCGAGCACATTTGGCCACATTGGTTTCCGGGTAGTCTATGCCCGCAGGGGCCAACAGGATCACACGTCGCACCATCTTGGGGTGGGCCTGTGCAAAGGCTGTGACGACAGACCCGCCCATCGAATATCCCAATAGCGTCAAATCCTGATCTAGACCTTGCTGATCCAAAAGCGCCTTCAGGTGATTTGTGAAAAATGCAGCGGTTTGTGCCACTTCAAAACTGTCGGAAAACCCGCGCCCAAGGTGATCATAGCGCAGCACGCGGTAGCCTTGCGCCACAAGGCCCGGGATCATCGCATCGAATACAAAGGACGGTGTTGTCAGCCCATGCACGGCCACTAAAACAGGCCCATCCTCAGGTCCATCCCAACGAATATGCGTGCGTCCTTGGGGCAAATCTATCACCAAACCGGGGGCGTCCTTGCGGGCACCATCATTCATCGGCAGGCGCAGCATTTCCAGAACCACCGGAGCCACCGCCATCACCAGCAGAAGGAAAACAAGACCCAGTACCATCAGATGGCCCTGCCCTTGCGCCATGCCTCAAGGATATAGCTGCTGACCATCAAATCCAGATGCGCACCACCGCCATTTTTGAACAGGGTGATGTCGTTGGATTGGCGGGTGAATTTCGGTAAATCATAGTAATCGGCCAGAACATCACTGCGCTGGATCGCCCCACTGGCAAGGGGGCGTTTGAATTCGCCGATATGATCCAAAGTCGTGTCAAAACTGTCAGTAAATATCCGCGCCTTTTGCAAGGCTTCATCATCAGTCTCGCGCATGTCAGGACGGTAGGCCCCGATCAGATCGATGTGTTGTCCCGGGCGCAGCCACGCCCCTTTGAGGACGGGTTCGGTGCTCATTGTGGCACAGGTGATGATATCGGCCTCGGCGACGGCCTGTTGTAGATCTGTGGCAATTGCGATGTCTGGGAAGTCCGCCTGAAGGGCCTCTGCACCGGCTGCAGTGCGGTTCCAAATCGTGAAGCGTGCCTGAGGAAAGCCCGCGCCATAGGCCTGCCGCAAAGATCGTGCCACTGTGCCGGCCCCCACGATAAGGATACGTTTGCTGTCGGGTCTCGCCAGTTTTAGCGCGCCCAAAAGGCTATCCCCGGCAGTCTTCCATTTGGTGACCAGATGAAAGTCCAGATAGGCCTGCAAACTGCCGTCACTGTCTGAAAAAAGGCTGACAGACCCGTTGATCATCGGCTGGCCCGCATCGCGATTTTGCGGAAACACAGTGGCGGATTTCACGGCCACGCCAAGCCCATCAATCCACGCCGAACGGCTGAGCAATGTATCGCGATCACGATACAAGAACGTGTCATCTATACTGGCTTTGGGCAGGGAATGACCGGCCTCAATGGCTTGGGTCAGGGCGATCCAATCCAGTGAGGTTTCGGCCTCAAAAGGAATGATATCCACGCTCATGCGGCTTGATCCGAGGTGAGCAACCCGTGACCGATCAGGCATTCTGCCCAGCCCTGCGGTGACCGGAACAGATGTCCGTGCCACCCACGGGCCACAGCGGCGTCGATGTTTTCATCGCGGTCATCGGCAAACAGAAGGTCTGCACCGCTCAGGCCTGTGTCCTCCTCCAGCATTTGATAAATCTCGGCATCGGGTTTCGCCGTGGCCATGTGGCCCGAGATATACTTGCGGTCGAACTCCTTCAGAAACTGGTATTGCGTTTGCGCGTAGGCAAAGCTGTCGATACCGAAATTTGATAGGGCGAAAACTGGTACGCCTTCAGACCGCAGCGCGCGCAGCAAACGCACAGAACGGTCTATGGCAGGCTGCGCCATATGGATCCATTGGTCGTACCACATCCTAATTTCAGAGCGCCACTCAGGGTACAATTGCGCGGTCTCATAGATGGTTTCTTTGAACGGGGCGCCACGATCAACGCGGTCGTTCATGCCATGCAAATCCACCGCTTCGAACATAGCTTTACGGCGCACAGGACCAATCACGGCATCATAATGCCGCTCGGGCTGCCATTCGATCAGCACATTTCCAATATCAAAAACAACAGCACGTGGTGGCATCACGGCATAAATCCCCAATTTTATAGGAGGACACTACCGGACAATTGCAAAACGTCTACGAAATGCAGCTTTTGCTTGTGTGATTTTAGGAAAGTGTTGCGTCTTTAGCAGCGAGGCGGAGTTGTTGTTCCAACGCGTTCAGAAATTGCGAGCGGTCTGCCTTGGAAAAGGGGCGTCCCCCGCCTTGGCGAAACGGATCTGCGGCGCGCAGGTCTGTCATCAGATCACGCGTGGCAAGGGTCTGACCGATGTTGGCGGTATTGAGCACGTCACCGTTGTGTTTAAGAACCCGCGCGCCCGCTTCGACACATTTGGCTGCCAAAGGAATGTCACCTGTCACCACCACATCACCCGTCTTAGCGCGATCCGCGATCCATTGATCAGCCACATCAGGGCCTTCTGGTACCACCACAGTTTCGACAAACGGATTAGGGGAAGGGCGCAAACCGCCATTACTGACGATGAATATTTGCAATTTGTGGCGGGTACCCACGCGTTCCACCTCGGCCTTTACGGGACATGCGTCGGCATCCACATAAATCATGCGTAAAGCGCGTCGGCGTGGAAGGCGACGTGGTCTTCCATCAGGCTGGAGATAAAGTAATAGGAATGATCATAGCCCTTTTGGACGCGGTGCAGCCCGTCTTGTTTGCGCGCAACCATGGCTTCAGCCAGGGTTTCGGGGCGCAGCAGATCCCAGAAATTATCATCAGCCCCTTGGTCAATCAAAACAGGCCCATCAAAACCCTTTTCGCGCATCATTAGAGTGGCGTCATGGGCGGCCCAAAGGCTTTCGTCGTCGCCCAAATAGGCGCTCAGCTGTTTGCGGCCCCAGTCACTGGCTGTTGGATTGGCAATGGGCGCAAAGGCACTGACCGACCGGAACCGACCGGGCAGTCCCATGGCAAGGGTCAGTGCACCGTGCCCGCCCATAGAATGGCCTGTGATGGCTTGCCGATCCATTTCCAGCGCAAATTCATTGGCCAGCAGATCGGGCAGCTCGTGGGCCACATAATCCCACATTTGAAAGTGCGGTTTCCACGGGTCCTGTGTGGCATTGACGTAAAAACCGGCGCCCTGACCCAGATCATAGGCCTCGTCATTTGCAACATTGTCGCCGCGCGGGGACGTATCGGGTAGAACCAGTGCTATCCCATGTTCGGCACACCAGGCTTGCGCCCCTGCTTTTTCCATCGCGTTGGCGTGGGTACAGGTCAGGCCGGATAAGTACCACAGCAGCGGCACGGGGCCTTCGTTTGCTTCTTCCGGCAGGAAAAGGCCGAAAGTCATATCCCCCGCGCAGACCTTGGACGCATGGGTGTAGACGCCTTGGGAGCCTGCGAAAGATTTGTTTTGTGAAACGATGTCCATGGCCGGACCCCCTGTCAAAATGTTGATACCCAGCCGATAACGACCGAGACGGTGATGATGCTGATCAATGTCGAGACCAGAATTGAGGCTGAAACGCGGGTTGGTGCAACCCCATAATGTTGTGCGACCATAAAGACATTGCCCGCCACAGGCAAAGCCGCTGCCGCGATCATGACGCCTGCTGCATACGGATCCACAGGGAAGATGACCAAACCACCCAAGGCCACTGCTGCGGGGTGCAAGAACAGTTTGCAGCCCGACAAATACAACGCCACGCTGACCCGTTCCGCAGACTTTGACGCAAGCGAGGCTCCAATAGCGAATAGGGCGCAGGGCGTCGCGGCCCCCCCAAGCATGGCGAGAAATTCGTTTGCAGGGGCCGGGATCGGCAATCGCATCACGGACCAGATCAGACCCAATGAGATCGAGACGATCATTGGGTTCTTGATCAGACCCAAACCAACGGTTTTCAAGATCGCAGGCGAGACGCGGCCATCGCGCGATCCAACGATTAAAATCACGATGAGACTGCCAAAGACGATCAAATCCACCGCCAGCATCAACATGATATAGCCGATAGCCGCGTCGCCCAATAGCAGCGCCAGCATCGGAATGCCCAGAAACCCGATGTTGCCGATGACGGCCACTTGGGCCTCGACGGCGGCCTCAGCTGTGGACAGACCGCGTAAGAACGCGATGCCCGTGGCGATCAGGTAAACTACGCCAGTGCCCCAGAGGTAGGCCAGCATAAAGTTGAGATTGAACAGATCAGCAAACGATAGATTAGCAGCAAAACGGAACAACATGGCCGACAGAGCAAAGTAAAAGACAAATTTTGTTAAATAGGCCGTGGCTTCTTCGCTGAAGAATTTCGAGCGCGCGGCAAGGTAGCCCAAACCGATCAGCGTAAAAAATGGCAGTGTCTTCAGAAATATAGCCAGCATGTCACCGCGGTAACATTTGATCCATTAAGATGCCAGTACCACGAAAAGCGATGCCAAAAAATAAAAATGAACCAAACAGTTCACTTTCCTCTTGAAAACTAAACTACTTAGTTTAAATAGTGTTTTGAACTGATTGGTTCACTTTAAAAGAAAGGACAAGACCAATGAAACGTACCCTCCCAATGCTCGCTTCTGCCCTGCTGTTGTCGTCCGCCCTCTCTGCCTCGGCTGGCGCACCTATTGTGCAGTTTCCAATTCTGACCTTCCCTGAAGGCCCAACAACCACCATCAGCTGCAATACTCAAACCACTGTTATTGCCGAAGATTGCGTGAGCGAATAACGACCTCCCTCCCCGTCTCGCACCGCAATGCTGGTTGGGCGACCCTTGTCCCCGGGGGTCGCCCGTTTTCATTGTGTAATAAGACCGGATCGGTCTATACTAGGCCTCTAGTCCCAAAGGCAGCTCATGAACGCACCCACCCCTGACATCCGTAAAGGCCGAAAATTTGACCAAGTGCTGGAAGGCGCGCGGGAAGTTTTCATGGCCGATGGATTCGAAGGTGCCAGTGTGGACGATATTGCCAAGGCAGCGGGCGTCTCGAAGGCGACCTTGTATAGTTATTTCCCGGACAAGCGTCTGTTGTTCATGGAAGTCGCCAAGACCGAATGTAATCGCCAGACCGAATTGGCTGTGCACGACATTGATGACAGTCAGCCACCACGCATTGTGTTAACGCGAGCCGCAACCAATTTGATGCATTTCTTTATGTCGGATTTCGGCCAACAGGTGTTTCGGATCAGTGTCGCGGAATCAGCGCGCTTTCCTGAACTGGGGCGCGAATTTTTCGAATGTGGTCCAATGACCGTTCACCGCATTTTGGCCGAGTATATCCAGATCGCGATTGATCGAGGTGAACTTGCCGTGGACGACATTGATCTGGCCGCATGGCAGTTTCCGGAACTGTGTAAGACAGATCTGTTTCCAAAGTTGATGTTCGGGGTGCAAAAGACATTCACCGAAGCGGATCTGGACCGTATCGTCAAAGGTGCTGTCGATATGTTTATGGCGCGCTACGGAACCTAGCAGCGCGCCACGTTTTCCTACGAATTAGAACTCAACAACCGCCCGGATCGATTTACCCTCGTGCATCAGATCAAAACCATGGTTGATCTCATCCAGTGACAATTTGTGCGTGATCATCGGATCGATTTCGATCTTACCGTCCATGTACCAATCAACAATCCTCGGAACATCCGTGCGACCAGAGGCACCACCAAAGGCTGTGCCGCGCCAGCTGCGCCCTGTGACCAATTGGAAAGGACGCGTGCTGATTTCTGCACCCGCCGGGGCCACGCCGATGATGATGCTTTCGCCCCAGCCTTTGTGGGCCGCTTCCAGTGCAGTGCGCATCACACCCACATTGCCTGTCGCGTCAAAGGTATAATCAGCACCGCCGCCGGTGAGTTCCACCAGATGAGCAACCAAATCACCCTCCACTTTGGACGGATTCACAAAGTCGGTCATGCCAAAATGCGTGGCCATCTCGACCTTGCCATCGTTCAGGTCAACACCAACGATTTGATCCGCTCCGGCCAGTCGCAGACCTTGGATCACATTCAAGCCAATCCCGCCCAAACCAAAGACGATACCGGTCGAACCGATCTCAACCTTGGCTGTGTTGATCACAGCCCCGATTCCAGTGGTCACGCCGCACCCGATGTAGCAGATTTTGTCAAACGGCGCGTCTTTGCGGACCTTGGCCAGCGCAATCTCTGGCACCACGGTGTGGTTGGCAAAGGTGGAGCAGCCCATGTAGTGGTGGATCGGCGTGCCGTCCAACATCGAAAAACGGGTCGATCCATCAGGCAAAAGACCCGCACCCTGGGTGCTGCGAATTTTTTGACACAGGTTCGTTTTTGGGTTCAGGCAGTAGTCACATTCGCGACATTCAGGCGTGTAAAGCGGGATCACGTGATCGCCAACCTCAAGACTGGTGACGCCTTCGCCCACTTCGATAACAATGCCTGCACCCTCGTGACCCAAGATTGCGGGAAAAATGCCCTCAGGATCATCGCCCGAGCGGGTGAATTCATCCGTATGGCACAGACCAGTTGCCTTGATTTCCACCAAAACTTCGCCTGCGCGGGGGCCGTCCAAATTGACCTCCATCACTTCTAATGGTTTGCCAGCCTCTAGGGCCACTGCTGCACGGGTCCGCATGGACGTCTCCTTCCCTGTTGTCGTCTGGTAAACCGTGCGGGATGGTCCATAGCAATGCAAGCGTTTTTACAGGCACGGCCCTTGCCTTTTTGCGCGCGATGTCAGAGGTTTGCCTTATGAAGAAGTTCTTATTTCTTGCGGCCTTTGGCCTGCTGACGGCCTGTGGGCCCAAAACCCCGGTGATCGACCCGATTGAGCCTGTTGAACCAACAGACCCTGCCGAGGCGGCGTTGCCAGTGGGGCTGGATGATCAATGCAAGGCCAATGAGAACGCGCAATTGCTGGGTATGACCACTGATGGTTTGGAAGAAACGTT
This sequence comes from Algirhabdus cladophorae, assembly GCF_044772865.1. Classification (GTDB taxonomy): domain Bacteria; phylum Pseudomonadota; class Alphaproteobacteria; order Rhodobacterales; family Rhodobacteraceae; genus Algirhabdus; species Algirhabdus cladophorae. Next base: position 3,250,596 of record NZ_CP173029.1, read on the forward strand.
GGTATTGCTGCCCACGCGTATCATTCGTCCCGGCGATTTGGTAACCCAAGACTACCGTCCCCAACGATTGAACATCCATCTGGATGCCGCGGGCACTGTCATCCGGTTGTCCTGCGGCTAAGCCCCTTTTTGGGTCTAAAAAACAGGTCGCTCTGGACTCGTGATGCCTTGGGACGTATTTAGAACAAAGTAAGAACATTTTATCGGGTCACTGCCATGCCCCAGCGCCGTATCTTGTCTTTGTGGTTTCCCCGCTTGGGGGCCGAACGTGTCCTGCGCCAATGGCGTGGGACCATTGACGTGCCTTTTGCCGTGCTGCGCGAAAGCGGCCAGATGCAAGTGATTAGCTCCTTATCAGTGCAAGCCGAGGCCGCTGGCTTGCGCGTCGGGCAACCGGCCCGCGATGCCCACGCCATGTGCGAAGGCCTGCTGACCCGCCTTCAAGACCCGCTGGCCGAAGAACAATTTCTGACCGCATTGCGGCGTTGGGCCGGCAAGTTTTCCCCTTGGGTCAATCAAGAAGCCCCCGGTGGCTTGGTCATTGACCTCACAGGCTGCGCGCATCTTTTTGGCGGCGAAGAGGCACTGGTCAAACAAGTCGAAGATGACTGTGCTGACCTGCATCTTAGTGTGCAAGCGGGCATTGCAGACACACTTGGGGCCGCTTGGGCTTTGGCGCGCTATGCAGGCCAAGCCCCCAATGCCACACGGTCCGGCGATGCCATCGATCAAGAGGCTTATGCAACCAGATCGCGCGCTGTGAAACGCCGCAATTGGGAACGTGGCGGGGCCGCGCCCAAACTGGTAACAGGGGCCGCCAACACCCACCGGATTGCAGCCCCAGCAGCCACACATACGGCCCTGATGCCGCTGCCGATTGCCGCCCTGCGCCTGCCTGAACCTACGGTGACATCGCTGGCACGTCTTGGGTTGCGGCGTATTGGGGATCTACTGGGTCAACCGCGTGCTGGGCTGGCGCGGCGCTTTGGCAAGGATCTGGTGCTGCGCCTTGATCAGGCCATTGGCGCTGTGTCCGAACCTGTGTCCCCTGCCAAACCACCGCTGCATTTTGCCTGCCGTTTGACCCTGCCCGAGCCCATCGGACTAGAAAGCGATATTCTGGCGGGCCTTGATCGTTTGCTACCCCGATTACAACAACAGCTAGAGGCCAAAGGCCATGGCGCGCGTCGCGTGCGCCTACAGGCGTTTCGCGTCGATCAAACCCGCCAAACCATCGAAGTGGGGCTGGCACGCCCCTCGGCCAATCCCGAACGCATCAAACCCTTGCTTTCACTGAAGCTGGACCAAATTGATGCAGGGTTCGGCATTGATCTGTTGCGCATCGAGGCACACCAAACCGAACCGGTTTATCAAACCCAACATAAAGGCCATCTGGACGCCGGTCGCGATGTGGCCGAACGATTGGCCCGCAACACCAGTTTTGATGATCTGATCGGACGGCTTGGGGCACGGGTTGGCCTTGAGGCGATCACGCGCGAACATCCCGGCGACAGCAACATCCCAGAAAAAACCAGCGTGACAATGGCGGCAGCTTGGTCAGACCCTGCTATGGATTGGGTCAAACCCGCTACACCGCGCCCGTTGGAGATCTGGCAACCCGAATTGGTCGGCGCCCCCGTTAATCCCATACCACCTGCAGCCTTCAAATGGCGCGGGCGGCATTTGCACTTAAAGCAAGCCCATGGGCCAGAACGCATTGCGCCGGAATGGTGGCTGGATGATCCCAACTGGCGCAGCGGCGTGCGTGATTACTGGCATGTGGATGTGGAAACAGGCGAACGGCTGTGGCTGTTTTATGCCCATGGGGCCGGTCTATCTGCAGGGTGGTTTTGTCAGGGACGCTTTGCATAAAGCATCGACCTTGGGGAATAAGTATCCCCGATGTCCGCGGGCTGGGTGGGGGCTATAAAATCCGCGAACATCGGGGGAGCAGCTGTTCTAGCTACCGATACAAACTTTATGCTGGCCAACAACGGCACAATGAGGGGCAAAAAGGGGAATTCAACCGATGTTTTTCAGGCCAAAAGATGGCTTTGCTTGATTTATAAGCAAAATAGGGCAAACTTGGTTTATGAACGCTCAAAATCCACCAATCCCATTTCCCTCAAAATTGCCCGAACAGGTCGCGTTTCACCGCACCGAACTTGGTCCGATTCTATCACTCTATGGGCGTATGGTGGCAGCAGGTGAATGGCGCGACTACGGTATCTCAAGCCTGCGCGACGTTGCAGTGTTTTCCGTGTTCCGGCGCACCGCAGAAAATCCTCTTTATCGCATCGAAAAACGCCCCAAACTGCGCGGCAAACAGGGCATGTATGCTGTGATTGGTATGGATGGCCAGATCCTGAAACGCGGGGCTGACCTCAAAACGGTGCTGCGCGTGCTGGAACGTAAACTTATCCGTGCCGTAGACTAGGTTTCTTTGGTCCCCAAATACCTAAACCCGACGATGACCCGTTAGCGGCCCATCGCCGTTTTCTTCAATTCGGTGCAAGGCAGCTCCCAAAGGTTCCTCCACCACAGCCATGTGGAACACATTGGCGTGCAGCAACCGATCAGGTCCGGCAACAATCCCAACATGCCCCTTCCAAAACAAAATATCGCCTTGAATAAACTCGGATCCCAAGGCGACACTTTTCCCAAGGTGCTGCGCCTGTTGGTCACTGTCCCCGCAACAGGGGATACCACAGGCCACACAGGCCGCCTGCACCAAACCCGAGCAATCAATCCCCCAGATCGAATTGCCCCCCCACAGATAGGGTACCCCCAAATAGAGCCGTGCCACAGAAACCAAATCTACTTCATGCTGTGTGACGGGCGAAAGATGGGACACTGGGACGAAGCCTAGATCGGTATGGGCAAATTTCGGGCCTGTAGCAGACACGTTCACAGACGCCCCATGGGGCAAAGCCATCAGGTTGGCCGATTTGAAATCATCACCTTGATAGACGTGGGTTGCCTTCACAGACACCTTGTGGCTGGCAACAGCGACAGGTCCCAAAGATCCCGATGGCAAATAGCCAACATACCCATCCTTGGCCATTTGAACAAACGACCATCCCGCACGATCCTCAAACACTTGGGCTATATCACCCATCAGCACTTGACGATCCCGTGGGCCATCCGGCGCGCGCAAAAGATCGGCAACCGGGCGCAGCACCCGACGCGCCGCACCCTTGGAAAAAGTCACATTCTGCACGTGACCGCGCACGGCCTCAGAAGCGACGCGCTCATTCGCGGGCCAAAGCCGAGGATCCGTCATAAATTCAAAATATCCGGTAGCGCCTCAAGAACAGCGCGCGCACCTTGGCCGGTGCCACCTTTGGGCCGCCCCGGTGCCGCGGAAGGTTGCCAGCCATAGATATCAAAATGACCATAGCGTGCAGTCCGCGTCACAAATCTGCGCAAGAACAGAGCCGCCGTGATCGACCCTGCAAAACCGCCTTTTGGCGCATTGTCTAAATCAGCCACATCCGGCTCGATCATTGCCTCATAGGGATCCCAAAACGGCAAGCGCCAGACAGGATCCTGCGCTGGCCCAGCGGCCTCGGCCAAATATGAGGCAATAGCCTCGTCATCGGTGAAAAACGGCGCAAGGTCAGGTCCAACGGCCACCCGCGCAGCCCCAGTTAGGGTCGCCATGGACAATATCACATCAGGCTCGGATTCGTCGGCCAAGGCCAGCGCGTCTGCCAGAACCAAACGCCCTTCGGCATCTGTGTTATTAATCTCAACCGTTAAACCCTTGCGAGAGGTCAGGATATCTTGCGGCCGGAATGCCCCACCATCGATGTTGTTTTCAACGGCAGGCACCAATACCCGCAGGCGTAATTTCAGGCCCAAAGACATTATCATATGAGCCAACCCCAACACAGTCGCGGCGCCACCCATGTCCTTTTTCATTAACCCCATGGAAGAGGCCGGTTTGATGTTTAATCCACCTGTGTCAAAACACACCCCCTTTCCAACCAAGACCAGCAAAGGTCCCGCATCCCCCCAAGACATATCCAGCAACCGCGGAGCATCTGCCGCGGCCCGGCCAACGGCGTGGATCATCGGAAAATTCTGCTCAAGCAAATCTTGCCCAACAACGGCACGGGCCCGCGCACCATGGGCCTGTGCCACTTCAAAAAATGCTTTTTGCAGCGAAGAAGGGCCCATATCCTGGGCAGGGGTGTTAATCAGATCACGGGTCAGGAACTCACCAGCGGCTAGAATCTCGATGCGGCGGTGATCAATGACATCTGGCGCGCACAACTCAGCACCTTGACTGCTTTTTGAGGTATATCGATCAAATCGGTAGCTCGACAACAACCAACCCAAAGCAAAAGCCTCAATTTCAGCGGGATCCACGTCATCCTCTGGATCCAACGCGAGGTGATACCGACCTGATGGGAACTTGGATACATTGGCTAGTGCGCCAAATCTTTGACGTTTGCGCGCCGCGTCTGTTCCTGTTCCAATTGCCAAAAAGGCGACACCGCCGGACGTATTTGCGCAGGCCACCCATTGTCCCAAACCACCTGTAAACCCATGCGTCTTGATCCAGTTTTGTTCTGCATCATCGAGGGCTGCACACCACTTTTCGAACTGTTCTGAAGACACCAAATGGATTGGGATTGTCTGACCATCCGCCACTGCGAATGTGGGCTTGCTGAGATACGTCATGGGCAACCTTTATCCTGTTTGCCCACAGTTTACGATCACAGCCCCTTAGTACAAGGCCCCTTGCGCGGCGCAGAAGATTTAGAAGGCGTTGCTTTGTTCGTCCCAGATTGTCGACAAGGATTGATCGCCTACGCGCAGGAGGCGGGCCAACGTGCCGCCCAAGGCCACAACATCGCCAGAAGCCACGCAACCAGCCACATCCGATGCCACGCGTGCCAAACTGTGCATGCCAATCTGCTCGGCCACTTCGATCAGGCCCGAGGCATTGTCATGTACTGTTTTGATATCCCGACTCCAAAATGCCGCTTCTATACGGCGCAATTTGATCGACAGTTCTTCCAAAGCACGGCACACCACGGTTTCCGCAGCTAACTCGCCCAGTTCCGCATAAAGTTCAGTCAATCGGTCCGGATCAAAATGCACGCGTTCTTCGTGTGTGAGAATTGCGACTTGTTCCACGGTTCCACCTTCAATCATTCATTCACTACACCCCCACGGTGCAAACACTGTTTTGACACAGCAACGTTTTGAAATGGTTTCCAGCCTAGCAAAATATCGCTCGAATTTAGGTTGAATTCAGCGTAATTGACCTCAATCAATTGAGTGGGTGGCGCAATGTCTGACTATCATCCCCTGCCGGGATATCTGGTTCAACGATACAATGGCTGGAAAGCCACGACCTATGCTGAAAATCAGTCGTGGTATCGACGCTTGGCCAATGAAGGCCAAAAACCTCGGGCAATGGTGATTTCATGTTGCGACAGCCGGGTGCATGTGACCTCGATCTTTGGGGCTGAGCAGGGTGAATTTTTCATTCATCGCAACATCGCAAATCTAGTTCCTCCCTTTTCGCCCGATGGTACTTACCATGGCACGTCGGCTGCTGTGGAATATGCCGTGAACACGCTGAAAGTGACCAATCTGATCGTGCTGGGCCATTCGAGTTGTGGCGGTGTTGCAGGCTGCGAAAGCATGTGCACCGGGAATGCCCCGGAACTAGAAGAAAGTACTAGTTTTGTTGGTCGTTGGATGGACATCCTGCGCCCGGGCTACGAACGCGTCAAAGACATCAAAGACAAGGGCGAACGCACCACAGCGCTGGAAAAGGAGGCTGTCATGGTCTCACTTGAGAACCTCCTGACCTTCCCCTTCGTGCAGCAGGCGCAGGCCAGCGGTGCTTTGGCGTTGCATGGGCTGTGGGTTGATATTGCCGAGGGGCGTTTGGAAAGCCTCGGTATGGATCAAGAATTTTCACCCGTTTGATGAGATTTCTATTCTCAAGTCTTTTAATCAGGAATTAGAAGTCTATCTGTCCCCAAACGCATAAAGGTGGAAATTGTGGGCGATCTGTTAGCACTTTCAATCGAGAACCTCATGTCGCCGATCATCCTCAGTTTCGCACTGGGTCTTCTGGCGTCGTTTGCTCGCTCGGACCTGACTATTCCTGAGGCTATGGCCAAAGGCATGTCGATCTACCTTCTCTTTGCCATAGGATTCAAAGGCGGGGTCAGCGTGGCCGACCACGGGGTTGATGCCAGTCTGGCGCTTTCGCTGATTGCCGGTGTCCTTCTGTCCGCCCTACTGCCGTTTTTAGCCTATGCGCTTTTGCGTGTGATGACCAAGCTGTCGACCATCGATGCCGCCGCCGTGGCCGGGCATTATGGATCGATTTCGATTGTGACGTTTGTTGCAGCCACATCCGTATTGGAAAGCCAAGGCATTACATCCGAGGGCTATATGGTCGCTGTTGCTGCAGCAATGGAGGCGCCTGCGATCCTTTCGGCCCTGTGGCTGGTCAGTCGCGGCAGCCAAGGCCAAAAGATGGAAAGCGATCTGTGGCGCGAAATTTTGCTGAATGGCTCGATTGTATTGCTCATCGGTTCGTTCTTTATCGGATACGCCACGGGCGCCGAAGGCATGGCCGAGATCGAGCCGTTCGTTGTGACCCCGTTCAAAGGCGTGTTGTGCCTGTTCTTGCTGGATATGGGGCTGGTTGCAGGGCGCGGATTGCGCGGGGCCAGTGGTGTTTTGACCCGAGGAGTTTTTGTATTTGGCTGTATCATGCCGCTGTTTGGTGCAGGCGCTGGATTGATCGCTGGTTTGATCCTTGGTCTCAGTACCGGCGGTGTTGTGCTGATGATGACGCTGTCTGCATCAGCATCGTATATCGCGGTGCCAGCGGCCATGCGTGTTGCCCTGCCGCAAGCCAACCCATCGGTCTATTTGACCCTGGCCTTGGGGATTACCTTCCCGTTTAACCTTACCCTTGGCATTCCAATCTATTTGGCCGTTGCCACAGCCCTCACCTAAGGAGAGACCCATGCAAACCCATGCGGCCAAGCGCGTCTCAATCATTATCGAAGCCCCGATGGAACGGCGGTTGTCCAAAGCCCTGCAAGACGCAGATGTCACAGGCTATACCGTCTTCCCTGTCTTGGGTGGTTCTGGGCGCTCTGGCCAGTGGTCCCGCGAGGGCCAAGTTGGCCGTGCATCAGGCATGGTTCAAGTTGTGTGCATCATTCGCCCAGAGCGACTAGACGCCTTGTTAGAGGCTGCATTCAGTGTCGTCGAACAACATATCGGTGTTGTCAGCATCACAGATTGCGAAGTTCTGCGGGCCGAACGCTTCTGACAAAAAAGGGCCGGCGCGACAGCACCAGCCCTGTGTGTAGAAACGGTAGGTAATCGGTTTAGCGTGTGGTCACGGTCCCCAATACAACACATGGGCCGTTGTTTTCATCCCGTGCCGTTTCGCATGCGCCGATGGCTGCAGCTTGGGCCTCTTTTACGCTTGGGGCGTTAAAGGATTGGCCTGCAGTCACTGGCCGGCCAGGATTGTCACAGCTGACGTCCACACCGGGCAAAGCCGTGGGAACTGCATAAGCTGCGATCGATGTGGCTGTTTTGGCCCAAGTTTTCAGCACTGCAATAGTGCCCGGGCAAAGATTAGGCACGACAGTCAGGACTTTGGTCCCGCTAGCCGCCGAACCAGCCGCTTTGGAATATGAGCCAGCATAAACAGGGCTGGCAATGGACAGAGCGGAAATAAGGCTCAGTGCAATCGTTAGGTTCTTCATAGGTTATCCCCCAAAATACAATGCGTTGGTGTTAACGCTGCGCAAGTCTACCCAAAGGCACGGCCCGGATTTGAGGGTAAAAATACCTCCGACTTCCCACCAAGATTAACCCATTGTTAACAATGGTTAAAATTCGAAACTCGACGGAAGAAATGGGTTTCTTCGCCCGTTTTCTTTGGTTTCCTGCGATTCGAAATCTGCAGTTTTACGGTTGCCACGAGATTTGTTGCCCATCGGGCCACTGCAAATCAAACTCGAGCTGAACAGACTGACTTCCACCCGCTGCAAGATCCAGTTCCCACACATGAACGCCACGCTTGTCGTCCACATCTCGCTGAGTAGGGCGCGGGGTCAGTTTGGCCGAAACAGTCAGATCCTCCTGTTCCGAGAACGGCGTGGCGTAATAGGCTTTCACCGTCTCGGGCTGATCGCTGAGGTTCGTCACGGTAAAGCGCAGGCTTTCGTTTTGGTCATTGGACTTACGAATAAAACCACTGTCGCCCTCTTGCCGCTTGAGACGTGTCCATTCCAGTTGCAGATGATCTACCGGACCAAAGCCCCATGCGATCTCACCGCCATTAGGGATCAAGTCGACAAAAGTCTCGCCGATCAATGCGCCATCACGCAGAATGTATGCTTGCCCCGGAAGGATCGGTTCGCCAATGTCGTTTTCGGTTTCGGCCAACAAGAAGGCGGTCTGATCAAAGCGCGGATTTGCAGCGTTGCTGATGGCCGGTGTCAAGTCGAAGGTGCCAAAGTCCGATGTGGTCTGGGATTGGGGCAGCACAGTTGCGATGTCGTTCAGAACATAGCTGAGGGACATGCCTTGGATCACAGGTGAAAAGCTTTCTGCCACCTCTAGCATCATTGGTTCCGGCGCGGCGGCCATGGAATCCATCGCGAGACCCGCGGATACTTTTGCGCGGCGCTGTGGTTCGAATACGCGCACAGGATTGGGTTGGGCGGCGGTGCCATCCAAACGACGCTGTGGGTTATCTGTGGAAAGGGTCACCGCCACATCAATCCAGGGTGCGTTGGTGCGGTTGGTCAACGTGACTTTGCGGATCACGTCGATGGTCGATGCCTCGGTGTTGAGGTCGATTGAATAGTTCGGCGTCCAATTGGCCCCTTGGACAAGGTAGGTCATCGACAGATCATATGTTCCAGCGGTGGCGACCGTGACGGGAATGCGGCTGGCGGCAGTTGTTGCGGCAAAAGGTGCACTGGCTTGCAGAGCGTTCTCGGCTTTTGTGCGCAGGACTTGCGCGTCGCGCACCGCGTCTTCGGCGACACGACGCTCAATATTGGCTGAAAGGATCTTTGCCTCTAGTTCAGAAATCAATGCGCCCATTTGTGCGAGGGACTCACCTAGATTTTCAGGCAGGCTTGGTCCATTCTCACCGCCCTTAGCAAGGTTGCGCAGGTAGTCGATTTGCAACTGATACCCGATGATCAAGGCAAGTTCCTGTTCAAGGGCGTCTTGGGCGTCACGCACGGTGTTTTGCGCTGTGTCCAAGGCTTGGCGTAATTCGGCTTGGAGCGGTGTGTCCAACTGCCCTTCGCTTAGGGCGATTGCGCCACTTGCCTGCACCGCGCCGAATGTGAGGCCGCTTGCGGCCGCAATTTGGGGTAGGAACATGTTGTCGCGCGCAGGCACGATCAATACGTGTTTGCCTTCCGGCAGGGTTACAGAACCTGTCCGCGTGACCTCAGCCATTCCGCTCGAAATTGTCACTGCCGAGATGTCCATGCGCGCTATCACGTCATCCGCCATCGCTGACATTGGCAAAACTGCCAAGCTCACAACCAACCCAAACCGCATAACATTTCTCCCAAACGAAAACAGGGCCAGCATTTCTGCCAGCCCTGCGAAGTTCAAGTCGATATCGCGTTTAGCCCTTTTTGAGCACCCGATTGCCGAGGGTTTCAGCGATTTGCACGGCGTTCAGGGCCGCACCTTTGCGCAGATTGTCCGAGACGCACCACAGGTTCAGACCATTATCAATCGTGCTGTCCTGACGGATACGACTGATGAACGTGGCAAAGTCACCAACGCATTCGATGGGTGTGACATAGCCGCCATCTTCGCGCTTATCGATCACCATGACACCGGGGGCTTCGCGCAGAATATCACGGGCTTCGTCTTCGTCGAGGAAGTCTTCAAACTCGATATTGATCGCTTCTGAGTGGCCAACGAACACAGGCACGCGCACGCAAGTCGCCGTGACTTTGATGTCTTTGTCGACGATCTTTTTGGTTTCCGCGACCATCTTCCATTCTTCTTTGGTCTCGCCCGAGTCCATGAATTTGTCGATGTGCGGGATCACGTTGAACGCGATCTGCTTGGTGAACTGCTTTGGCGGTTTGTCGTCTGTGGGGTTGTAGATCGACTTGGTCTGATCCCACAGCTCGTCGATGCCGCCTTTGCCTGCGCCAGATACGGACTGGTACGTGCTGACCACAACGCGTTTGATCGTGGCGCGATCATGCAGCGGCTTCAACGCCACAACCATTTGCGCGGTCGAACAGTTGGGGTTCGCGATGATGTTCTTTTTGGAATAGCCCATGATGTCGTCCGGGTTCACCTCGGGCACGATCAATGGCACGTCAGGGTCGTAGCGATACAGTGACGAGTTATCGATCACCACACAGCCAGCCGCCGCCGCCTTGGGCGCATAAATTTTGGTAGCGTCCGAGCCAACAGCGAACAGGGCAATATCCCAGCCTGTGAAATCAAATGTGTCGAGGTCCTTCGTCGTGAGCGTGCGATCGCCAAAGCTGACTTCCGTGCCCAAGGACCGACGGCTTGCCAGCACTTCGATCTCGGCGACGGGGAAAGCCCGTTCATCCAGAATATTCAACATTTCGCGGCCCACATTGCCTGTGGCGCCAACGACGACGATTTTATAGCCCATAACGGCCCTCCTAATCGTGCAAGGGACGTAATGCCCCGAGACGGCTGCGCTGATAGCGGGATTCTGAGCTAAGGGGAAGGGGGACCTAGATCAACCCTGCAAGTCTGGCAAAGGGGTCACGGTTGGCATCCTTGTGCCATTCGTATTCGCAGGTCAGGGCTAGGCGTTCTGCCAAGGCATCCCCGTAAAGATCCGCCATGACCGCCAACGCCATATCCATGCCAGCGGACACGCCGGACGATGTGTAAAATTTATCGTCTTTGACCCAGCGCGCCTGTTTGATCCAATCGACCTTTGGCACCAGTGGAACTGTCGCAGTGAAGTCCATTTTGTTGGTCGTGGCACGGCGATCTTCTAAGACGCCACTCGCGGCCAACAAGATTGTGCCTGTGCACACGGCCATCACCCGCTCGGCATTGTGACTTGCCCGTTTGATCCAGTCCAAAAGTGGCGCATTGTTTAGCAGGTTAAGGGCGCTGTCACCCCCGGGTATCAAAATGAGGTCATAGTCGTCAGCATCGTCTATAGTTGCGTCAGGCAAAATACGCTGCCCGTGTACACTGGTAACGGGGTCCATCGTTTGCGCGATTGTTATGATCTGCCCCTGCCCATCAAAGCCGCCAAGCATCTCAATCGGGCCAAAATAGTCGAGGGTTTCAAATCCGGGAAAGACAAAGGCACCAATGGTTTTCATAGCGAAACACATTGCGAATGGAATTTGGTAAAGCGGTCCGTCGAGGCGGGGTATTTTTGTAGCATCTTGGCTGGACGCACAGGGCGGCGCAGCAATTCGCCCCCACAATTAGGGCAGGTGTTTCCAAAACGGGTCGCCGCGCAGTCTGCACAAAAGGTACATTCAAAGGTGCATGTGCGCGCGTCCAAGCCAGAGGGTGGCAAGTCACAGTCGCAACATTCGCAGTTGGGTTTGAGGATAAGCATCGGGGACCTTTTGCAAATTAATTTCCCGCCTAGACTAGCCATATAAGCCTTGGCATAAATGACAATATGCCCTCGATTCATGCCAAAACCGTTTTGTTTGTGGTTTACCCGAATGTTGTCCTGCTGGATCTTAGCGGACCGCTTCAGGTGTTCACCCATGCAGGCGGCAGTGAGGCTTATGAAACACATGTGGTCTCGCTGGAGGGTGGTCAGATCGAGACTAACACAGTGCTGCCTATTGAGACGGAACCGATGCAAAACTGGCTGGGTACACCCATTCATACTTTGATCGTTGTCGGTGGCGATGGCGCTTTTGACGCATCCAAGGATGGCATATTCCTTGATCACCTCACCCGATTGGCAAGCCGCGCCCAGCGCGTCTGTTCTGTCTGTTCCGGAGCAATCGTTCTAGCGGCAGCGGGTGTGCTGGATGGACGCCGCGCCGTCACCCATTGGGAAGATTGCGATTACCTTGCTGCGCATTTCCCAAAGGTCCAAGTCGAGGTTGATCCGATCTTTGTCAAAGACGGCACCGTCTGGACGTCGGCCGGGATCACAGCAGGCATCGATATGGCCCTTGCGATGATCGAAGAGGATCTGGGAAAAAACGCAGCGATTGTTATGGCACGATCCTTGGTCACCCCAATGGTCCGGTCCGGCGGGCAGTCCCAGTTTAGTGCCGAACTGGACCGGCAGGCCAAAGACACGGAAGGTCGGTTTGATGCCCTACATGCCTGGGTGCGTGGGCATATCCAGCAGCAGATCACAGTCGAGGACATGGCCAAGGAATGTGGCATGAGCCCTCGGAATTTTTCGCGGCGGTATACACAGACGATGGGTGTGCCCCCAGCCAAAGCGGTTGAGGCCATCCGCGTCAATGCAGCGCGCGATCTGCTGGCGACAACGTCCATTAGCATCCAAACCGTTGCCTCAGACTGCGGATTTCAAGATGGTGAACGTATGCGCCGGGCGTTTATGCGGGTCGTAAAAACCACGCCTTCGCAATATCACAGCCAATTTCAGATGGTTTGATATTGCGCATCCGATCAAGGGTCGGCTACTTCCTAAGGAACGCTCCCTCTTCAAAGGCCCTCTTAAGATGACAGTCTCAAAATCCGAATTAGCACAACAGATGGCAGCAGCGGCGACGCTGCATGGGGAGTTCACTTTGCGTTCGGGCAAGGTGTCGAACATCTATTTCGACAAGTACCGCTTTGAAGGCGACCCCAAGCTGTTGTTACCTCTGGCTAAGGAGATGGCTAAATTGTTGCCAGCCGAGACCGAGATTATCGCAGGTTTAGAATTGGGCGGTGTGCCTTTGGTCACGGCGATCTCGCTGGAAACCGGGTTGCCAGCGGCCTTTGTTCGGAAAGAGGCCAAGACATACGGCACCTGCCGCGCCATCGAAGGACAGGACGTAGCGGGCATGAAAGTGACGTTCATTGAGGACGTGATCACGACCGGTGGCGCCGTTGCAGACGCCCATGCGCTGGCTGTGGCCGAAGGTGCCGACGTTTTAGCCGTTGTCTGTGCGATTTGGCGGGGCGAAGGTGTACCTATGATCACCAATGCACCTGAGTTGACCGTATTGCCAGCCTTCACCCGAGACGACTTGGAACAGTAGTCCACACCCCACGGCAACTTCGCATTTACCATGGTAGGCGTTGACTTATAGGTCGGCACCCCTCATATGCACCCCAGCACCAATGCTGCGCTGCCGCGTGAGCAGCGGACCGAACGGGTCTCAGCTTTGGTATTTCCAGTTCCCATCACGCGGGGTTCTGTCGTTGGTTTCGGCCCATGTGCAATTCAGTGCCTGAGTGAGTAACCCAACGAGAACCGCGAGACGTGCATCCTAACCGATGTGTGGCGTTTTGACGTTTTTACGAAAGGGTCATTCCGTGACCGAATTTAATATGCTGGGTCTAGACAAGACCATTATGTATAACATCACCCAAGCAGGCTACGACAAAGCCACGCCCATTCAAGCACAGGCTATCCCTTTGGTTTTGGACGGTCATGACCTGATTGGTCTGGCCCAAACCGGTACCGGTAAAACTGCCGCTTTTGGCCTGCCCATGGTTGAAAACCTGATCCATCTGGAAGGGCGACCGGCGCCCAAGTCGGTCAAGGCGCTGATCCTTGCCCCTACGCGTGAGTTAGTGAACCAAATCTGTGACAACCTCAGTGTGTTTGTCCGCTCGACCCCGATCAAAGTGTTCTCGGTCGTTGGTGGCCAGTCCATTAATCGCCAGATCAACCGCCTTGAACGCGGTGTGGATATCCTTGTGGCGACCCCGGGCCGCTTGATGGATCTTGTGGATCGTCGTGCGGTTTATCTGGACAGCGCCAAAATGTTGGTGCTGGACGAAGCCGATCAGATGCTCGACATGGGCTTTATCCATGCCTTACGCAAAATTGCACCGCTGTTGGGCACACCTCGCCAGACCCTTTTGTTCTCGGCCACGATGCCAAAGCAAATGGAAGAACTGGCTGGCGCGTTTTTGACCAACCCAAAGCGGGTTCAGGTCGCAGCGCCGGGCAAAGCGGCAGACAAAATCACACAGTCTCTGCACTTTGTGAAGCAGGCCATGAAAGTGGACAAGCTGAAGGATTGCCTAGACGAGACGGAAGGCCAAGCGATCGTCTTTTTGCGCACCAAACACACGGCTGAGAAGCTGATGAAACACTTGGTGGCAGAAGGGTACACAGCGGCCTCGATCCACGGGAACAAATCCCAAGGACAACGTGATCGCGCGATCAAAGCCTTCAAATCAGGCGAGATCCGTATTCTGGTTGCCACAGATGTCGCAGCACGTGGGATCGATATTCCAGACGTCAGCCATGTCTATAACTACGACTTGCCAGAAGTGGCCGAAAACTATGTGCACCGCATCGGTCGGACGGCCCGCGCCGGGAAAGATGGCGCTGCAGTTGCTTTTGTGGATGCCCAAGAAATCGGATATCTGCGCGCAATCCAAAAGGTGATGAAGATGAACATCCCTGTGGAAAGCGGCATTGAACCAGCCGCTGAAGATCCGCCCAAGCGTGGTGGTGGCGGCGGCGGTCGCGGCAGACGCGGTGGCGGCGGTGGCAAGCCCAGCGGTGGGCGCGCGCAACACGCCCGTGGCGGCAAGCCCGGTGGTTTTAAATCCGGCGGTGGTGGTGGCAAACCATCGGGTCGCAAACCGCGGCGCCGCAAACCTGCGGCCTAAATCATGCAAGGCGGGCGTCAGTCCGCCTTTCCTTTTGGTATGATCCGTTTTGCAACATCCCACGACCTGGACGCGATCCAGCGCTGTGCCACCGCAGCCTATGAAATTTATGTGCGTGCCATGGGTCGCAAGCCTGCCCCAATGGTTGCGGATTTTGCGGATTTGATTTCGCGGAATGTGGTTTGGATTATACCACCCCACGGCTTTATCGTGATGTACCCCCAAGCAGGCGCGCTGCATGTGGAAAATGTCGCCGTTCATCCAGATGGGCAGGGTCAGGGCCTAGGGCAGCGCTTGATGGCTTTTGCCGAAGATCATGCACGTGGATTGAACCTGTCGCGGATCACCCTCTACACCAATGCCAAAATGGCAGGACCGCTAAAGCTGTATCCACGTTTGGGCTATGTCGAAACGGATCGGCGCGTTGAGGACGGGTTTGACCGCGTCTACTTTGCCAAATTGCTTATCTAAACAGCAGTAGCGGCACCTGACAGGAGCGGATCATTTCAGTCGTGGTCGAGCCGATAATCATGCTGCGAATACGACTGTGCCCGTAGGCACCCATCACCAACATATCAATGCTGCCATCCTCGGTCCGTTTTGAAATGACCTCTTCCGGGGCCCCTTGGGTGATTTGTGTTTGCGGGGCATAGCCTGCCGTTTTCAGCGAGGCAGCAGCCCCTTCAATCTTACGTTTGGTTTCAGTGTCGTCTTGGCCAATGGTCACAACATGGGCGTTCAAATCTTTGAACAATTGGCTGTCGGCCACCATTTTCACGGCCTTCAGCGAGGATGATCCACCATCAAACGCGATTAGGAAATTCTTGATCGGCTTGAAGGCGCGGCTTGTTACCAAAATTGGCACTTCGCACGAACGGACAACCCGTTCCAGATTTGATCCCAAATGTAGTTTGGCAAAATCTGCAGCCTCGCCGCGTTTGCCGACACAGACCAAATCGGCACCTTTCGCCAACTGGGCAAGTTCGGTCACCAGATCACCGTTGCGCAGCTTGGTGCTGACCGTTGCGGCGCCACCGGCGCGAATGCGCTCTTCGGCGTCTTCCAGAATGGCGCGGCCACGTTTTTGAGCAAGCTTAGCCCGTTCTGCGTCCAGTTCCGCCAGTTCATCCATCAGCTTGCTGCGGGCACCAAGGCCGATGTTGCCAGACAGATTTTGTTTGGCGCCTTGGCGGTGACCCAGAACATGCACCACCTCAACGTCGTATCCATTGCGCGATGACACCCATGCTGCGTGATCGCAGACCGATTGAGAGTAGACCGATCCATCTACCAAAGCGATGATTTTACCCATGATCTAATGTCCCATCAGCTTGTCGATTGCGCCCGGTTTATCCGCGATGCCAAGTGTATCGACGATTGTCTCCGAGGCCTCGTTCATGCCAATGACATCGACTTCGGCCCCGTCCCTACGAAATTTCAACACGACCATGTCGAAAGCTGCAACAGAAGAAATATCCCAGATATGAGCGCGGCTGACGTCGATAGTGACTTTTTCCAGTGACTCGTGATGATCAAACGAGCTGGTAAACGCATCTGCTGAGGCAAAGAAAACCTGACCCTCGACCGTATAGGTGCGGTGCAACCCGTCCTTTGACAATACGCTGGTCACACGGAAAATCTGGGCAATTTTACCAGCAAAGAAAATGCCAGACAGCAAAACGCCAGTCAAAACGCCGATGGCCAAGTTGTGGGTGTAGACCGTCACACCGACTGTGGCCAACATCACCAGCGAGCTAGACGTCGGGTGTTCCTTAATGTCCTTGATCGAAGACCAGCTGAAGGTCCCGATAGAGACCATGATCATGATCGCAACCAGCGCAGCCATCGGGATAATCGACACGATATCGCCCAGCACCACGATCAAGATCAACAAAAAGACACCGGCGACAAAGCACGACAAACGCCCGCGACCCCCTGATTTCACGTTGATCATCGATTGGCCAATCATCGCGCAGCCCGCCATGCCACCGATGAAGCCTGTTGCGGTGTTGGCAAGGCCCTGCCCGATACACTCGCGGTTTTTGTCGCTGTCAGTGTCGGTCAGATCGTCAATCAATGAGGCTGTCATCAGGCTTTCGAGCAAGCCTACAACGGCGATGGCTGCGGCCACAGGAAAGATGATCTTGAGGGTTTCAAGGTTCAGCGGCACGTCTGGCAATAAAAAGATTGGCAGGGTGTCCGGCAACTCGCCCATGTCCCCCACGGTACGCAGGTCAAAGCCGAAATAGACGGCCAGCGCAGTCAGGACCACGATGCAGACCAAAGGCGACGGGATTGCAGTGGTGATATAGGGGAACAAATAGATGATCCCCAAGCCAGCGGCGACCATGACATATGTCAAGTAAGGCACATCGATCAGTTCCGGCAATTGCGCCAAAAAGATCAAAATGGCCAAGGCGTTTACAAAGCCCGTCATGACCGATTTCGACACAAAGCGCATTACGCTGCCTAGTTTCAACACGCCGGCTCCGATCTGTAGCAGACCTGCCAAAACCGTGGTGGCCAGTAAATATTCCAGCCCGTGTTGTTTCACCAAAGTCACCATCAAGACCGCTGTAGCCGCGGTCGCTGCCGAGATCATACCAGGTCTGCCGCCAGTGATCGCCGTGATCACTGCGATCGAGAATGACGCGTAAAGCCCCACTTTTGGATCGACGCCTGCGATGATGGAAAAGGCGATTGCCTCGGGGATCAGGGCAAGAGCCACGACAAGGCCAGCCAGTAGGTCGGGGCGGATATTGCCCAGCCAGTCTTCGCGAAGGTTGTCTGTCCATGAGGCGATCATCGGTGTCGGTCCTATTCACATATCAATTTGAGTTGCGCCCCCTCTAGCGGGGCTGGCGGCGCATTTGCAAGGGGATAGTCAGCTGTTTCGGCCAGCCTGCCGGGGCTAAAGCGGCATAAAGAAGGGGCAATGGTTAATATAGTGGCAAATTTGGACCGAATACGGCGCAACTGCCAATGAATGGCCCCACGCCCTAGCCAACGGGATTGGTTGCTAATGCACTCTCTCGGATCTAGCATGATCAGATGGAAAATATTGCGCCATCCGGCCCTCATACCCCGCAATTTGCAGATCCCGCACCCCGCAGTTTGTGCACGGATTGCGGCGTCTCGCGAATGGCGGATCCCACGGCTTGCGGTCACGCCTGTCAGTTCATCAAACCTGATTACCCAAGCCTAGAAACGCAGGTGCATGGACGTCGCCGAGGCGAAGCGGATGAGGTGTTTTTTGGGGTACACCAACGCATGTACCGCGCGCGGATGGCCCACCCTGCGGAGGGCGCACAATGGACCGGGATCACCACCGGATTGGCAGAACGCCTGCTGGCCACCGGTGCTGTCGATGCCATCCTGACCATGATCCCAGATCCAAAGGATCAATGGCGCCCCAAACCTGCGATTATCACCAAGCCTGCGGATATGGCCAAGGCGCGTGGCATGCGGATGGGCTATGCGCCACTGCTTGCCCTCCTAGAACCAGCCATTGCCGCTGGCCATCGGCGCTTGGCCGTGATCGGGATCCCCTGTCAGGTCTATGCGCTGCGGGCTTTGGAACGCAAACTTGGGCTGGAAAAGCTCTATGTGATTGGAACGCCGTGCTCGGACAACACAACGACCGAGAACTTTCATCTGTTCCTTGAGCGGCTGACCCCCAATCCTACGGATGTGACCTATCTAGAGTTTCGCGCTGATTATTATGTCGAGTTGCGGTTTACTGATGGCCGCAAAGAACTGATCCCATTTCTGAAGCTACCGATCGCCGATCTGCCTGACGACTTCTTTCCACTGACCTGTCGGACCTGCGTGGATTATACCAATGCTCTGGCCGATATCACTGTGGGCTATATGGGCGGCGAAGGCGAGCAATGGCTAATCGTGCGCAATGAACGCGGTGCGGAACTGCTGGATCTGCTCGGTGACAGCGTGCATCTCAGTGCGCCTGGATCTAAAGGGAAACGCATCAGTGCTGTGGCTGGGTTTGTTGAAAACACACGGCGCGCAGCAGGTGGATTGCCGCTGCGCAGGATGCCGAATTTCATGCGTGGGGTCATGGGCTGGTTGATGCCCCGCATTGGGCCCAAGGGGTTGGAATTTGCGCGCGCACGGGTTGAAATGAAAGCTGCAGAGACGATTTTGCACCTGCAACGACACGCCCCTGCCAAGGTCAAAAATATGGTGCCCAACCACGTCTGGCAGATCGCGAAGCCCTACGATCTAGGCCCTGACGACCCCCGGGACTGAGACAATCCAACCAAATTAAGGCAAAGTGTTGCTGGTTTTTCCGATTAATTAAGGCAAATCGGACACAATTCTGGTTATCTCAAGGATTGTTTCCAAACGCCCTAAACCGCTGTTTTTCACCCTATCAGGGAAATGTGTGGCCCTTGTTACCTCCGCCAGAGGTAAATCTACACCAATAAGTTGAAGAATAGACGGTACACAGCCAATGCCACGGCCCCACCGCATTTCGCCAAATTTCACATTTGTTCCAAATTTTAAACACCTCGTTTGATTACGTCTTGGTCAACAAGGCGGAGAAATCCGTGAATTTTGAGGACAAGTGGGCATGCCAAACGGTTATCTGGTAACGTTAGGAGATGGGGTTTTAGACAGCGGAGACGTGATCTCTGGTGCTTTGATCACATTCACCACTTCCCAAACCCTCGGGAACGGCAGTTGGGTCTGGTCCGGGAACTGGACCGGAAACGGCAATTATTATTCCAACATCTCGGACACGGGGACCTATTTCCTCGCGACCGATGGCAACACGTATTTTGTGCCCACCAACTGGACCGTTGACCCGATTGATACAGCAACTGTCGCTCAGGTACCGCAGATTGACGGAACAGACAGCGGTGACGTTATTGATGACACTTTTGTCGACGCTGACGGCGATGGTTTGGTTTCAGGCGGCAACAGAATTAATTCTGGTGAGGGCGACGATACCATTCTGACCAATGGTGCCGTTGATGGCAGCAATGACATTATTGACGCAGGATCAGGCAATGACACCGTCAATGCTGGCGGCGGGAACGATACTATCTTGGGCCAAGGCGGCGCAGATATTTTGGACGGTGGCGCTGGCGAAGACAACATAGATGGCGGCGCTGGGAACGATACCATCGACGGTGGTGATGGCGCAGATGTCATCACAGGTGGTGCCGGTGACGACAATATTGCAGGTGGTGACGCCGACGACATCATCTACGGCGAAGGATCGACCGCTGGCATTGTGCAAGGCCAGATGCAATGGACCAATGAAGGCCCTGCCAATACCGATCTCAGCGGCGGGTTCACACAAGATGCCAACGGCATCGAAGTCACCGTCAACGTGAATGACCTTGGCGGTTTGATCGGCAGCATAGTCAGCAACACACCACAGTATGTTGGAACCGAAGATTTTGACGGCGGTTCAGCTCTGCAAATCACTGGTTCAAGCAATGGCGGCGCAGGTGTATCTTCTACTGTCGAAGTTGAGTTTAATTTTGCAGCGGCCATCGACAGCGGTCTGAACGATAGCGTTGAAAACGTTCAATTCCGCATCAACGATATCGACCAGGTCAGCTGGGACGACTACGTCACAGTTTTGGCTTTTGACAGTGCCGGTGGCGCCGTTCCAGTGACATTGCAGTTGGACGGCGATGAGACCATGTTGGACGCCGACACGATCAACGGTGCAGGCAACGATCAACCGGGGCAAATCGGTGGCTCGGTTTTGGTGACAGTTGACGGACCCGTAACCCGGATCGAAGTCATCTATGAAAACGCCGGCAATGATGACCAAGCCTTGTGGATCACGGATGTGCATTTTGATGCGACACCGGCGGCCACCTCCTCAAACGATACAATCAGCGGTGATGCAGGTGACGATACAGTATATGCTGGTGAGGGTGACGACACGGTCTATGGTGGCGCCGATGATGACACGCTGAATGGCGAAGACGGCAACGACACTATCTTTGGCGAAGACGGTGACGATACCATCGATGGTGGTGCTGGTAATGACGTTCTTTATGGGGACGCAGGCAGCATCAACCTGATCTATAATGGCTCTTTTGAAGATCTCACTGGCACGGTCGAGACCAGTTGGGGCGACCAAGGTGTCGGCTCGGTTGCGGGCTGGACAGACTACGATCCTAGTGCCGAGTTGGATCTGCACGAAGACGGCAAAGGCGGCACCTACGCCACGGATGGAACGCATGTCTTGGACATGGGGGCATCCCCGCAAAACTTGCATGTTTATCAAGATGTTGCAGGCGTTGTGACCGGTGAAGACTATACCCTTACCCTTGATGCAGGCGACTTGTCTGGCGTCGACAACAACGCGCTCGAGATCTATTGGAATGGCGTCCTCGTGGACACCATTAATCCCGGCGCAGGCACCATGGATAGCTTTAGCTATGCATTGGTTGGCGGATCCGGCGACGGTTCGAACCGGCTTGAATTCAAAGAAGTTGGGGTGATTGACGTGCATGGGTTGCAGTTGGACAATATCCAACTGTTTTCCACCCCGTCTGCCACCGACGGCAATGGCGCCGACGATATTACAGGCGGCACAGGCGACGACATTATCTATGCAGGCGCTGGCAACGATGTTGTCACTGGCGGCGCAGACAATGACACGGTTTTTCTGGGTGAAGGCGACGACATCTTTGGCGACTGGACCACTGATGATGGCGACGACACGATTTTTGGCGAAGGCGGCAACGATACTATCAATGCGGGCAACGGGGATGACTTTGTATCCGGCGGAGATGGCGACGACACGCTGATTGGGGCCTCTGGCGACGACTTTATCGAAGGCGGTTTTGGCGACGATGACATCCTGATCACCGACGATCATGAAAGTGACGTGATCGAGGGCGGCGAAGATCCAGACGGGCTTGATTTCGACCAAGCGATCTTTTCGAACTTTGCCAGTACTGATGGGGTCACTGTCACTTACACCGGCGCTGAGGCGGGCACCTATGATTTCGATAGCACCGATGCAGATGGTAGCTTTGTCGAGATCGAGCAGATCGGCACAACCTCTGGCGATGACACAATCGATGGTACTGCCAACACGACCGGGATCGATGTCTTTACAAACGCGGGCGACGATACTGTTGATGGCGGCTCAGGGGACGATATCGTTAATCTGGGCAGTGGCGAGGACGTGGTTGATGCAGGCCAAGGCGACGATTACGTCGATCTGGGCAGCAATGGCTCCGGCAGCCCGGACGGCGATGCAGATCTGGTTATGGTGTCGGATGGCGACGGCAATGACACCCTCGCCAATTTTGACGCACCGACGCCGAATGGCGATGGCACATTTACCGGCATCGACGGGATTGACGTCAGTGATCTGACTGATGCGGATGGAAACCCGGTGAATACGGCTGATATATCTGTTTCGACAGATGGATCTGGCAATGCGGTTTGGACCTTCCCCGGTGGTGAGACCCTTACCTTCGTAGGTTTGACAGAGGCACAGGTTGGCTCCCCTGCGCAGATGGTCGCTATGGGTGTTCCATCGGACGGAATTGTCTCCGGTGATGCCTCGGGCAATGTGATTAATGGCACATATGCAGGCGATCCCGACCACGATATGGTCGACAACAACGACGCCATCTTGCCCGGGGAAGTGGGCAACGATGACATCATCGAAGCAGGCGGCGGTTCCGATATCGTGCTGGCCGGTGATGGAAATGACGAAATCTTTGGCGATATCGGTGTTTCAACCGGTCTGGACCAATCCCTGCAAGGGGCCGTGGGCACATCAGGGACCCTGACGGGGACCAATGGGCAAACAGACACCACCTTTGCTGTAACGTCTGGCACCGGGGCTGTGGATCAGGCGACCTACAGCAGCGTTGTAGATGGCTACTGGGTTGCCAACATGGGCGATGGCGGCAGCGAAAACGAGACTTATTCACACACTTTCAGCCAAGAAGTCGCTGGCGCAGAACTCAGCATCACTGCGGGTAATCCAAATGAAGAGTTTCAATTGGTGTTGGACGGTGCAGTCATTAATTTGACCGAGGCGCTCGCTGAGGGCCTCGTCAGTTTTGATGGTGCTGGCAGTTACGAAATCAACGCGGACGGTCATATCGTGTTGGCCTCTGGTGGCAGTTCACTGGATGTGGCAACGCTGACAATCCACCAGCCCTTTACCACTATGGATGTGACGGGCCTCAGCACCGATGGCAACAATATCAGCGGCTGGGTTTATGGCCTTGAGATCGACACAAACCCACCCGTCGTCCAAGGCAATGACACCATTGATGGTGGTGACGACAGTGACGTTATTGCGGGCCATGGCGGCGACGATGATATCGAAGGCGGTGCAGGCGACGACACAGTTTACGGCGGCACGGGCAATGACGACATTCAGGGCAACAGCGGTGATGACGCGCTCTATGGCGGTGCAGGCGACGACACGTTCCTCTTTGAGGCTGGATTTGGCACGGACACTGTTACCGGTGGCGAGGACGGCGAAAGCAGCCTTGGCGATACCATTGAGGGCGCATATTCCTCGGATCTAGAGGTCACGATGAGCGGCGATGAAGCCGGTCAAATGACTGACGGCGCCAACACGGTCACTTTTGAGGAAATTGAACGCATCGTGACGGATGCAGGTGACGACACTGTCAATCTGACTGGCGACACCTCAGGAATGGAGGTCGAGACCGGGTCAGGCACCGACACTGTAACCAGCGGTGGTGGCAACGACACGATCAATACACAAGACGGGTCCGATACAGTCGTGCTGAACGAAGGTTTTGGCGTAGACACCATTGATGGTGGATCCGTTGATGACCTTAGTGGTGACACGCTGGATGCCTCGAACATGACCAGCGATGTCACGGTTGTCTACAGCTTCGTCGAAGACGGCACGCTGACCCAAGGCAGCAACAGCGCTACCTTTGCAGATATGGAAAACCTGATCACCGGCAGTGGTGATGATTACATCGACGGCACATTGGATAGCCTTGGCGTTGACGTGTTTTCAGGCGCGGGTAACGACACACTGATCGGCGGTAGCGGCATCGACGAGTTTGACGCGGGCGACGGTGACGATCTGTTCCTTATCAACAACAACTTTGGCAATGACAGTCTGCGCGGTGGCGAAGGGGCTGAAACAATCGGTGACAGGTTGGACGCCAGCAATGTCACAGAAAACCTTGTGCTGGACCTGACGAATTTCGATGCAAACAACCCCGAGAACGGGACATTGGGCAACGGATCAGACGAGTTGATGTTCTCGCAAATCGAGAGCTTTACCTTGGGTTCGGGCGACGACAGCGCCACAGGATCCACAGGCGCGGACACCATTGACATGGGCAGCGGCGAAGATGTGGTCGAGGGCGGCGAAGGTGACGATCAGATCAATCTGGGCGACAACGGCGCAGGCGCCCCTGATGGCGACAACGATACCCTGGTGTTCTCGGACGGTGATGGCGACGACATTGTCACCAACTTTGATGCCCCAACAGACAATGGCGATGGCACCTTTACCGGCATCGACCTGCTAGATGTCAGTGGCTTGACCAGCGATGGAAGCACCCCGGTTCATACGGGCGATGTCACAGTAACGGATGATGGCAGCGGCAACGCCGTCCTCAATTTCCCCGGCGGTGAAAGCATCACGTTGATAGGCGTGGCGCCCGCTGAAGTCTCTGACAGAATGGCTCTGCTCGCCATTGGGATCCCCTCCGATGGGATCGTCAGCGGCACCGCGGCGGGTGAAACGATCAATACCAGCTATGCAGGCGATCCTGATGGTGATTACGTCGACAATGGCGACGCCATTCTACCGGGCGAGACCGGAGATGATGACATCATCGAAGCTGGTGGTGGCGACGATAATATCCTTGCAGGCCTTGGGGATGATGAGATCTATGGCGAGGCTGGTGACGATACGATCCAGCTGGACACCAATTTTGGCGACGACACGATTGTTGGCGGTGAAACTGGCGAAACCAACGGTGACCGGGTTATTGCATCCAGCTTAACCGAAGACCTCACCGTGACCTTTGACGGCAACGAACAAGGCACAATCAGTGGTACAAGTGGCGACGCGGATTTTGAAGAAATCGAAGAGATCCATACTGGATCAGGCGATGACACAATCGACGCCAGTCTTGATGGTGTCGGCACCACTATTCTGGCCGGTGCAGGTATAGATGATGTCACGGGTGGCAGTGGCGCAGACACAATCTTTGGCCAAGACGGGAACGACACGATTGATGGTGGTGCAGGCGACGACGCGCTGGACGGCGGAAACAATGACGACATTCTGACAGGTGGCGCTGGCGAAGATACCTTGATCGGTGGCGCAGGCAGCGATGATCTTGATGGTGGCACCGAAGATGACACGCTCTTTGGCGGTGCGGGGGATGACACGCTCACAGGTGGTGCGGGTTCAGACAACCTTTATGGCGGGGATGATGCCGACACGTTTTATGGCGGCATTGGCGACACTGTCGTCGGCGGCGAAGGCGGTACAGACAATGACGTATTGGATGTTACTGGCGCGGGATCAACGCGGGTCATCTATGATGCTGGTGATCCCGAAAGCGGAACGATTGAATTCATTGATGGCACTGGCGCCGTCATTGGCACCTTGGATTTTTCCGAGATTGAGACAGTCAATTCTGTGCCTTGTTTCACGGCCCAAAGCCGCATTGCGACACCTTCCGGCGATGTGCCCATTGCCGACTTAAAAGTGGGTGATCTGGTGCTGACCCGCGACAGCGGGTTCAAACCGATCAAATGGATTGGCTCAACCAAGGTCGACGCTATTGGCAACCGCGCGCCCATTGAATTTGCAAAAGGCGCTTTGGGTGAAAACAACACCCTATTGGTGTCGCCGCAACACCGCGTTTTGCTGACCGGATGGAAAGCTGAAATTCTGTTTGGCTCTGCCGAAGTTCTGGCCCCTGCTGTCAGTTTGATCAACGGACGCACAATCAAGGCCAAGCCCGGCGGCACAGTAAGCTATTATCACATGATGTTTGACCGCCACGAGATCGTTTTATCCGACAAAGCTTGGACCGAAAGCTTTCATCCCGGGGACGTAGTGATGGGATCCATGGCCGACGCCGCGCGCGATGAAATTCTGGAATTATTCCCGGCCCTAAGCGATGGGGTCAAAACCTACGGGGATACAGCACGTCCAGTGATCAAGCCCCGCGAAGCCTTGGCATTCACCCAAGACAATCCGCGGTACCAGATGTCTTAGTCGCGCTGTGTCGAAGCGCGCGGGATCAGGACCGGCACCACATTCTGGATCCGGTCCTGCTGCGTAGCATTTCCATTGATTGCAGCCAAAGCCGCCTGTGCGGCACGGGTTCCGATCTCTTTCGAGTGAACTTCGACTGTACTGATCTCGGGTACGGATTGACCCGAAATATCATAGGCCCCAAAGCCACCTATTGCCACTTGGTCAGGGACGGGAACCTGTTGCCTTTGGCATTCGCTCATTGCGCCAAACGCGCTGAGGTCAGACACACAAACAACACCGTTCAGATCCGGGTACTGTCGCAGGGCTTGCTGCATGGCCAGCGCCCCTTGATGCATGGACACAGGCGGGGTGCCCGTGTCGACCAATCGGTCCGCAGGCAGGCCTGCCGAGCGCATAGCAGTGATAAATCCCTCACGGCGTTCTGCACCACGGACGTCAGACCGATC
This sequence comes from Algirhabdus cladophorae, assembly GCF_044772865.1. Taxonomy (GTDB): domain Bacteria; phylum Pseudomonadota; class Alphaproteobacteria; order Rhodobacterales; family Rhodobacteraceae; genus Algirhabdus; species Algirhabdus cladophorae. The sequence continues at coordinate 3,277,128 of NZ_CP173029.1, forward strand.
ATCCCCTCCTAAAAACACCAAATTTCGACGCCCTTGGTCGATCATATGACGCACCATCAACTGCATGGCCTGGCCATTGGAAAAACCCACAACCATATCGACGGGATCTTGGGGTTCGTCCCACATTTGCACCACGGGTATACCCGCATTCGACATCATGGTCCGTGCATGGGCACTATGGGAACCGCCTGTAACAATCAGCGCCTCGGGACGGCGGCGCAGCAGTTGTTCGATCAAGCGCTCTTCATCGTCGAGGTCGTAGTTGGTATAGCCTAGCAGCACCTGAAGATCCGATTGTGCCAACTCGGCAGAAATCGCACCGACCGTATCCGCAAAGTTTGCGTTGTTGATCGAAGGGATCGTAACGGCAACAAAGCCGGTTTTTTGGGACCGCAAAGTCGAGGCACGACTGTCGAACACGTATCCAAGGGCCGCAGCAGTTTCTAATATTTTTTCACGGGTTTTGAGGCTTACGGAGGCATCGCGGCGAAACGCGCGACTTACCGTCATCGGGGACACCCCGACGGCCGCTGCAACGTCACTCATCTTTGGCGGTTTTGCCATTTGGTCCCACGCGAAATGTTATCGATAACTTTTTGAACGAAAACAGACAAAACTACAACTGTTTGCGCGTGGTTTGCCCCGTAACAATCTGGACAGGCAGGGCAACAGCCCGTTCGGTTTTTACGCCGTGGATCCGCGCCAATAACGAACGCGCACCCATAATGCCCATCAAACGGCGCGGCGTGATCACGGTAGTCAGGGTCACAGGCAGCACGTTGTTGATGTCTAAACCGTTAAATCCGACGACACCCATTTCGCCGGGCACGTCGATCCCCAGTTTCTGCGCGGCCATCATGCCACCAAAGGCCATGTGATCGTTCAAATAGAACACAACGTCGGGTTTGTAGTTGGCCAGCAGTTCCAACGTGCCATCATAGCCTGCCTGAAACGATTTCAGCCCAGAGGGGCGCTGCGCCCGTACAAAGACAGGCGCCTGCAATTCTTCAAACGCCTGTCGGATCCCTCGCAACCGCGTATCCGCGCGCTGATCCTCGCCCTTGGACACGCCAACAAAGGCTGGTGTGCGGTAGCCCAATTCGACACAGTAGCGCCCGATTTGAAGCCCGGCGGCCTGATGATCGATACCGACACAGATATCAATCGGATCAGCGCTGTAATCCCAAATCTCGAGGGTGGGAACCTTGTTGCGGGTCAGTATATCCCTAAGTTCTGACTGGTGGTGGATTCCCGTGAGAATGATCGCGGCCGGTTGCCAAGACAAGAACCTTTCGACCCAAGCCAGTTCGCGGGCGGGGTCATATTCGGTGGTGTCGACCACACTGTCATATCCTGCATTCTCAAATGTGCCGCGCATACCGTTCAGCACGTCGGCAAAGACATCGTTAAAAAGATTGGGCAGGGAAATCCCCACCAAAGTCGCATTGGCCACAACCAAAGATCGTGCGTTGGAATTGGGCACATAGTTCATCTGTCTGGCGATGTCTTGGATCTGGGCGCGCTTGGCTTCAGAGACGCCTTCAACGCCGCGCAACGCGCGACTGACAGTCATCATGCTGGTATTGGTCAAAGCAGCAATTTCTTTGATTCCGACTGGTCCTGTGTGATGCTTGATGTCAGATTTTTTCAAATCGCCTCTCAGAAAATCACGAAATTGTAACATTTTCAATACGTTACGGTGCATTTACGTTAACGCTAACGTGTTTACCATGGTTTTGGGGTTCTTAAAAGCGCGTCAATTGGCCACTGTTGGCAAACACGAATGGAGGGGATTGTGCCAGATGCTAATCCTCGATGGGAGGGAAGTCCGTGCCTGAGATTTACTTTGAACAGGTTGAAAAAAGCTATGGGTCAGTCCGCGTGCTGCCCCCGATGGACCTGACCCTCAACGACGGTGAGTTTACGGTTTTGGTGGGGCCCTCAGGTTGTGGCAAATCCACCAGCCTGCGGATCCTTGCCGGGTTGGAAACACTGTCCGGTGGAGAGATCTATTTTGACGGCACGCCGATCAGTCGGCTTGAGCCAAAAGAACGCGACATCGCGATGGTGTTCCAGGATTATGCGCTCTATCCGCATATGAATATCGCCAAGAACATGTCATTCGCGCTGCGCCTTGCGCGAGTCAGCAAATCCGAGATCGAAGAAAAAGTGGTGCGCGTCGCCACGATGCTGAACATCGCGCATTTGTTAGATCGTAAACCTGCGGAACTTTCGGGCGGACAGCGCCAGCGGGTCGCTATGGGCCGCGCATTGGTCCGCGACGCAGGGACGTTTCTTTTCGATGAACCCCTGTCCAACTTGGATGCCAAGCTACGCGCCAAGATGCGCACTGAATTGGCTGAGATGCGCGACAGTATCGACAAGAACATGGTCTATGTGACCCACGATCAAGTTGAGGCGATGACATTGGGCGACCGGATTGTCGTGATGTCCGAGGGCATTATCCAACAACAGGGCACCCCGGAGGAACTGTTCAAGCAACCAGTGAACAAATTTGTTGCGGGCTTTATCGGGTCGCCGACGATGAACTTCCTCGAGGGTCAATTGACCGATGAGAAAGGCGTTCTTTGGGCCACAGGCAATGGCTTTAGCCTGCCTTTGCCTGATGATCTGGCGCAACGTGGCCGCGCGGCCAGCAGCAAGGACGTATCAATCGGTGTTCGTCCGTCGTCCTTTGTGTCCGATGTGACGGCTGGGGCGCCAATCGATTTGAAAGTCATCGTGTCAGAATATCTGGGCGCACAGTCCGTGCTGGTTACCCGCTGTGGGGAACAGGATATTTTGGTCGAAGCAAACAGTGCCGAACCGATCCGGTCGGGTGGCATGCAAACCTTTGGAGTTTTGACCAACGAAGTCATGCTCTTTGACAAAGCGACGGGGCTTCGGCTCTGACGTTAGACTACCCAATAATAAATTAGCATCAGGGAGGATACTTAGAATGCTATCACTCAAGACACTATTAACCGGGACTGCCGTCACAGCCGTGACCGCAACATCCGTCATGGCCGGTGGTCATGGTGGCCCATATGATGCCTACAAAGGCACCACATTGGTGATCAACGTGCCTGCGCACCCTCACTACAACGCAATGATGAAAATTCTTCCACAGTTTATGGAAGAAACAGGCATCAACGTTGAAGTTGACCAGTTGCAGTACCTTAAAATGCGCGAGCGCCAGACGCTTGAGCTGACAAAGGACGAAGGCGACTACGACATGATCGCCTACGTTGTTTTCTCGAAAGCTGACTACGTTTTTGCGGATCAACTGGAAAACCTTGCCAAGTACTTCATGAACCCCAAGCTGTCTGATCCGAACTACGATTCAGGTGACTTGATTGACGGGTACGTAGCCAACATCGGCGTTGCTGGTGGTGTCAAAGGGTATCTGCCCGGTCAAACCGGTTCATTGTTCGGTATTCCTTACGGTTCCGAGACGTCCGTCTTGGCCTACCGCAAAGACATCTTTGAAAAGCACGGCATCGACGTTCCTATGAACTACGACCAGTTGCTGGATGCTGCGTGTAAGATCCCTGAGGTCGAGCCAGGCATGGGCGGCATGGCGTCGCGCGCAGCCTCTGGGCACCAAGCGTCCCACGCATTCCTTTTGCACCTCGCCCCATTGGGCGGTCGCGTGTTTGACGGCGAATGGAACCCGATCATCAACAACGAAGCAGGCGTTGCAGCAGCAAATGCTCTGAAAACCATCGTTGATTGTGGTCCAGAAGGCAGCCAGACATTTGGCCCCGCAGAAGCCGCCGCATCGTTCCGTCAGGGCACATCGGCAATGTTCATGGACTCCATCGCATTTGCCGCTGGTTTCGAGGACGAAAGCAAATCCAAAGTGGCCGGTAAAGTTGGCTACGCGTTGCACCCAGAAGGTGTTCGTCGTGGTTCGCAAACCGGTGGTTTCGGCATAGCAATCCCTAAGAACGCGCAAAACAAAGAAGCTGCGTTTTTGCTGATGCAGTGGCTGACGTCCAAGAAAGGTGACCTTGCTGTTGCCATGGCTGGCGGCAACCCATCGCGCTTCTCTACTTACGAAGATGCGGGCCTGAACGAGAAATATCCGTACTCGGCCACTTTTGGTGAAGCGTTGAAATATGCTGACCCTGACTGGCGTCCAATTATCCCAACATGGGGTAAGATCAACGCAGACATCGGCACAACAATGTCGAAAGTTCTGACCGAAGGTCTGGATCCACAAGAAGCTTTGGACGGTGTTGCAGAACGCGCCAAAGAAATCATGACCGAGGCCGGCTACTACACTTGGCAGTAAGCTAATCCTCCCGTGTGTTGGGCCAGCCTTCGGGTTGGCCCAGCGCCCTCAGTTTTCCCTAGCCCTTGGACGCACACCATGCAGACCGCGAACATCAACCGCCTCACGCCGTATCTATTTCTGGCACCGGCTTTGATCGTGATGACGATCGCGCTGATGTACCCCATTGGCTATATGATTTACGCCAGCTTTCTCGACTGGAACCCGTCGCAACGAATTGGTGAGGCCGAATTTGTAGGCCTGCGCAATTACATCAACTTGCTGGGCGATGAGGCATTCCGCGAGAGCTTCTTTGTCACGGTTAAATTTGCAGCCGTGGTTGTGTCCCTCGAAATGGTGGTAGGCGTAGGCCTTGCCCTGCTTCTGGATCGCAATATTCGCGGCATGTCGTTGTTGCGTACGCTGTTTATCTTGCCGATGATGATCGCGCCCATCGTGGTTGGTTTGATGTGGCGCTATATGTATCACCCAACTGTTGGTATCTTTAACCGCACGCTGAAATCCCTTGGGCTTGAGCCGATCCCGTGGCTGTCCAACGGTGATTGGGCGTTTGCCTCGGTGATTATTGCCGACGTGTGGCAGTGGACTCCGTTCATTTTCATCCTGTCGCTGGCTGCGTTGCAGTCCTTGCCTCAATCCGCCTTGGAGGCGGCCAAAATTGACGGTGCTACGGGGTGGCAACAAATCATTCACATCAAGTTGCCCTTGATGATGCCGGTTCTGGTCGTGACGCTTTTGTTGCGCCTGATCGATGCTTTCAAAGTGCTTGAAGTGATCTTGGTCATGACCAATGGTGGCCCCGGACTTAGCACCGAAATCCTGTCTCTGCGGATCAGCCGGACAGCCTCGGAATTCCGCGAGTTGGGCGAGGCGGCTGCCATGTCGAACTTCCTTCTCATCCTGCTGATGGTCCTGACCTTGGCGATGTTCCTTTACAACAAAGCAGTCGAAGTGCGGAATGCACGGCTGCGTGCCGCCGCCGAAGGGGATGAATGATGTCTGACGTCGTTTACGAAAAACAAAATCCGGCCTTTTATGCGCTGATCGTGGCCTTAGTTGTCATGTCAGTGGGGCCCATCGTGATGATGTTGATGACCTCGCTCAAGCTGAACGTGGACATCATGTCGGACACGTCTTCGTTGATATTCATGCCGACGATCCGCAACTACGAGACGGCTCTGTGCGACATGCTTTGGTATGATCCGGCCCACATTGACTATTGCGACCCGACCTTTGGTCGCGCTTTGGTCAACTCCCTCACTGTTGCGTTGATCTCTACAGTCCTGACCTTGGTCTTGGGGTGTATGGCCGCCTATGCCATCGTGCGCTTTCGGTTTATGGGGCGTGACACGGTTTCGCTGACCACACTGGTAATGCGCATGGTGCCCCCTGCGGTTCTACTGGTACCAGTGTTCGGCATTTGGACGTTCCAATTCGGCATCGACGGGACGCGTGCAGGGATCATCCTTGTCTACGTGGCGATGAACCTGCCCTTCGTGATCTGGATCCTGCAAAGTTTCATCGTACAGGTGCCCATCCAGCTAGAAGAAGCCGCCCGTATGGATGGTGCAGGCCCCTTTGCTGTGTTCTTCCTTGTGGTGTTGCCGATCATCAAACCGGGCCTTGCCGCCGCGTCGATCTTTACCTTCCGCGTGGCGTGGAACGAATTTCTGCTGGCCAACGCCTTGGCAGATCGAAACAGCCGCACCGTGCCTGTAACGATTGTGAACAGCCTTACTGAGTATGACATCGACTGGGGTGTGATCATGGCCACAGGCATGTTGCTGGCCATTCCGCCAATCATCTTTACCTTCGTGGCCTCACGCCAGATTATCACTGGTATGACGGCAGGTGCGGTCAAAGGCTGATGGAGTGGTTGCTGGCCCCTATCGACGCATCGCGCGTCCATGATGTGGGTTGGCATCTCAGCTGGCATGCGCGACTGATGGTGGCCGCATGGGGGTTTTTGGTTCCTGTTGGCATTCTGGCCGCGCGTTATTTCAAAGTGCTCCCGCGCCAAAATTGGCCCCATGATTGCGATAGTCAGGTGTGGTGGGTGATCCACCGCGTGATGCAGTATTCTGCGGTTGTTTTGATGTTGATAGCTCTTTGGTTGATCCGCACGGCACCACCTTTCACTATCACTGCGGGGCCACATGTCTATTTTGGATGGATCATTTTAGCGCTGACGGTGGTGCAGGTCGCAGGCGGTATTTTACGTGGCTCAAAGGGTGGTCCGACAGATCTGGATCTGCGCGGTGACCATTTTGATATGACTGGTCGGCGCGTTGTTTTTGAGCGGGTGCACAAAATCGCAGGCTATGTGGCCTTAGGCCTTTCCGCCGCTGCGATCCTAAGCGGGATGTGGCAAGCCAATGCACCCATATGGATGTGGATCGTCTTACCCCTATGGTGGTGTGTCTTGGGCGTCTGTTTTGCGGTGCTTCAACGGCGCGGTATGGCCATCGACACCTACCAAGCGATCTGGGGTCCGAACCCCAACCTGCCCGGAAACCAGCGCAAACCAATTGGATTTGGTGTGCGCCAGTCCAGATCCGAGGCAGGCGAATAGACCGACGGACTAAGCCGGAAACAGGTTCAGTTCCGTCACATGGTGATGAATGCGGCCTGTGAAATATTGCTCTACGATTTCTCCAGTGACATCGCGAGATTGCGCACGATACGGACTGTCCAATGCAGCCTCCATTCCAGCAGCATCCGCATAGGTAATGGCAAGGATCAATGGAAATTCTGGTGCACCTTCATCGCGGTCATCCGAGAACATCACACGGACGTCGACGTTGCCAGGAAACTGCGTCCAAAGCGGGACCAAACGTTCGTGAACGGCCGCGCGAAAAGACGCTATATTTTCGGGGGCAACAGTGCCTTCGAACAGGGCAAAGCGGGTGATCATGTGAGGTTCTCCTTATTGGCACCGGTGAAATATTCCATCAGGGCTGCTTGATCTTCGCCGCCAAAGCCCGCCGCTGTCATCATGCGATGGACCTCGAGACACAGAGCGGTCAGAGGCATAGTGGTATTTGTCGTGCGGGCTTGGTCCTGAACCATATTCAGATCCTTGACCATGTTATCGATGCGCCCCGTACGACGATAATCCCGGGTCGCATATCGCGGCATATATTCTTGCAAAAGCGCGCTGTCGGCCCGCCCACCTTTCAGGGCCTGCGGTATTTTTTCAGCGTTCACACCTGCGTCCTCAGCCAACTTGGTGGCTTCAGCCACAGCCAGAAACCCCAAACCGCACAGAACTTGGTTGATCAGCTTGGTGGCCTGGCCTGCGCCCGCTGGACCCATGTGCGTATAATTTCCAGCCACATGTTGCAGCGTCTCATAGGCCTTTGCCACATCCGCTTCGGTCCCACCGGCCATCAATGTCAACTGACCGATCGCCGCCTTGGGTGCCCCGCCAGATAGGGGGCTGTCGACCCATCCCAACCCGGCAGCCGCTGCTTTTTCAGCCAGGGTTTTTGTCGTCTCTGGATCGATAGAGGACATATCAATCAGCACCGTGCCTTTTGCCGCCCCTTCCGCTGCGCCGCCTTTGCCAAAGAGCGCAATATCGACAATGCGGCTGGCATTAAGGCTGGTGATGACACTATCTGCACCGGTCGCAGCGTCCGCCGCAGAACTGGCTGCAACGGCACCCTTTTCGACCAACGTCGCAACTTTTTCGTGGTCCAGATCGAACACCCGCAGGTTCTGGCCGGTTTCCAAAAGGCGTGCGCCAATCGCACCTCCCATGGCCCCTGCCCCAATCAATGCTACTGTTAAACTCATGATGTGCTTCCTCTGATTTGCGAGGTAAATGTGCCAACCACTTCCTCAAAATTTTGATCGATATCTGCCAGAAAATGCAGCTCGTCCGCGGCAAGTTGCTCGAGCGTGGCAAACTGGCTGTCCAACAAACTGACTGGCATAAAGTGCCCCTCGCGAGCAGACATGCGCGCCTCGATCACAGCACGCGCGCCAGTTAAATGTAAGAAGGTCACGTCGGCCTTGGCATGGTCGCGAATAATATCGCGGTAGTCGCGCTTTAATGCAGAACAGGCGATGATCGTGGGCGGCGTTTCGCGGCCCAGAGTATCACCAACAGCGGCCAGCCACGGGGCGCGATCCTCGTCCGTGAGAGGCGTGCCTTCAGACATCTTTTGGATGTTCGCGGGAGGATGCAGGTCATCGCCATCAATAAACCTAGCGCCGATGTTTTTGGCCACGGCTTGCCCAACGCTGGACTTGCCGCACCCGGCGACCCCCATGATCACATAGCGTGCCATGCTATAAGGATGCGGTGATGCCGCCATCGACATAGAGCGTGTGCCCGTTCACAAAGCTGGACGCAGGCGACGACAGGAACACGGCGGCCCCGACCAGTTCATCAACATTGCCCCAGCGCCCCGCTGGTGTGCGTTTTTCCAACCACGCACTAAACTCGGGATCTGCCACAAGGGCTGCGTTCAAAGGCGTGTCGAAATAGCCCGGGGCAATCGCGTTACATTGCAACCCATGTTTGGCCCAATCTGTAGCCATACCCTTGGTCAGATTTCCAACGGCCCCTTTTGTTGCCGTATAAGGCGCGATGCCGGGACGGGCCAAGGCAGTTTGTACCGACGCAATGTTGATGATCTTGCCCGCACCACGACCGATCATATGTTTGGCCACCGCTTGGCCCACATGAAACACAGAAGCGATATTGGTCTGCAAAAGGCGTTCAAAAGCATCGGCAGGGAAATTTTCCAGCTCGGTCCGGTGCTGCATGCCTGCATTGTTGATCAGGATATCAATAGCTCCGTTGGCGGCTTCGAACCCGTTCACAGCCGCGGCAACGCCCTCATGATCCGTGGCGTCAAAGGCTAGGGTGTGTGCCGCCCCCAACGCCTGTGCAGCATTGGCCAACTTGACCTCATCCCGACCGTTTAGAACCACCGACGCACCGGCATCTTGCAAGCCTTTGGCAAGGGCGTATCCGATGCCTTGGGACGATCCAGTGATCAAGGCTGTTTTGCCAGTGAGGTCAAATAACGGGTTTGGAGATGTCATGAATTTGCGTCCTTTTTGGTCTCGACGGGTCGTGTTGCGATCGTTATGTTATCGATAACATTTTTAGTCAAGCGCTGCGAGTCCCAAATGAAATCCATCGTCATTCATGCCCCAAAAGACCTACGGGTCGAAGACAGTTCCATCCCGGATCTTGGGGCGGGGCAGGTACGGATCAAAATGGCTGCAGGCGGTGTGTGCGGCTCGGATCTGCATTACTACAATCACGGTGGGTTTGGTGCGATCCGGCTGAAAGAACCAATGATCCTAGGGCACGAAGTGGCCGGATACATCGAGGCAGTTGCAGACGATGTGACAACCCATAAGGTCGGACAATTGGTGGCCGTGTCGCCCTCGCGGCCCTGTGCCGCATGCGAATACTGCCTCAAAGGCATGCAAAACCATTGCCTTAACATGCGATTTTACGGCTCAGCGATGCCATTTCCACATATCCAAGGGGCGTTTCGCGAAGTCTTGGTGGCCGACGCCAGCCAATGCGCGATCGCAGATGGCCTCAGCCCAGGCGAAGCTGCCATGGCGGAACCCTTGGCCGTGTGCTTGCACGCAACCCGACGTGCCGGTGAAATGCTGGGCAAAACTGTGTTGGTCACCGGGTGTGGGCCGATTGGTGTATTGTGCATTTTGGCAGCGCGCCGGGCAGGGGCGGCCAAAATCATCGCAACAGATCTGAGTGATTTCACCTTGGGCAAAGCGGCCGAGGCCGGCGCAGATATCACACTAAATATGGTCACAACGCCCGATGGATTGGCCCCCTATACCAAGGACAAAGGCCAAATCGACGTTTTGTTTGAGTGTTCGGGTGCAGCACCTGCATTGCACGGCGCGATCCCAGCGATGCGGCCCTGTGGCGTGATCGTGCAACTTGGCATGGGCGGCGATATGAGCCTTCCCATGTTGGCCATCACCGCAAAAGAACTGCAGTTGCGCGGCTCATTCCGCTTCCATGAAGAGTTCGGGCTGGGGGTTGATCTGATGCAAAAGGGCCTGATCGATGTCAAACCTCTCATCACCCACACCTTGCCGTTGGACCAAGCCATTGACGCCTTTGAAATCGCCAGCGATCGCAGCCAAGCGATGAAAGCGCAGATTACGTTCTAGCTATAAAAATAAGGGGATTTGAGCCGGGCCGTCAGGCTCCACCCGGTTCAGGATGGCTGGTTCATTTCCCGCGGCTTTTTGCATGACCAACGTGTGATACACCAGCAAGGCGCGGCGCACGACCTCCGTGGCGTTGCTGGCGTGGGTCAGCCGTTGAATATCGGCCATGGCGGACTCCAGTTCGCCGTTCAGTCGGATCGTAACGCGATCCTTTTGTTTGTCTTTCAACATCCGCATTACCTTTAAATAATTTGAACTTTTAATTCAGTTAAACCGAATATGCCACGAATCGCAACACTTATGGTGCCCGTTGGTTTACCTGTGGCAATTATGTCAGACAATAGGCTATTTCGCACAACTTTTAGGCAAACGCCCGCGCGCATTAATATTTCAGTCTCATTATTTGAGACGCAATTAAAGAACCTTGCAGTTATGGCGGTTTTTAATTGACTGACCAACCCACAAAAGAATGTACTCGAAGGAAGTCATGCAAAACCGCGTGGCTGTTCATCAATTAGGAGAAAATCTGATGGAAATCTTACACAAAGGACTATCCGGCCTAACCGGCACAAACGCAGGCGGCATCCCAGACGCAATCATCGCGGGCACCGTTCTGGTCCACCTACCCAATGACACCGGAGACAACGTTTTGACCAACTTTACCGCGAACGCCGCCGGCGGCATCGCCCCCGATGCTGATGCGCTGCTGACTGCACCAACACTCACGACACACAAACCAAAAGGAGTCACGAATGACAGAAAGGCACACAGATCTAAAAACGAATGACGCGTTTGACGCTTTAACGAACAAGAGCCTCGAAGCTGAACTGAAGGAAAAGGTTCATATTGAGGCTTGGACTTGGAAAGATCTACGAGACATTCGAAATGGCATTTTTGCAAGCATCTTTGCCGCTTTGATCATTGCGTTGGCTGCTCTCGCAGTTGTCCTTACGCAAGCATTTTTAGATCGCTCCAAGAGCACGCAAACGCCACACAAGGCCCCGGCGGAAAACCCAATCCAAGAGGCACCGGTACCCAGTGTGAGAATTAAAGAAAGGGAAGGCTGGCATGTCACCGACATCTAGTGAACCTGAAGAGGCAACATCTACCTAGGCTCACTGACGAAAATTCAGTGAGCCTTTTTATGTGGCGCCTATGGCGTCCAGTGCCGCTTTGGCCACTTCGATGTCTTGATCACCACTGCCGGATCCAACGCCTATCCCACCAACGCAAATGCCATCCAGCATGATTGGCAGCCCACCGGGCAGACCAGTGACATGGCCTTGGGTTGCAAGCCCAATCAAAGGTTGCACAGGCTCGGGGATCGCGTTGCTCGGCGCACGGATCGACGCCGCTGTTTCGGCCTTGGCACGCGCACTTTTTAGGCTGAGGAATTTAGCGCCAGTCATCCGCAATTCGGCCATCGTCACACCACTTGCATCGACAATTACAATGCACTGCGGTTGACCCATTTGCGTGGCCTTTGCAACCGCAGCAGTCAACATCGCAAGCGCGCCTTCATGGGTCAACGTAATCGAAGGTGTAGCAAAGGACATCTATGTCGCCTTTCGGTTTGACGTAAAATAATGTTATCGATAACATACACGTAGCCAAATGGAAGTGGGAAAGCCATATGTCCTTCTTTGAAAGTATCGATCCAGTCTTTGACAGCTATGTCTTGGGCAATGCACCCGTGAAACAGCTGGCCACTGGATTTGATTGGGTCGAGGGGCCTGTTTGGTTTGGCGATGCGAACTGTCTGTTGTTCTCGGACATTCCCAACAACAAGATCATGCGCTGGTCGCCTGAAACTGGCATTTCCACATTTCGTGAACCATCGAATTTCGCCAATGGGCACACCCGTGATCTGCAAGGGCGGCTGATTTCATGCGAACACGGCACCCGCCGTGTCACGCGGACCGAACACGATGGAACGATCACAGTCATCGCAGACAAATTTGACGGCAAACCCCTGAATTCCCCCAATGATGTGATGGTCAAACGCGATGGCACCATTTGGTTCAGCGATCCGCATTATGGTATCATGACCAATTATGAAGGCTTCAAAGCCGAGCAAGAATTAGCATGCCAAGTCTATTGCGTTGATCCCGATACAGGCACCATTGACGCAAAGATCACCGATATGAACTGCCCAAACGGTCTGGCGTTTTCGCCAGATGAAACATTGCTTTACGTGGCAGACACGGGCCGGATGTTCAGTGACGATCCCCAAGGGATCAGGGTCTACGATATCAAAAATGGGGACGCACTAAACGGGCGTGCCTTTCATGCGATTGATCCTGGGTGTTCGGATGGGTTTCGCATGGACACTGACGGCAACCTTTGGTCATCGGCCGCTGATGGCGTGCAATGTCTTGCACCGGACGGGCGTCTGCTGGGCAAGGTTTTTGTTCCCGAACTGGTATCAAATATCTGTTTCGGTGGACGTGCCAAACAGCAATTGTTTATCACGGCCACCACGTCCATTTATTCAATCAAACTTAATCGCCAAGGGGTGCAATTTCCGTGAGCAAATCTGAAATCGGTCTGATCGGCCTTGGAACTATGGGCGCCGCCCTGTCTCTAAATATCGCAGATAATGGCTTTGACATCGCGGTCTACAATCGCACTGCCAGCAAGACCAAAGCGTTTATGAACAGCGCTGGCGACCTGGCCAACAAGTTCACACCAACCGAAACTTTGGAAGAGCTTGTCGCCGCAATCGCCAAACCGCGCGCGATCATCCTTATGGTGCCTGCTGGTGACGCAGTGGATGCTCAAATCGATGCACTTCGGCCTTTGCTGGACAAAGATGATCTGATCATCGATGCGGGCAACGCCAATTTCCACAGCACCAATAAACGTGCAGAAACCGCCCAAAAGACTGGGGTACCGTTCATCGGAATGGGTGTTTCCGGCGGCGAAGAGGGCGCGCGATTTGGCCCCTCTATTATGGGCGGCGGGCCAAAGGAAGGATGGGATCGCGTGTCCCATATCCTCAAAGCGATCTCCGCCAAATATGAGGGACAGCCCTGCGCCACTTGGATGGGCGAAGGCGGTGCTGGGCATTTCGTAAAGACCGTGCACAACGGTATTGAATATGCAGATATGCAGATGATCGCCGAGGCGTATGGTGTCATGCGCGATGGCTTTGGATGGGATGCCAAAGCCTGCGGTCAAACCTTTGAGACATGGAACAATGGCCCGCTACAATCTTACCTGATTGAGATATCAGGCAAAGTGGCCATGGCCGAGGACCCGCAAACAGGGTCGGCCATGTTGGACATCATTCTGGACCGCGCCGGACAAAAAGGCACAGGGCGCTGGACAGCCATCGAGGCCTTGCACCTTGCGGCCCCAATCCCAGTGATTGATGCGGCTGTGACCGCACGCAACATCAGCGCACAATTGGATCAGCGCAAAGCCGGTGAGGCACTGTTTGGTCCTGCACCGCATGCAATCCCAGTAGGCACGCTGGAACGCCAAGATATCGAAGGGGCGCTGATCGCTGGCAAGATCATGTGCTACGCGCAGGGTTTTGATCTGCTCAATGCGGCCAGCACCACATTTGACTGGGATCTGCCAATGCCTGCAATTGCCGAAGTGTGGCGTGAGGGCTGCATCATTCGGTCAGCTATGTTGAACGATATGTCCAGTGCACTGACAAAAGATCCCACAGGCAATTTGATGTTCGCCCCGTTCTTTGCTGCGTTGATGCGGACCCATGAGGCCGCCTTGCGCAAGACCGTCAGTGTATCTTTAGCCCACGGATTGCCTGTGCCCGCCCTATCCGCCGCCTTGACCTATTTTGACATGATGCGCACGGGCCGCTCGACTGCAAACATGATCCAAGGGCAGCGCGATTTCTTTGGCGCGCACGGGTTTGAACGCACAGACAGCGACGACGGCGGTCACCATGGCCCATGGGCAATGTCTGCCTCCTAGACCGGCTCAGACCGTTGGAATGTGCAGGCGGATCATGGTGCCATGGTCCGCAAAATGTTCAATCGCCAGATTATTCTCTTTGGCGAGATATTGAACGATGGACAGACCTAAACCACTGCCATCTTGGTGTTGACCACTGGGCAAGCGCGTGCTGCGGGTCAGCGCCAATTGCCATTCAGCGGGGCTGATCCCAATGCCAGTATCTTGGACCACCAGCCATGCGCCAGTCGCGTCTTGATCCACAAAAAGGCGCACTTCCCCGTGATCGGTATATTTTACAGCGTTCGAAACGAGGTTCGTCATGATCCGCATCAACGGTAAAACTGGCAAGCGGGTAGAAAGTTGGGTCGGCTCATAAACCAGTTCGATGCCCTTGGCCTGCGCATCGGGCAAAAACATGTCATAGACAGTGCGCATGACCTCATCCACGTCGACGATCGCGTCGTCTAACGTTGCCTTGGTTGCGATCGCCCGCGGGTGCGTGGCTGTGGCCAATTCCTGTTGCACCAACTGTTCGAGGTAATTGAACGTGTCTTCGATATCCAAGGATTTAGGCCCGTTGTCGGATCCGTTTGCCATCGCATTCACGTTCAACCGCAAGGCATGCAGAGGTTGCCGCAAGTCATGGAAGGTATCGGCCAAAGCGCGTTCTTTGGAATCTGCCAACTCGATGGCCAAGGCATAATCTTGTTCCAACTCTTGCAGTCGCGTCGATAATTTGAGGGCTTTTTGTGCCTCCGACAGGCTGACCTCGAGGGCATCGGAACGGATCTTTTTGAGTTGATTGAACCGGTCCACAATCGCAAGGCCCATCAATGCGGCGTCACAGACCAAAACCACGCGCATGGAATCGAATTGCAGCTCTTCGGAAATCTCGATCCCGAACCAATGGCGCGACGTCATAATGGCCGATGAAATCACAGCGCCCCCCCATGCAATGACGTAAAATCGGACTTCCTTGAACCGTGTACGCGCAGCGTTCAGGCCAGATGCAGTAAACAGGATAGTGGCCACAAGCGCCAACATCACAAAGTTCTTTTTCAGCATTTGATGATCAGCAAAGAGCGAAGCCACCAACATCATCACACAGGCCGCCATAACCGCCAAAAGCATCTTGTCAAAAATCGGATGATAAAGCGGCGTTTGCAAAAACGAGCGGGCAAAGTTTGCGCCAAAAAAGATGATCCAAGCCCCTATTGCCAGCGAGGCGTAGGCGTTGAGCAACGGGGCACTTGGCCACAGATATCGAAACGTGTTGCCATCCGCGTGCATCACAAACAACAAGCCACCCACGGCATATAGCCCATAGGCTAAGAAGACTCCGCTTCGGGTAAAAGCAAAGGCCATGGTTGATGCAATCACCAGCAACATCATCATGCCGTAGTAGATGAAATTCTTGGCCGTTTTGTTCGCCGCAAGCACCTGAAAGCTGTCGCGGGTCTCTAGGGAAAACGCCAGTTCAGAGGATCCACCAGACCAATACCGGATGTAGATCGTCGTGCTGGATGCAGGCTCCAGACGCAGGGGCGCGATCAATTCAGGATAACTGATCGGGCGGGACGTGTAGGGCGACAGTTCGGTTTGATTGATCAATTCCTCGATACGACCGTCGGGTTGAACGGAAAAAACCTGAAAGTTCTGGAAGAAATTCTCGCGAAAATGTAGGCGCCATTCTGTTGTTTCTGAACTGGTGTTTTCCAAACCAAACCGCAGCCATATGGCATCCTTGATATAGCCAAAATCTAAGCTGGCGTTAGGCTCGACCCCCCATCTGGGTTGGGCCATAGCCGTATCAAGCCGTGCGTTATTTGACGGGTCTAGCCAGTATTCAACGGCACCGATAAACCCTTGTGTCGGCACCGGTCCGTCAGCCACTATCGTCGTGCGCGCCTGACCCGGGTTTTGGGCTTGGGCTGCAGTATCAATCTGTGCAAAGATCGCAAGTGCTATGATCCACACCCATATCCCAATTTTCGCGAGCCCACTATGCCAACGGTGATTATTGCCGACGATCATGCATTCACCGTACAAGGCATGGTCCAAGCTATCAAAGATCTGGAACAGTTTGACGTTGTTGCGACTTGTGCCAACGGCATGGAGGCAATCGTCGCGGCCAAAACCCACCGGCCTGATCTGGCTTTGCTCGATCTATCCATGCCGGATCTGACCGGTCTGGAGGCATTTTTGGAAATTCAACGTTGGTCGCCTGACACCCGCGTTGTTGTAATCACCGGAAACCCCGTATCGGGTTTGATCACCCAATTGATTGAGGCTGGCATTCATGGGTTGTTTGTTAAATCCGCACCACCACAAGAAATCTTTGACGGTATTCAACGCGTCGCGGATGGCGAAAACGTCTATGCCCAAGACTTTGATACTCTGGTTACGGACACCTCGGAAGAGGCCCTGTCGGCGCGTGAGATCGAAGTCCTTGGCGCAATTGCTAAAGGCCTGAGCAATCCCAAGATCGCTGACCGTTTGGGCATCTCGCCCAAAACCGTCGAAAGCCATCGAGGGTCTTTGATGCGTAAACTGGGCGTTCATTCCACGGCCTCATTACTAATTCAGGCCGTTAAAAAGGGTCTTATCGACGTATAAAATGCAGTGGCCTGCACAAGCAGTTTGGCAGGGCTTTAGGCATTGGTAAACTCAGGTAATTACCCCAAAATTGCAAAAGGGGGCCGTATGACCCCCTTTTACTGCATTATATCGATGGCTTAGGCTTACAGCGAAGCTTCAAGTGCAGCCAAAACTGCGTCACCCATCTGGGTTGTGGACACTGGCGTGCCACCGTCCGCCTGCATCAAATCTGCGGTTCTGATACCATCAGCCAGGACCTTTTCCACTGCTGCTTCCAGACGATCTGCTTCGACGCCTTGGTCAAAGCTATAGCGCAGCGCCATGGCAAAGCTGAGGATACAGGCCGATGGGTTGGCTTTTCCCTGACCTGTGATATCAGGCGCCGACCCGTGTACCGGTTCGTACATTGCTTTGGGTCTACCATTTTCCATCGGCGCGCCAAGGCTGGCGGATGGCAACATGCCCAAGCTGCCAGTGAGCATCGCTGCACAATCGGACAGGATATCGCCAAAGAGGTTGTCGGTGACGATCACATCGAACTGTTTGGGCGCGCGGACCAATTGCATCGCACCGTTGTCCGCATACATATGGCTGAGCTCAACGTCTGCGTAGTCCGCCTGATGCACTTCGGTCACGACGTCGCGCCACAAAATACCGCTTTCCATGACGTTGGCTTTTTCCATGGAACAGACTTTGTTGTTACGACGACGCGCCAGTTCAAAAGCAGACCGGGCAACGCGGTCAATTTCTGCCTCAGTATAGCGTTGGGTGTTGATGCCAACGCGCATGTTGTCTTCCATATGGATGCCGCGCGGTTCGCCAAAATAGCTGCCCGAGGTCAGTTCGCGCACGATCATAATGTCCAAGCCAGACACGATGTCAGTCTTTAGAGACGAAAATTCGGCCAAGGCGTCAAAGCACTGCGCGGGGCGCAAGTTGGCGAACAAATCCATTT
The DNA here is from genome assembly GCF_044772865.1 of Algirhabdus cladophorae. GTDB lineage: Bacteria > Pseudomonadota > Alphaproteobacteria > Rhodobacterales > Rhodobacteraceae > Algirhabdus > Algirhabdus cladophorae. The sequence continues at coordinate 3,295,079 of NZ_CP173029.1, forward strand.
CCTTGCGCAAACGCAACAAGCCGCGTTCAGGTTTCAGGCTGAAATCCAGATCATCATAGGCCGGGCCGCCAACGGCCCCCAGCAATACCGCATCCACTTCTTGGGCTTTGGCCATCGTGTCGTCATGTAGCGCCACACCGTGTGCGTCATAAGCAGCCCCACCGACAAGGTCCTCGGATACATCAAATTTCAGTCCGCGTTTGTCACCAAACCAGTCAATAATTCGAGTGACTTGGGCCATTACCTCGGGGCCAATACCGTCACCGGCCAAAATAAGAAGGGAAGGGTTCGACATCGCTGTGTCCTCACGTAAATCTGCGTTGAACTGGGCCTAAGGGTTTGCGCACCAAGGGTCAAGAAAGCATGGGTTTTAAACCCGCCGCTAACATGTCCCACACCCGCGAGATGCGGGGCGTTTTTCGCACAGCCTCATGGGCTGCCAGCCAAATCGGCAGACCTGGGATAGGCAGGCCCGTGATCACTTCTTCGACTAAGGGATCGGATTGTGCCACATGAACTTGGGCAAACCCCAAACCACATCCGTTGCGGATCAGTTCCCAATAGACAGTTTGGTTGTCACAACGCGTCTTGAACCATTCGCGCGACACCTCATACCCTGCATCACGCATACCGCGAATGATCATTTCGCTGCGGTCGTATCCAACCCAGTCAAGATCAAAGATGTCCTGAAAGTCAGTAGGCCGACCAACACGATCAAGGTAGGTCTTGGCCCCGTAAAGCCCCAATTTGAGATCTCCCAAATGCGTTGTGACCACATCAAGCTGGGTCGAGCGAAACATGCGTACTGCAATATCAGCCTCGCGAAACAGCAGGTTGTCCGCTGCATCATTTGGCACGACCTCGATGCTGATATCGGGTTCTTGTTCGCGAATTTTCGCAATGATCGGTGGCAGGCTGTATTGGGCTGTGGCCAGGCTGGCCGTGATGCGCACAGTGCCGTGCAGCGATGTCTCGCGACCTGCGGCGGTCAGCGCAATCTTGTTCATCGCATCGCGCATTTGTTTGGCTGGAGCCAACAAAGCCTGCCCCGTTTCTGTTAGATCCAACCCACGCGGCTGGCGTTGAAACAGATCAAGACCAAGGTGCTGTTCCATCTGTTTGATCTGTCGTCCAAGGGTCGGCTGACTGGTGCCTAAATTGCGTGCCGCAGCAGACAAAGACCCGGTTTCAACAACTGCTAAAAACGCCTGAACCAGCGACCAATCCAAGTTTTCAAATGACTTATCCATTCATAATTGAATACCCAGTGTAGAAAAATATGCAATTTATATTCTCTCACGGTGAGGTCATGCTCCCGACAGGATTTTTAGAGGAGCATAGACAATGGAAAATACAGTTTTAATCTTGGGCGGCTCTGGACGGTTCGGTCGCAACGCTACTGAGGCCTTCAAAGCGGCGGGATGGGAAGTGCGCCAATTTGATCGCGCCACCGACAATCTTTGGGATGCAGCATGGGGGGCCAGCGTGATCGTGAACGCGTGGAACCCGGTTTATTATGATTGGGCGCGCGATCTGGGTCCCCTGAATGCCCAGGTGATCGAGGTAGCAACCGCCAGCAAATCGACGGTAATCCTCCCCGGCAATATCTATAATTTCGGACGTGACATGCCGTCGATACTAGGGGACGACACCCCGCAAAACGCAACCACTGGACTGGGCCGGTTGCGCGTAGACGTAGAAGCGGCCTATCGCGCCTCAAGCGTGCAAACCATTGTTCTACGGGCCGGAGACTTTCTCGAAAAAGACGCATCGGGCAACTGGTTCGACAAGGTTATCGCACCTCCATTGTCCAAAATGAAAATCACCTACCCCGGCGCATTGGATGTGATCCATTCGTGGGCCTATTTGCCGGATATGGCAAGGGCCGCCGTGCTGCTGGCCGAACGCCGCAAGAGCCTTCCAAGTTTTGTTGATATTCCTTTTGAAGGCTACAGCCTGACGGCCCGTGACCTTGCCGCTGGTTTTAGCGAAGCATTGGGCAAAACCGTGACACCAAAGCAAATGGGCTGGCTGCCAATCTGGGTGGCACAACCGTTTTGGCCCTTGGCCAAGCACCTGCTTGAAATGCGTTACCTTTGGGACACGCCCCATCAGATCGATGGTTCGGTCTTGGATCAGTTTTGCCCCGAATTTCGCGCAACTCCTTTGGTCGATGCACTAAGGTACATCGCGCAGGATTACGTCCACCCAGACCAACCTGTGTCGCCCCGCCGCACGACCGTCGTCTCCTAAAAGCTTAGCATCGGGGGATCCTTCGGCAGGCCAAAACACACCGCTGTTGGTGATGCTCAGGTCCGCCGAAGGCAGCACATAATCCACACGCAGGTTTCCGGGGCCGTCAAAATCAACGGTATCCAAAGCAGGATTACCTTTGTGATCTGGGTCAGCCGCCAACAGTCCCCCTTGGCTGACAGGTTGCGCATCCGTGATCATAGGATGCGCCAGTAAATCCAACTGGGTCTGATGCAGGCCCTGACCATCCACGGGGTCTAAATTCGATGTGCCCATGATGGCAAAGGGCGGCCGTGGAGGCACGCCCGTTTGCCCGTCCAATATCTGGGACCATAGACGAATTTCGTCGCCGTTACGCTTGCCATTGCGGTCCTCAGGCCCATCAAAAACCGGTGGGGTCGCATGAAACATAAGGGCTGTGAAAATCTGCGAGGGCGCTATTTCCACAGGGACACTCCAATGGCCCGTGGTCGATAAACGCTGCACATCGAACACCGCGTCCGTCGGGAAAAGCTGGCCGTCCCACGTGGGTAGATTGGCGTTAGGTACATCGCGCCACAGCACCTTAGAATATGATACCACCTGCGATGTCAGAACCGGATAGCGCGACAGCAGGGCCATCCCCCCGTCCCCGGCAAAGCGCCCATAGCCCTGAGCATCTCGCGCCTCGTCCAGCTTGCCGTTGCCGTCAATGTCTAGACCTGTCGGTAGGCCCGTATTGGGACGTAGCGCAAAGCTATAGCGCATCTGATGACCGGCATCGCCAATCTTTTCGCCCAGCGCAGAAAGAGCGCGGTTATCCGCGTCATAGTCAATGTCTTGTAGGGCGATGATGTCTGGTTTTATGCGTGCGATTATCGCAGCTACGGCCAAGACATCATCCGTGCCTCTTTGGATATCGCGCAACAACAGACCGGGGCCTTTGCGCGACAATTCGGTGTTAAAGCTGGCAATGCGCAGACTGTCGGCTTGGGCCGCAAAGCCTGCACAGATCAGACTGGCTGAAACCCATCCAATTGGGCCTTTTCGTAGGCCCGCTTGCGCTGATTTTCGATCATATCGGCGACGCGCCCCATGGCGATGCCGCGCATGAACAAACTTGCTGGCAAAAAGGCCCATGCTGTCATTGTCCAGATCAGTGTTTCGGGGCTGTTCATTGACACCGGATTAAACGTGTCCGCCGCCAGTTTAACAACCGCTGGAATGATGAATGGCAGCAGAAACCCTAAGATAATGTTAAGATGTGCGTCACGTCTTAACCTTGCGACAACATCTCCACCGGCTGTGGGATCAAATGTGGGCAGGTTTACCCAAACGTTAAAGCTACCGTTGCTGGCGGGCCACTTGTTCAAACGCAATGTGATGAGAAATGCAGCCAGCGACAAAAGCGACGTGAGATAGCTGATGCCAGCAGCAGTGCGCACTTTAATCAGTAACTCAGCAGATGTGTCTTGCGGCATCATCAAAACCACCAGTCGCACAGGCGAATAGGGAAAATCGATCGACTTGCCAATCAATGTGCCGATTGCGCTGCACAACTGAGTAAACGTGTTAGGCTCAAATTCGCCGCGCGCGATGACCGTCAACATAAAGACTGTGAAAAACAGCGAGATAAAGCGCAGCCGGTTAAACGGCGGTGCATCACGGAATTCGACAAGGCTGGGGTAGCTTGAACTGTATTCAACAAAGGTAAAGAGGGCCGCAAAAACGGCAACGACGGCCACAGTCAACGTGCCGTCGGCATGGGAATTGGGCAGCATCAAAGACGGCGTTGCCACAAGCAAAACCACCATAAATGCGCGCACAAAAGCGCCTGAGAGCCTTGAAATCACTGCTCGTCTACCTTCAATCTGGCCGGACCGAATACGTTGCTCGGTCTCTGTTCCATCTTGACGCCGTCCAATTGTGACGGCTTGCCTCATTCTTGCCCAACTTTTGCCCAATTTCCCAAATCCTCACAAGGTTTGAATAGAAGTGACGACAAAAATTGGGCTCTTTGAGGGATAAACTGGTGCGCCTTTGCATCAAATTTTAGACGTAAAAAAGGCGCAGGCATGGGAATGCGCTAGATGTTGTGCTGCAGCACCATGTACCCACAAAAAAGGCGCTGCCCCTAAGGACAGCGCCTGTCTATTTTATGAACGAAACATTAAACCCAAGGACGTGCTGAGGATGCGGCGGCCTCGAACGTGTCGATTGAGGCGGCTTTTTCCATTGTCAGACCAATATCATCCAGACCTTCCAGCAGGCATTTCTTTTTGAAGGCATCAACTTCAAAGCTAAAGACTTCTCCATCTGCCGAGGTGACCGTCTGCGCCGTCAGATCAATTTCGATCCGCGCGTTCGAGCCTTTTTCAGCGTCTTTCATCAGAACGTCCACTTGTTCCGGGGACAACACAATTGGCAGGATCCCGTTTTTAAAGCAGTTGTTGTAGAAGATATCTGCAAAGCTGGTCGAGATCACGCTGCGCACACCAAAATCCAGCAAAGCCCATGGCGCATGTTCGCGCGAGGAGCCACAGCCAAAGTTATCGCCCGCCACAATGATCTGTGCCTCGCGATATTGGTCTTTGTTCAGCACGAAATCCGCGATTTCGTTGCCGTCATCGTCATAACGCATCTCATCAAACAGGTTCACCCCAAGGCCAGACCGCTTGATGGTTTTAAGAAACTGCTTGGGGATGATCATATCCGTGTCGATGTTGATCAACGGCAGGGGCGCGGCAACGCCGCTGAGGGTGTCAAACTTTTCCATTACATCATCTCCCGCACGTCAGTGAGTTTACCGGTGATCGCCGCGGCGGCAGCCATGGCCGGTGACATCAAGTGTGTCCGCCCCCCACGGCCCTGACGGCCTTCGAAGTTGCGGTTGGATGTTGCCGCACAACGTTCGCCCGGCTTCAACTGGTCAGGGTTCATCGCAAGACACATAGAACAGCCCGCAAGGCGCCATTCGAAACCAGCGTCTTTAAAGATGTCTGCCAGACCTTCTTCTTCGGCTTGCGCACGGACCAAACCAGACCCGGGAACGATCATCGCCCGCATGCCGTCTTTGATCTTTTTGCCTTTCAGGATCGCAGCCGCAGCGCGCAGGTCTTCGATCCGGCCATTGGTGCAGGATCCGATAAAGACCGTGTCGATAGTCACATCTGTCAAAGGTGTGCCCGATGTCAGACCCATATAGTCGAGGGAGCGCTCAGCGGCCCCAACTTTACCACCCTCAAAGTCTGTTGCGTTCGGAACTGTCGCCGTAATCGGCAGCACGTCCTCGGGCGATGTGCCCCAAGTCACAGATGGTGCGATGTCTTCGCCTTTCAAAGTCACCACTTTGTCGAAATGCGCGCCTTCGTCAGTGAAGAGCGTTTTCCACCAGTCCATCGCCGCTTCCCATTGCGCACCCTTTGGCGCGTGCGGGCGGCCCATACAGTATTCATAGGTTTTTTCGTCCGGTGCAATCAGACCCGCACGTGCACCACCTTCGATGGCCATGTTGCAGACGGTCATGCGTCCTTCCATGGACAGATCACGAATGGCCTCACCACAGTATTCGATCACATAGCCGGTCCCACCTGCAGTCCCGGTTTCGCCGATAACTGACATGGTGATGTCTTTGGCCGTTACACCTGGCTTCAACTTGCCCGTGATCTCGACCTTCATATTTTTGGACTTTTTCTGGATCAGCGTTTGCGTGGCCAGAACGTGCTCGACCTCGGAGGTGCCGATGCCGTGGGCCAAGGCACCAAAGGCACCGTGGGTCGCTGTGTGGCTGTCACCACAAACAACGGTCATGCCCGGCAGGGTCCAACCCTGTTCGGGGCCAACGATGTGCACGATGCCCTGACGCACGTCTGATACCGGATAATAGTGCAGACCAAATTCCTTGGCATTGGCATCCAACGCTGCAACCTGAACGCGGCTGTCTTCGGTCATGGTTTGCGCATCGGCGCGGTCCAGCGTCGTTGGCACGTTGTGATCCGGCACCGCAATAGTCTTGTCCGGAGCACGCACTGTGCGGCCTGACATCCGCAGCCCCTCAAAGGCTTGCGGCGAGGTCACTTCGTGAACCAAGTGGCGGTCAATATACAGCAAGCAGGTTCCATCGTCTGCTTCATGGGCCACATGGGCGTCCCATATTTTATCATAGAGTGTTTTGGGGGACATATCGGTCCTCTCCCGTAGTTTGAGTTGGCTAAAAAACTTGGCTTTCAGGCGACGTTATAGTCGTGCCAGAACGGTACGACATGCGCCGTAAAAGCGTTCACGCAGGCGCGTGCGGTCTTGCATGTCGACATCGATCATCATGGGCCATGCAGATACACCCCGTTGATCCATCTCGCAAGGCCTAGCGGGTTGCGATCACAAACAACTGGGATAGAGTTGCACAATGGAGCAAGACAACACGCAACCGACAACGCTGGAGCAGTCCAGCACCGCACCGACAGATCAAGCCGGCCAAAGCACTCAAGATATTGCTGAATCAGCAGATCAAATTGTCGCTGTCTCGACCGATATTCTGCAAAAGGCTGAGGGGTTTGTTACCACCTTGCTTAGGCCTTGGAATGCTTATCAACTGGGCATTGCCTTGGGCCTGTTTATAGCGGCGTACCTGCTGACCCGGATCATCGGCCCAAAGATCCACACGTGGATGCGGAGCCGTGAGGGCTGGCCCAAGTGGCGCATGCGCTTGCTGGTTTTACTACACCAACGCCTGCGCGCCATTTTCTTTATTGGACTGGTCTGGACCACAGTTTGGATCATGCGCGAAGTCACATGGCCGTCGCGCAGTTATTTGCTAACTGTGATCGCCAATTTGGCCACTGCTTGGCTGATCGTAAGTCTCGCGACGAGATTGATCAAAAGTCCCTTCCTGCAAAAACTGGTTAGTTATGGCGCGTGGATTTGGGTCACCTTGCGGATTTTGAACCTTACAGGTGACGCGGAGGCCCTGCTGGATAGTGCCGCGGTCGAAATCGGATCAACCCGCGTTTCACTATGGTTGATTTTGCAAGCCATCGTTTTGCTGGGCGCGCTGTTCTTTGCCGCGCGATTTGTATCGTCCACAACGGCTGCACGCATTCAAAGCAACGAGGAAATCAGTCCATCCATGCGGGTTCTTGTGGTCAAGTTCACGCAAGTCCTGCTGTACGGTGCCGCATTCTTTATCGGGCTCAAGGCCGTTGGATTTGATCTGACTGGTTTGGCCGTACTGTCCGGCGCCATTGGTGTGGGCCTCGGTTTTGGGTTGCAAAAGGTTGTCTCGAACCTTGTGTCCGGTGTGATTATTTTGCTCGATAAGTCAATCAAGCCGGGGGATGTGATCAGCCTTGGGGAAACCTTTGGTTGGATCAATTCGCTGGGTGCGCGGTACGTCAGCGTGGTCACGCGCAACGGCAAAGAATATCTGATCCCAAACGAAGATCTGATTACGGGGCAAGTGGTTAACTGGTCCCACTCCAATGACTTTGTGCGCCTCGATATTTTCTTTGGCACCGCCTATCATGATGATCCTCACAAAGTGCGCGCCATTGCCGTGGCCGCAGCCAAGGATGTGGCGCGGGTCCTTAGCATCAAGGCGCCTGTGTGCCATATCGTAGGGTTTGGCGACAGCAGCGTAGATTATATTCTGCGATTCTGGATCGACGACCCAACTGGCGGGCTGACCAACATTCGCGGTGCCGTCTACCTTGCCCTGTGGGATGCGTTTCAGGAAAATGGTATCTCTATTCCGTTCCCGCAACGCGAGGTCAAAGTCTTGGACAGCCCGACTGCGCGGGCACTAGAAACCGACTGAACAAGATACTGGTTCAATGACGCACTGTGCCCTGCCCGACACATCCCGGCAGCAGCATTTGCAACGCATCCAAGACTCAGCTTGGCATCTGGCGCCAAAGCGGTATAGGCGACGTCCGAAAGAGCGCAAGGCACTGAGTCTTCGACAGATTGGTGCGTTGAGATTTTACATTTGAAATGGTATCCTGCCATAAGCCGCCAGTGTGCTGCGGACCAAATATAGTTTTTGGAGGACAATGAACTGTCTTTATCACAAACGTCGGCGTCTGATGCCGACACGGAAGCAAGCCTGATGGCCGCTCCCCTCACAGCAACCAGCGACGGGCTGCTTGCGACAATCCTTGAGACCTTGGAAAGCGAAAAAGCCGAAGAAATCGTGAAAATCGATTTGCGCGGAAAATCCGAAATGGGCGACTATATGGTCGTCTGTACTGGCCGTTCGTCCCGCCAGGTTGCCGCGCTGTCTGAAAAGATCGTCGACAAGTTGAAGGCCGATTTTGGGGTCCTCAGCAAAATCGAAGGCAAAGATCAGGGCGATTGGGTCTTGATCGATACCGGCGATGTTATCGTTCATATTTTCCGTCCTGAAGTGCGCGAGTTCTATCAGTTAGAGAAAATGTGGCTGAGCCCCGCTGAACAGACCGAAACGGTCTAGCCACCCTCAATGCGGGTACACATCTGCGCTGTGGGCCGTCTGCGCGGCGGCCCTGAGGCAACACTCATCCAAGACTATCTGACACGGTTTGATCGTACGGGACGTGCCCTTGCCCTGGGCCCGGCCAAGGTGATCGAGGTCGAAGACAAAAAGAACCTTGGGATGCAGGCCGAAGCGGTGTTGTTGCAGCGGGCCATTCCCAAAGGCGCGTTAATCTGCACTTTGGATGAACGCGGCAAGACGCTGACCTCGCCCCAATTTTCCCAAAACCTTGCCAAATGGCGCGATGGCGGCCGGGCCGACGTGGCGTTTGTTATTGGTGGCGCGGACGGCATTGACCCCGCATTCAGACAAACTGCGGATTTTAGCCTGTCTTTCGGGACCATGGTCTGGCCCCATATGATGGTTCGCGTTATGCTAGCTGAGCAGCTTTATCGCGCGGCGTCTATTTTGGCAGGCAGTCCATATCATCGCGCTTGAACACACAGGAAATTCCATGACCAAGGCCCCCAAACCGGTTGTCCTTTGCATCCTTGATGGCTGGGGTCTGAGCGATCAGCGCCTAGGCAATGCCCCAGCTTTGGCGCGGACGCCAACCTATGACGCCATTATGGCCCAATGCCCAAATGCGACACTGATCACTCATGGTCCCGATGTTGGACTGCCCAAGGGGCAAATGGGCAATTCCGAGGTGGGCCATACCAATATTGGGGCTGGACGCGTGGTTGCGATGGACTTGGGCCAGATTGATCTGGCCATTGAAGACGGCAGTTTTGCCACCAACCCGCGAATTGTGGACTTTGCTGACATGCTGAAATCCAGTGGTGGGACGGCGCATTTGATGGGTGTAATCTCGGATGGTGGTGTGCATGGGCATATCACCCACGTGGTTGCTGCGTGTCAGACCCTTGTCGATGCCGGTGTCCCCGTTGTGTTGCACGCCATTTCCGATGGCCGTGATGTGGCGCCCTCGTCGGCCCACACTTATTTTGAACAACTCAATGCCAGCCTGCCCGCGGGCGTCACGATCGGCACAGTCACCGGTCGCTATTTTGCCATGGACCGCGACAACAGGTGGGACCGTGTCAGCACCGCTTATGATGCAATGATCAAGGGTCAAGGTCCGCAGGCCGACAGCGCAGCCGCAACCATTGATGCAGCCTACGCCGCTGACAAAACCGACGAGTTCATCTCAGCCACTGTGATCGGCGACTATACAGGGGCCAAAGATGGCGACGGTTTCTTTTGCCTCAATTTCCGGTCTGACAGGGCCCGCGAGATCCTGTTGGCCATTGGCGCACCAGATTTTGCCGAGTTTGAGACAGGCACGCGGCCAAAATGGGCGGGATTACTGGGCATGGTGCCATACTCGGACACACACAACGGCTTTATGACAACGGCCTATCCGAAACAGGAAATTGTCAACACGCTGGGTGCGTGGGTGGCACAGCAGGGGCGGCGGCAATTCCGATTGGCGGAAACCGAAAAGTATCCCCATGTGACCTTCTTTTTGAACGGTGGGCAGGAAACACCCGAACGTGGTGAAGATCGCAAAATGCCAAAATCCCCCAATGTCGCGACCTATGATTTGCAGCCCGAGATGTCGTCAGCAGAAGTAACCGAGGCCTTTGTCGATGCGATTGAGGCCGGGTATGATCTGATTGTAACCAACTTCGCCAATCCCGACATGGTGGGTCATACGGGCGATTTGGATGCCGCTATTGCGGCCTGCGAGGCTGTTGATACCGGTTTAGCGCAGGTTATGGAGGCCCTAAAGGCCGCTGGTGGGGCGATGATCCTAACAGCGGATCACGGCAATTGCGAAATGATGATCGATCCTGAAACTGGTGGCCCCCATACGGCCCATACGCTCAATCCCGTGCCTGTTGCCTTGGTTGGTGGTCCTGATGGCGTGCAATTGAACAATGGGCGTTTGGCAGATCTTGCCCCGACTCTGTTGCACCTGATGGGTATCAAAAAACCTGACGAAATGACCGGAAAGAACCTGATCGCGTGAGGATATTTGCGGCCTTTTCGTTGATATGTTGGGCAGGTTTTGCGTCGGCACAATCTGATCCGTCGCAAGATGCTCGTTTGGCCTCGCAGCAACTGGAGGCGGCGGTGGTCGCTTTGGACGCTGCACAATCGGCCAAAGATCGTGTTACGGCCTTGACCGAAACCGTACACGCTTTTGAAGACGGGCTGGCGGCTATGCGCGATGGATTGCGTCATGCAGCGCTGCGCGAGCAAGCGATTGAAGCGACATTTGCTGAAAAGGACCTTGAATTGCAGCGGCTCTTGGCCAGCATGCAGCGCATTGGCCGCGCCAGTGGTCCGCTTAGTCTGATGCATCCCGCAGGCGCATTGGGCACAGCCCGCGCTGGTATGTTGGTTGGGGAACTTGCCCCATCTTTGCGAGCCGAGGCGAATGTATTGAAGGCGCAACTGGATGAAGTCAGCGTTCTGCGGCAGCTTCAATCAGATGCCACAGAGCAACTGAAAGAGGCCCTCAGCAAAGTCCAAATCGCGCGTACTGCTTTGTCAGATGCAATTGCCAACCGCACAGATCTGCCCAAACGATTTACCGAGGACCCTGTCCAAACCGCGCTTCTGATCAGCTCGACCGAAACACTGGGGGCCTTTGCAACAGGCCTCATCGACGCCAACGAAAGTGGCACATTGCCTGAATTTGACGGTTTGCAAGGGCAGCTTCCCTTGCCTGTGGACGGTGCTGTCTTGCGTAGTTTTGAAGAGGCCGATGCAGCTGGCATCAAACGCCCCGGCTGGATCGTAGCCACAGCCCCCGCAGCCATGGTGACCAGCCCGGTGGCTGCAACGCTGCGCTATCAAGGACCTTTGCTGGACTACGGCACCGTCGTTATTTTGGAACCAGCCAATGATACGTTGCTGATCCTTGCAGGCATGCAGCAGGCCTTTGGGGCGATCGGCGATGTGCTGCCAAAAGGCACGCCTGTTGGACTGATGGGCGGTACAACCCTGCCACTTGACGGTAATTTGACGGCGAGTGCGCGAATTGACCCAAGACGCCGGACAGAAACCCTCTATATTGAACTGAGACGTGGACCAACGCCCAGTGATCCGGCACAATGGTTCGACCTGACAAAGGAATGACAACGCTATGAAGAAATTTGTGATGGCAGCACTGGGAGGCACCTTGGCCAGTGTGATTGTGACAACCCAGATCGCAGGCCCATTGGTGGCGCAAGAGAACGCTCAGAAATCCAGCGTTTATGAGCAGCTTGATCTGTTTGGTGACATTTTTGAACGCATCCGCGCACAATATGTCGAAGAAGTCGATGAAGGCGATTTGATCGAAGCGGCCATCAATGGCATGCTAACCTCGCTTGATCCGCACTCCAGCTACTTGCCCCCCGATGATGCAGAAGCCATGCAGGTCCAGACCCGTGGCGAATTTGGCGGCCTTGGGATCGAAGTGACCCAAGAAGAGGGTTTTGTAAAAGTTGTCTCGCCAATTGATGGGACCCCAGCCGATGCTGCGGGTATCGAGGCGGGTGATTTCATCACGCATGTGGATGGCGAAAGTGTTCTGGGTCTGACTTTGGACGAAGCCGTTGATATGATGCGCGGCGTTGTTGGATCCGAGATTATCATCACTGTTGTGCGTGAAGATGCGCCCGAACCGTTTGATGTCTCGATTGTGCGCGACATCATCAAATTGACCGCTGTCCGCACCCGCACAGAAGCCGAAAGCGTTGTGTTGCGTGTGACGACTTTTAACGATCAGACCTTCCCCAACCTGCGTGATGGTTTGGCCAAACAAATCGAAGAGGCCGGCGGCATCGACAAAATCAACGGTGTGATCGTAGATCTGCGCAACAACCCGGGTGGTTTGCTGTCGCAAGCTATTCGTGTGTCCGATGCCTTCCTTGAAAAGGGTGAAATCGTGTCAACCCGTGGCCGCAATATTCAGGATGGGGACCGGTTTAATGCACAGCCGGGTGATTTGGCACAAGGCAAACCGATTGTTGTATTGATTAATGGCGGCTCTGCCTCGGCATCCGAGATCGTTGCCGGTGCATTGCAAGATCATCGTCGGGCGATTGTGATCGGCACAAAATCCTTTGGGAAAGGATCGGTTCAGACAGTCATGCCATTGCGCGGTGACGGTGCGATGCGTCTGACCACCGCGCGCTATTACACCCCTTCAGGGCGTTCTATTCAGGCTTTGGGTGTCTCGCCTGACATCATCGTTGAACAGCCACGCCGCGTGGTCGAAGAGGACGAAGACGAGGATACAGCGCGTCCAACACGCACCGAAGCTGATCTACGAGGCAGTCTGAACAACGATAGCCTGTCCGAGGACGAAATTCGGCAGATCGAAGAGGATCGTGCCCGCGCCGAAGAGGCTGCTCAATTGCGTGACGATGATTATCAATTGGCCTATGCCATCGATATCCTCAAAGGCCTGTCGGCGCTTTCGCCTTCAGCAGACTAAACCGACTTAGGGCAGGCCAAAGTGTCTGCCCTTTTTCTATTCTATGACACGAAAGTCGCCGCATGACGCCCGAAGAGATAGCGCAACTGCCCTACCGGCCTAATGTCGGAATGGTTTTGATCAACCAACACAACCAGATTTTCGCGGCCCAACGGTTGGATCGCTATATGGATGCTTGGCAAATGCCTCAGGGTGGCATTGATCCCGGCGAAGATCCTGAGGTTGCCGCCCTGCGCGAGTTGGAAGAAGAAACTGGCGTCACCTCAGATCTTGTTGAAATTTTGGGCCAGTCTGATGGCTGGCTTCCCTATGATCTGCCCCATGAATTGGTGCCCAAGCTTTGGAAGGGCAAATATCGCGGGCAGGAACAAAAATGGTTCTTGTTTCGGTTTTTGGGCCAAGACGCGGATATCAATATCGAAACCGAACATCCTGAGTTTTCCAAATGGACGTGGATGGGCAAAGACGAGCTTCTGCAAAAAATCGTCCCGTTCAAACAGGATGTCTATTCGGCAGTTTTCGCTGAATTTGAGGGGTATTTATGAGGGCGTTCGTGTTCCTGATCGCTCTTTTTGCGGCCGGTCCGCTCCACGCGCTCAGTTGCTTGGCCACTGATATCGCTACCAGCTTTCAACGATTTGCGGCAGCCCCAGAACGCTATGTTGTGGTCCATGGGACGTTCCATTTTGACGAGGGCGCGTTGCCAAAGCCGCCCCAACACAACCCTAATTTAACCACGCCAAACACGCCAATCCCAGCTAGATTTCTTGGAAAATCTCTGTCCATGGATGGGTTTCAGAACAGGTTTGCCACAGACTTGGTTTTGAACGTTAAGTGCCTCGGCCCGTGGTGCGCGGCCATGACGTCAGGCCGCGATACTATCGCCTTTTTGCGCGCTGAGGACGGCGTCTATTCGCTTTCGATCAATCCCTGCGGGGGCGTGGCTTTCGCCGATCCGACACCCGCGATGATCGCACAAGTCACCGCCTGTATGCGCGGCCAAGACTGTGACGGCAAGCAGGCCCTGCGCTAAAGGCTTTCCTTGATGGAACCCATGGGCTAAGGGCTAGTTATGGCAAAACAAAAGCTGAATACGCAGGCAATTGGACTGGACATTGGTCTGGCCTTTACCAAATGGGTCACTGGTGCAGAGAACCTGCACTATGGGCTATGGACGGATCTTGAAGTGACGGCAGGCAATCTGCGCACGGCCCAAGATCGTTATACGGAAAAGCTGTTTGAACTGCTGCCAACCACGCCTTGCCGCATCCTTGATATCGGTGGTGGCGCAGGTGAGACTGCCGCAAAACTACTGGCGCTGGGGCATGAGGTCGAGATTGTTGTGCCCTCTGATTTTCTCGCAGAGCGGTGTCGCACAAATGCCCCCAAAGCCCGCGTGCATCAAATGATGTTCGAAGACTTTGAACACAGCAAACCCTTCGATCTGTGTCTTTTCTCGGAGTCGTTCCAATATATCCCTCTAAAAGATGGCTTGCCTAAGTGTCTGACAATGTTGACCCCCAAGGGCCAGATCATCGTCAGTGACTGCTTCCGCACCCCTGCCTATAAAATCCAACCCAAAGCCGCGACCGTGGGCGGCGGGCATCGTGAAACCCTGTTTCGGGATCTCTTGGCCGAGCAGCCTCTGCGCATCACCTCTGAAGAAGATATCACAAAAGCGGTGGCAGGCTCGGTCGAGCTGGAGCAAGCATTGTTTAACGTGTTTGGCTATGGGATTGGCCGGATTGATGACGAACTTTCCGCCAAACGACCAAAACTGCGCTGGACTTTGAACAAAGTGATCCGCGCGCTGATATCAGAACGTAAACGGGTCAAACTGGATCAACGCCTGAACCAACAAACCCGGTCTGCTGAAAATTTCTGTATGTACAATCGCTATTTAATGATCCGGCTGGACCGCGTTTAAGGCGCGGCACAACGCCTCTATAAAATGAGAACAAAATGTGAACATACTGGGGTATGAGATTCGCAGAACTGAATATCACCTCAAATTTCAGCTTCCTCATGGGCGGCTCCCACCCCGAGGAATATGTTGAACGGGCCGCCCTTTTAGGCCTAGAGGCCCTGACCATTGCCGATGAAAACTCGGTTGCTGGTATTGTCCGCGCCCATGCCCATTGCCGTGAGGTGACACGGTTTGTGCAAAAGCGTCGTGATTTTGACGCAAGCACTGGATTGATCGGGCCCCCAAAACCATCGCATCTGCAGGGCCATAGCTCCGCTGCGATTTACAACACGCCACGCCTGCTGCCTGCTGCGCGCCTTGTCTTTGAGGCTGGCTGGCAGATCACCGCACTCCCTTTGAACCGTAAAGGGTGGGGCGGGCTGTGCCGTATCTTGTCCGCAGGTCGCTTGCGTGCCGACAAGGGCCATTGCCTCCTGCATACCGCTGATCTGCTAGAGCATGGTGCGAACCTGATGCTGTTGATCCACCCGCCACACGCGGGCCAGCAGCACTCCGGCGCGGGCGGATGGGGGCAATTTGCACAACAGGTGACGCGCCGCTTTGGTCAAAACACTTCCCTGCTCATGGCCCCCAGCTACACAGGGCAAGACGCAAAACGATTTGCCAAAATTACCGAAATATCCACTCACCTCAATATCCCCACAATCGCCAGCGCCAGCCCAAAAATGCATCATGGCAAGCGGCGCAAGCTGACAGATGTACTGGCAGCGATCCGCTTGGGCTGTAAAGTTCAGGACCTCGGATCAACCGCCCTAACCAATGCAGAGGAACGATTGCGCAGCCCTTCTGAACTGCGCCACATCTTCAAAAACTACCCAGAGGCATTGGCAAATATCGCGACCCTTCTGGATCGTTGCACCTTCAGCCTGGACGAGCTGCGCTATGAATACCCATCAGAAGTCACTGGCGCGGAAACCGCCAGCCAGCGCCTGTCGCGTCTCGCCCATGAAGGGCTGCATTGGCGCTACCCCGCAGGACCGCCAGATAAAGTGGTCAAGATGCTGGAACACGAACTGACCCTGATCGCCAAACTAAAATATGAACCCTATTTTTTAACTGTGCGCGATATCGTCCACTTCGCCCGCTCGCGCGAAATCCTATGCCAAGGGCGCGGATCCGCCGCCAATTCCGTAGTATGCTATTGCCTTGGCGTCACTTCCGTCAGTCCCGAAGTGGGCACTATGGTGTTTGAGCGTTTTGTCTCTGAGGCCCGTAACGAACCACCAGACATCGACGTCGATTTCGAACACGAACGACGCGAAGAAGTCATCCAGCACATCTACAAACAATACGGTCGTCACCGCGCTGGCCTCTGCGCCACAGTGATCCACTATCGCGGCAAACGTGCCATTCGCGAAGTGGGCCGCGCCATGGGCCTTAGCCAAGACACGCTGTCTGCCATGTCCTCACAACTGTGGGGGTTTTTTAGCTCGAAGGGTCTCGAGGCCGAACGCATGCGCGAAATCGGCCTCGACCCAAATGATAAGGCCCTGCGCCAGACAATGGAACTGATCTACGAGGTCATCGGCTTCCCCCGTCACCTCTCGCAACACGTGGGTGGCTTTATCATCACTCAGGGACGATTGGACGAACTGGTCCCCATCGAGAACGCCACAATGGAAGACCGTACGGTGATCTGTTGGGACAAGGATGACATCGATACACTCGGCATCCTCAAAGTCGATGTGCTATCGCTTGGCATGCTCAGCTGTATCCGTAAGTCCTTTGATCTGATCGAACAGCACCACGGCACCTATTACGATCTGGCCACCCTCCCCCCAGAAGATCCGGTCGTCTATGACATGCTGTGTAAAGCCGACAGTCTGGGCGTCTTTCAGGTCGAAAGCCGTGCACAGATGAACTTCCTGCCGCGCATGCGCCCGCGCTGTTTTTATGATCTGGTGATCGAAACCGCCATCGTGCGACCTGGCCCGATCCAAGGCGATATGGTTCACCCCTATATCCGGCGCCGCAATGGTGAAGAGGTGGTCACATTCCCCTCAGATGAACTGGGGCGGGTGCTGGGTAAAACCCTCGGCGTGCCCTTGTTCCAAGAACAAGCCATGCAAATCGCCATCGTTGGCGCAGGCTTTGATCCGTCCGAGGCCGACCGGCTACGCCGTGCACTGGCAACGTTCAAAAAGCACGGCAATGTCACAGAACACAAACGCCGCTTCCTACAAGGAATGAAGGCCAACGGGTATGAGGATGAGTTCGCCCAGCGCTGCTTTTCCCAGATCGAAGGGTTCGGCAGCTACGGCTTTCCCGAAAGCCATGCCGCCAGTTTTGCCCTGCTTGTCTATGCCAGCGCATGGTTGAAATGCCACCACCCCGGCATCTTTGCCTGCGCTTTGCTCAACTCCCAACCCATGGGATTTTACGCCCCTGCCCAGATCGTGCGCGACGCTCGCGAACACGGGGTCGAGGTACGCCCGGTCTGCATCAACCACAGCTTTTGGGACAATGTGATGGAGCCTGATGGAAATGGCGGCCTCGCCGTGCGCCTTGGTATGCGCCAGATCAAAGGCTTGCCCGAGGATGATGTGACATGGCTAACCACTGCTCGCAACAATGGCTACCTCAGCGTAGAAGACGTCTGGCGGCGTTCGGGCATGGCACCGAAACTGATTACTCTGCTGGCCGAGGCTGATGCCTTTTTTAGTATTGGCCTCACACGACGACAGGCCCTTTGGGACGCCAAGGCCTTAGCCGGGGACAAGCCCCTACCTTTGTTTGCCCATGATCTAGACGGTGAAGGGATTGTCGAACCCGCCGCCAACCTGCCCGCAATGACCGAAGGCGAAGAGGTGGTTGAAGATTACGTCGCCATGCGCCTGACCCTGCGCACGCACCCAGTGGGATTGATCCGCCACCGCTTGACCCCAGGTATGGGACAGCGCCCCCAACTCTCACTTATTCAAAAGGACATTCCCGTCCTCAACAAAATCACTCAAACCCGCGCTATGCATCCAAGAGACCTGAACGTTTTCAGCAAAGCGCCCCAAATTGCAGCAGTTGGATGATTATCGGGGAACGGCCTCCAGCACGAACGCCGACGATCCCTAACGGCGAGGAAACCCAGTTTGTGGAACATCAAATGCCTTTGACATGTTCGTCACACCATTGACCCAAACGGACTGTCAGACGTGAAAAGACATTCGGAAATCACGCAGCGAAAGCTCTCAAAAATTCGAAACTCTCTGAACTTGGTGTAAGCGAGGTAAAGGTGCACGACCTTTCCCATTGTTTGCGCGACAAGGCGCACTTAATTTTTCTTTGTTTAGAAATCCCCAATGCAGGCATCCGCCACTCCAAGGACTGAGACCGCCGAATTACCCTCTTAGTAATTTCATCAAGGCCTCAGACGGGAACCCATCCGGTGTCACACCACGCGATTTTTGGAAGGCGCGGATTGCATTGATCGTGTTGGGGCCGATGATCCCGTCTACACCATCTGTGTCAAAACCCTTGCGGGTCAGGATCCGTTGCATCCGTTGTTTGTCCTTGAATGACAGAGGTTTATAACCACGCGGCCAACTTGCCTGAATTTCGGGGCCACCTTTGAGGCGATCCGACAAATGTCCTACCCCAATGACGTAGGCGTCCGCTTTGTTATATTTCTCGATCGCGGCAAAGTTTGAAAAGATCATGAACGCTGCACCTTGGGCACCGGCAGGCAGCAAGATCGACGCTGACCCAAAATCACGCACAGCCCGGCCCTGCACGTCTACAACGCCTTGTTTTGCCCACGCACTAGGCAATTGCCGATTGTTGCGGCGCGCAGAAGAATAGTCGAACCCCCTAGGAAGGCGCACTTCCACGCCCCACGGCATACCCTTGCGCCAACCAGATTTCGCCAGATACGCCGCCGTAGAGGCCAGAGCGTCTGTTGGATCGTCGGACCAAATATCGCGCTTTCCATCGCCGCGAAAATCAACGGCGAAGGCTTCATAAGACGTCGGGATAAACTGTGTATGGCCCATAGCGCCAGCCCATGAACCGGTCATATTGCGTGCGCTGACATCGCCGTTTTGGATGATCTTCAAGGCGGCCACCAATTGCGCTTCAAAGAACTTTCCGCGCCGTCCATCATAGGCCAAAGTCGATACGGCTTCGATTAACGGCGTATCGCCGCGGTGGGCACCATATGCACTTTCTAGCCCCCACACGGCCGCAACGACTTCTTTTTCGACGCCATAACGGTTTTCAATTTCTTGCAGCACGCGGCCATATTTACGCAAAGCGGCTTTGCCGTTCTTAACCCGTGTCGGGCTGGCAGCGCTGTCCAGATAGTCCCAAATTTGCTTGGTAAATTCGGACTGGTTGCGATCCTTTTTAATCACCCCTGCATTATATCGCACATTGCGAAATGCGTCGTCTAGAGTCGTTTGTGAGATCCCTTGTGCGCTGGCACGGCGTTTGAAACCCGAAATCCAACGTTGAAAACCTGCATCCGCCGCAGAGGCTTGGACCGTTTGCACCTGAGCCTGTTCCTGTGATTGGGGTGATAGTTGCGGCGCGCGCGCTGGCCGGGCCTGAGGCCGCAAAGAGGTGCGCAACGTGGGCACCACAAAGCTGGCCTGAACGGGCTCAACACTGCGCGCCATGGGCCGCATTGATTGTGCCGGGGCATTTGCACCGCTGGCTGTCGCGCCAAACGCTAAAACAAGGCCAAGGGCCAGAGAGACTTTGAACATACTGCGTCGAACCTGCATACCGCTACCATACCATTAACTGGATTGTTTCTATTCTGGAAGCAATCTGCGTCATTGTGAGGGGAAAATCAGATCAATTTCCCGATTGCTGCGTAAGTGAGCGGATTTTGACCAATCCTTAGATCTGCCCCGTGCTTAGCGCCGTGTTCGGCTGACTTTGCGTTTGGTTTTAGCAGCCTTGCGTTTGGCACTGCCCAGTTTGCGTTTGGGGGGACGTCCACCTGACCGACTACGGCCTTTAGGCATCTCTTTGTCTTCGATGCTAATCAAATCCAACATCAGCCCACCTGTCACTGGTGTGGCCTCGGCCAATTTGACCAAAACGCGCTGACCCACAGTAATCATCATCCCCGTATCGGATCCCATCAGACTGGGCACCTCAGCGTCGAAGTGGAAATATTCGCGACCCAGATTTCGAATCGGCACCAACCCATCCGCGCCAGTTTCATCCAGCTTTACAAAGGCTCCAAACCGTTGAAGTCCACTGATACGCCCGCTAAATTCGCTGCCCACGCGTTCAGAGAGATAAGCCGCCAGATACCGATCTGTTGTATCACGCTCGGCAGTCATAGAGCGCCGTTCTGTATCCGAAATTTGTTGCCCCGTGCTTTCCAACATCTCAATATCTTCGGGACTGAGGCCGTCATCACCCCAGCCATGGGCACTGATCAAAGCACGGTGGACGATCAAATCGGCATAGCGTCGAATGGGCGAGGTGAAATGTGCATAGGCCCGTAGCGCCAGACCAAAGTGGCCAAAACTTTGTTGGCTGTAGTAGGCCTGCGTCATGGACCTTAGGGTCGAGATATTGATCAGTTCTGCATGATCCGTTTCGCGCGCGGCAGTCAAAAGTTGGTTCAAGTGTCGGGTTTGCAGCACCTGGCCTTTGGCTAAATTTAGGCCGGCAGATTGCGCCACCTCACGCAGGCTTTCCAGTTTTTCCGGGGCTGGTTCTTCGTGGACCCGCAGCAACAGAGGTTGTTTTTTGGCCAGCAAAGTTTCGGCAGCAGCCACATTTGCCAAGACCATAAATTCCTCGATCAACTTGTGGGCATCAAGGCGCTCTTTGAAATTTACTGATGTGACTTCACCGGTTTCAGCCAAAACAATTTGCCGTTCGGACAGATCCAGTTCCAATGGTTGTCGATCTGCGCGGGCACGACGCAGGGCTGCGTAGGCATCATAAAGGGGTTTCAAAACAGGGTCTAATAAAGCCGAACACCGTTCATTTGGGGTGCCATCAATGGCCTCTTGAACCTCTTCGTAATGCAGAGCTGCAGGCGAGCGCATCAATCCCCGGTGAAAGCTGTGATCCAGCTTTGCCCCACCAGCATCAATACGCATGCGCACAGCAAGGCAGGCCCGCTCGACGCCCTCATGCAAGGAACACAGATCCCCAGACAAGCGGTCTGGCAGCATCGGAACCACACGATCAGGAAAATAGGTTGAGTTGCCGCGCTTACGCGCCTCGCTGTCCAATTCGGACCCAGGGGTGACGTAATGCGCCACATCGGCAATAGCCACCCAGATTACAAAACCGCCGATGTTGTCCTTTGCGTCATCCGCGTGAGCGTAACATGCATCATCATGATCGCGCGCATCATGGGGATCGATCGTCACAAGCGGCAGATCCCGCAAATCCTCGCGCCCCTCCAGCCCCGCAGGCGTCATTGCGTCGGCCTCAGCCACAACTTTGTCTGGGAAATCGTCAGGGATCCCATGCTGATGGATCGCAATGAGCGAGACCGCCTTTGGGGCGGAAGGATCGCCCAGCCGCTGAATAACCCGTGCTTTGGGCAGACCTATGCGTGCTTTGGGTCCCGCTGATTCAGCCTCGACCAATTCGCCGTCCTTGGCCCCATGGATAGCATCACCAGGTACGTGCCATTCTTTGTCCGCCCCCTTATCGATAGGGACAATGCGACCACCTTCGGCACCTTTACGAAACACGCCAAGGATCTTGCGTGGATTGGTTCCGATGCGTCGGATCAGGCGGCCTTCATAGGCGTAATCTTGGTCTTTGACTTCGGTCAGACGCCCCAAAATACGGTCGCCTTCGCCCAGTGCAGGATCGGACGCACGCGTCATCATCAGTATCACGGGTTCTGGCCCGTCGCCTTGCCACTCTAAAGGACGTGCGAACAGATCACCGTCCGTATTGGGCGGCAAAATTTGCAACACGTTCACTGGCGGTAGCTTGTCAGGATCACGATAGGTTTTTTTCTGTTTGCGCAGATGGCCTTCTGCCTCAAGCTCCTTCAGGAGGCGTTTGAGATCGATACGCGCTGCACCTTTTATCCCAAAGGCCTTGGCGATATCGCGTTTGCTGGTCAGGGTAGGATTGTCACTGATCCATTCCAGAATTTCAGACTTGAGTGGGATATGAACCATGTTTCACGACCTAGAGATCTAACTTAACAGCAATCTAGCCTGTTTTCAGGTCAGCGACAGTATCGATATCTTGTAAAACTGCGATTTCCGCAATGTTCAGGTCAGGCATGGAGGCCTTCGTGTCAGCCAAAGCGAATTCGGACGACCAACGCACACCCTGAAACAAACAATTGGGCACAGCGCGGCTACGCTTGAGCCCGACCAACCAATACCCGCCATCTGGCGCAGGTCCAAAAACCGCATCATGGGTGCCCAGCGCTTCAAAAGCTGCTTTGATATGAACTGGGGTGACGCCGGGAATGTCAGCGCCTATTATCGCTACCGGCCCTTTTGGCAACCCGCGCATCAAACGCCCCATGCGGTCGCCTAGGTTCCCGCTGCCTTGGGCCACGCGGGGCAGGTTTTCAGGCCAAATGCGGCTGTTTAGACCCTGATAATCTGGGGACACCGCCAAAATCAGGTGCCAGCGTGGATCGGTCAAACGGCGCAGAACCCGCCGTGTTTGGTGTCGAAACCACCATGCTGCCGCTGTCATTCCGATATCGCGGCCAAGCCGAGTTTTGACCCGACCGGGACGTGGCTCTTTGACCATCACCACCAATGTGGGCTTCATGCAAAATAGTCCTGCAGGATCTGCCCATAGATCGCCTTAAGCTGGCTAATCTGTTCCACAGGAACGCATTCATCAACCTGGTGCATCGTCTTACCAACAAGGCCAAACTCAACCACAGGACAGTGGTTTTTAACAAAACGTGCATCCGAGGTGCCACCCGTCGTGGACATCTCGGGACGGCGGCCAGTTTGCGCCATAACCGCGTCCGAGATAATTTGTGACAGTTCCCCGGGTGGGGTCAAAAAAGCCTCGCCCGAGACTTTGATTTGCACATCAATTTCAACGCCAAAAGTCGCAGCAACGCTGGCGGCCTGATCATTCAGCCACTGGGACAAGGATGCGCCTGAATGGATGTCATTGAACCGGATGTTTACCGTCGATTTGGTTTGGGCGGGGATCACGTTAGTGGCGGGATTGCCGGTGTCTATGGTCACAACTGCTAGGGTAGAGGCGTCAAAATGGTCGGTGCCCTCATCGAGGCTATGACTGGCCAGCTGATCCATCAGTCGCGCCATGGCAGGCAGCGGGTTATTGGCACGATGCGGGTAGGCCGAATGACCTTGCTTGCCAGTGACCGTGAAAAAGGCTGTCAGACTGCCACGGCGCCCGATCTTCATCATCTCACCCATCTCATTGGGGCAGGTTGGTTCGCCGACCAGACACAACGACATCTTTTCGCCTGTCTCGTCCATCCAATCGAGCAAGGCCGTGGTGCCGTCTTGGGCGTCGCCCTCTTCGTCACCAGTGATGGCAAGGATCAACGCCGCGTCATCAGGCAGGTCTTTGCTGAAATCAATAGCCGCCGCAGCAAAGGCGGCCACACCGCTTTTCATATCCGTGGCGCCGCGACCATACATGATCCCATCGACGATTTGCGCGCCAAAGGGATCCTGCGTCCAATCCTCTAAATTGCCAATGGGCACCACGTCGGTGTGGCCGTTAAAGCCAAAACTGCGGCGTGCGCCCTTGGGGCCGCATCGGGCAAAAAGATTACATATGCCGTTGCGATCCACACGCGTGCATTCGAAACCAGCGGGCGTCAGAAGCGCTTCGAGCACTTCTAGTGCGCCTTCATTTGCAGGGGTCACAGATGCGCAGCGAATAAGATCACTTGTCAACGAAATTGGGTCTGTATGTGTCATATGCTTTGTTTGTCAGACCGCCCCTTGATGTTCAAGCTGACCCAACGTCAAACCCTAAATGCAACAGTTTTTAAAGACTGTTAAAAAAAGATTAACAATTCAAAGTTGTAGCGATACTCTGAGCTTACAAAACAATGACCCGAGGCAGGGCATTCATATCAAGGACCGTCAGAGTCCATCTATCGAGCGGGCATCAAAAAGCCCACAAATTAAGACATCGCGCAGTGGCGTGATGGATATGTTTGCACATGTCTCGACCTAGGGTTGGGGCGGAAAAATGGTTGCAGCATCGGAACTTCCGATAGACACAGGCGCATCTGCACTTGAGATGGCGCAGGAGATTTTTGGCAGTGGCGTGACCATTGTGACGGCTGCTGGATCAGCGCCGTCCTATAATGGCGACAGTCGATCGTCAGGGATCTATACGGATGGCGACGCAACCTCGCCCGGGGTTACGCCCGGCGATACAGGCGTAATCCTGTCAACTGGACGGGCGCAGGATTTCACCAATACCACTGGCCAATCAAACCAAAATACGAACACCTCAACCAACACATTCGGGCAAACCAACAACGCAGACTTTAATGCCGCCGTTGGCACAAATACCTATGATGCCGCATTTCTAGAGGTGGATTTCATCCCAACGGGCGATTTCATGACGATGCAATTCGTCTTTGCTTCGGATGAATATCCTGAATATTCCAACTCGATTTACAATGATGCCGTAGGCGTTTGGGTCAACGGCGCGTTGGTCCCCCTTTCCGTAGGAGACGGGTCAACCAGCGTCGGCAACGTAAACAACGTCGATAACATCAACCTCTATAACGACAACACCCAAGACCAGTTCAACACTGAAATGGACGGCTTTACTGTCACCATGAGCTTGACCATTCCGGTAAACTCCGGGGCTGTAAATTCGATCAAAATCGGGATCGCTGATGTTGGTGACAGCAGCTACGATTCCAGCCTTTTGATTGCTGGAAATAGCGTTCAGACCAGCCTCATCGCGGATGACGACAGCACGACAGTTTTGATCAACGGGACAAACACAGTCGACGTTTTGGGCAATGACATCGGATCAGGCACTTTGACCGTCACTCATATCAACGGCCAAGCCGTTGTGGCTGGCAGTACAGTGACTTTGGCATCGGGCGACAGCATTACATTGAACGCGGACGGTACGTTCGAGGTCGAAGCAGACAGTGATGCCGACACCTTCAACTTTACCTACCAAGTGGCAGATACGAACGGTAACACAGATACGGGTATCGTCACTGTTGATACGATCCCTTGCTTTGTGGCCGGCACGCTTATTGCCACGCCGGATGGTCAAACCCCTGTCGAAGACCTCGCCGAAGGTGATCTGGTGATGACCAAGGATGAGGGCCCGCAACCCCTGCGCTGGATCGGCCAGCGCACAGTTCCGGCCGTAGGGGATTACGCCCCGATACAGATTGCCGCAAACACCTTTGGCCGCCATGAGACACTTATGGTGTCGCCGTTGCACCGTGTTTTGATCCGCGATGCTTTGGCGGAACTCCTCTTTGGCGAAGCCGAGGTTCTTGTAGCGGCAAAAGATCTAATCAATGATCACTCCGTGCAACGCATAGACGGCGGGGACGTCCGCTATGTGCACTTGCTTTTTGACAAACATCAGGTGGTGTTTTCAGGCGGACTCACAACCGAGAGCTTCCTTCCGGGACCGCAAACAACCAATTGCTTTGAAGTCGAGGTCGTGCGGGAAATTTGCAAGATCTTCCCTGAATTAGACCCTGAAACGGGCAAAGGATACAGCCCCGCAGCACGCCGGACACTGCGCCATTTCGAGGCACGTTTACTCGCCTCGAAAGCGGCCTAACCGGCCGGTTGCGCTGAATGAGCTGGATCGGCCTCTGCGATTTTGAACAGCCTGCCTTTCGTGTGGGCGGTTTGCACAATCCCGATCGCCCACCCAATGCAACAGACAGCGTTCTGGCCAAAGGCACCATTCTGGCCGAGGTTTTGCTAACGCCCAGCACGTC
Source organism: Algirhabdus cladophorae (assembly GCF_044772865.1). Classification (GTDB taxonomy): domain Bacteria; phylum Pseudomonadota; class Alphaproteobacteria; order Rhodobacterales; family Rhodobacteraceae; genus Algirhabdus; species Algirhabdus cladophorae. Next base: position 3,321,123 of record NZ_CP173029.1, read on the forward strand.
GGATCACGTCATTCTAGACTACAAATGCAGTGGTGACTGGCCCTTGCGCGTGAACATTCAAAAGGCCACTTGCGGTACGTTTTGGATGTATATTGAACAGGGGCGCTACAACCACCTCCACGCTCTGCCCACACCTTTGGCCCATTTCGCCGGAACCGTTCAAATCAGCTATTCGTGGGATGGTCCGTCGCGGCTGGGTCACCTGGGCGTCTATGTCCCTGCAACGGGCCTTGTTTATCAAAACCATCTTGATGCTCCGCGCCCGATGCCGATGGGGGCGCTTGCCGATATGACCCTGACCCAAAGCACACGCAGGCACTGCGATGGGTTGGCCTTCTTTGCAGTTTCCAATCAGGTCGAACCCTTGGGGGTGCCTTTGGGATTGACCTCGGGCACAACCGTTTTGTGCAAAAAGGCTCCGCGCACCGTGGGCGATCTTAGACCCGGGATGACGGTTGTTTGCCACGGCCAACCCGATCAACAGGTGCAGTGGGCTGGATCGCGACTGCGCCCTGCCCGTGGTGCTGCTTTGCCAATTAGGATCCGCGCGCCGTATCTGGGCTTAACCCAAGATTTAATCGTGGCCGCGGATCAAAAGATCGCGTTGGACGGGCCAGACGTCGAATATTTGTTCAGTCAGGAAAGTGTCCTCGTGCGGGCACGTGATTTGATCCATGGCCCCATGGCGATGATCGAAATGCGTCCTAAGGTGATGCGCTACGCCCATGTTTTCCTTACCAATCAAAGCATGATCAGGGCAAATGGCTGCCTCACGGAAAGTCTGCACCTGACTACCAGCGCGCAAAATGGTCTGAAGTCGCAAAATACCATGTCGCGGCTTTGCAATGTCGAGGCCCATACAACGCAAAGCACACCGTCCTTGCGTGGCTTTGAGGCCATGACTTTGAACCGAATTCTAGCCGCATAGCGCATAGCCTTGAAATCTTTGCCAAAATTGAACTAATTGGGGTAATGCGCTGCCATATCGGGGGATTTATGCGCCTAAAACTTGGCTTTTTTGCTATGATCTGGACCTGGGCTTTTGCCGCCCTGTTTCCGGTGTTTGCCCAGGATATCACTGTCTCAACGGTAACGCGTCCACCTTTTTCAATGATGGTAGACGGGCAAGAAAGCGGGTTTTCAATCGATTTGATCCGCGCGATTGCTGAGGATTTAGGACGCGACGTGACCATCGCACGGGAGGCCACGTTTGCAGACATGCTGGACAGTGTTGAAAGCACGCAGGCAGACATTGGGGCGGCCAATATTTCGATCACGGCCACGCGCGAGCAGATGTTTGATTTCTCGCAACCTATCTTTTTGTCGGGCCTGCAAATCATGGTGCAGTCGGATCTGTCGAACACTTCCGCACTGCGCGCCCTGTGGTCACGGGATGTTCTTTTGATGATCGTGGTGGCCTTTGCCGCATTGTTGGCCGCAGGCATGCTAATGTGGCGTTTTGAACGCAAAGCCCAGAGTTACTTTGACCTTAAGGCCAAGGAAGCAGGGTTTCCTGCCTTTTGGTGGGCGCTAAATTTAGTTGTGAACGGCGGGTTTGAAGAACGTGCACCCCGCACCGCCGCGGGGCGCGTGTTGGGCGTTATGTTGGTCATATTCTCGCTGTTTTTTGTGTCCATCTTTGTGGCCAATATCACCGCAATGATGACAGTCAGCGCCATTGAGGGGTCGATCAATTCGGTTCAGGATCTAGAGGGACGATCCGTTGGCACAATAGGGCAATCCACTGCGGCCGGTTATCTGGATGCACGCGAGGTAGATTATGCCAGCTTCGATACCTCCGAAAGCCTGCTGGCAGCGTTTGGTGCCAAACAACTGGATGCCGTGGTGTTTGATGCGCCGATCCTAGCTTATTACGCCAACACCGAAGGTCGCGGAACAGCCACATTGGTCGGCAGCGCGTTCAAGTCTGAAAACTATGGATTTATTTTGCCTACGGGCAGCGCGTTGCGTGAACCCATCAATCAAAGCTTGCTGCGTTTGCGCGAAGATGGCACCTACGACACGCTTTTGCGCAAATGGTTTGGCCGCTCCACGAACTAGGCGCTAGGCCTTGTCATAGAACGGGGTCATTTGGGCAACGATGACGCTATTTTCATCCAGTGCGCGCTGCATCAGCTCTTTCTCTTCATCGCTGATGTCGTGGCCCTCGGCCAAACGTTCATCCAAGGTGCCGTAACCACTGACATCCAAGGGAGACAGGTCCGCTTGCTTGAGGATCGCCACGGTTTCGCGTACGGCCTCCGCCTCGTCCACGCCAGAAGCATAGCACATCAAAGCGGCACCAGTTGCATCACCCGGCAGCCCGTCATCGGGCGAACGCCCCACCTCGACCAACAGGGTAAACACCTGCTGGCGAGAGGGTTTCTTTTTAGGTTTATCAGTCACGCAGCAATTCGTTGATGCTGGTTTTGGACCGTGTTTGTGCGTCGACCTTTTTGACGATCACGGCGCAATAGAGGTTCACCCCGTTTTTCGACGGCATGGAACCCGCCACAACAACCGAACCGGACGGCACTTCGCCATACATCACTTCGCCCGTTTCACGATCTACAATTTTAGTGGACTGGCCGATAAAGACCCCCATGCCAAGAACGGACCCTTCGCGTACGATGCAGCCTTCAACCACTTCGGACCGCGCACCAATAAAGCAATTGTCTTCGATGATTGTGGGGCCCGCTTGCATAGGCTCTAGAACCCCGCCGATGCCGACACCACCGGACAGGTGCACGTTTTTACCAATCTGGGCACAGGACCCAACAGTGGCCCAAGTATCAACCATAGTGCCTTCGTCCACATAAGCGCCCAAGTTCACAAAAGACGGCATCAAAACCACACCAGGGGCGATAAACGCCGACTTACGGACGATACAGTTTGGAACGGCACGGAAGCCCGCGGCACCCCATTCATTGTCGCCCCAGCCTTTGAATTTGCTGTCGACTTTGTCCCACCATGTAGAGCCCTGCGGACCGCCCTCTTGGGGTTCCATATCTTTCAAACGAAAGCCCAGTAACACGGCCTTTTTGGCCCACTGGTTCACATGCCAATCACCCGATGCCTGCTTTTCAGCCACCCGCAATGTACCGCTGTCCAATGCGTTCAACGTATCTTCAATGGCTTCACGGGTCTCTCCAGTGGTTGCTGGTGTGATCGTGTCGCGCGCATCCCATGCGGCTTCGATTGCGGTCTCAAGCTGTGCGTTCGACATAGAACCCTCCAAAACGTATGTGGCATTAACTTTGCGCAGCCTATAGACGAGAGGGGCAAAAGGCGCAATGCAAGCAGGGCTTTGGACATGAATAAAGAACGTAAACACCCTTTCCGTCATTCTGGTCAGGATCGCGAAGCCGCGACCCAAACGCCCGATACACCGCAAACGCGAGCCCCGGCCTACCGCTTGGCCTTTGCGGACGAGGAATTTTTGTGCCGCGATGAGTTGCGCCCTGTACGGTTGCAGTTGGAATTGCTCAAGCCTGAGATGGGATTAGATGCAGCTGGCATCAATTCAACCATCGTTCTTTTTGGTGGGGCCCGGATCCCCGAGCCTGCCAAGAAAGACACAGCACGCACGCAAACGCTGGCGGATTTGTCCAAATATTACGCCGAAGCGCAGGAATTTGCGCGGCTTATGACGCTTAAATCAATCGAATCTGGCGGCCATGACAATGTAATTGTTACAGGTGGCGGCCCCGGTGTGATGGAGGCAGGCAATCGCGGCGCCATGGAGGCGGGCGGCAAATCCATTGGCCTCAATATCGTGCTACCACACGAGCAGGCGCCGAATGAATACGTCACGCCTGAGCTGTGTTACAACTTCCATTACTTTGCCATCCGAAAAATGCATTTCCTGATGCGCGCCAAAGCAGTGACCGTCTTTCCCGGTGGTTTTGGCACATTAGACGAAACTTTTGAGGCACTGACACTAATCCAAACGGGCCGCATGCAATCCGTGCCGTTTTTGTTGTTTGGACGCGCGTTTTGGGAAAGCATCATCAATTGGGATGCGTTGTCAGAGGCCGGAACCATCTCGGCTGATGATCTTAAGTTGTTCCGATTTGTTGAGACCGCGCAAGAAGCCGTCGATATCTTGGAAAACTGGCCAACCTAGACCTATTGTTTCCAAAATCGATCCGCACTGTTTACCAAAATTGGGGATTTGTCAGATTGATGCCATAGACTGGCTCAAAACTTACCCCATAGAAACCATATCAACGTTAGGACTCAAATCACATCTTAGGGGCCTAACACATGTCAGAAGTCAGCGACTTTACCGCACTGCTCGGGATCAACACCCATTCATGGGCGCGTTGGAACAATCCGCTCGACCTGGAAACTGCCGTCATCGTGACCTACAGTTTCGCCAACGCCGACGAGGTTCCAGCCCCCGATCAGGGCGCCTATGCCGCCGACAGTTTTACGCCCTTCACCCAAGCCCAAAAAGACAACTTCTATGATGTTGTCGACATTTTTGAAGCTACAGCAGGCATTATTTTGGTCGAGGTCGACTCCGGCGGTATGATCGACATCTATAGCGCTAGCGGATCAGGCTACGGTGGTTGGGCAAACTACCCAAGTACATCCCTGACATCCGTGAGCTATGGCGATTTGGTTATCGACAGCAATGGCGACTACGACGAAGGCTCCTACGGGTTTACGACGATGCTGCACGAATTGGGCCATGCCTTTGGTCTGGAACACCCTCACGAAGGCGAAAACACGCTGGAAGAGGAAGAAGACAATTTCGGCAACACTGTCATGACCTACAATTTGACTTGGCCGGAATATCCTAGCGAGCTTGGCCCGTTTGATGTTGAGGCGCTTCAGTACATGTATGGAACACCTGTCGACCACACCGGTTGGGTTTTCAACGATACTGACGATGCGTTCGAGATCACTGGCGCCAGCGCTGACGATTCAATTTACGGCGTAGCAGGCGATAATGTCATAAATGGCAAAGCCGGAAACGATACCATTTGGGGTCGCGACGATAATGACAAAATCCTTGGTGGCAGCGGCGACGACTTCTTGTCAGGAATGTATGGCAATGACACGATTTTTGGTGGGATTGGCGACGACATAATCTGGGGCTTTACGGAAGACGCTCCGAACTACAGCGCGGATGAAGACCGACTGTTCGGTGGCGCTGGCGACGACATGATTTATGGGCACTCTGGGCAGGACAAACTGCGCGGCGAAAAAGGCAACGACTTCCTTGATGGCGGCACCTCAAATGACGTGTTGCGCGGCGGTGCGGGCCGCGACACCCTTTATGGCGGGTCGGGCGCGGACACATTACAGGGCGGCGCTGGCAAAGACAGCCTATATGGCGGTGACTTTGGCGACGATCTTGACGGAGGGGACGGTGATGACCTGCTCTACGGCGAAAGCGGCTGGGACACCATGGACGGCGGTAAAGGCAATGACCTTCTCGATGGTGGCGCTGGATCAAACACTTTAACCGGTGGCACCGGGATCGACACGTTCGACTTTTCAAATGCTGAAGAAGGCCAGTGGAACACCATCACCGATTATGAAATGGGCGTTGATATTCTGGACCTGACTGCAACGGGTCGCGAGGGTCAGGATCTTTGGATTACCAATCTGTCTGGCAATGGCGGCACATACATTCGGGTCGGCACCTCGAACGATAATATCGTTATCGTTTTGGAAGGGTATGATGCGTCGCAGATCGATGGCAGTGTTCTGGTATTCTAAGCACATGCTGGGGGCGATTACGCCCCCAGCATGCATACCGGTTCGCCGTGACGCAGAGTTTTAATCACTTCGCCATGCAAAGTGTCTTCGACCAAGTAGCCATAGCCCGCAAGGCGATGTTTCCATTCGCGTGTACTGAGCGATTTCTGCCGTTCAGCGGTTACGAGGTTACGGACCTGAGTGGCCACCAGCGGATCAGTGTTAAAAATTGTCATGTCAGTGTTTCCCTATCCCAAACAGAGTGTTTCTAAGTTCACTCTGCAGGGCCAAAAGGGCGGCATTCTGACAAGGTATCGTTAATTTCGGGGCACAATGGCCCCATTTCTGCCCGATTGTTTACAATCCAGCGTCCGCAGCAATCTGGGCTTTGGATTTACGGCCGCGTTCGGTTTCAGATTTGAGCTGACCACAGGCCGCCATGATATCCTCGCCACGCGGCTTGCGGATCGGTGACGAATAGCCGGCATCAAACACGATGTTCGAGAAGCTTTTGATACGCTTCCAGTCGCTGCGCTCATACGGGGCGCCAGGCCATTCATTGAACGGGATCAGATTGATCTTGGCAGGGATCCCTTTGATCAACTGCACCAACCTTCGCGCGTCCTCATCGCTATCGTTCACACCTTTTAGCATCACATACTCGAATGTGATCCGCTCGGAATTGGACGCCTTGGGATAGGCCCGCAACGCCGACAACAGCTCTTCAATATTCCAACGTTTGTTGATCGGCACCAAAGTGTCGCGCACCTCATCGGTGGTCGCATGGAAGGACACCGCCAACATGCACCCGATCTCTTCTGCAGTTTTCGCGATCTCTGGAACAACACCACTGGTCGACAGCGTGATCCGCCGACGCGACAGAGCTATCCCTTCGGGATCCATAGCGATCTTCATGGCGTCGCGCACATTATCGAAATTATAAAGCGGCTCGCCCATGCCCATCAAAACAATGTTGGACAACAGTCGCGTCTCGGTATTGCGCGCGCCAATCTCAGGCCATTCTCCCAAATCATCTCGGGCCACCATAACCTGCCCGATGATCTCTCCAGCCGTCAGATTGCGCACCAGTTTTTGAGTTCCCGTGTGACAGAACGAACAGGTCAGCGTGCACCCAACTTGACTGGAAATACACAAGGTCCCGCGATCTGTTTCAGGAATATAGACCACTTCAACCTCATGGCCGCCCGCGATGCGCACCAGATATTTGCGTGTACCATCATCGCTGACCTGCTTAGTGACAACTTCGGGAACGGCCACCACAAACGCTTTAGCCAAGTCGGCACGGTAGCTTTTGGAGAGATTGGTCATCTCGTCAAAGGATCGCACACCCTTTTCATAAATCCACTGCCAAATCTGCCCCATGCGCATCTTGGCCTGCTTTTCAGGCGTCCCATGGGCAATCAGTGTCTCGCGTAACACGTCACGGGTCAGCCCCACCAAATTGATTGGGCCGTCAGGCAGTTTACGCGGAATGGTTAGCACGTCTTGAGTAATCGGCGCTTGGGTCATGGTTTAAATCCTTTGCAGATCGCCTGCATATAAGATTCGTTGCAGAATGCAAAAGGGCCGGGTGTCTCACCCAGCCCCGTTTTTTCGTCAAAATATCTTCGCCAGAGGCATCGGACCTATCAACCTGTGCAGCGTTTGCCCGCATCCTCAACGGCCGCGGTAAAGCCAAGCAGGGAAAATGTATCTTTGGTCTGCGTCCCACGCGAGGACCGTGCAGTCAAAACCGCCTGCGCACCGCGTTTCATTGCTGCGATGATTTTGGCGTCATCCGCAGGTGTCGCGGGCCAAGCCCATTCGCCTTCCGTAAACAAATCATAGGACCCATCGCCGATTTGCATCGAAACGGTCGATCCGCTGGCAAATGGATACCCACCAGTAAACGTCAATTGACCGCTGACATTTTGACCGGGACGGTAGAACACCATCAGCAAAATATCACTACGTGTTACGGCCACCACACGGCCACCACGGGTGTTTACGGTTTCCTTAGGTGCAGAGACACTCCAACACTCTTTTGGGTTGGCTTCCTCAAAAACGCTCCAATCTGTGATTGCTGCCACTTGATTGGTGCTTTGCTGGGCAGACGCGCCTTGTGCTGCCACAACGACAGCCACACTCGCCGCGATACCGCGGAGTACATTCGAAATCATTATACAGCCTCCAAGCTGTGGTTGCCTCATCTTCACCGGACTGCTGTTGCATCTGACGGCACTTTTATGCAGATCGGCGGTTCTATGCTCGATGATGGTAGTGTAGTTCAAAGTCGTCCAGTCTGGAAAGGGCTGTGACCCCCTAAATGTGCGGAAAATCGCTGCATTGTGACCAAAAAGGACGGACCAAATGACACAACCTATTCCAATGGTCGAACTTTGGCGCGGGGAACGCTTGGAAAGTCAACATTTGGGCCACGCTGTAATTTGCGACGAGACGGGTCAAATTGTACAGGCTTGGGGGGATCCAGAGGCCATAATTTATCCAAGGTCATCTTATAAAATGGTGCAGGCCCTGCCCCTTATCGAAAGCGGTGCTGCAGATGCGTTTAGTCTTTCGGAAAAACAATTGGCTTTGGCCTGTTCGTCTCATCAGGGGGCCTACATCCACACCAATGCCGTGCGAGATTGGTTACATGATCTGGACCTCAGCGTGGACGACTTGCGATGCGGTCCGCAAAAACCAAGCGATAAAGAGGCCTATCACGACATGATCTGCGCCGGCGAAACCCCTTGTCAAAGTCACAACAATTGTTCGGGCAAGCACACGGGATTCTTGACTTTGAACAAACATATCGGCGGTGGGACGGAATATATCGAAGTGGATCACCCGCTGCAAAAAGCCATGCGCGATGCCATCGAGGACACAAGCCAAACGGACAGCCCCGGCTATGGCATCGATGGGTGCTCGGCCCCTAATTTCGCGACCACTGTCTTTGGCCTTGCGCGGTCTATGGCGTTTTTTGCCAGTGCTTCCGGCCGTTCAGACGCCAGATCTAAAGCCGCTGACAGGCTGACCAATGCCATGCGCGCGTATCCTGAAATGGTGGCAGGCGAGACCCGCGCCTGCACCGAACTGATGCGTGCTATGGATGGGAAAGTCGCCATTAAAACCGGCGCTGACGGTGTCTTTGTAGCGATCGTGCCCGAGCAAAAATTGGGTGTGGCGCTAAAGATTTCTGACGGGGCCTCCCGCGGTAGCGAATGTGCGATTGCAGCCCTCTTGATCAAATTGGGTGTTTTGGATGCAAATCATCCCGCAGCGCTGAAGCGCCATAACGCGCGAGTGACAAACTGGCGCGGCGTCGATTGCGGCGTGATCCAATCAGCAGCTGGTTTTCCAGCCTAGTCTACAAAATCGCTGACCGTGTAGCCCTGTAGGTAAAGCAGCGCAGTCAGATCACCGTGATTGATCCGCACATCACAGTGGGCTGCCACCGAAGGTTTTGCATGCAAGGCGACGCCTGTGCCTGCGCGTTGCAGCATACCCAAATCATTCGCACCGTCCCCAACGGCAATCACATCCTCGCCGCCAATCCCAAGTTGGGCCGTGAAATCCTCCAGAGCATCAACCTTGGCCTGTTGCCCAAGGATCGGGTCGCCAACCTCACCAGTTAATTTCCCATCGCTCACCACAAGCGTGTTCGCGCGATTTTCATCAAAGCCCAGCGTAGCGGCGATATGGGCTGTGAACGCCGTAAACCCACCAGATACCAGCGCGGCGAAAGCCCCTTTAGCCTTCATCGTCGCAAGCAAAACAGGACCCCCAGGCATTAAAGTGATCCGGGTCTCGATCACTTCGGCGATCACGGTTTCGGGCAAATCTTTCAGTAATCCCACGCGTTCGCGCAAGGCTGCGTGGAAATCCAACTCACCATTCATGGCGCGGGCTGTGATGGCTTTGACGTGATCGCCCACACCAGCCACATCGGCCAGCTCATCAATGCATTCCTGTTGGATCATGGTGCTGTCCATATCAGCGATCAACATCTTCTTACGGCGATTGACCGAAGGCTGCACGACCAGATCGATGCCCGTCCCTTGAACATCTTCCCAGACTTGCCAGAGATTCGCGGGCATCTGGCCCAGCGCAAATTCGCAGGCCACGTCAGGATTGAGCCAAACAATATCGCCCCCACCCCACGCATTTCGAAGGGATTGTGGCAGGGCTGCCTCGAGGCAGGGTTTGGCGGGATCACACAGGAGGGTCGCAGTAAACATGGGGCGGCATAAACCAGTCTTACCGCCTCTTTGCTAGGATTATTTCGGAAACATCTACTTCCTATGTGAACAAACGGCGCCTCGCCGCACAAGTGGCAGGACGAGTTATCTAGAAATCGAGGTTTGTATTTTTCGCCACACAATGACGATAATCCGCCAAGCCTTTCAGGGCTGTTCGGTCAAGTTCATGAACACAACAATCAATGCCGCAAGGATCCACGGGACGACTACGTCAAAATAATAGGATCGCGATAGGTTCACGGCTCAGATCTTGCCGTCAAAGAACTGAAAGCTTAGGTGCGCGCCATCCGATTCTAAGACTTGGCGTTACCAAAAAAAGTCGCATTTTTGGGTTCAAATTTGTGCCGATCGGAAACACGCGTTGCTAAATCGTGGACCAAAAAGCTGAATTAACCCATTTGGCAAGTTCCTTTGCCTGTTGCCGTTTTCAATGAGGTTCCGTATGTCCAGCAGTGGGACACCCTTCCCCAACGAAGGGTCCAAGTCATTGTTATATCTCCTTTTATTTACAGCTACTTGGCTGATAAGCGCTTTCGTCTTGTGTCTATTTTGTGCCAAAAAGCACATCCGTGACGGTCGGATCATCCATCGCATGAGCATAGAATTTCATTACCGTTCCAACGTCTTTCCAGCCGCCGCGTACCGCAACAGTCTTTGGGTCTATCCCTGCCTGCAGCATTGAAGTTGCAAATCCATGGCGACAACAGTGGGGCGAAAGCTTTTCGATGCCCGCTCGCTCAATGACGTTGTTCCAAACCTGCCCCACGCTTTCGCCAGAGGCATAATGAAACACCAGACTGTCAGGTTCGCGGTTTGAAGGAATGTTCGCCAATGCCGCGATGACTGGCGGCGACAGGTGCGCGACGCGTTGGTCATCGATTTTAGTTTGATTGATCACGGCCTTCTTCTGAAACAGCTCGACGTCACCCCAAGTCAAAGCACATGCCTCACCACGTCGTGCTCCCGTGCCGAACATAAACAGGCACAACGCAGCCAAGTGGTGTAGCTCATCTTGAACTGTTTGCTGGGCGAAAGCTTCAACCCATCCCCGTGTTGCAGGGGTCTTTCTTTTAGCATTGACCTTGAACCGCTTGACTTTGATCCGTGCACACCATTCCAAATCCGCTGCGTAGTTGATGATCGCCTGCGCCGGTACGATGCCTTGACGGTTCAAAGTGGCATTGGCCGCGCCAGGATACAATTTACGGGCCATTTGGCGGATAGCCTCGCCTGTGATCTTCGGGACAAGCGTGTCCTTCCAATAGTCCTCTACGCGATCAAGAAACCGGTCGTCACGCGCTGCCTGTCTATAAGCAATTGCGGCTTGGGCAAACGTCAGCGTTGCGCCGGGTCCATCAAGATGACTTTGCCACGCTTTTGCTTCGATTTCGGCTGCGATCCTTTCAGCAATCCTCTTGTCCGCTGTTCCCGTAGGGCCTCGTAGTCGCCTACCGGCAACTGTGCCCCTGTAGCTATAGAGCTTGTTCCGTTTAAAGACTTTGAGCGGCATTCCATCGCCTCCATAAACGTGACCACAAGATGATCCAACATAATTACTTTCTGACCAATTTTGCAAAAGCATCCAAGTTCGCGAACAGTGTCCGACACGAATCTTGGAGAAGCAGTAAGACGCTTCGCGAGGGCACACGGCGTCGTATATGATGGCAAAATGTCACTCATCTTCTGCCACCTCCGCTTGGCATGGTTCGACCATATTTCGAGCGATGTAGTCATGGATGGCGTTCTGAGGCAGGAGGAAATTGGCCCCATTTCCTAAGAACCTAATACTTTTCGTCGAGATCAATTTCCTGATCCGCTTCTCAGGCCAACCAGTCTGAGCGGCCAGTTCTCTTGGGGTAAGCAGGGAACAATCGTCCATAGTTCTTTCCTCTTTATCAAATAGCGGTATGATTAGACAGAATACGTCACATAAGGTTACGTAAGTACGAATATGGGAACATTTGTCCGAATGTCAACTGTATTGATTGGGATTGGCCAAAGGATGCTCAGCGTGCGCAGCCAATTGGGCTACCCTCAAAGCAAGGTCGCAGCGATACTCGGGATCGCTGACAAATCCTATAAAAACTACGAGCTTGAAAAGAGAGAGTTGCCGCTCTCGATCGCAGTCAAATTTTGCGAAGAGTTCGATAAGAACCTAATTTGGCTGGTCTTTGGCACCTCCGTTCCTGACATTGAGCAATCAGCTCGTCTGGCCGGGGAAACCGCGCAGGCTGTTTTCGAGCATGCCAATGCGCACGAAAAGTCCTTTACCAGCGCTGAAGTCCAAAAATTCACCCAATACATTTTTGAGCAATCCCTCTCAAAGGGCACATCGCCGCAAAGCGAGGCAAAGCTATTCTTTTCAGCCATTGGATAAGGCGAACAACTCGATGAAGCATCTAAAAGACCCCAACACGCCGATCAATAAATTCGCCAACACTTTGCGCTTGATGGGCATCCTGCTTCTGGTTGCTAGCAGCATAGGATTCATCTCGTATCGCTCGGAGACAGGCAACTTCTGGGACGTTTACACACTCTTCCTGCTGCACCTTGCTGTCGCGGGAGCCATCCTTGCATTTGTTGGCGAAACACTCTGGAAAATCCTCATCAGGAATAGCGACGTTTCACGCCGCAAATTCTATTTTTATGATGAAGAATGATTGGCTGAATTAATTTGTGGCAGAGCCTAAACCCCGCCTCTTATCAGCAGGCTATATACACCCATAGCTGACCTTGGAGCAAAATGCGGCGAAGATGCCAAAAGAGCCCATTTTGACCGATGCTGCAAGATGAATAAATGTCTGCTCTGGCGCCAGAAATCTAATGGTCCGGTCTTCGGGTGACGGCGTGAGCACGCCATTCTCAGCCATTCAATGATACGCAACTCTCACTCAGCGCATCAATCATTGCCCTCATGCGCTTGTTGATCCGACGCTTGCTGCTGTGAACGACGTAAATGCCGTAATCGGCGTGTTTGAGATGCGGCAGAACCGGAACCAATTTACCCTTTTGGACCTCGCTATCGACGACGAAAAGTGGCAACCGAATGATCCCGTCATCATTCAAAGCGGCATCAAGCAGAAACGTCCCATAGTTGGATCTCAAGGCGGGGCGAAACTTCACTGTTCTTCGTTTTCCGTCGTTCTCAAAGGCCCACGTCGCACGGCGTTCGGCGCCGTAGTGTAGGAGTGGGTGTCCGGTAAGCTCCTCGATGTCTTCCGGCAATGGGTGGCTTGCAGCGTACCCTTGGCTAGCAAATAGACCGTGCTGTGTGGTGCCAAGCCGATGGCAGTGTAGCCCCTGCAGTTCCGTTTCTGTGACACGCACTGCGAGGTCATAATTCTCACTATCCAGATCAACGGTCCGGTCATCGAAGTCTATTGTCAGGTCGATGTTGGGATGATCTTGGGCGAATTTGAACAGCGTCGGTTTAAGGTATGCCAGTCCGAACTCACGCGCGACGGTGATTGAGAGTGGTCCTTTGAGTGTATGGCCCACTTGCAAGAAGTCAGCGTCCAACTCATCGACTTCGGCCACCATGTGGCTGGCACGTTGGTAAAGCTCTTGCCCGGCGCTCGTGACCTCCCACACTCGGGGTTGGCGGTCGATCAAGCGGACAGAGTAGCGGTCTTCAAGTTGGGCCAACCTGCGACTTACGGCTGATTTGGCGATGTTCATCTCTTCCGCCGCACGGGCGATCCCGCCGCTGTCCACGACTTTCACGAAAAGGCGGAGGTCTTCGATCTGGCCCATGGTTGAGTTTCCGTTCGCTATCATGTGTGTGCCTTCGGCCGGAAGGTCCTGTTTAATACTACGGGCCAGCCAAAACAGGAAGCTTGTCAGCGTTCTCATTTTGCGGCCCTTGTGGTCACTTTTTTCTGGCTAGAGAGATTTTTGGCACCTCGTAGTTTGCGATCAATCTATTCGCAAACACGGAGATCCTTATGAAACTGACAAAATCCATTTTGACCGCGAGCGCCTTGACGCTGGCCGCAGGCAGTGCAGTTCAAGCACAATCACTGTCTTCGGCAGGCGCGCTAGCTTTTGACAACGCCGATACTCTTTTTGTGGGCGATGCCAAGGCCGGTCTGGTCCATGCCTTTGATCTTGGTGACGCTCTTGCCGATCAATCTAGCTATCAACTCGGTCGCGCCCAGACCTTTGAAGGGCGCACGATCTTCGACAACCTTGATGTGGAGATTGCAGCTATCTTGGGTGTTGAGCCTGAGCAGGTCGTGATCAACGACATGGTCGTCCATAAACCCAGCAAGCAAATTTTCCTGTCTGTGCATCGTGGGCATGGGCCAGACGCCGAAGCCGTCATCGTGTCGGTCAACAATGGTGCGCTTGAACTGGTTGATTTGGCTGCCGCTGATCATTCCTCGATATCTGTCGGGCCTGTGCCAACCTCTGCCACGCTCGAATTCGGGCAGCCACTCAATACGCTGGCAATCACGGACATCGATTACTACCAAGGTGAATTGCTGGTGGCTGGCGTGTCGAACGAGGAGTTCAGTTCCAAGTTGCGGCGGATGCCATTCCCGTTCACCGACGAGATCAGCACATCCTCCATCGAGATTTGGCATGCTGTTCACGCGCAGTACGAGACCCGCGCGCCGATCATCACGCAGACAGTGGCCGAGTTGGACGGTGTCGCGACCTTGATCGCGATCTACGCTTGTACCCCTATCGTGAAGATCCCGTTGTCTGAATTGACGGATGGTGCCGAAGTGAAAGGCACGATGATCGGAGAGATGGGCTTTGGCAACACGCCACTGGACATCGTTCCTTACGTGAATGCATGGGACGGCAGCAGCAATGTTGTGGTGACCAATACCAATCGGTCGGCAGCATCACTGAGCATTGCAGGTCTGACTGCCGCCGAAGCGATGCCAGAGGGCGAAGGTGTCCAGCCGGTATTCTCTGTCGCGGGTGTTGATCAGTTTCCATTGCCGATGAGCGGGACGATGCATCTGGATACCTTGGATGAGAACTACGCCGTGGTGGTGCGCACCAGCCCCGAGGACCCGCGCAACATCCAGCTTCACACCATCCCTCTGCCGTTCTTCTTTGATCGCGCAGACCACGTTGTGGAAATGAACTTTGAGGGCAGCCCTGATCCATTCGGATACAAGGCAGCGCCTCCGCTTGAGTTCAACTAATGCGGGCGGTGAGATATCTGGTGCGGCAGGCTTTGCTTGCCGCACTTATCGCGCTGCCTCTGCCAGCTTTGGCAGAGGTTGATGCACACCTTGATCCGGTGTTGGGCGCTGTCGTAGTGACAGGTCTTGAGGATGCAGAACGCGCGGCGTTGATGGCAAATCCCGATCTGCTGCGCCTGCAAGTCGCGAGTTTGGACAGCACGCGCGGCATGCTAGTTACCCTTCAGGATCAAGGTGCGGTTTTGAGTATTCAGCCGCGTTTCAACCTTAAACCGGGAACGGCCTATGTGCTCGACCTGAATGGTACGACCTTAGAAATCGTGCCCCCTGCGGCAGAGGCCACGGTCCCGCGTTTGGTTGGTTTCGCCCCGTCACAGGCGGTTATTCCGGCCAATACGTTGCGGCTTTACTTACATTTCTCGGAACCAATGGCGCGCGGGCAACTCCGTGACTCTGTGGCCTTGCTTGGCCGGGATGGCACAGCGATACCAAGCCCGTTCCTCAACCTTGAAGCGGAACTTTGGGACCCCAGCCAAACCCGCGCGACGCTGCTGCTTGATCCCGGACGGATCAAGCAAGGCGTTGGACCAAATACGCAAGCAGGCGCACCATTGGTTGCGGGCGAAACCTATCGGCTTGTCGTCTCGGACGCGATGCAAAGTGCGGCAGGTGCCCCGCTTGGGCAAGAGGCCTCAGTCGCCTTTCGGGTCGGAGACGCAGAACGGCGCGCGCTTGCACCTGATGACTGGCAAATCCTTCCACCACCAGCGGGCAGCTACGCACCAGTGACTGTTGCCTTTGACCGGATCATCGACAGCGGAGCCGTTTTGCGGTTGCTCACCGTAGAAGACCCGCATGGGGACCCTGTTCGCGGTCAGATTGAAACCGACGGCGGTGGGTGGAGCTTAATCCCGGATCAGCCGTGGCAGGGGGGAACTTACAAGCTGATCGTCGATCCTGAGCTCGAGGATGTTTCCGGCAATACGATTGGGGCAGCTTTTGACGCAGTGACTGGCACCATCGGGACCAAACCAGAGCCCATCACCCTTACTTTCAACATCACGCAATAGACACGCAGGAGGCACATCATGGGATTGCTGCAGAATGGCCAGTGGGTCGACAAATGGTACGATACGAAGTCAACAGATGGGCGCTATGTGCGCAAGCCGTCCGCCTTTCGCAACTGGGTCACCGCCGATGGCAGGGCAGGACCATCCGGAGTGAGCGGGTTTAAGGCAGAAGCCGGGCGCTATCATCTCTATGTATCGCTGGCCTGTCCTTGGGCGCATCGCACCTTGATCTTCCGGGCGCTGAAGGGCCTTGAAGACATGATTGATGTTTCAATTGTGCATTGGTTCATGGGGCCCGATGGCTGGACCTTTACACCTGGCGATGGATCAACGCCGGACCCGATTAACAATGCAGCGTTCCTGCATCAAGTCTACACAGCAGCAAAACCTGACTTCACGGGGCGGGTGACCGTGCCGGTCCTGTGGGACAAACAACAACGCACAATCGTCTCCAATGAGTCCGCTGATATTATCCGCATGTTCAATACAGCCTTCGACGATGTTGGCGCGGCCCCTGGAGACTATTACCCAGAAGCCGAAAGTCCAGAGATCGACGCTCTCAACACGCGCATTTATAACACGGTCAACAACGGGGTCTACAAGGCAGGTTTTGCAACGACACAAGCGGCCTATGAAGACGCGTTTGATCCCCTGTTTGAAACGCTCGATTGGTTAGAAGACCGCTTGTCAGAACGTCGGTATCTGATGGGGGATCACCTGACCGAGGCGGACTGGCGTTTGTTCACGACGCTGCTGCGGTTTGATCCGGTTTATGTAGGGCACTTCAAATGTAACCTCCGTCGTATTGCCGATTATCCTAATCTCTCGGGATATGTCCGCGATCTGTACCAACACCCGGGCGTCGCCGCGACCGTCGACATCGCCTACATCAAAAACCATTACTACGGCAGCCATGACACGGTGAACCCAACCCGCGTTGTCCCAAAAGGGCCGGTTGTCGACTATGCCGCCCCGCACAACCGCGCGGCATTCAATAAGGAAGCTTCACTATGACCCAATCTGTTCCCATCATCGCCGCCAAGACCCCGGCAAAAGTCGATCTGGAGGTGGGCAAAGACTATTTCTGGTGCCGCTGCGGACGATCAAAAAGCCAACCGTTTTGCGACGGATCCCACGCCGGGACCGGGATTGAGCCGCTGAAATTTACGGCCGACAAGGATGGTGCAGCAGCCTTGTGCCAATGTAAATCCAGTGCCAACGCGCCGTTTTGCGATGGATCGCATACCCGCCTTGGCGAGGCCGCAGTAGGGGATGCTGCCCCTGCGCCGAAGTCCGATATCCCACAGGCGACGCCAACCCCCGAAGAACCCACCGTGGCGCGCATCCATGCGCTGGCGAAAGACGGGCTGTCCAAGCTGGGCCACCATGGCGAAATGGGCGCTATGGGCGTGCCGCGCAAGGACCTGCCGCATTGGGACGACATCCAAATTTTGCCTGCGCAGATGGCGCGCAAACCACTTCTGGACGACGCGCCAGTGGCGACATCAGTCATCATCGGTCCGCGCGCAGCCAAGCCTTTGCAGCTCGATATCCCACTGTTTGTCTCGGACATGAGCTATGGTGCGCTGTCTGAAGAGGCCAAAACTGCATTGTCCCGTGGGGCGCAGATGGCTGGGACTGGCATTTGCTCAGGCGAAGGCGGGATGCTGCCCGAAGAGCAGGCCGAGAACAGCCGCTATTTCTACGAGCTTGCCTCTGCTGGCTTTGGGTGGTCGCTCGATCACGTCGAAAAGGTTCAGGCCTTTCACTTCAAGGGCGGCCAAGGGGCGAAAACCGGCACTGGTGGGCATTTGCCCGGCGATAAGGTGCAAGGTAAAATCGCAGAGGTGCGCGGGCTGAAGCCGGGGCAATCTGCAATCTCGCCTTCGACCTTTCCGGACCTGCACACGCCGGAGGACTTCAAACGCATCGCGGATCAAGTGCGCGAGCGCTCCGGCGACATTCCAATCGGGTTCAAACTGTCCGCGAACCACATTGAGGATGACATCGACTTCGCGTTGGAGGCCAGCGCGGACTACATCATTCTGGATGGACGCGGCGGGGGCACAGGGGCGGCCCCGCTGATATTCCGTGACCATATCTCGGTCCCGACGATCCCTGCCTTGGCGCGCGCACGCAAGCATTTGGATGCGCGTGCGGGACGCGAGGTGACGTTGGTGATCACCGGCGGGCTACGCGTTGCCGAAGACTTCGCCAAGGCGATGGCCCTCGGTGCAGATGCAGTCGCTGTCAGCAACTCCGCCATGCAAGCCGTCGGCTGTATCGCGGCGCGGATGTGCAATTCCAACAACTGCCCTGTCGGCGTGGCCACGCAGAAGCCAGAACTGCGCAGGCGGCTGGATGTGCAGCTCGGCGCGGAACGTTTGTCGCGTTATTTTGGGGCAAGTGTCGAACTGATGCAGGTTCTGGCACGCGCCTGCGGTCACGACAGCCTGTCGGACTTCACGATGCGCGACATTACATCGTGGAAGCGCGAGGTCGCAGACTTGAGCGGTATTCGCTTTGCAGGCGTGTCCTAGACGCATACCCGACCTGTCAAAGTCCCATCTGGTGCAGGCCGCGCGGCACCCCCAGATGGGATGGGAAAGGAGAAATCAAATGCTTGATACATATACCATCCGCCAAGACGAGATGCCCCAAGAGATGCGGTTTCTCTTGGATCAGTACCCGCGCGACGGGTGGGACGCGCATCCCGGTTTCAAAGAGAAAACCCGCCACTGGCTTGGCGCGCATCAGATGTTCCGCCGGGTCTCTGAGCGGGTCAGGTTGGACGCTGAAGCGCTGTTGAACAAGGATATGGCGCTTGATGATTATGCCGGGCGGCTATCCTACTATGGTGGTAATCTGGTGGGGAACTTGCACGGCCATCATGGCTGGGAAGATCACAGTTACTTTCCAGAATTATCCGCCGCCGACCCGCGTTTCGATGCAGGGTTGGAGGTGTTGGAAAAGGACCATGCCGATCTGGATCGCGTGCTGGATGACTTCACCCGGCAGGCCAACCGCGTGATCAAACTGGCGCACCTGGACGAGACGCAAGCACGTGAAGAGGTGGCTGGCGTGCATCAGACCAGCGCGGTGATCGAAGCCTTTCTGAAACGCCATCTTGGGGACGAGGAAGAACTGGCGGTGCCAATCATCTTGCATCATCGCCTTAGGGGATGAAGGTTCGCATACGACCAAAGATATCGCGACCCAAGAAGATCAATCCAAGGCAAAAGAACGCCGCGCGCGAGGAGAATTCGTGCGCGGCGTTAGCGGCTTTCGCAACGCGATTGGCGACCCAGACTTCTCACCAGAGCCGGGGCGCTATCACCTGTTTGCGGCCCGTTTTTAACATCAGTCCCAGGCCACCACGATCCAAGCCATGGTCTCACTAGGCTAACAACTGTCTCAAACTGTCTCATGTTGAGACAGTTATTGGCCGCGTTGTTCGATTTTGAGATCAATTCTTGCCACCGAGGAACGTGCCATCGCAGCGTTTCTTTGTTGGATCAGCAAAAAAGCTGGCAGCAAGGGAGGAACACACATGACACCAACACGCGATGAGCAACATTGGATGTATCGCAACATGGTCACGAGCCGGAAGCTCGAAGAGACCATCGCGGGCATCTACTTCGAGGGCAAAACGCCTGTATTCAGCATGGCAGACGGCCCTATCCCGGGCGAGATGCATCTTAGCGACGGGCAAGAACCCGTGGCCGTAGGTGTCTGCGCGCACTTAAACGCAGAGGATGTCGTAACTGCCACGCACCGTCCGCACCACCAGGCAATCGCCAAGGGCGTTGATCTGGATAAGATGGTAGCTGAGATTTTCGGCAAGTCTACTGGGCTATCCGGCGGGCGCGGCGGGCATATGCATCTGTTTGATGCGGATGTGAATTTTGCTTGCTCAGGGATTATCGCTCAGGGCATGGGGCCTGCCGTTGGCGCTGCGCTCAGCCGTCAGATGCAAAAGAAACCCGGCGTTGCCGTAGCTTTTGTCGGTGAAGGGGCCGTAAACCAAGGTGGTTGGCACGAGGCGATGAACCTCGCTGCCACATGGAAACTGCCATTTGTTTGTGTGATTGAAGACAACGATTGGGGCATTTCTGTTTCTAAAGAGGACTCCACTGCCATTGCTAACAACGCTGACCGGGCTGCCGCCTATGGCATTCCGGGTGTCCGCGTTGCCGACAATGACCCCTACGCCATCTATGAAGCCGCGGGCGAAGCGATTGCACGTGCACGCGCTGGCGATGGTCCTTCATTGATAGAGATCGAAACCTACCGACTTGCGGGACACTTCATGGGTGACGCCGAAGGCTACCGGCCAGAGGGCGAGAAGGATGCGCTGTTCGAAAAGGACCCGATCCCGAAGATGCGCGCCAAGATGTTGGCTGACGGCATTGCCTCGGAAGCCGAACTGGATGCCATTGAAGCTGAAAGCGCGGCCCGCGTTGAAGCTGCTATCAAATTTGCCCGCGAAAGTGCGGATCCAGCGCCAGAAGATGCTCTGACATCTGTGTTTGCGTAAGGGAGGGGATAACATGAACGTACCTAACGAGAGAAAACTCACCATTGCCCGCGCCATGGCAGAGGCTGTGCAGCAGGAAATGCAAATCGACCCGTCTGTCTTTGTGATGGGCGAAGACATCGGCGCTTTGGGTGGCGTCTACGGCAATACCCGTGGCCTACTTGAAGAATTCGGAAAAGAGCGCATACGCGATACGCCGATCTCTGAGACGGCCTTTATTGGTGCGGCAGTCGGGGCGGCCCAAGACGGGATGCGTCCGGTCGTTGAGCTCATGTTCGTCGACTTTTTCGGAGTTTGCTTTGACGCGATCTACAACCTGATGGCCAAGAATACTTACTTCTCTGGTGGCAACGTCAAGGTGCCGATGGTGCTGATGACTTCCACTGGCGGTGGCTATTCTGATGCTGGACAGCACTCTCAATGCCTTTACGGCACCTTTGCACATCTGCCCGGCATGAAAGTGGTTTGCCCATCCAATGCTTATGACGCCAAAGGTTTGATGACGGCTGCGATGCGCGATGATAGCCCGGTCGTATATATGTATCACAAAAGCCTGCAAGGCATGGGCTGGTTGGCCACGGAACCGGGTGCCACCGTGCACACGCCAGAGGAAAGCTACACCGTTGAGATCGGTAAAGCCAATGTGGTGCGAAAAGGCGAGGATGTCACAATCGTTAGCCTCGGGATGGGAGTGCACAACGCGCTTAAGGCCGCAACGCAACTCGAAGCTGATGGGGTTAGTGCGGAAGTTATCGATCTGGTCAGTCTTGTGCCCTTGGACCGCGATACCATCCGTGCATCGGTCGCTAAAACGGGCCGTCTGATCGTCGTGGACGAAGACTACATGTCCTATGGCGTCTCCGGAGAGATCATCGCGTCTGTTACAGAGCATGACATCTCGGTTCTCAAGGCTGCACCAAAGCGCGTCGCTTACCCGGATGTGCCGATCCCTTACGCGCGCGTGATGGAGCAGTTCTGCTTACCAAATCCGGACAAGATCGTTGCGGCTTTTCAGGGCATGAACGCCGCCTAAGCTGGCTTCGGGGCCGTGCGAACTGCGCGGCCCCATTCTCTCTCAACAGGACATAGAAATGGCAACAGATATCATCATCCCCACTGACCTCTGGGAGGAAGACGAAGAAGCAGTGATCACCACGTGGCTGGTAAGCGATGGGGGAACTGTAACGGAAGGCGCACTGATCGCGGAAATTATGACCGCGAAAGTGCAGTATGAGATCAACGCACCTGCGAGTGGCACCATCAGCATCAAAGAAGAAGCGGATGCAGTTGTGCCCAAAGGCGGCGTTATCGGGACCATCACGTGACGGAGGGCATCCGCACAGTTCCTTTGAAGGGCGTGCGCGGCATGATCGCCGATGCGATGGTCAAAAGCCTTGCGACGGCGGCCCAACTTACACATCACGCAAGCGCGGATGCGACGGCCTTAATGGCTGAAAAAACACGTCTCGCAGAGGCTGGCACCAAGGTTTCGGTCGAGGATCTGCTGATGTTGTCAGTTGTGCGCGCCCTGGAAAAGCATCCAGACGCGAATGGAAAGGTCGACGACCGCGAAGTCCATTTGCATGAGGCTATCGATCTGTCCGTCGCCATCGCCTTGCCAGGCAACCTTCTGGTCGCGCCTGCCATTTTTGGTGCGGGCAAGATGGATGTGGTAGAACTGCGCACTGCACGCCAAGACCTTGCTGCACGTGCCAAGATAAACAAGCTGACGGTCACTGAGATGACAGGTGGAACCTTTACGGTGTCAAACCTCGGCCTGACCCGGGTGGAGCATTTCACTCCGATCCTGAACTCTGGCCAGATTTGCATTTTGGGTATTGGTCGGATGGCCGACAAGCCTGTAAGGGCTTCGGACGGTGGGATCGATTTGCACCCTTTTGTTGGCCTTTCGCTGACTTTTGACCATCGGGCCCTTGATGGCGCACCAGCGGGCGATTTGCTGACCGCGATCTGCGATGAGATTGAAGGGATGGCGGGGTGAGAACCGTTGTCCAGACTGTCGCAAGTGCGGCGGATGGCCTTGCCTTCGAGCAAGATCTGTTCATGTCCGCTGGCCCGAAGGTTGGTGTATGGCGCGCACGTGAACATAGCCTTGTTTGCCCACGCGCCTACGTGAAACATGCAGAGTTTGAAAGTGGCCGTCAGCAGTCACATGCGGCAGGTTGGCCAGTTTTTCTGCGCACCACTGGTGGCGGCACTGTCCCGCAGGGCCCTGGCATCGATAATCTGATACTCGCCTTTGATGCACCTCGTGGAAGTACAATCGACGAAAGCTATCGCCTGCTGACTCGCGTTCTAAAACGTGGGCTTAGCGCAGAACTGGATATAGGCGAAACGCCAGGCAGCTTTTGCGACGGGGCCTGGAACCTATCTTTCAAGGGTCAAAAACTGATCGGAACAGCACAACGCTGGCGTCCGAAGCGAGGCCAGCCCGCCCGCGTGTTGGCCCATGCGGTGATCCTGACGACGGATACCTTCTATAAGGGCGCACGCGCGGTCGCCGCGTTACACGAGACCCTAAAACTAATGCCGATCAAATCCGACGCGCACACTAGCCTGGAAGCAGCCATTGGCGTGTCAGAGCTTCCAACAACGGCGCTCTTTGCAGCAGCAAAGGAGGAATTTGCGGCGCAATTCGCTTAACCGGACAAAAACCAAATAGGGAGGAAACAATGTCCAACGAAACCATCCACATCCATCTTGAGGTAAAAGTCCCGGAGGCAAATCGAGCCGGGTTTAACACGCTGATGAACGACCTCGTCGAAAACACCAATAAGGAATCCGGTACGCTGGTCTATGAATGGTATGAAGTCGGTGATACCGGCACGTGGCACATTCTTGAACGCTATGCCGACGCCGAAAACGGCGACCTTCATGTCAAAGGCTTTGCCGAAGGCTACGCAGGTAGGTTCTTTGAACTCGTGGATAGCTGTACAGGCATCGTTTCCGACAATGCGACACCGTACATCAAAGGCGTGCTGGAGGGTATCTCACCGCTCTACATCGCACAAAAAGGCGGCTTTAACCGCTTCTAAGCTGTGATCACGCGCTGCGTAACAGATCACGCGGGGCGGGTGATCCCAAGCACCTTCATTTTACGGTGAATGGTTGCGCGTCCCATCCCCAATGTCCGCGCCGCTTTGGAGACATTCCATCGCGCGCCTTGTAAGGCGTCACGGATCACTTGTTCTTCGCCGAGCGGTATTTTTAGAAGATCAATGCTCTTCAAGCGCGCGACAGGTTGGGTTACCAGCGCAAGTTCAAGGTTCGTTATGCGCTCCCCGTCGCCATGCATCAGTGCCTGCCTCAGTACATTGCGCATTTCACGTACGTTGCCGGGCCAGTCATGCGCTCGTATGACCTGTTCCGCTTCAGGCGCTAATTCAACGTCTCTACCAGCCATCATTTTCAGAATAGCTTTGGCCAGAACCAGCGGTTTTTCACGGGCGCGCAGCGGTGGCAGCACCGTTGATGCGCCTGTTAGCATGTAGAATAAGTCATCACGGAACGCGCCCAACTGAACCTTTTGTAGCAGCGGTTGCCGCGTTGTCGCAATAATCTGCGGAAAGCACCCACTCGGATTATCGGCCAACTCCATTTCATTCAACACGCCTCGTAAGGCGGTTTGTGCGAAATCCGGTAGGTCGTCCAAGTTATCAAAAACCAAGGCGGACCGTTGAGAAGGAATACCATCCATGTCACCCGCGATCCGTGTTTGTTGCATCAACGACCTGATATAAGTCCGGTCGTCGTCTGTGTCTTCTAATGCCCCGCAATCAATGTTCACTGTTTGCGGTGCATCACCAATCAACGCTGCTATCAAGGCCGATTTGCCGGTGCCGGTCTCGCCCTCAATGATTAAAGGCAGACCGTATTTGAGGTTCGTCTGAAGCCGGTCGCAAATCGCGGACATTGTAAGACTACCTACGCCTAGATCCTTCAAAGTGGGTTGACAGGCACCGAGGGTCGGCAATTGGTGCTTTGAGCGCCAACCGGGGATTATCGCCGCCCTTTCCACCGGTGTCCGCACCCAGAGATCCAGCAGAGGCCCGCTATCGCGGCGGACCGACATGACACGACCGGACACCCGATCAAGGCTTTCAAGGTCCGTACCGAACACTTCATCTACCCGACACCCGGTCAGTTCACTGTGGGATCCAATTGCTGATACGTCATGTGCCGCCGCAGTTGCGCCCAAAATCAAACCGTCTTCATCAACCGCGACCAACTCTGCTCCTTTCAAAAGCTCGCGTCGTCCGGGCACAGCGACAGAAACAATGGCTTTGTCCTTGAACGCCTGCTCGAAAAGCATGTGCTGCAACCGATGGGCCGCCGCACTTAGAAGCTCGCTCGTAAAGAGGCTGTCAGATGGATTGGTACGGTCGATGGAGGAGATATTGGCTATCCCAATCACTGCATTGGACGCATCTCTTAGTGGGATAGCGTTACAGGCAAAGGGCTGAAGTTCTGAGTAATAATGGTCCTTGCCACGCACTGTGAATGCACGCCCTTCATTCAGTGCCATTGACACTCCATTCGTACCAGCGATGCGTTCATCCCAAACCGACCCCAATGCGATACCGTTCCAAGTCTTGTCCGCGCCTTTGCTTTCGAGCCGAACAAGGATGCCGTCGTTATCAGTGATCACCAAGCAATGGCCTGCGTCCGATGCAAGTCTTGCTAGTTTGCGAAAGATCCCATGCCGACCACCCGTCCGTTCAATCATTTCCTCGAGTCGTGGGGCGACTTCAGACGATTGCAATCGCAAGATTGGTTGGGCCGCGTTACGCTTAAGTTTGTAGTCGCGCTCGCACCTTTCCCAAGACGCTGAAATTGCCTCGTGCAGTCTAGAATTTATCTGTAGATCGGTCATCAAAGTCCCCTCCCAAAGACCTCGCGTCGCGATTTGTTTCGCCATGTTATCAGAGACAGTGTTCGGAGTCTCGATTCCTTGGGTGTGATGCCCTCACGCGGGTAAATCAGGGCAAGCTTTCCTGCCCTGATGTCTCGTCGGATATCGGATTAAAACGGCGCGAAGCCGTCACTTGGTACGTTTGGAATGCTCCAGCGTTCTTTTGGGTCGATCACTGGATGCGGGCTGCCAGGTGCAGGCACTTGCCCATGGTTGCCGTAAAGCCAAAGCACGAAATTTGATCGTTCGCCTGCGGTGATGGGCATGGATTCATGCGGTACGCTTCCGTGGTGAATGAGGGCTGTACCAGGTGCAAATGTCAGCTCTTCGATCTTGCGGGTCGCATGATCAAAGAAGCGCACCCCAGAGCCGGAGAACTCTTCGCCCGGCAAATTCAGGTTCAGGTTCAACGTCACGGATGAGGCGTCGGTATGCGCGCGCAAGGATGTGTCTGCGTCCGCCTGCCACTGTATTGAGAACCCAAAAGTCTGCGTGTCGTATCCCATGACGTCTGGGAAAAGCAGCCGAGAAATGGGTCGCATGTAAGCATCCATCAGATTGCGATAGAAGGTCTGAAAGTTGGGTGCTGCTAAATATCCTTGTGACCGCGGATCCAGCATCGCCCCGCCTCGGTTCAATGAAATGCCATAGGGCGGACGTACTGGAATCTCCGCATCGGCCGCAGCCGCCATATAATCGCGCAGGACAATCAATTTTTCAGGATCAAAGAACTGGGTTTCATAGACGCCGGGAAAAACCTCTTTCCACTGGTTCTTTACCGCGCCTTCTTTCGTCGGATCGGCCCATGCTTGCGCAACTGCGGTGCGCAGTTTGGCATCAAAAAGGCTTTCGTCCAGAACAGACGCGCGGTCTGTGTCGGTTTCCCATTCGGCCCATGCCGCCTCAAACAGTCGCGTGTTCTGGTCCCAAAAATGCTGAACGGAAGGGGCGCGTTGTAGTTGCGCTTCGCGGGTTGGGCGCTCAATTGTGCGGGCGCGCTCAAGAGATTGGAGTGTCATAACGTTTGTTCCTTAGATCGTGATTATCGAAAGGCGCATTCAATGCCGCCTCAAAAATCTGGGTGCCCTGTGGACTAGCTGAGGGCAGCGCAGACTGTGTTAATGGCTTGCATGACATCGCCACTGTGACCTGCATCCAAGGCCGCACCATGAGGTTTAGCGAACTGGCCGATGTCGTTGTCAAAGTATTTGCCGCTGGCGTCTGCAAAGGAGCTGTCCAATGCCGCTTTGCGCAGAATCGACGCGCCGATTTGCAGATCATTGCCCGCAACGCCAAAGCCCTCTTTGACCATCTTGGAGGCAAGCAGCGATCCGGGGTTTACAGCCACAACGATTGGTCCATCTGGGAGGTCTTTCGCCAATTCGCGCGACCAGATTGTGATGGCAAGCTTGCTTTGCGCATAGGCGGTCATATCGTCCACTGTGCGCTGACCGTGAAGTGCCTCAAGATCGACAGGGGCCTGCGCTGCCGATGATAGGTTCACGATCCGCCCATCTTTTGGAATGATTGGCAAAAGATCACGGGTCAGCACGTAGGGCGCGAATGTATTCACCATGAAGCGGGCGTCATACCCATCCGCTGTCAGCGGATCAGAGAGTTTCAAAACACCAGCGTTGTTCATGATGATATCAAGTTGGTCGTGCGATTTACGAATGTCGGCTGCCATCGCACGCACATCAGCCATGCGCGTTAGATCGGCGAAGTAGGTTTCGGTGGTGCCGCCGACTTGCTTCTTTGCTGCTTCAAGTTTTTCGGCACTGCGTCCATGCAGCAAGACCGTGTGCCCTTCTGCAGCGAGGTTCTGAGCGGTCAAAAGCCCAATGCCATCGGTCGCACCGGTTATCAAAATTGTCTTTTTCATCAGTTCTTCTTTCTATTTGCGCGACGAACAAGGGTGGTTCTCTCCCTGTCGCGGAAGCTGTTTCAGTAGCGGACCAAAGTCCGGCTCTCGATGCTCTTACGGATGGTTGAAATGTTGGGGTCTTCGACCATGTCGAGAGCGCTATGGCCAATCGACGCGCGCCCGCGATTGTCGAATATGTTAAAGTAGGCAACGTCATGCGGCGTCATTTTGGACATGTAGACCCATTCATGATCCGGGTTTGCGGCCAAGCCTAGGATTTGGCCCTTGCGGTCTGGGTAGATCAAATCAAGCAAAATCCAATCGTCTTCCGCCACACTCGAAGGTAGAATGAATCCCAAGGGTGCTGAGTTGATCACATCGCCCACTGGTCGCCAAACATTAATGAAGGCGTAATGTCCGTTGCTCCATTCTGTCGCCTGTTCGGGACCAAGAATATCGATCAACCGTTGTTTCGCACCATCGACGCTCATCAAAGACCGAGACTTCGGTAGGCGCGAGTTCAGGCGAGATCAGGTTCCCAATGATCCCTCCGGCATCAATCTCAAACGCCTGACGCTCGGGTTTGTGCACATGATAGTTGACTGTCGCTGTCATGCTCATCGGATACTCCTGTGTTCTTCTTAAACTCAGAAATATCATCCTCGATAGATATATAAAGGGCCTTGATGGGAATTCAGTATTCCGAAATAAGATATAATATGGATACGCAAAGCCTTCGCCTTTTTGTACTTGCCTGCGAAACGTTGAACATCAGCGCGGCGGGCCGCACGCTTGGCATGGCGCCAGCTGTGGCCAGCACGCGCATTGCCAAGTTGGAACAGCTGGTGGGGGCAGAGCTTTTGCACCGCTCAACCCGTAAGGTGTCAGTGTCACTTGAGGGGCAGGACTTTTTGCCTTACGCGCGTGAGATGATCGCCCAAGAAGAGACCGCACTTGCTGCCATGGGCGCAGGTCGGGCCCAAATCAAAGGAACGTTGCGCTTTGCGGCACCAAGCACGTTTGCACAACTATATATCGCTCCAATCCTGCCCGCGTTAATGGATCTCTATCCTGACCTGACCCTCGATCTGCATCTTTCTGATGCTCAGTTTGACCTTATCGAGGGAAGCTATGATCTCGCTTTGCGCAATTCGGTCCTTGAGGACAGCACACTCACCGCCCGAAAGCTGGCGGACGACCAACGCGTCATATGTGCTTCGCCCCATTATCTGGAGCGCTACGGCACACCGATAAGCCCAGCCGATCTGGATCAGCACCGGCTTATCGGTTTTCGCAATATGGAGGCAAAAGTACTTACGACATCAAACGGGAGCACAGCTCTTTTTGATCCCAAAAGTGGGACACAGACACTGGTTGTTAATGATGGGGCAACCCAAAGGCGTGTAACCCGCGAAGGGGCTGGTATTTCGGTTAATTCGGCATGGTTGGTTCATAGCGATCTTGCAGACGGTTCCTTGATTAGACTGCTGCCTGACTACGAGTTCGTCAACAAACCATCGCTTTGGCTGATCTATCCTAAAAGCAACGTAGTATCCGCTAAAGTTCGGGTATTCATAGACTATTTGATCGACCATGTTGGCCGTTCGAAAAATTGGAAGATGTCCAGCTAGAGGGTAGTCTAAAGAATCTTTCGCGACGGCCAAACCAAAACAACTTGTTCAGCGCAAAAGA
The DNA here is from genome assembly GCF_044772865.1 of Algirhabdus cladophorae. Taxonomy (GTDB): domain Bacteria; phylum Pseudomonadota; class Alphaproteobacteria; order Rhodobacterales; family Rhodobacteraceae; genus Algirhabdus; species Algirhabdus cladophorae. Next base: position 3,350,355 of record NZ_CP173029.1, read on the forward strand.
AATCAGAATTCATTTTGCAGTTGAACCTTGCGTTTGATGCATCGCGGCGGATCGAACTTCGCTTTGCACTTTGTGCCAATTCAGCAATGCGGACTTTGGCGCAACCGCAGCGAATTTGTGCTTTGTCCGCACCTTATCAGTTCGTACACCGCGCAGCGAACGGCGTTGTTTCCCGAACCGGTCACTCAGGACCAGCGCAGCGAAGGTTTCAAGAGAGCCCAAAACAACCGATGCTGCAAGTCGCACGAAAGTCGGCTTTGTTTGGTGTCATTTTGCAAGATCAAGGCTTCTAAACAGGGCTCACGCCTATTCGGCTTCCTCTCTTTTGGAAGCGCTGCCGTAAAACGCTGGTTTCCTCTTGCCCGTCGCATCGAAAACTTTACGGTCACAGTATGGGATCAAAGAGCCTTCAATCGATGCAATCATCCGCCAAGAACGCAACCATGCGTTTGTTGGCCGTTCGGTCAAGGCGTCCGGGTCGCATTCCTTTTTCCAGAATGCGTGCGGGTCCAGGTCACAAGTAACCCGACCCACCACATCAAGCATTCAAAAGGAAGTATCATGTCATCACATGACCGTTCACTCTATCTGCGGTACGCAGAGGCACTCAAGCATCCAAACAATTTTTCTGGCGCAGTTGCCGCATTCTTTGCTGCAGACGCCAACATCAACGTTGTCCACCCGTTCAATGAACTGCAAGGGGCAGACACGTACCTCGAAAAATTCCTGCGTCCCTTACAACACTCGTTCGAGGGGCTTTACAGGCGCGACGACATTTTCATGGCTGGCCAATTTGATGGGCAAGATTGGATCAGTTCCACGGGCTACTACGTAGGGCGCTTTGCGCAAGACTGGATCGGCCTCAAGGCAACCGGCACGCTCAGCTATCTGCGTTATGGTGAATTTCACCGTATTGAGAACGGAAAAGCGGTCGAAAGCTATATCTACCTCGACATCCCGGAATTGATGATCGCCTGCAATCAATGGCCGCTGCCCATTGGGCCGGGTCTGTCGCGCGGCTATACTGGGTTGATCCAAGGACCGGCGAGCAAAGACGGCGTCATCACGAATGAACCCGATCCAGCCGAGGGCCAACGCAGTTATCAGATCGTGACGGATATGCTCACAGAACTTGCAACCAAGGACGAAGCATGGCGACCTTATTGGCACGACAATATGATGTGGTACGGTCCGGGCGCCTTTGGAAGTTTTGTAGGCATTGAGGAATTTGCATCGTTTCAGGTTCCATTCGAGTCCCAATTTGACGGATGGTCAGGCGGGTCCAAGGGCAATGGGATGACCAAGCACTTCACAAGATATGGTGACGGAAATTATACGTGCTCGGGCGGTTGGCCATCCCTAACCGGTGTCAACGTGAAGCCATTCCTAGGGCAAGGCCCCACGAAAGAGCGGGTATTCATGCGTGTCTGTGACTGGTGGCGGCGGGAAAACGAGCTGCTTGTCGAGAACTGGGTGTTTGTTGATGTCCCGCATGTTTTGCTGCAGCTGGGATATGATCCGTTACCACACTGGCAAGGTTCCTAGGATGAGTACCACTGGACTACTTTGCTGACTTTTGAGGGAATGCTTTCGTATTAAACATCAGAATGTCTGCAGTCATTGCGGACATTCGAATTGCTTTGGGCAATGGCAGTTTTGTCCGCGTTGTGTCAGTTCAGGCAGAGCGCAGCGAACGGCGGCGTTTTGGAATACGGCAACCCCCATTGCCAGAGTGGCTGGTAGCGCCTGTCTGATGGTATGGTGGCTTGTGCGACGCTTAACGGCCGGTCGCCGCAATCAAGATTGATCCCTAAGCTCGTATTTGGATGCGGGACTAGCGTGGCTCCGGACCATTTTGTGAAAGCAACTGAACAAGCGGTGCATTTATATAATAGTTGCTTTGGGCAACTTTCACCTTCTCTAGAAGACCTGACTGGGTAAGTTGGTCGAGATACCGGCCTGCAGTCTGTCGCCCAACTCCTACTTCTTCGATGACATATTCAATGCGGGTGTATGGGTGGCGAAACAGGTTATTGACGAGTTCATGTGAGTATAACTTGGGATGATCACGCTTTATTCGGTTCTTGTACTCTGACATTAACTGCTTGATTCCAAAAACAAGCTGGGTGGTCTCTTTGGCCGTCTCTGAGACTGCGTTAATCATATAAAGCAACCATGGCTCCCACTCCAACGTGTCGCGGGTGTGCTGCAGCAATCTGTAGTATTCGCCCTTGTTTCGAGTGATATAGCGACTGATATACAGTATCGGAATCTCGAGGAGTTCGACCCTGCACAAGTAGAGCACGTTCAGAATGCGCCCGATGCGTCCATTACCATCAGAAAACGGATGAATGCTTTCAAATTGATGATGAATAAGAGCCATTGAAACGAGTGGATCTAGGTCCGTTTCTTCTGTTGTGTTGATGAAGTGCTCAAGCGCTCGCATCTGATCCAATATATCACTGTGAGATTGTGGCGGCACATATACTATTTCGCCTGAACTTTCGTTCTTAAGAGCAGTCCCTGGCATCTTTCGGAATTCATCCGTGCTGCCCTTTAGAGTCTGAAAGAGAGTAATGATCTGGTTGCTGCTTATCATGCCATCTTTCTCAACCAACTGGGAATATCCCAGCCTCAATGCCTCACCGTACATGCCTACTTCTTTGGCTTCAGGAGATGGATAAATTCCCTTTCGACTATCGATTTGAAACAACTCATCTTGAGTTGTGACGATGTTTTCAATCTCCGAACTCGCAGCAGCCTCTTGAAGCATCAAGGTGTCAATGAGTATGCCTTGGTTAGGGATGCTACCTGCGCGACCTTTCAGCTCAGCAAGGTTCTTGTGAGCGATCGTCAATGCCTTCAGAACCTTCCGCGTTTCCAGATCAGGATGTGGTGGCAGCGGAGGTATTTGGTATCGTTCAACGAGGGCTTCTCTAGTTATGGTAGTTGTTTTGGCGCTCATGTAATCATACCAATCATCGTATGTCTAAAAAATCCATTTTTTGCAACATACAGAGATTCGTATGTCGACAAAAGTGCCATTCTTGAATCACACGGGTGAGTAGCCGCCATTGTCTGTCCTTTTGACACAAATTTCTTGCTTCAATGACAATGGAACAAACATGGGTCTCGCCCTCAATGCGTCATCCCCCGATCCATCTCGACCTCGCGCGCTTCTAGCTCTGTCTCAACCTCTCTTCGGCGGCTTTCACTAATTTCAAGCTGGTCTCTAGTTGCGTGCGCAGCCTCCCGTAGTTCGAGCCCTCGTTCAGCAAGCCGTGCAACGCAGCCACGGACGCCACTTGCGATTGAATGAGCACCGACACGCAAGCGGCCAATCCATCCATCTGGCTCTGCATCCCCTTCGTCGAGCGTTCCTCTAACTCGCTCAATTCCGCGGCTGAGACCTCGCAGGCCGTCACCAACCGCTCGACGCAGGCGAGCAAGTCGCGCTCCAAGGCTGTCAGGGGTGTCGTCATCTAATTCTCCTCGATCTTGATGCATGTCACTGATCTGCCGCCGAGCGTGCAGGTCCTCAGCCGCGTCTTGGTCGGGTCCAGCACCAGCCAGGTCCCGTCCTCCCTGTCGATCCGCGTCAGACCCAAGTCCGTCAGTTCCGAGTTCTCCAGCATCAACGTCCAAAGCAAGCTCGCGGCCATCATCAAGGCGATCCCCACCAAGAACGTCCCCGTGATCAGCCAGGGCGAGATCGTCAGCCAGCTCTTGTTTTATCGCAGAAAGCTGCGGGTATCGCTCTCGATTGTACGATGCGCGATGGTCGCAATTTTGCTCAAATCGGTATTGAAGCTCTCCAATTGGGATGCCATCGAGGCGGCGTAGTCCTGCCGGATCGTGTCCAGTTCCGCGTTCAGCTTCTCGCTCAGTCGGGTCGGCTTGCCAGTCTTCATGGAATATTTCTCCTTTCAAACGCCAGCGCTCGCCGGTGTCGGGATCTTGGGCGGTGAGGTAGGCTTTGCCTGCACGCGGGATGTCGAAGCCTGCATAGACGAGCGCGTCGAGCATGCTTGCGCGGTCAGTGACGAGGCCGACACTGATTTGATCTTGCAGCCAAGCGTGTAGTTCATCGCGACCTTGGGCTCGGGTTGGGGTCTCGATGGTGTCGCGGACCTCTTGGACCCGTTCCAACTCCATCGGATCGGCCCAGCCGTGGCGCTGGTTCATCACATCGCGTAGGCTGTCAAAGGCTTTCTCATAGCCGGGTGGTGCGATGTTCAGGCTGCGACCCGAGGTCAGCTCCAAGCGCGGTGTGCAGAAGTGAAGCTCGACACGGTCTTCGTGGGTATGTCGGACCCAGAGCACCTCATATTGCTCAGGGTCCAGCCCCGCGAAGGCCAGCTGCTCGAACCCGTCCATGACCTCGGTCTGCTGGTCATCGGTCGGGTCGTCGGTGTCTGCAAAGCTGATCACGCCCGCGCGGTATGTCCATTGGTGGCGGCTGGCGTCGATCAGAGCTTCGGTGCGCTCGGGGTTGCCGCGCAGAACCTCAGGCAGCGGGTCGCGCGTGACGGTCTTCGGCAGGCCACCGGCATCTCGGATCAGGTCGCGATTGCCATCATAGGCCAGCACCTTGTCCGCAACGAGGTAGACGACGGGACCAGCGCCCGCGCCTTTGCCATTGCGGAAGAACTTGATCAGCATCGGCGCGCCGCCTCAACGATCTGGGCAAGTTGGCGTTCGATGGTCAGCAGGCGGCGGGCAACGGTTAGGGCGTCGAGGTCAACGCGCCCCGCCAGTATCGCGCGGTTCAGCCAACGTGCGATCTGGTTGAGGTTGCCACCGATGCGCCCGACGGCCAGCACCAGCGCCGGATCAACCCGGGGGATGGGCTTGCGACGACGCGCCTCGGTCAGGCCAAGCGCCTCGCGCAGCAGGGTCGCGGCGGGCAGGCCAGCGGCCTCGGCCTTGGCGCGCAACTGGGCCTTCTCTGCTGCTGTGCACCGAAAGACGAAGGTCTCAGTCAGCGGCTCTTTGGTGCGGGCATTTCCCGCGCCGGTGGGGTTCGAAGGGGAGGCGTGCCGCCCCTCGCAATGTCCCGTGTCAGCAGCGCCAGCGTATGACATGGGTGGCCTTGCTGTTTGCTCTTCGGTGGGATCGGTTGCGGTCATGATCTGAGGCCTGCGGCTTGGATTTGGGCCTCGGTCACCAGTTTTGAGGCAAGCAACGCCGTGACTTGGGTGCCCGTGATGTGCTTACACATCGGGCTGCGGTCGCTGATCCAGCAGGCCAGCCGCGCATGGTGATCGGCCTGTAACGCTGCCGTCTTTTCTCGGTCTTCGGCCTGCTTCTCGACATAGGCTTGCCAGCGCCGCGACTGAAACCAGTTGTCGGAAAAGCAAACCTTGGAACGGGTGAAACCCGCGCTATCGGTGGCGTAGGCTTGGACGGCCAGCAGCAAGTCCTCCGACCTGATCCCTTCCTTCATGGCCTCCTCGATCCGGGCAATGCAGGCCGCTTTGCCTCGAAGCCGATCCGGCGGATAGGCTGCCAAAATCTTCTCATCCTCTGCCGCCTCGCGCCTGCGCGAAGGAGGTTCTTTCTTAGGTTCAATGGTAAGGTTCCTGTGTCGTTTTGAGACTACCCCCGTCTCACCCTTGAGACCTTTCCCCCGCTTTTTTGAGACGTTTCCCCCCGTCTCATTTTGAGACACAACCCCACCAGGACCGCTCCCCCCACCCTTCGGGCGCGAACTGGGGCCAAGGGAAATATCCAAATGCAACTCATACTGATTGGAGCCTCGCCCACCATCGCCATCACCACGAGCATGGCGCGTAACAAGCCCACATTCCTCCAAGGTCGTCATGTGCCGGAATAGCGTTGCGCGGCCCATCTCGCATTCGTCCGCCAACCGCTGTGCGCTTGGGTTGCACTGCCCAGTTTCCTTGTTGTGGAAGTCCGCCAGTTGAATCAGCACAATCTTGGCGGCGGGCTTTAGGCCTTTGACATTTGCGGCCCAGATTAGCGCCATGCCGCTCATGGCATCACCTGACCCGACAGAAATGGGGAGATTGCATAAAGCCTGCCGCCTGATTCTGCGGCTCGGTGTCGTGGAACAAAACCTGATTTCCTTGTGTCAGATTTGTGCCAATAGGAAACATGCGTTCCTGCATCGTTCTGCAAACGGCTACATTTACCTACGAAGCAAACACCTTTGCCTATTGCTGTTTTTACTGGGGTTCCGTATGTCCGGCGGTGGGACACCCTTCCCCAACGAAGGGCGAATATCTGTGAGGATACTAGATATGACTATTCAACAACCGGCCACGCGGCCGGCTAACCCGCGTTTTTCGTCTGGCCCTTGTGCCAAACCGCCCACATGGACATTGAATGCTTTGGACGACGCCCCGCTGGGTCGCTCGCATCGTGCAGCCGTGGGCAAAGACAAGCTGCTCGCCGCGATTGAGACGACCCGTGAGGTCCTTGGTGTACCGGCTGACTACAAGATCGGAATCGTACCCGCATCTGACACTGGCGCCTACGAGATGGCCATGTGGAACCTGCTGGGTGAACGGGCCGTTGAAATGCTCGCTTGGGAAAGCTTCGGCTCCGGCTGGGTAACGGATGCCGTGAAACAGCTCAAACTGGACGCCAAAGTCACCACGGCCGATTACGGTCACATCGTTGATTTCAACGTTGTCGATTTTGACAAAGATGTTTGCTTTACTTGGAATGGTACGACCTCTGGCGTGCGCCTGCCTGATGGCGATGTGATCCCTGCAGACCGTGCGGGTTTGACCCTGTGCGATGCGACCTCGGCTGCCTTCGCGATGGATCTGCCATGGGACAAATTGGATGTCACCACCTTCAGCTGGCAAAAAGTGCTGGGCGGTGAAGCAGCCCACGGCATTCTGATCCTCAGCCCACGCGCTGTGGCACGCCTCGAAAGCTATACACCAGCGTGGCCGTTGCCTAAAATTTTCCGCCTCACTAAAGGTGGCAAACTGATCGACGGTATCTTTAAAGGGGCCACGATCAACACGCCTTCTATGCTGGCGGTTGAGGATTACCTGTTCGCTCTGGATTGGGCCAAATCCGTTGGCGGGTTGCAGGGCTTGATTGCCCGCGCGGATGCAAATGCAAATGCGATCGCAGCCTTTGTTGCCGATCACGACTGGATCGATTTTCTGGCTGTGGATCCCGCGACGCGGTCCAACACATCTGTCTGCCTTAAGTTCACAGATGATCGCATCACAGACGGTGCCAGCTTCGCCAAGGCCATCGCCAAGCGCCTCGAGGCCGAAGATATCGCACTTGATATCGGGGCCTATCGCGACGCCCCTGCTGGTCTTCGCATCTGGTGTGGTGGCACGGTTGAGACCGCAGATATCAATGCCATGCTACCATGGCTGAATTGGGCGTTTGAGGCTGAAATAGACTCTTTTTAAGCCGCCCAGATCTATCCAAATTACCCAAACTTTCAGGAGTGAGCCCAATGGCCCCCAAAGTCCTCGTATCCGACAAACTATCCGAAACAGCCGTACAGATTTTCCGTGACCGCGGTATTGATGTGGATTTCATGCCCGAGCTGGGCAAAGACAAGGAAAAGCTGCTGGAGCTGATCCCAAACTATGACGGTCTGGCGATACGGTCTGCCACTAAGGCGACCGAGAAATTGCTGGCCTCTGCCGCGAACCTCAAGGTCATTGGTCGTGCGGGCATCGGCACCGACAACGTCGACAAAGATGCTGCCAGCAAGAAGGGTGTGATCGTGATGAACACGCCATTTGGCAACATGATTACGACGGCGGAACACGCCATCGCGATGATGTTCGCCGTGGCCCGGCAGATCCCTGAAGCAAGCGCATCGACCCATGCGGGTAAATGGGAGAAATCCAAATTCATGGGGGTTGAACTCACCGGTAAAACCCTTGGTGTGATTGGCGCCGGCAACATTGGTGGCATCGTGTGTGATCGCGCCCGTGCACTCAAAATGCGTGTGATGGCCTATGACCCCTTCTTGGGCGAAGAGAAGGCCGAAAAGATGGGCGTGCAAAAGGTTGAGCTAGACGAGTTACTGGCCAATGCAGACTTCATCACGCTGCACGTGCCTTTCACCGAGCAAACCAAAAACATCCTTTCAAAAGAAAACATCGCCAAGCTGAAAAAAGGTGTGCGCATTGTAAACTGTGCCCGTGGTGGTTTGGTGGATGAGGACGCTCTGGCAGAAGCATTGAAATCTGGTCATGTGGCAGGTGCTGCGTTTGACGTGTTCGCGGTCGAGCCTGCAACAGACAGCCCCTTGTTCAACCTGCCCAACGTCGTAGTCACACCGCACCTTGGCGCGGCAACCACAGAGGCGCAAGAAAACGTGGCGCTACAAGTGGCCGAACAGATGTCCGACTACCTCTTGACTGGCGCTGTGACAAACGCACTGAACATGCCATCGGTGACAGCCGAGGAAGCTAAGGTGATGGGCCCATGGGTGAAATTGGCCGGTCATTTGGGTAATTTCATCGGACAGATGACAGACGAGCCAATCAAAGCGATCAACATTCTCTATGATGGTACAGTGGCCGAGATGAACCTAGAGGCGCTGAACTGTGGCGTTATCGCGGGCATCATGAAGAAAGCAAACCCTGACGTGAATATGGTTAGTGCGCCTGTGATCGCCAAAGAACGTGGCATTCAAATCAGCACCACAAACCAAGACAAGTCCGGTGCCTTTGACGGGTATATCAAAGTGACTGTCGTAACGGATAAGCGTGAGCGTAGCGCGGCGGGTACAGTCTTTAGCGACGGCAAGCCGCGCTTTATCCAGATCAAGGGCATCAACATCGATGCCGAGATCGGTTCGCATATGCTCTACACCACCAACGAAGATGTTCCTGGCATCATTGGCACATTGGGGGCGACGATGGGCAAGCATGATGTCAACATCGCCAACTTTACGCTTGGTCGGGCCGGTGCAGGGGGCGAAGCGATTGCGTTGCTTTATATTGATCATCCCGTGCCCCAAGCGGCCATGGATGACTTGACGGCGACCGGCATGTTCAGTCAGGTCAAACCACTGACATTTGATGTAGGATAATCCGCAATGCTATACGCCATCGGCGATGTTCACGGTCAACATGAGATGCTGTTACAGGCACTTGCGTTGATCCATGCCGATGGCGGATCTGACGCCCAAATTGTCTTTGTCGGGGATTACGTTGACCGTGGGCCCGACAGTCGCGCCGTTATCCAAACCTTAATGGATGGACAGGCTGCTGGAAAAAACTGGATCACTTTGAAAGGCAATCACGATCGCTATGTGACCCGGTTTTTGGATGATATGATCATCAACGACAGTGCGACACGACCGGATTTGATGTGGTTCAATCCGCGTCTGGGAGGTGACAAGACACTATTGTCCTATGGGGTTCATGCCGAGGATGGCAAGCCCGTTGAACCGGTACATGAGGCGGCCCTTAAAGCCGTTCCAAAGGATCATCGCACATGGCTAGAACACTTACCGCTGACGTTTGAGACCGACGATCTGTTTTTCTGTCACGCCGGTATTCGACCCGGGATCCCATTGGATCAACAAGTTGAAAACGACCTGATCTGGATCAGACAGGGCTGGCTAGAGTTCAATGGTACCTTGCCTAAGCAAGTGATCCATGGGCACACCGCGCTAGAGCATCCGCAACATCACGGTAATCGCGTCAATCTTGATGGCGGGGCTGGCTATTTCCGCCCGTTGCATCCGGCGGTTTACGATGACGGTGACTGGTATCTTCTGATGCCCGCTGGCCGGATCAAATTAGACCCTATTCCTGCCGAATAACGCCGGTAATGGCTGCAGCAAGCAGGGCCGTGACCACCCAGCCCAAGCCCATGGCGATCCATCGCAACCACCATCCAACCCTCCCCAATGGCGATCGGGATGTAGAGGGGGCCCATGCGTTCTCTTGACCAAGGGTGACCAGCGGAATGACTAGATCTGCGGCGTAGGCAAAACCGTTGAACGTCTCGTAATCTTGGCCCGCCTGTCCCACTGACGCCCAGAACGCACTGGGGTTTTCCGGATGGCTTTGGGTTGCGGCAATCCACGGGGCCGAGGTGAGAATGGGGGCTGCGTTGGGTGTCATATCACCAGCATGCCATGTCTTGTCAAAGAACAGGCCCAACCCTGTGATCAGAACCAACGCGATCACTACAGCCCGACCAGGTTTGTACCCATAGCCCACGGTGATCCGCAAAAACCCATCAGCCACTGCGCGCAACCCGCGGGTCAACCAAGTCCCACCACTGCTTTCGATCAGACGCCTGTTTTCGGCCCGCAGCAGCATTTCCTTGCGGATCAAAACGCCTGTGGCGTCGGTGCGATGCCCGAGGCTGCGCAGCACATCAGCCAGATGTTCGTAGGGCTGCGCGGTAAACGGCATATCCTCGGGCTTGCGTTCGAGCCATTCCAAACGTGTGGCCAAACTGGTGTCTGTGTGCCGCGAAAAATCATTGTAGCGAAACCCATCCAGCCTGATGGGATAGTTTGCACCGGGGCCAGCGGGCTCATCCCGCAGGCGTGCTACATTGGCACCCGCCAGATTGACGATGCCACGGGTGATTTGGTTATCTTGAAAAAACAAGATCCCCCCAACACGCGCACGGGCAAGCGACAGCGCAATATCGCGACCGTGCTCTTCAGTTGCACCAAAAACTGGGGCGCCCAAAATTTCAGAATTCGTCATAATGGCCGTGTTAGTGACGAAAAAATCATGTGCAATACGGGCGGATGACAAAAACACTTGGCCCTCGCAACGCAATGAGGTGATGCCGTCGCCATAGGGGTAATTGCCCAGAAAGACAGAGCCTTGAACCTCGAGCGAGGGTGCAAAAACAGCGTCTTGACCTTTGGCAATGATCACCGCGCCACAGAGTTGCAGATCGCCTTCAACTGTGGCGCCCGCAAGGCTTATTTCACCCGCACTATGGCTTTCGTTGCGCAGGTAGAAGGATCCGTTGAATCTTGAATTATCGGCGGCCATCCCATGGAGGGCACAGGCCGAAATATGCAGCCCCCTTAGCTGCGTGTTGACCAAATTTATTTCGTCAGACAAATGACAATATGAGAGCGAGATATCATGGCTGAGGTCGCAGCCCTGAAGGTCAAGCGCGCCCTGAATATATGCCCCACGCAACCGCATGCCTTTGGGGTGCAAAGGATGTTTGGGGTCCGTTTCCAAAAGCAAATGCCGGATCAGATCAGCGCGGATCGAATTATCGTCCTGTGCCTCATTGGGCTTTTCGCCGTTCCCCAACGTTGTGCGATCAGGAATGCTGCAGGTCTCGAGAAGTTTGGTCTCAGCCGCGGAAAAAGGCTCAAAACTATCGGTGGTTTTCATTCGTCTTTAGAGCCTTTGAACAAATGCCAGCCTGACCAACCAATAGTGATCCCGCAAAATATAGTGGTGAGGGCAACCACTTCGATCCAAGCGATGCCACTAACGCCACGCATCCACACTGCAAACAGCATGAAGGCAAACACGGCAATACCCGCAACTATGCGCCATTTATGCTCTGTTCTGGATGGCCCGTATTTCACGCGTTTTCCCTCGCTTGGTTTATGGTGAGGCTACCCACAGCTGTGCTGCGACGCAACGTCCCTGATGCCTTGGTCCCCATGGTGGATTAGCTTGCCACAAAATCTAGGGGATGGACGACATGGATGACATCGTAATTTTGGGCGGTGCACGCACTGCGATTGGCGGATTTGGCGGCGCGCTGGCCAGTGTCGCCCCGATTGATCTAGGAACCACCGTTGCCAAGGCAGCGCTTGAACGATCCGAAGTGAGCCCAGATCAGATTGGCCATGTCGCCTTTGGCCATGTGATCAACACCGAGCCGCGCGATATGTATTTGTCGCGCGTGGCTGCAATGCAGGCTGGTGTTCCAGACAGTGTACCCGCAATGAACGTCAACCGTCTATGCGGATCGGGCGTTCAGGCCATCGTATCTGTTATTCAGTCGCTGGCTATGGGCGATGCAGACTTTAGCCTTGCAGGTGGTGCCGAAAACATGAGCCGTGCGCCCTACATTATGCCACAGGCGCGTTGGGGTCAGAAAATGGGCGACGTGGCAACACAGGATATGATGTTAGGGGCGCTGAACTGTCCATTTGGCACCGGTCATATGGGCATCACTGCTGAAAACGTCGCCGCCGAGCACAATGTGGATCGAACACAGCAAGATGCATTTGCTTTGGAAAGCCAGACGCGCGCGGCCGCCGCTATTGAGGCAGGGCACTTTGATACGCAGATTACGCCAGTTTCCGTAAAGATCCGCCGCGAGATGGTGGACTTCGTGCGCGACGAACACCCAAAGGCCACCACGATGGACGCGCTTTCTGGGCTGCGGCCCGCTTTCCAAAAGGACGGCACGGTAACAGCCGGGAATGCCTCTGGGATCAACGATGGTGCTGGTGCTCTTGTACTTGCCCGCGCTGACGCAGCCGAGGCCGCCGGGCTGACACCCAAGTTTCGCGTTTTGGGATACGCCCATGCAGGTGTCCGCCCTGAAGTGATGGGGATAGGCCCGGTGCCTGCGGTTGAAAACTTACTCGCACGCACCGGACTGTCTGTTGCCGACTTTGACGTCATCGAAAGCAACGAAGCCTTTGCCGCGCAAGCAATCGCAGTAAGCAACGGGTTGGGCTTTGATCCAACTAAGGTCAATCCAAACGGTGGTGCAATTTCGCTTGGGCATCCAGTGGGCGCCACGGGTGCAATTATCACGATCAAAGCAATGTATGAGCTGGACCGCATCCAAGGGCAACGTGCGCTCATCACGATGTGTATTGGCGGCGGTCAAGGCATCGCCTTGGCTATCGAACGTTTGTAATCATCCGATCCAAAAACTAGCTAAAATTGTGCCTAAAATGACGATATTCAACGGCCATTTTGGCCTTTGAAGTGCTATATTCGGCTCTATAAAAATATTCTAAACCAATGTGTTAAATCGTAGGTAGGCCGATTTTGCGGAATTTCTTTTGTGCCTTCGCTGGTTGACCGTTCCTGCTGCGGATAACCGCAGAGTTAACCGCATTTTCACGGCCCAACCGTTACTTCAAAGTCCAATTCAGGATGTTGGGCCTATGAGTATTTCAGAGAAATTAGCACAGGAAAGACGTGGCCGTTTGGTGGCAGAACATATGCTGTCCCAAAAGCAGTCAGAATTGTTTGAGGCCAATAAGAAACTGGGCGCACATGCGCAGTCTTTGACTGAAGAGATTATTCAAACGCGCGAGTTAATCGAAGAGGAAAAAGGGCGTCGCATGCAGGCCGTCAGTGCCTTGGGTGAAGCGCGCGCACAGGCGGAAAACGCCGAAAGCCTGCTTTGGCATTCTGTGGAAACCCTAGAGGATGGCTTTGCCGTTTATGATAGTGAACTACGGCTGTCCCTGGCCAATCCGTCCTATATGAGAATTTTCGAAGATCTTGAGGAAATCCGACCCGGCGTCCGTTATGAACGGCTTTTGCAGCTGGGCTGCGAAGAGGGCATTTTCGACACCGAAGGTCTCAGCGCAGATGAGTTTCAGTTCATGATGTGGGAGCGCATAAAGCAATCCCAAATTCCCAAAAAGGTGATCCGCCTTTGGAATGGGGAACACATAAACCTACTAGACCGCCGGCTAGAGGACGGCACAGTTGTGTGTCTGGGCGTGAATATTACTGAATCGGTATTGCACGAGGCAGAAATGCGCAAGGCCACCATTCAGGCCGAGGCGGCCAACCGAGCCAAGTCCGCGTTTTTGGCAAATATGAGCCATGAGATACGTACGCCTATGAATGGCGTTGTGGGGATGGCGGATTTGCTGCGCGACACTGAAATGGATGATGAGCAATCGCTTTATGTCGACACCATCAAAAACTCTGGCGAAGCGCTTCTGGTCATTATTAACGACGTTTTGGATTATTCCAAAATGGAAGCCGACAAGTTGAACTTACGCGAAACCAGTTTCGATCTCGAGCGTATTTTGCACGAAATCATCATCTTAATGCAGCCAACCGTACAGGATAAAAAGCTAGAGCTGCTGCTGGATTACGATCTGTTTATGGGCACTCAGTTCTTGGGCGATCCGGGTCGGATACGTCAAATTCTGACCAACCTGATCGGCAACGCGATTAAGTTTACCACGGAAGGTTATGTGTTGATCCGCGTAACCGGCTTTGAAATGCCCGACAATACCATAAGGGTCCACATCGCGATCGAGGATACAGGCATTGGCATTGCCCCAGAAAAACTGGATCACGTGTTTGGGGAATTCAATCAAGTCGAAGATGAACGCAATCGCAAATTTGAGGGCACTGGCCTTGGCCTCGCTATTTCCAAACAACTGATCGAATTAATGAACGGTGAAATCTGGGTCGAAAGTGATATCGGTCAGGGCACCTGTTTTGGTTTTCATATTGACTTGTTGGCTGATGAAGACCTCTCGACTTGCCTGATAGAACTACCGCATTTCCCTTGCACTGCTTTGATTTTGGACGACAAACCACTTTCGGGAACTTTGACAAAACAACAACTGACTGCATTTGCGATGGAAGTCACTTTGGTCGAAGACGTCGAATTGGCATTAGAAATGATGGAAGCAAAGGCGTTTGATTTGTTTGTGGTTGATACCGCGACCAAAGGGGCAGAGGGGCCAGAGATCTTCGAACGACAAAACGCAGTTAGCCCCAACACGTGTTCAATTGCCCTCTGCGCCGCTGCCTCGGCCCCCAAAGATGACACCGCAGCAGCCAGCCCACAGGTTTCATTGACAAAACCAGTACCCCGGCGCCGGTTGTTTCATGCAATCACCGAAGTACAAAAAGCGGCGCAAGACTATGTCCCGGAACCGCAGGCATTCCCCGGTGATCAGGACACCGACATAGAACGTCCCATTACCGAAGCTATTCCCCATGCGCCGCGTCAAATGCGCATAATGGCTGCTGAGGACAACAAAACAAACCGCCTTGTTTTGTCAAAACTAGTGAAATCCCTAAACATCGATTTGATGTTTGCGGAAAATGGCGAGGAAGCTGTGGAGAAATTCCAAAGTTTTGAACCGGATTTGATTTTCATGGATATCTCAATGCCAAAAATGGACGGCAAAGAGGCAACGCAGGCCATCCGCAAACTAGAACTAGACCGGGAAACGCGTGTACCGATTTGCGCCCTCACGGCCCACGCAATGGATGGTGACGAGTTGGGAATTTTGCAGGCTGGGCTTGATATTTATCTCACCAAACCGCTGAAAAAAGACGCGATTTTCGAAGTGATAGAAAAGCACACCGGTAGTCATTTCGAAGACGTCTTTCCATCGACAGACTAACCACTTAGTCTGCGATCATGTCTTCTACCCCGCCGTTTCGACCTCGCGCTCTTGGCGAGATTGCCATTCGATGCAACGACATTGATCGAATGGCAGAGTTTTATGAGACCATTATTGGACTAATCCCGTTGCAGCCACGCGGCGACAGCGGAATACAATTTTACAAGATCGGGGAAGGGTTTGAGGGACACACATCCGTTCTTGCCCTCTTTGATTACCGGACCAATAGCCCGCGGCCCGGCCTCCATCCGCAAAGTGACGCAGGTCCCATAGCCGGAGCAGGCTCGTCCTTACATCACATTGCATTATCACTCCCATTTGCAGAGCAGGATCAGGTGATCGCATGGTACGAAGAAATCAATCAGCCCTATCGGATCGAGCATTTCAATTGGATCGGCTGGCGCGGTATTTTCACACAGGATCCTGAGGGAAATACGGTAGAATTGGTGGCCTTCGATCAAAGCCTGCTAGATCAAGCCTCGGGATAATCTCGCACAAAGACCAGCTTGTCCTCGGTAGATTGATCAGGTTGGAAGGCATATCCACCACTGTCAAACCCTTCCAATGACGTCACTGAAGTGATGCGGTTTTCGACGATAAATCGCGCCATAGCACCCCGGGCCTTTTTGGCAAAAAAGCTCACAATTTTGGGACCGTTGCCCTTATCTTCCATGAACACCGGCGACACAACACGCAATTTAAGGGCTTTTTGATCCACGGCGCCAAAATATTCTTGGCTGGCACAATTGACCAATACATCGGATTTGGTTTCCGCAGCCTGTGCATCCAAGGCCTGTGACAAACGTTTGCCCCAATATTGATAAAGGTTCGCGCCCTTAGACGTAGCAAGGCGACTGCCCATCTCTAGACGGTAGGCCTGAATCTGATCCAAGGGTCGCAGCAGCCCATAAAGCCCCGACAAAATCCGCAAATGTTCTTGGGCGTAGGCCATCGCATCTGCATCCAGGCTGGCCGCGTCTAACCCTTGATAGGTGTCCCCAGCAAAGGCAAGAACCGCCGGGCGCGCATTGTCATCGGTCGACACTTTTTCAAATGCTTTGAACCGGTCCGCGTTCAGTTTGGCAAGGTTTTCGCTAATCGACATAAGCTTTTGCAGCTCAGACACCTTCAGTTTTTTGGCAGTGTTAGCAAGCGTTGTTGCATCTTTTTGAAACGTTGGCAGGGTTAAGGGGCCCGCATCAACCGCGTCCCAATTCAGTTTCTTTGCAGGCGATACAACTACAAGCATGACGTTTTCCTATTCGTTCTTAGCGGAAGATAGCAGTCGCAAGATCAGTCTCAAGACCTGTCGCGTTATTGGTTTTGGCGCAGCACGTCCAAAAACGCCTCGCCAAAACGTTCCGCGCGTTTGTCGCCCAAGATCCGTTCAATCGCGGCCGTATCGCTTGCCCTAGAGGACGCAACTTTGGCCAGCAAGGAGGCAGAGCAACTCATCGGTTTGTCGGTGCCCATTGTGCCCCGGCTGAGGTCTGCTTGAACTTGCAACAATTCATCGTATACCTCGCCCGCGTTTTGCCCTGCCAGCTGGCGCCGCTTGGGATGCTGGGCCTCAACTTCGCCAGCGATCACAGTCAGGAATTCGACGCCGTATCGTTCCAGTTTTTTTGCGCCGACGCCCCCAATACCCGCCATTTCGTCCATAGTTTTTGGCCGGGTCTCGGCCATCTCGATCAAAGTGCGGTCGTTGAAAATGATGTAGGCGGGCACGCGGGCAGTTTCGGCCAGAGCGCGCCGTTTGGCCTTGAGCGCGGAAAGCAGCGGCGCGTCTTCGTCAGATACAAGGCTGCGAACGACTGGGCCCGACTTGGTCTTTTTCAGGCTGTCCTTGCGCAGGGTTATCGTGGCTTCGTTGCGCAATATCGGCCGCGCGGCATGGGTCATTTGCAATGCACCATGCCTGTCAGGGTTCGGTCGCACCAGATCGTGACCCATCATCTGGCGGAAAATCGTTTGCCATTGACGTTTGTCATAAGCCGTTCCGATCCCAAAAGTGGGTAAGTTGCTATGACCGCGAGCTTTTATTTTGTCTGTGCTGTGTCCAAGCAAAATATCAATCAGATGCCCGCTGCCAAACCATTCTTCGGTCCGCAAAATAGCCGATAGGGCCATGCGAACGGGTGTCGTGCCATCAAAGGTCTCGGGCGGTTTTTCGCAAAGATCACAATTACCGCAAGTGACGTCTGTTTCGCCGAAATATCCCAGTAGGTTCTTGCGACGGCATTCCAAAGCTTCGGCCAGACCAAGCAAAGTGTTCAGCCTGCCATCATCGGCCAATCTACGTTCTGGGGGCGCCAGACCCTCATCAATTTGGGCGCGGCGCAGGCGAATATCGTCAGCACCAAAAAGGGTCAGTGTATCGGCTGGTGCCCCATCGCGGCCAGCGCGCCCGATCTCCTGATAGTAAGCCTCTATGGATTTAGGCAAATCCGCATGGGCGACCCAGCGCACATCGGGTTTATCAACACCCATACCAAAGGCGATTGTTGCCACGACGATTATACCGTCTTCTTGCTGAAACCGGCGTTCTACTGTGCGACGGTCGTCCGCCTCCATACCGCCGTGATAGTGGCAGGCCGTATGGCCCACGTCGCGAAGGGCCTTGGCCAGGCTTTCGGTTTTTGCGCGGGAGGCGCAATAGACGATGCCGGATCGGCCTTTGCGCGCTGCAGCGAAGTTCAGGATCTGGGTGCGGGGGTTGTTTTTCGCCTCAAACGTCAAATGCAGGTTGGGCCGGTCAAAGCCATGTAGAAACGTGGTCGGGGCCTCGCCATCAAACAAGCGTTCGACAATTTCATCGCGCGTTTCTGCATCGGCTGTTGCGGTAAAGGCTGCCAAAGGCACGTTCAGGCTTCGGCGCAGAGCACCAATTGCCAGATAATCGGGTCGGAAGTCATGACCCCATTGACTGACACAGTGCGCCTCATCCACAGCGATCAAGCTGACCCCTATTCGCGTGAGCATTGCCCTAGCACCAGAACTGGCAAGACGTTCGGGGGCCATATACAGCAGCTTGAGCCGTTTTTCTTCCAAGGCCTGCCATACTGCATCGGTTTCTTCGTCGGTATTGCCTGATGTCAAAGCACCTGCACACACGCCGGCCTCCTGAAGGGCGCGCACCTGATCACGCATCAGCGCAATCAAAGGGGAAATGACCAGAGTCACACCCTCGCGACACAGCGCAGGCAGCTGAAAACATAAGGATTTTCCGCCGCCTGTTGGCATAATGGCTAGGGTATTTTGACCCGCGACAACGGCCTCGACAATCTCGCCCTGTCCGGGACGAAAGGCGTCGAATCCAAAGACATCGGCCAAAAGGTCGCTTGGGGTGCTCATAGGATCTATCGTCGTGTTTTTGCTGCTCTTTGGATGCAACATCACACACTAAGATTAGGTGAACAAGTCCCCCAGCGCCCTAGATTTAGTAAAAGAGGGCTGCGTTATTCTGCAAAATGATCCGAACGGCGATCAAACCGATAAAGGCGACCAATGGCGCGAGATCCAGAGGCCCCGTATCAGGCAAAACGCGGCGGATTGGTCCGTAAATTGGTTCCAATAGACGGTTTAGGCCACTCCAGATCTGACCCACAATCGGTTGATGCAAGTTGAGAACCTGAAAGCTGATGAGCCAGCTCATTATGATATGCGCGATCATGATGAACCAGACCACGTCAAGGATCAGCATAATAATTTGGTATAGCGACGTCATTTAGTGTGGGCCTTTCGTAAGCGTTGGCACAGAGGTAAGGCGTCAGATGCAATTCGACAAGATGCTTCCGCGAGGTCATAGTTGACGTTTACGTCAGGCATGTCATTTTCCGAACAAAGGAGCACTTGAATGTATCCATTTATTCGTCTTGCCAAAGAATTCTTTATCTTTCGTAACGCCAGCCCTTTGCAGGCCACAGATGTTCATGTCAGCCACCATATTTGTTGGCCATGGGACATCGATTTATGGATGGAACTCAATAATGGGCGAACTTTGACGTTTTATGACTTGGGACGATTGCCATTGGCGCGGCGCGCAGGCCTGATCAAAACCCTCAAGGAAAACCGTTGGGGCTTGACCATGGCCGGCGCCAGTGTCCGGTATCGCCGTCGCGTTCGACCGTTCGAAAAGATTGAAATGCGCAGCCGCGCGGTAGGGTGGGACGACAAGTTCATCTATCTTGAGCAATCGATGTGGAAGAAAAATGGTGAATGCGCCAACCACATTTTGTATCGCTCGGCGGTGACAGGCAAAGACGGCATCGTCGACCCAAACACGGTGTTGGCAACGCTGCCCTACGAAATTGAACAGCAGCCGTTGCCCGATTGGATCACCAACTGGATCGCGGCTGATGCGACCCGTCCATGGCCCCCAATGCAGGACGATTTGACCCAAGGTTAGAAAAGCAGACCTTGCGTCGCCCCCCCTTTGTCTATTTCATCCCGACAAAATAGGGCGGGGACGAAATGGCAAGCATAACATCGAAAAAGCGGATCTGGGGCTGGATGGCCTTCGATTGGGCGACGCAGCCATTTTATACCTCTGGGCTGACCTTCATTTTTGGCCCCTATTTTGCGGTTGTCGCGGCACAGTACTTTGCTGGAACTGGTTTGAATGCCGAAGCAGCAAGTGCGCAGGCCTCCAGCACGTGGTTTTGGGGGCAAGCGATTGCAGGCCTTGTGATCGCCTTCACCGCACCGTTTTTAGGTGCATTTTCTGACAGTAGCGGACGCAAAATTCCTTGGATCATCGCGTTTTCCGTCATCTATGTGGTGACCTCCTTTAGTCTTTGGTGGTTGTTCCCAGATGGCAGCACTATGTGGGTCATCTTCTTCGCGTTTTGGGTAGGATTTGTTGCGGCAGAATCGGCGTTGAACTTTATTAATGCAATCCTTCCTTCCCTTGGAACAGACGAAGAGATTGGACGCATCTCAGGGTCGGGCGCTGCATTTGGCTACTGGGGCGGCGTGACATCGTTGTTCATCATGCTGATCTTCTTTTCCGAAGACGGGACAGGGCAAACAATGGTCGGCCTCACATCCGCTTTTGGTCTTGATCAAATTGACCGCGGCGGCACGCGGATTGTGGGGCCATTTATCGCAATTTGGTACGCTGTGTTTATGATCCCGTTCTTCCTCTATGTGAGAGACGATCCAAACTTTATCCGACCAATGCCACCGGTGTCGAAGATCACGCGCGACCTTGGTCAGACGCTCAAGAATGTTTGGCGCAACAAAAGCCTCAGCAATTTCTTAATCGGCTCGATGTTGTACCGCGACGCTTTGAATGCTGTCTATACAGGTGGCGGCGTTTATGCCGCGCTGGTGTTGGGATGGGGCACCACCCAGATCGGCATCTTTGGGATTATTGCGGCGATTACGGCTGCTATTTTGACCTATGTGGGCGGGCGTTGCGACGCGCGGTTTGGGCCTAAACCTGTAATCACCGTGTGCATTTTTGTCTTGGTTGCAGTCAGTATCGTCATTGTTGGCATGTCGCGGGAAAGCATGCTGGGTCTGCCCTTTGCGCCGAATTCACAAATGCCAGACATCATCTTTTTCATCTGCGGTGCCGCTTTGGGCGGCGCAGGTGGCGCAATCTATGCCGCCAGCCGGTCAATGATGTCGCGCCATACCAACCCCGAACGTCCCACCGAGGCCTTTGGGCTGTTTGCACTTTCAGGCAAAGCCACGGCCTTTCTAGCGCCCGCTTTGATCGGGCTTAGTACGCAGTTGACAGGAAGCGTGCGTCTCGGTTTCCTACCTGTAATCCTGTTGTTCTTTGCAGGGTTGGTCTTGTTGAGATTTGTAAAACCCGAAGGG
The DNA here is from genome assembly GCF_044772865.1 of Algirhabdus cladophorae. GTDB lineage: Bacteria > Pseudomonadota > Alphaproteobacteria > Rhodobacterales > Rhodobacteraceae > Algirhabdus > Algirhabdus cladophorae. The sequence goes on from NZ_CP173029.1 coordinate 3,371,500, forward strand.
GATCGTTTGTAATGCGTGGGATTGTACGAGTTTGTGGCGCGATTTTGTTGCTGGCGTCCTGCGGGGCCAGTGCAGATCGAGATATCTCAGGCGAGATGATCAAAGCCCCCAAAATCGACACCTCCCAATATGATGGCAAACTGGCCAAGCAACTGTTTGGCGCCAAAAGCTTTGCCAGTCGTCAAAAGCCCGCCGTTCATGGCGGCTATGCGCGCGGGTGTTATGCAGGCGGTGTGCAACTGCCCGAAACTGGGCCCACATGGCAGGCCATGCGTCTGTCACGCAACCGCAATTGGGCGCTTCCGATCACCGTAGATTTTGTGAAAGATCTGTCGCGCAAAGCCGCCCAGCAACCAGGATGGAACGGGATTTATGTGGGCGATATGAGCCAACCCCGTGGCGGGCCGATGCTGACGGGCCATCGCTCGCATCAGACGGGGTTAGACGCGGATATCTGGATGTTGCCGGCGAATGATTTGACCCTTAGCCGTGAAGCGCGCGAAAACATCAGCTCAATCTCGACCCGTCGGTCCAGCGGGGCCTACACGAATTCCAATTGGACCCGCGCGCATCATGAAATCCTCAAGGCCGCTGCCCAAGACAAACGGGTCGAGCGAATTTTCGTCTTTCCCGGTGCGAAGGTGGCGATGTGCAATTCCGAAACAGGTGACCGTGCTTGGCTGAACAAAATTCGTCCATGGTGGGGGCATCACTATCATTTTCACGTACGGTTGGCCTGCCCCAAAGGATCCCCCAACTGCACACCCCAAAACAAGCCGCCCAAGGGTGATGGCTGTGCCGATGCACAGACATGGGTCAACAACATCCTCAACCCGCCGCCCCCAGATCCCAACGCCCCTGCACCTAAGCCACGGCGTGAGTTAATGCTGGCCAATCTTCCGTCGCAATGCGCTGCTGTCTTAACCTCGCCCTGATCCTGCTGGCGTCTACCGCCACGGCACAAGACGCAGAATATTTGGGCCAACTCACGTGGAGCGATCCGCGCGAAAGTTTCGGCGGCATGTCGGGCCTTGAGGTGTCGGACGATGGTCTGGGATTTACCGCGATCAACGACAGCGGCACCATGTTTCTAGGCACCCTAGAGCGGACAGATGGCCAGATCACTGGGGCCGCAATCACAGCCGAGCACGCGTTGCTGCATGAAACCGGACGACCAATGCAGCCGCACGAGGTCGACAGCGAGGGCTTGGCCATTGGGGCAGATGGCATCCCTTGGGTTTCGTTCGAGAATTATCACCGCGTGATGGGCTATCCTGATCCCACGGCGCGGGCCAAGTGGCTGCCGCACCACCCCGATTTTCACAAACTTCAGAACAATTCCTCGCTGGAGGCTTTGGCAATAGACCCTCACGGCACGCTTTATACCATCCCGGAACGATCCGGCGATCTGGATCGGCCCTTTCCCGTCTATAGACTGAAAGATCGCACGTGGGATACGCCATTCCATTTGCGCCGAGACGGGCCATTCTTGGTTGTTGGCGCGGATATTGGACCCGATGATCGGCTCTATATTCTGGAGAGGTACTTTAGTGGCTGGTCTTTTCGATCCCGCGTGCGCAGCTTTGATCTAAGCGGAGGTGATGAACGGCTGGTGCTTGAAACCAAAGCAGGCCAGTTCGACAATCTTGAAGGCCTCAGCATCTGGACAGATGCCAAGGGCGCGATACGCCTGACGATGATTTCCGACGATAACTTCAAGTTCTTCCAAAAGACCCAATTCGTCGAATACCGCTTGCCATAGGCCTGTGCCGCGGTTAGAGACCACGCGTCTTGGATGGTCCAAGGCCAAGTCCCCGCGACCTTGCTAAAACGGGAAAGCAAAACATGCGTACTTCTTATTTTTATGGCGTCATCGCCATGGCCACCGTTGTTGTGGCCTCGAACATTTTGGTGCAGAGCCTCTTTGGCCAGTGGCTGACATGGGGCGCGTTCACCTATCCGATCGCCTTTTTGGTAACCGATCTGATGAACCGGATCTACGGCGCGCGCCCTGCGCGGCGTGTGGTGTTTGTAGGCTTTGTGGTGGGTGTCATCTGCTCGCTGGTCGGCACACAGATCATGGGCGAATTTGGTCCATGGGTTACTATGCGGATCGCAATCGGCTCGGGCATTGCCTTCCTTGTAGCGCAACTGATGGACGTGGCCATCTTTGACCGTCTGCGTTCGGGTGCATGGTGGCGTGCCCCACTGGCCTCGACCCTTGTTGGATCGACCTTGGACACAGCGTTATTCTTTACCATCGCCTTCTCGGGTGCACTGACGTTTATCGAACCTACAAACGACGTCAGCTGGGCGGGCGAGGTTCTGCCAGTATTAGGAATGGGTCCGATGGCCCCCTTGTGGGTGTCACTCGCCGTGGCTGATTGGATGGTGAAACTGTCCCTTGCCTTGATTGCATTGATCCCATTTCGGATCATCGTGGGGCGGGTCCTGCCACAGCCTGCATAAATCCTTTGACATATCTCCTTTCTGTGGCAGGCTACACTTAGTTGAAACAATTTTGAGAGGAGGTGATCCAGTGATCAGAGAAACATTGGAGAGAGGTGTCGGAACAACTTGGGGGGCCGCCTGCTAGGCAGTCTTAGCGTAAGCACCCCGAGCGTGGTTAAGGCCAGAACCGGCCCCACCTCCTAACATTCTCGAAGGGCCGCCTTGATCTAGGGCGGCCCTTTTTGTTGCCCAAAATTGGGGTGCCATATAGTGTATGGCTAGCGTATGGCAGCCGTATGGCTAGGGGTATGGCAGTGGGCCTGAGAATTAACGATCAGATCGAGATCCAAGATTGGGAAATCACCGAAAGTTTTACCCGCTCCAGCGGACCCGGCGGCCAGAATGTGAACAAAGTTTCGACCGCAGTTGAGCTGCGGTTCGAAGCAGCCAACAGCCCGTCTTTGCCCGCACAGGTCAAAAACCGATTGCGCCGTTTGGCAGGTAGACGTTGGACCCAAGATGGGGCGCTGATTTTGTTCGTCCAAGATACACGGTCTCAAGCCCGCAACCGCGATATCGCGATGCAGCGGTTGAAAGAGTTGATTTTGAAAGCCATGGAAAAGCCTAAACCGAGGATTTCCACCAAACCCACATGGGGCAGTCAAAAACGGCGACTGGCCAGCAAAGCCAAACGCGGTGAAGTGAAATCCCTGCGTGGCAAAGTGAAGGATGACGAATGAAAGACCTACTAGCGCGCCGCGCCGAACGGTTGGGGCCAAATGTTTCAACCTTTTATGAAGAGCCTATTCACATCGTACGCGGTGAGGGTGTTTGGCTGTGGGACGCGGACGGGCGCAAATATCTGGATTGCTACAACAACGTGCCTCATGTGGGCCACTGCCACCCCCACGTGGTCGAGGCCATTGCCCGGCAAGCGGCAGTGCTGAACACGCACACGCGATATTTGCACGCCGGGATCGTCGATTATGCAGACCGTTTGACCAGCACCTTTAATCACGATTTGGACCAGTTGATCATGGTGTGCACTGGATCCGAGGCCAATGATATCGCCCTGCGTATGGCGCAGGCGGTGACTGGCAAAATTGGGATCGTGGCAACGGACAATACCTATCACGGCAACACAATGGCGGTGTCACAACTATCGACACGGCGCCCCCCGATTGGCGGCTATCCCGATCATGTCAAATTGATCCCAGCCCCCGATAGCGTGACCCCGGTTGGCGGCATTCTGGGTGGCCAAGCTGAGGCATTTGCGGCAAATCTTGAAAAGGCGATCGCAGAACTGAATGCTGCCGACCACGGATTTTCAGGTGTTATGCTCTGCCCGAGTTTTGCCAACGAAGGACTCCCTGATCTTGAGCCAGGTTTTCTGGACAAAACAGCCGAGGTCGTGCGCCGCGCTGGTGGGTTGCTGTTGTGTGACGAAGTCCAGCCGGGCTTTGGCCGTGTTGGGGATCATTGGTGGGGTCACGACTGGATGGGCTTTGTGCCCGATGTCGTCACGGTGGGCAAACCAATGGCAAACGGACATCCGGCCGCAGCCGTTATCACACGACCTGATATTATGGCGACGTTTCGAAACGCCTTTGGGTACTTTAACACCTTTGGTGGGAACCCTGTAAGCTGTGCTGCGGCTATGGCCACGCTTGAGGTGATAGAAACCGATAATTTGGTGGCACATGCGGGGGCTGTCGGGCGATATACCTTAGCGAAACTTAAGTCTTTGGTGCATCCAAAAATTGCCCAAGTGCGTGGGCAGGGTATGTTTTTTGGTGTTGAGTTCTGTGATCCTGATGGAACGCCCGCCACCCAGTTTGCTGGCGATATTGTCGAAGACATGCGCCGCCGAGGCGTGTTGTTAAACCGGATCGGCAAACACAAAAACATCCTCAAGATACGCCCGCCTATGCCATTTGCCGCCAGCCATGCAGATATCGCAGTCGGACAATTGGCAGATGCCCTCAAGGACCGCCAAGATGCATAATGCAGCGGCCATGGCCTATGCCAATCGTGCGGGTCAGGCGTGGGGTGGATTTTCGCAAGATCCAGTGATCATCCGCAACCGCGAAAATATTGTGATGAAGGCCCACCTGGCATCCGGTCAGACCGTAGCTGTGCGATTACACCGCGTTGGGTACCAGTCTCGCCAAAGTATCTTGTCGGAACTGGTGTGGACCCAAGCCTTGGCCACAGCAGGGTTTCCCTGCCCTCTGCCTGTTGCCGCCCAAAACGGGGATATGACGTGGCAAGGGAATGGCCCGCTGGTATCTGTGATCGATTGGCTAGATGCCGAGTGCATTGGTGAATCTGGGGCAAATTACGCTGGAACAGAGACTGATCATTGCGATCTATACCACCGTATTGGCGGTCTGATGGCGGATCTACATACAACCACAGACGCGCTTGATCTGCCCCAGCAACCTCGGCCTCAATGGTCTGCCGAAGGTCTCTTGGGGGACACCCCTTGGTGGGGCAAGTTTTGGGAAAACCCCAGTTTAGACTCTGTTGAACAACAGCTGTTAAACACCACGCGGCAAGCCTGCCTAGCTTATTTGCCCCCAGAGGCTGACGCAGATTACGGACTAATTCATGCAGATTTGTTGCAAGAGAACATCCTGCAAAACGCTGATGGACTCTGGGTTATTGATTTTGACGATTCAGGTTATGGCTATCGCCCGTACGATCTGGGTGCAGCACTGGTCCAGCACGCCGAATGTCCATATTTGCCCAGCCTGCGCGCGGCCCTCATTGAGGGTTATGTGTCAAAACGCGGTGCAATAGTGTCTGATCTAGACATCCAAGTGTTCATGATGCTACGCGCCTTTGCGTCCACCGGATGGATCATATCACGTGCAGCCCCAGACAATCCAAAACAACGGTTCTACTGCGATCGTGCCCTGACATTGGCGCGTGAAATCAGACTCTAAACCAGCACGTCCTCGGCCTTTTGGGATCCAACACCGAACACAGACTTATAGCGCTCGATCTCGGACTGGGGGCCCATTGCTTTGTTGGGATTGTCCGACAGTTTGACCGTTGGGCGACCGTTCACAGCGATGGCCTTGCAGACCAGGGAAAACGGCTGCAGCGCTTTGTCCGGGACAAGCCCGCGGAAATCGTTAGTCATCAGTGTACCCCAGCCGAAGGAGACCTTTACGCGGTCCGCAAACTGGTTTTGCAGCGTGATGATTTTATCCACGTCCAGCCCGTCGGAAAAGATCACCAATTTTTCTAATGGATCTTCGCCACGCGCTTTCCACCAGGCTATGGCGCGTTCTGCACCTTCGGCCGGGTCGCCGCTATCGATGCGCATACCGGTCCAGCCCGCAAGCCAATCGGGTGCATCGTCAAGAAAGCCTTGAGTGCCATAAGTGTCGGGCAAAATGATCCGGAGATTGCCGTCGTGTTCCTCCTGCCAATCGGCCAGAACGTCATAAGGTGCCTGTTTCAGCGCTGCGTCGCTTTGCGCCAGCGCACTGTAGACCATGGGCAATTCATGGGCGTTGGTGCCGATTGCCTCGACCTCGCGCCGCATAGCAATCAGACAGTTGGAGGTCCCGATAAAGTTGCTTCCCAACCCTTCGGACATCGCCTGCACACACCAATCCTGCCACAAGAAACTATGGCGCCTGCGCGTGCCAAAATCAGCCAATTTCAGCTTATTTAGAGTCTGTAATTTCTCAATCTTGGACCATAGTTTGGTCATGCCACGGGCATAAAGAACCTGCAATTCGAACCGGCCCATATGTTTGAGAACCGCGCGGCTGCGCAATTCCATCAAGACACTCAGCGCTGGGATTTCCCACAACATCACCTCGGGCCAAGCGCCCTCGAAGGTCAGTTCATATTGCCCATCTTTGACCTCAAGATGGTAGGCTGGCAATCGCAGCGCCTCGAACCATTCCATGAAGTCTGAGCGGAACATCTGGCGTTTCCCGTAGAAGGTATTGCCGCGCAACCACGTGCTTTCACCGCGCGACAGCGACAAGGATCGAATGTGATCCAACTGTTCGCGCAACTCGCCTTCGTCTATCAGATCGGCAAGGCGAATATCCTTGGAACGATTGATCAGGCTAAATGTTACCGTCGCATTTGGATGATTACGAAAGATCGATTGGCACATCAGCAGCTTGTAAAAATCGGTATCGATCAGAGACCGCACAATCGGGTCAATCTTCCATTTGTGATTGTAAACTCGGGTTGCAATATCGACCATCAGACCACTTTTATCCCTGCTTCGTTCATCGTTTTCAACGCTGTGTCCAAGGACCCATCCAGATCGATGGCACGAGTCAAATCACGCCGTACTGTCGTCTCGAACCCTTGGGTCGCGGCATCAACGGCTGAGAAAGCTACGCAATAGTCCAATGCGAGCCCGACCAAAGTCACCTGCGTGACGTCGCGTGTCCGCAAATAGCCCGCGAGGCCCGTTGGCGTTGCATGATCGTTCTCAAAAAACGCTGAGTAACTATCGATGTGGCGGCGGAACCCTTTTCGGATGATGTTCTGGGCAAGATCCGTTTCCAGACCTTGATGAAACGCCGCCCCTTTGGTTCCTTGGACGCAATGATCCGGCCAAAGCACCTGCGGCCCGTAGGGCATTTGTGTCACCGCAAATGGGTCGAGGCCCGCGTGAGACGAGGCAAAGGAGGAATGCCCTGCCGGATGCCAGTCTTGGGTCAAAACGACGGTGCCATATTGCGGCATAAGGGCGTTGATACCAGCTACAATTTGGTCGCCTTCCGACACCGCCAATGAACCGCCGGGACAGAAGTCGTTTTGCACATCGATCACAATCAATGCTTGGTTTTGGTGTGTCATACGGTCCCCCCTTTTCATCCCTGCCCTACGCATGGCGACGTGGCGCGTCAATGCAGGCCCTTGCAAGTCTTGGCCAGACTGCCTTAAACCGCCCTGCATGTATACCATCGCAGCCCTTTATCATTTCACCCGTTTTGACGACCCATCCGCAATGCAGCCGGTGGTCTTGGACGCGTGCAAAGCCAACGGGATCACCGGGACTTTGTTACTGGCCCATGAGGGTATCAACGGGACGATTGCCGGGTCGCGCGACAGTATCGACACGATCCTGAAAATGTTGAGCGGCTTGCCCGGGTGTGCCGATCTGGAATGGAAATTGAGCCAAGCGGAACAGCCACCCTTTGGTCGGATGAAGGTACGCCTAAAGCGCGAGATCGTCACGATGGGCCAGCCTGATGTGGATCCGCAAGCGCGTGTGGGACACTACGTTGATGCAGCCGACTGGAACGCTTTGATCGAGGCGCCAGACGTTGCTGTTATCGACACACGCAACGACTACGAAGTAGCGATTGGCACGTTTGAAGGTGCAATAGACCCTGAAACCAAGAGCTTTGGCGAGTTTCCTGCCTGGTGGGAGGCCAACAAAGACCGGTTTCACAACAAACGAATTGCCATGTTTTGCACCGGTGGCATTCGCTGTGAAAAGTCGACAAATTACTTGCTGGGTCAGGGGGTGGAAGACGTTTTTCACCTAAAAGGTGGAATCCTGAAATATCTCGAAGAGGTCCCGCAAGAAGAGAGTACTTGGAATGGCGAGTGCTTTGTCTTTGATAACCGGGTTTCGGTGGGGCACGGCCTTGTCGAAGGGCCGCATGTCTTGTGTCATGCCTGCAGGCGTCCGCTTGTTCCGCAGGACATGCAACGGGGTGACTATGAGGCAGGGGTGTCGTGCCTGCATTGCATTGATGAGACAACAGAGTTTGACAAGTCTAGGTTTCGCGAGCGGCAAAAACAGATCGCACTTTCAGCAGCACGGGGCGAAAAGCACTTTCAACAAAAGGGCTAGACCTCGCCGACCCCAGCTTTTTTCAGGCCTGCGATGAACTTGCGGCCGCCTTCAGTATCCAAGCCAGGATAGCCTGCGTCCTTGAGACTGCGGATCGAAAACCCTGGCTCTACAGTACGGAGTTTTTCAAGGTAATGAGCAGCCTGTTCGGTTTCGCCAAGATGGGCGTGACTGGAGACAAGGACGCGCAGCAGCGAGTTGAAATCTGGGCGCACGGCAAGAGCAGATTTGCCTGCTTCGATGGCCGTGCGATGCTTACCGGCAAAGTTTCCAGCAATCGCGCGTGTCGTTTCAAAGTAGTATCTATACGGGCTGTCTGACCCAAGTTCGCATGCCCAATCGGCCATCAGAACGGCCTTTTCCGGCTGGCCTGCATAGGCGTGCAACATGCCGTACAGGTCCCACGCGAGGGTCTGGCTGGGGTTGGATTGCAGGGCCTGTTCAAAGAGACCCGCGGCGAAATCGTATTCCCCGAACAGGTAGGAATGGACGTGAGCAACAAGGGTGGCAACCAAGGAATTACTACGATCCAAATCCAAGGCCTTTTGCGCATACTCTTGAGCGAGTTCAATGGTTTGAGCGTCTTCAAAGCTCATCCTTTGGCCAACACGAAACGTCTGATTGAACGCGAGCCAAGCATAGGCCTGGGCCGTTGGATGTTGTTGAATGAGCCCTTTGAGGATGACCTCTGACCGTTCCAGATCCTCCTTGGACAGACGGAACATAGCGGACACGGCGTGGGCGATATGGGGCTGGGCCTCTGCATTTGTACGGTCAAGCAAATACCGAGTTGTCTGTTCTAACACCTGACTGATCAAGTTATGGCCAAACCCTGTTGGCAGGACCATGGCGCCGCTCAGATGCGTGTGGGCCGCACCAACCCAGATCACACGACCGCTGTCGGCCTCTTGCAAGACAATGTCAGCTTGGACTGAGGATCCAAATTGGTTCAAGGTGATTTGCGCGGCAAGGGTCCCATCAGAGATTTGCCCAGTTTGATGCGCAAACCCCAGATCACCATCAAATCGCGTGACATTGAAATCCCCAGCCTCAATGAACGAGCGTTCCAAAAGATGTTCTAGTTTGCTTTGTTGTCCCATCAGACCCACAGGCAATCCAAGGGATCGGTTGGGCATCAAGACAATATTACAGGCGGACAAAGCCTGCCTGAGCGGGGTTTCAAACGGCGCAGACGACTGCGGGCGATCCGGCTGATAAAGATGAGTTACGGTCGAGGATTTGGGCTGTAGATCGATCTGCAGGCCTGCATCATCCATCCGGCGCTTGATGATGGTGCGTTCTTTTAACAACCAGTCTTGAAACTCGGGATCCCGAACGGCCAAACCTTCAAGAAAATTGTCGTCGACAGAGAAATTAGAATCAAAAAATTCTGCTGATGGCCGGTCGCCTTTGATCCATTGAGTGACATCTACATCAACGGAATCCATATCCAGCGAGATCGTATTTTTATCAGCGTGCAGAACCCGATCCGCATGAACCCCAAAAGTTTTACGGATATCCAACAAAGACTGGCGCAAGCTGGCGCCAGATTGTTCGTCTGTTTTATCACTCCACAATTTGTGGCGTAGCCAGACGCGAGACCGCGATCCGCGTGGCGCCATGGCAAGCATCGCGAGCACAGCCCGAGATTTTACTGACTTGGGTGTAAGATCTTCACCAATCGGCCCAAGGACAGTCAACGGACCAAAGAGGAGTAACCTCAATGGCGTCGCCTGTAGTCGTGATGTGGTCTTGAATGTAGCCGAAATAACGAAGGCCCTTCCAACTTAGCTGCAGTACAAGAGTGCCATCAAAAGCTGTGATCACCAAGCTAGTATACCACCGATACAGTGTTCTTTATGGGGTATTTTAACCAAATTGATCCAAAAACACGATAAGGCCCGCTTTTCAAAGGAAAAGCAGGCCTCAAACAAATCGTTCTGACTAAGTCAGATTAGTCTGTTGTGGAGGAGGACGAGCTGTCGTCGTCTGTCACAGCAGCAATGACCACAGCAGCAAGAACGCCGCCGATCACTGCAGTACCGACAGTAACACCACCGACCAGCGTTGTTGTCGCGACTGTACCGATTGCACCACCGGCTGTCGTTGTGGCGACGGCTGTTGTTGTTGCGGTTGCGGTTGTCGTACCAGTTGCAACAGCTGTGGTTGTGCCTGCTGTCGTACCAGTTGTTGTTGTAGTCACAACAGCGCCTGATTCAGTCTGGGCAGAGGCTACGCCAACGGACGCGATCATTGCAGTCGCTGCCAAAAGTCCTGTTACTTTGCTCATCTCAAAAAACTCCAAATAAACCTGCGTGGAAACTACAGGAAAACACTGTCAAAGAAAAGGCGACAGTTTGACCCTATTGATTGATTCGTTCCAAAGTAAGAAACCCTGTCTTTGGGGACACATATTGTTCCGATCTGACGGCAATTCCTCGCCGATCCAGCCAATAAATGTTCGTATATTCGCCTAGCTGATCAGAAATGCACCGTTCAAGAAACTTTTGCGTAAGGAATTTCTGATCGAGCACCACGATCGTCTCGGACTTTTCAACGGTATATTCGCAATCTGCGATGGCTTTGACGATCTGCTCATCGCCACCAAGGTAGCTGTATTCGCGTCTAAACCGAGATTGATTCGCAGGGCTCACGGGGGTCAGTGCGCTTATAATGTCTTGGCCAAAGCGGCGCGTAGACGACAAAACCTGACCATGGATCACCAGCGAGATGTCGTCTGCTGTGCGCCAAGTGACATAGTCGCCGTTCACAGCCTGAACCCCCAAAAGGCCAAGGCCACCGTCTTTTTGGGTACGTACCAAAATCAGCGGATCGGTGATGCCCTGAAGGGTTGCACGTGTCGCAACGACTGGCGGCTGCACTTTTTCAGGTTTCAATTCGTCCACAAGGGTTCGAGCCAGGTCTATGGATCGCACCCTGTCTTTTTCGCTGCTGCATCCGATCAGGGCAACGACAACGGTCAGGCCGGTCAGAACTTTCATCAGATACGTCATTTCCAGACCCTCCCCCATTGGTGCGAAAGGCGTTGTTTGTGGGCGTTGCGCACATCTTGGTACAGCCTGCCGCGCACATTTAGACGTGCGCCGCCATCCCGTTGAATGGGACGGATCGTGGTGCTGCCAACCTGCGTCGTTTGGTTGCCCAAGAAATAGGTGAACGGCGCTTGGATTATGAAGCCTTTGTCGAAGGACCCTTCGCCAAAATCCTCAGCCGAGACGTTGGTTTTCGTCGCAAACGCACCCACGCGCCAGCCGTTGGCAAACTCGCGGGTCATTGTCAGGGTCGCCCCTGTGTCGCCTGCCAGATACCGGCCTGCATCCACTTGGATCAGATAATCGTTGCCCAATTCGTAGTAGGCCGAGGCATGGCCCGTGGTCACCGAGTAATCGCGCAAACCAAATCCGCCATCAAAATCGCGCTGTTGCACATGGGCCAATTCAAATCCCAAACCCAAACGGCTGGAGACAGGTTTCCAGAGAACCTCGGCCGCGACCCCTGCAAACATGCGTTCAAGATAACCAGCAGAGCCGTGGAAATAGAGATCCTGACCCAACCTGCGATAATGATCCAATGTCAGGTGCACAAGCACAGGACCCGTGGCCTGATTATAGAGGTAGCCTTCGGTACGTACGCGCGGCAGAACAGAATTGGATTCGCGATCGCTACCGTCCAATGTCCCGCCAAAAGGCTGGTTGATACGACCACCAATGCTCCATCCCGGGGCAAAGTGATAGGTTGCTTCGGCTTTTCCGCCAATTTCAAATCGCAGTGGATTTTCGGGTTCAAAATAGCTGGTGCGAATGTAGGGGGCCAAAGCCCAAGTGAGACGCGGATAAACGCCCTCGGGACGCAATTGCGGCGCATTCAACGGTGCGTCGGAAAAACCAGTAACCGCGAGCAAAGTCTCGGTAGCATCGGGATTGTGTTCCAACGCCTCAAGATCAGTTCGGCGGATTGTGATCGCTGACAGGGGAATGCCGTTTTTAATCGGAATGATGCGGAAGGTTTCAACAGACGCAGGCATGGCGCGGCTCAGAGAGCGCGCAACCCGCCCAATGGCCTGAGACAAGACAGAGAAACGTTTGTTTTCAAACCGCACCGTGACAGTGTTGGCAGCAAGGGTCAGACCTTCAAGGACCATGCCCTCACGTTCCAATTCGGCTTTGACGGAGCTGGTCAGTATGATCTGTGCATCCGCGGTCCCCACCCAATTTTCGGCCCAGATATCATCGTTTCCAGCGCGGGGTGCGCGGACGGCGATTGCGGGTGGTGCGGTCTCGGTCGTGCCGGCGTAGCTGGGGTTGTTAGGGTTCAAAGAGAACGCAAGGGAGATGCCTACCTCGGTTCCATACATGGAATAGACACCAACCGTAGCCGCGCGACTGATCTTGTAACGCAGGCCAAAATTGAAATCCGATTTGCGTTCAAACACCTGCCGTGTACCGCTTTCCAAAGCGTAGCTGTCAGAGGAATATTCGGCGATAAGATTGAGGCGATCTGTGGCCTGCCAGCTGAGGCCCCCAAAAAGTCCTATATCGCCTTTGAACCACTGATCCACGTTGAAGGATCCGCCGGTACCGATATCAATCGGCTCACGCGTGGACAGCCCACCAGACACGACATTGTTTGATCCCAGTCGGCCCCACCCTAAACCAACGGAGGCTTGCAACCCCTTGCCTAAGGTTTTGGAGGCCACGATGTATTCTGCAGAGTTTAGGCCAGTGCCACCAAGATCCTGAAGACCGATAGAGATGGCTGGCAAATATTCGCTTTCTTTCAAAACCTGGAATTTAACGTCAAAATTTCGGTCGTAATAGGTCTCGAACCCATCGGCATTCCAATTGGCGATACCGTTGTATCGAAACGAGCCTGATACCCGTGGCGTGCCCTGAAACGTAATGGTCGACCGCAGGATATTGCCAAAATAGGACAGAGTCGTCGCAAATTCCCCATCGGGCAGGGAATAGGCCGTGGGCATATCAATCAACCCAGGCGTACCATAGAGGCCTATATTTTGGCTTTGTTGCGCGTGAGACACCCCACCTGAAAAGCTGGCACCGGCCAATATCGCAACGATGGTTGCGGCCTGTTTCGAGTGCTGTTTCACGGCCTAGTCCCTATCCCTGAGTTGGTGCGTTCAATGTGCCTCAGCTTGGGGTCTACAACAAGGGCAGGTTGTGTATTGAGCATCAAGTGTTGCTGCAAATGCCCAGCCCTAGGAGGATTGCAATGCAGGCTGGGATTTGGGTTTTGGACCAAAGCCTTCGACGCAACGGTGGGCCACGGCCACGGCGCCCTCAAGGCTGTCAGTATCGACGGCGTCTTGGAGATCTTTGAGCATAGCAGCGACTTCAATCTCGGACAGCTTACCTTCGCGCGCCGAGAAGATCTTTTTGTGGGAGGTGGTCAAAACCCCCTCGTCGATGAGCAGTTCTTCGTGCAGTTTTTCACCGTCGCGCAGGCCCGTGACTTTGATCTCGATATCGCCATCAGGGTTGTTGCGATTGCGTAGGCTGTAACCAGAGGCTGCAATAACCTTTTCGGCAAGGTTACGAATTTTGATCGGCTCGCCCATGTCCAGAACAAAGACCTCTCCACCGCGCGCAATCGCGCCAGACTGCAACACAAGATGCACGGCCTCGTCGATGGTCATGAAGTAACGCGTCACGTCAGGGTGCGTCAGTGTCACAGGGCCGCCACGACTGATCTGATCCTGAAACAAAGGGATCACAGAGCCAGATGAACCAAGAACATTGCCAAACCGCACCATCGAAAACACGCCATCTGCCGACTTGTCTGCCATATCCTGAATGACCTGTTCTGCCATCCGTTTGGACGCACCCATGATATTGGTCGGGCGCACGGCCTTATCTGAGGAGATCAGCAAGAACCGCTTGACCCCGGCCGCGCGTGCCGCGCGTGCAAGGGTGGCTGTGCCAAGCACGTTATTGGACAGTCCAACCATCTGATTTTGCTCAACAATGGGCACGTGTTTGTAGGCAGCGGCGTGCAAGATCACACCGATCTCATGGGTTTTCAGAACTCTCTCGACCACACGTGCTTCGCGCACAGATCCCAAAACGGCGGACAATTCGATACCGAAATCCTCGGCCAGAGGTCGCAATTCACGTTCAACCTGATAGAGGGCAAATTCGCTGATATCGAACATCACCAAACGTTTGGGACGGGAATGAATGATCTGGCGGCAAATCTCGGACCCGATGGAGCCACCAGCGCCTGTCACAAGGATATGTTCGTTCTCGTAGTAGTCCATTTTCTGAGGACGGTTGGGCGAGACGCGTTCGCTGCCCAAAATATCAGTGGCCACCATTGGCGCCAGCTGATCCACCAACGCCTCTGTCCCCACCAACTGTGAGAATGATGGCAAGGATTGCACATCGATGCCCATCTTTTGCAAAGGTCGCACGATCTGGGTTTGCTTGGGTTTTGAAACCGATGGCATCGCTAGCAAAACACGTTCGATTTTCAGCTTTTCGATCAGCTCTTCGATGCGCACTGGGGAATAAACCTGCAACCCGGTCACGGTTTGACGGCTGAGCGCGGGATTGTCGTCAACAAACGCAATTGGATCGATAGAGTCGTGGGTCTTAAGCGCATTCGCAAGTTGAACGCCCGTGTTGCCCGCCCCGTAAATCAAAACGCGACAGCGCGGCCGTGCACTGCGATAGATGACCAAAACGATTTGCAGCAAAACCAGCCGAAACGCTGATGCAATAAAGAAGTTGGTCATCCCGAAAAAGATATAGGCCCCTGTGGACAGGCCTATATCCATCAACTGTTCCAAACCCAGTCCCAACAGGATCATCAAGAACGAGAAGAGCCCAAGCTTGCCCAGATAATCCGAATGGAACGCATTGAGGCGGATCTTTGGGATCCCCAGCTGCAACGACAGAACCATCGCCACAATGATGAGGCCCACATTCAGGGATGCAGTGTTTTGGATATTGGTTTGATAGGCGGCCATTTCATTTTGCAGGAAAACAGCCGCAATAAGGGCGAGCGGCACAATGGCCATATCTGCGATCAGCAGTAAGGCCCCTTTTTGGAGGCGTGTAAGAGACTGAATAAACTTCAGCATATGAACCCTCCGCTGGCTTTGCCGGCGACTCACCACTTCAATGACTTTTTCTTATAACATCTCGCACTCAACCATGGCTTGCGAGACTTTGATGCAATTGAGCCCGAAATGGGCGAGATTCGGCCAAAATGCAAGGTTTTTAGGCAGACACCCCGTATCTGGACAAAAAATATGCGGCAATGGAAGGCCAACCTGCCACTATTTCAGGCGCAAGACCAATCTACGTGCTGTGCGCAAAATCAAGGCCGCGTCAAAGCAAAGGCTTTGATTGGCTTGATACATAAGATCCAGCTTGGCTTTGGTTGGGACGCATTTGCGCTCATAGACCGCATTCGTCTGAGCCTCAGTTTTACATTGGCTGATCAAGAGTTCCTCGTGTCGGTGGTACACCAGACTGGCCAAACCAGTGATCCCTGGACGGCTTTTGAGGACCTCGGCGTAGAGATCGGGAAACCGTTCGACATACACGCGCAGCGGTGGGCGAGGTCCTACGAAACTTATGTCGCCGCGCAGAACATTCCAAATCTGTGGCAGTTCATCCAAACGCAACCGCCGCAGCCACTTGCCGGTTTTTGTCACCCGGTTAATTTTATCGCCACCTGAAACGCCAAAATCCTGCGCCACCGGTGTCATGGTTCGAAATTTCCACAATCTAAATCCTTGAGACGGGGTCTTCATCCGTTCAGAAACGTAGAACACCGGGCCGCCGTCCAAGATCAAAATCACAAGCGACAACACCAGTATGACCGGCACGATCAAAACACTCAGCATCACTGCAAAGATCAGATCAAACAGTCGTTTGGAAAGTGGCACGCAGTCTATCCTTTTGCCCAACCCCAACAAAATGGATTGTTGCGTTTACTCAACCTCACCACAGGGTGTAGGATTGCATGTGGGCGCGACGCAATTCCAATCGTTACGCATAACATAATTGGTTGGGGGACCGATGGAAAGATACCGTAAAATTGGGCTGTTTTTGGCCGTTTTGCTGTCAGTGGCCGGGTGTACCTTGCCGCGTGGGGCAGCCCTAGAGACTGAGATTCTTGCGGGCGCTGATGACCCTTCAGCCGATTTTGCGATCTATCCTGTCAGCAAAGCTTTCCTGCCTTCGGTCTCGCAGTGGCCTTCGACGGGCGGAATTTTGCCACATAATTGGATTCACAACAGTGGTGCCTCGCGCGGCACAGTGATCGCCGCTGGCGACACATTGAATTTGGCGATTTGGGATGCAAACGATAATTCGCTTTTGACCGGGCAAGGCCAGCGGGTTGTGACAATGGACAACATGCGGGTCAGCGGCAACGGCACGATATTTGTCCCTTACATCGATGCTGTACGCGTGGCAGGATTGACGCCCGATGGCGCACGGCGCCGGGTTCAAAGCGCGCTGGAAGGCACAGTTCCCTCCGCACAGGTGCAATTGTCTTTGGTCGAACAAGGGCGCCAAAGCTCGGTTGATTTGGTGGGCGGTGTTGGATCACCGGGCAGCTATCCTTTGTTGGATCGCGGGTACACAGTGCTAAGCCTTCTGTCGGTCGGTGGCGGTGTCAAAGACGGCATCAACAATCCGCAACTCAAGCTTTATCGCGGTGGATCAACGTATCAAATCGGCGTGGACCGGCTCTATGCCTCGCCCAGTCATGATGCGGTTTTGCGGGCAGGTGACAAAGTGGTCATTGATGCAGATCGTCGTTATTTTCTGTCACTGGGTGCCACGGGCAGCGAAGCCATCATACCGTTCAACCGCTCACGGATGACAGCGCTGGATGCCTTGGCCGAGATCGGTGGCGTCGACGATGCACGGGCCAATCTGCAGGGCATTTTGGTGCTGCGCGAATATCCGTCCAGCGCCCTGCGCGCCGGTGTGCGCGGCCCCCGGCAACAACGCGTGGTGTTTACGCTGGACCTGACCACAGCCGACGGCCTGTTTAGCGCCAAGAACTTCCTCATTCACCATGAGGATGTTGTTTTGGGCACAGAATCGCCTGTTACGGCCGCCAACACAGTGGCCAGTCTTGTGGGCAAACTCTTTGGTTTGGCCAGTACCGTCGCGAACTGATCTTAGCTGTCTTCGGTGCCTTGACGACCCACAGACACATAGCCTTCAAAGCCTGCGCGTTGTGCGTCCTTGAGCGTGTAGATGTTGCGCAAATCCGCCATCCGAGCGGTTTGCATACGGTTGGCCACGCGTTTTAGATCCAGCCCACGGAATTCATTCCATTCAGTCAGCAAAACAACGCAATCTGCATTTTGCACGGCCTTGTAGGCATCATCGACCCAATGAGCGCCGGGCAGCAGGTCTTTGCCCTCGCGCAGGCCTTGGGGATCAACGACACGGACCTTGGCACCGCCACCGATCAAAGACGGCACAATGGTCAAGGACGGCGCGTCGCGCATGTCGTCTGTGTTGGGTTTGAAGGTCACGCCCAGCACAGCAATGGTCAGCCCGTTGACCGATCCACCACACAGATCGACAATCTTGTCGATCATGCGACGCTTCATTTCTTCGTTCACCTTGATCACCGCTTCGGTGATCTGCATGGGGACGGCATAGTCTTGACCGATACGCGCCAAGGCTTTGGTATCTTTGGGGAAACACGAGCCACCGTAGCCGGGACCTGCGTGCAGGAACTTGTTGCCAATACGGCCATCCAACCCCATGCCTTTGGACACTTGCTTTACATCTGCGCCCGTTTTTTCACATAGCGTGGCTATTTCATTAATGAATGTGATCTTGGTCGCCAGAAACGCGTTGGCGGCGTATTTGATCATCTCGGCGCTTTCCAGATCCGTTGTGATGATCGGGAATTCGCGCAAGAACAATGGGCGATAAATCTCGGCCATGACATCGGCGGCCCGGTCTGTTTGGACGCCAACGACCACGCGGTCGGGACGCATGAAATCATCAATCGCTGCACCTTCGCGCAGGAATTCCGGGTTTGATGCCACGTCAAAATCAAGATCCGGTTTGACCTTGCGAATGACCTGTTTGACCTGACGGTTGGTGCCAACAGGCACAGTCGATTTCGTCACAACCACGGTGTAATCCGTGACCGCCTCTGCAATTTCTTCGGCAGCCGCAAAGACATAGGTCAGGTCAGCGTGGCCGTCCCCGCGTCGGGTCGGTGTGCCCACAGCGATAAACACAGCGTCGGCCCCATCAACGGCTTGCTTGAGGTCGCCCGTGAAGGTCAAACGCCCTGCTTCCACGTTTTTGGCCATCAGAACATCAAGTCCCGGCTCGTAAATCGGGACTTCACCGCGTTCCAGCATTTCGATTTTGTTGGGGTCTTTGTCGACACAGATCACATCATGACCGAAGTCCGAAAAACAAACCCCTGAGACAAGGCCCACATAGCCTGTTCCGATCATTGCAATGCGCATGGACTGCTCCCTTTGCGTTTAAACGTTGCGCGACAGATGCGAAGCGCGGCTATTTATGTCAACACCTGCGCCCCTATAAGCGCAAGGATCAGCCTAGGCATAGTGTTCTTTATACCACGCCACAAAGGCCGCGATTCCCGTGTCCAAATCTGTCTGGGGTTGGGTGCCAATGAGCGATCGCAACAAGGACACATCGGCCCAAGTGTCAAAAACATCCCCGGCCTGTTTTTCCATCAGGTTCTTTTGGGCGGTCTTGCCCAGCGCACGTTCAACGGCCTCGACAAAGGCCATCAATTTCACAGGTTGATCGTTGCCAATGTTGACCACGCGCCATGGTGCAATCGGGGATAAGCTGTCTTGGGGTTGTTTATGCAGCGGCGGCACCTCGATCAGTTTGGTGAGGGCCGTGACCAGATCGTCCACATAGGTAAAGTCGCGCTGCATATTGCCGTGATTGTAAATATCGATCGGTTCGTCCGCGAGGATTGCCTTGGTGAACTTGAAAAGCGCCATATCAGGCCGCCCCCAAGGACCATAAACAGTAAAGAACCGGAACATTGTCGTGGGGATTCCGTAAAGGTGGCTGTAGGTGTGGGCCATCGCCTCGCCCGCCTTTTTGGTTGCCGCATAGAACGACATTTGGTGATCAACTTGATCGGTCTCGGCGTAGGGCATTTTTGTATTGGCCCCATAGACCGACGAGGTCGAGGCCATCAAAAGGTGATCAACTGGCGTGGTGCGCACGGCCTCGAGGATCTCAAACGTGCCGCGAATGTTGCTGTCCACATACGAGCGCGGCGCATCAATCGAATACCGTACCCCGGCTTGGGCCGCGAGGTGAATAACCGTGTTTGGTTTGTGGGTTTTTAGGATTTGATCCACAACGCCTTCGGCCTCGAGCGTGGCTTCAACATTTGTGAACTGATCAAAACCTTGCAAAATCGCCAAACGAGCCTGTTTAAGCGAGACGTCGTAATAGTCGGTCATCGCATCAAGGCCGACCACGTTCCAGCCAGCCTCGAGCAATCGTTTTGCGGTATGAAAGCCAATAAAGCCCGATGATCCAGTGACAAGAGCGGTTTTGATCTGAGTGTTCATGGGCTGCTTATCACCCAGATTTGCAGGTGGTGGCAAATGGTTTAGAGACACTTCATAGAAAGGACGCAGCGATGCAGATTTTGGTCACAGGCGGGACAGGAAAATTGGCGCAGTCAATGGCGCAGTCAATGGCGTCGGGCGATGCGCCGTTTGAAATGTTGCGTTTGTCACGTCGCAGGGATGATCCAAATTGCCTTTACTGGGATCAGGCGCAGAGTAGCATTGTGCCGCCGCTGGCCCGAACACCAGATGCTTTGGTGCATTTGGCCGGGGCAACGCCGGTGGGCGATCAAGCCTACGACGGAACAATTCCGCTGGCCCACGCGACCCTAGCATTGGCCCAAGCCCTTGGGATCAAGCGGATGATTGTTGTGTCGTCGATTGCGGTTTACGGCCCCCCATTGGCACGTCCTTTTTTGGAGGAGGATCAGTTAAACCCTGCCCATCCTTACGGGCAATCCAAACGAGATCTAGAGCACCACATGCAGCGCAATCATAGCGCTTTTGGTGTGAAGGAAATATCGATCTTACGCTTGGGTAATGTCATTGGGGCCGATCAACTGGGTCATTTGGCCAAGAGTGCAACAGCCGCCAATCCTTTGCAGATTGCCCAATTTGAGGATGGTAGTTATGCAATGCGCAGCTATCTGAATGCGGCCCTATTATGTGACGTGATTGCGCAATTGGTCAGCGCAGGTTCCATGCCCTCGGTATTTAACGTGTCGACCTTGACGCCCATTGGCATGGACGTGGTCGCCGACAAATTAGGGGCGCCATGGATCGCACGGGACGCGACACCACAAGATGTCCCTTTGGTGGCCATGGATTGCGCCGCTCTGGGCAAATTTGCAGCCAACCGGTTTGACCTTTCGACAAAGCGCCTGCTGTAATGCTGCCAGGGGTGACTTTCCATCTGGCGCTTGTTAAAGCGGGTTTGGTGGTATTGGTTGGTTTCTTACAAAGAGGCGTATTTCGTGAAAGTTGAACAAACTCAATTGAGTGGGGTGTTTATTTTGACGCCCAACCGATTTGGAGACGCCCGCGGATTTTTCTCGGAAAGTTACAGCAAGCGGGTCATGGCAGATGCCGGATTTGACTATGACTTTGTGCAGGACAACCATTCGGTTTCGGCACAGATCGGCACTGTGCGCGGCCTGCATTTTCAATCGCCCCCGCATGCTCAAGACAAGCTGGTGCGCTGTGGGCAAGGTGCCCTGTTTGATGTGGCGGTCGATATACGCAAAGGCTCACCGACCTACGGCAAATGGGTTGGGGCCGAACTGACTGCTGAGAACGGCAAACAGTTGATGGTGCCTGCGGGGTTTCTGCATGGCTTTTCCACCCGTGCGCCTAACACCGAAATTATTTACAAATGCACTGATTACTACGCCCCCGAGTGCGACGGAGCCGTGCGTTTTGATTGCCCGGATATCGGGATCGATTGGGGCCTGAACGGGGTTGATGCAGTTTTGTCTGCCAAGGATGCTGCTGCGCCAACGCTCGCAGATTTTGACAGCCCATTTGTGTTTGAGGGTTAAGCCATGAAAATTTTGGTAACTGGCGGTGCGGGCTTCATTGGGTCGGCAGTGGTGCGCCATGCAATTGCTCAGGGGCACGAAATCGTCAATTTGGACGCTCTGACCTATGCAGCCTGTTTGGACAATGTGGCGTTGGTTGCGGATGATCCAAAATATGCGTTCGAACAGGTCGATATTCGCAATCGCGCTGCATTAGACACTGTTTTTGCCAAGCATACGCCAGATGCTGTGATGCATTTGGCCGCCGAAAGCCATGTGGATCGGTCTATCGACGGACCTGCAGATTTTATCGAGACCAACATCACAGGCACCTTCAATCTGCTGGAGGCCGCACGCGCCTTTTGGGAGGGACAAGGTCGCCCCGATACGTTTCGGTTCCACCATATTTCGACCGATGAGGTCTTTGGTTCGTTGGGCGCTACGGGCCAGTTTACGGAAAGCACTCCTTACGATCCAAACAGTCCCTATTCCGCCTCCAAAGCGGCCTCTGATCATTTGGTTCGTGCCTGGGCAGAGACCTATGGGCTGCCTGTGGTTCTGACGAATTGTTCGAACAACTATGGCCCGTTTCACTTTCCCGAAAAGCTGGTTCCTGTGGTGATCCTGAACGCATTGGCCGGTAAGGATATTCCGATTTATGGCAAGGGCGACAACGTACGTGATTGGCTATACGTGGAAGATCACGCCGACGCCTTGCTGACAGTTTTGCAAAAGGGTGAACTCAAGCGCAGCTATAACATCGGCGGCGAAAACGAAGCCCAGAATGTTGAGATCGTAAAAATGATCTGCGCCATTTTGGATGAAAAACGTCCCAAAGACGCGCCCTATGCGGATCAGATCACCTATGTGGCGGATCGGCCCGGTCATGACCAACGGTATGCGATTGATCCCACGCGTATTGCAACCGAGTTGGGCTGGCGCCCGTCTGTTACCTTGCAAGAGGGTCTTGAACTGACGGTTCAATGGTATCTGGACAATGAGGACTGGTGGCGCGCCTTGCAGAACCGGTCAGGCGTTGGGACTCGTTTGGGGACCAAAGCATGATCCTCGTTTTTGGCAAATCCGGCCAAGTGGCGACAGAGTTGGCGGCCCTGCCAGACACCCAGTGTTTTGGTCGTGACGCCGCAGATCTAACTGATCCTGCCAGCTCTGCTGCGTTGATTTTGCAGCACGCGCCCAGCGCTGTGATCAATGCCGCCGCTTACACGGCTGTAGACAAGGCAGAAGAAGACGAGGACACAGCCCATCTGGTCAATGCCCAAGCCCCGGCCGCTATGGCGCGAGTTTGCGCAGAAATGGGCATTCCGTTTGTTCATATCTCGACCGATTATGTGTTTGACGGCTCTGGAACAGCGCTGTGGCAGCCGACAGATCCTGTGGCACCACTGGGCGCCTATGGCCGTACGAAACTGGCGGGCGAGCAGGCCGTTAGCGACAGCAAAGGCATCTTTGGTATTTTGCGCACATCTTGGGTGTTTTCTGCCCATGGCAATAACTTTGTCAAAACCATGCTGCGCCTTGGTGCCAGCCGGGATGCGCTGACGATTGTGGCCGATCAAATTGGCGGACCGACCGCAGCGCGGGATATTGCGCAAACCTGTCATGTGATGGCGCTGCAATTGGCAGAGGATGCGACAAAATCCGGGGTCTATCACTTTGCCGGGGCCCCTACGCTAAGTTGGGCCGATTTCGCCCGCGCAATTTTCGCGAAGGCCGGATTGGATGTCGCCGTCACAGACATTCCCAGCAAAGACTATCCAACACCCGCTGCACGCCCTGCAAATTCCCGCATGGACTGCACAACAACGACCCAAGCCTTTGGCGTACCCCCTTGTGATTGGGACGCGGCGCTGGACGCGGTTTTGGAACAATTGAAGGACACCTCAGCATGACCCAGCGCAAAGGTATTATTCTGGCGGGCGGTTCTGGCACGCGACTTTATCCGATCACTCAAGGTGTATCCAAGCAACTGCTGCCGATTTATGACAAACCCATGATCTACTATCCGCTGAGTGTTTTGATGCTGTCGGGTATCCGCGAGATCGCGATCATCACAACGCCCCATGATCAGGCACAATTTATGAACCTTCTAGGGGATGGCAGCCAGTTTGGTTTGTCTTTGACCTTTATCGTTCAACCCAAACCCGAAGGGCTGGCCCAAGCTTATATCCTGGCCGAAGATTTTCTTGATGGCGCGCCCAGCGCAATGGTTTTGGGCGACAACATTTTCTTTGGGCACGGTTTGCCACAGATGTTGGAAAATGCCGGTGGCAAGGGGACAGGCGGTACTGTCTTTGGCTATCGTGTGGCCGATCCCGAGCGCTACGGCGTGGTGGAATTTGACCAAGATGGTCAGGCGAAATCCATCGTTGAAAAACCGGAGCAGCCCAAGTCGAATTACGCCGTGACAGGTTTGTATTTTCTGGATGGCGATGCCTCCAAACGCGCCCGTGCGGTTGAACCATCGGAACGTGGCGAGTTGGAAATTACCACATTGCTTGAGATGTATCTGGACGAAGGCAGCCTGAGCGTTGAACGCATGGGGCGCGGCTTTGCTTGGTTGGATACAGGCACCCATGCCAGCCTATTGGATGCTGGAAACTTTGTGCGAACCCTAACAGAACGCCAAGGCCAGCAAGTGGGCAGCCCCGAGGAAATCGCCTACGCGAGCGGCTGGATCAACGACGCGCAGCTGGCCGAGCGGGCCAAGCTATATGGCAAAAACGCCTATGGCGCCTATCTGGCGAACCTGCCAGCGCAATATAGCTGATCGCAGCGGCATGTTGCGGCAGGTCTGGTCCCTGTATCGACGGTATCTGCGGCAGCATCTCAGCGTCGTCCACAAAGGGAGACGGATCTTAACGGACCAAGGTCAACGGGTAGGCACCATTGATCGGCTTCAAATACGCAATAATCAACTTGTCGTCTCGGGCTGGATCTTGATTGATGGGGGGCGATATGCGGATAACGGTGCAGAGTATAAAATCACCAAACGCCTGCGTCGCGGCGATGTTCCCGGTCAAGATGCCGCCAGTTTTGGATATGGTTTTGAGGTGTTTCGCCCGTCTTCCAGCCTAAGCGGTGTTTTGCTGTTTGAAGACGGCGATACAACGGTTCATCACAATATTTACCGGCGACACCTGTCGGTCCTAAAAGTCTTGAGTGTTATACGATTGTCCGCGAGATTTCTGGCGACATGCGTGACCATGATGCCATCGGCTATTGCCTTTTTGTCCAACAGATCCCCCGCAGCGCGGCGACGGCTTGTTGATGCGTTTGGCTTCTCGCATGTGACACGCGCCTTAGCCTTGGATGACGCAGAAATTTTAAATGATTTGGGGCCAAACAAGCCAAGTTATCCAAAATCGGTAACGGTCATTGTGCCGGTCTATAATGCCTTCGACCTGTTACCACAGTGTCTTGAGCGCATCGTCAAAAATGCCGATTTGCCCCTGCGTCTGATCATTGTCGAAGACTGTTCAACGGATGCGCGGGTACGGCCCTATTTGGAAGGCTGGATTGCAGCACAGGACTTTGACGTCATTCCGATTTGGAACCAAGAGAACCTAGGTTTTGTTAAATCCGTGAATGCAGCTTTTGAGCGAGCGATTGAATATGATGTCCCTGCGGTTCTGATCAACTCTGATGCCATGTTGCCTGCCAATTGGACGACCCGCCTTGTTGATCCGATTGCACAGGACGATTTAGTCGCCAGTGTGACGCCACTATCCAACAATGCCGAGATCACAAATGTTCCAGTCATCGTACAGGCTCGTGATCTGGAACTGGGTATGGTGGATCAGTTAGACGCTACGGCGAAAACCGGTCAAGGCAGATGGCAAAGTGCACCAACGGGCGTCGGGTTTTGCATGGCCTTGAACCCAATTTTTCTGAAGATCTTTCCGCAATTCGATACAGTCTTTGGAGCAGGCTACGGCGAAGAAGTGGACTGGTGCCAAAAGGCCATACAACGCGGTGGCCGTAATGTCGTGCAGCCCCGGCTTTTTGTGGAACATGTTGGCGGGCTTTCGTTTGGGGACACCGCCAAATCGCAAAAAATTGCCCTGAACGGACGGATTATCACCGACCGCTACCCGGGTTATGATGCTAGCGTACAGGAATGGATTGCGACGGATCCGATCCTGACAGCACGGCTGCGGATGGCCTTGCGATGGGCCGAACTTGCATCGGTTGAACCTGTGCCGATTTACGTGGCGCACAGTTTGGGCGGTGGGGCAGATGTGTATCTGTCGCATAAGATCAAGGAACGGCTTAGCGAGGACCAGCCTGTCATTGTCCTGCGCGTTGGCAGTATGATGCGCTGGCGCATAGAGGTACATTGCCCACAAGGGACAACAATTGGAGAGACAGACAGCACCGAGGCCATGCAGGCATTATTAGACACTGTTTCACGCAAAACGCTCATTTTTTCCTGCGTGGCAGGTGACACGGACGCGATCGAAATACCCTCAATTATGCTGGAGCTTTTGAACGAGACCTCGGGGTTTGAGATTTTGCTGCATAATTTTTACGTAGTCACGCCAACCTATAGTTTTGTCGACAACACCCAACGCTACACTGGACTGGCCCCCTACATAGATCCGGCACCGGGCGCGCGCATGGAACAGGGCGTCGACTTGCATCATTGGCAATCTACATGGCGCCCCGCCTTGGAGCGGGCAACGCGGGTCGTTGCTTTCTCGAAAAATTCTGCCGAGATTTTCAGCCAAGTCTATCCCAGCTACCGCGACAAAGTGGATGTGGTTCCGCATCAATTGCCATTCACACCTGCCCCGATCAAGCAGCCAGAGACGGCGCGTCGTTGCGTGGGGATCCTCGGGAATTTGAATGTTGAAAAAGGTGCCGAGGTCGTCGTGGCCTTGGGTCGACTTTTGCGCAAGGATCAAGCCTTTGATGTGGTCGTCTTGGGCGAAATTGATCCGCTGTTTTCCCTTCCCGAAACGATCAAACATCACGGCGCCTACCGGCAAACGGACTTAACTGATTTGGTCGAACGCTACATGATTACGGATTGGCTTATTCCGTCGGTTTGTCCTGAAACCTTTTCCTACACGACCCACGAAGCGATCGCGACGACGTTGCCTGTCACGTGCTTTGATCTTGGGGCCCAAGCCGAAGCGGTGGGGAAAGTGCAACAGGGCCACGTGTTGCCATATGGTTCAGCAACTGAATTGGCGCAACGTGCTTTTGTTCATTTTACAAAACCACTAAACCCAACCTAACCTTTGCATTTTTTAGAGTACGGAATTTTTAATGAAACCCAACACGATCATGCGTCGCATCAGCGGGATTACCACAAGTTTTGGGGATTTATCCGATCTGGATTTGGTGTTTTATCGCACCTACTACGGTGATCTGGCCGAAATGGATGATGCAGCCCTTGCCGCGCATTATCGCAACTACGGCAAAAGTGAGGGACGTTATCCGAACAATGCGGCGGCAGTTCTAGGATTCCAGAACGACCCTGAGATGCCGTATGGATTTTCGGCGCAGGCCTATCTGGCTGCAAACTTGGATGTCCGAGATTCGGTTCAGTATCCAGCGCAGGCCTTGGCGCATTTCAAGCAACACGGGATTTCAGAGCAACGCGCGGCCTATGACGGGTCCCTTGCGGTGCCCAGTTTCGATAAATCGACCCGCGCGCTTACAGGTGCGGATCGTAAGGATTGGCGCAAATGGTTGGCGATTCAATTTGAAAAGGACAGCCACGCCGACGTGTTGGCGGCCCATCCCCGCATGGCCTATTTGCCCGGCGGGTTCAACCTTGCCTCCTATATCGCGCATAACATCACGGACTTGCCATCCGACCTCAGCCCCTATGAGGCGTTTTTTCATTTTCTTGAATTTGGATTGGAAGACGGCCTGCGGTTTGAGCCCGCGGCCCTTGATCTGAATTTCATCGATGACTACCACAACATTACCATCAATCGCGCGCTGCCCAGCGCTACTCAGGTTGTCTCGCTCAAAGTGACCAAAGGCCGTCTGCCATGGGACCTGATTTATCTGAACGCAGGCGAATTGATGGCCAGCTATGGCTTTAGCGGCGTGCAGCTGGATACGATCTTTGATCACGAGTATTACCATGCTTTGGCCAGCGCCGATGCGCCTGATCTGCCTTTGACCCGCGCCGCTTGTGCCGAGCATTTCTGCACAAAAGGTTTTCAAAAACTTTTGCCGCTGCATCAAGATTACGTCTTTGATCCAGAGTTCTATGTGACGCGTTATAGCGATGCGTTGCACAAATACGGATTGGCCATTGCTGGCTATTCGCCGTCAGACATTTTGCCGATTTATGTGCACTATCTGCAAGTTGGGATCGCAGATCAAATGCAGCCAAATCTGCACGTAGATTTCGAGCATGAGTTTGATGTGCGCCTGCCGCAGGATATCGATGATTTACTCGCAGTCTACCGTTTGGAACACGACGCACTGCCAGCAGATGCCAAAGATTTCCATGTCCTCAACGAGATTGCGACGAATTGCAATCGCGCTTTGTTTATGGTGCCAGTGACATCGACCCCCATCGCTGATTTCCTGACTGCTCTGGCGGATAAATACGCAACCTCTGGCCGCGAGGGCGTGGCCGAGAAACTGTATTGGGTGGTGGTGAACGCAGGGATTGGCGCGGGGCGTGCCAAGCGTCATTTGGGTGATTTGTACCAACGGCAAGGCAAAGACGAAGTCGCCTTGATGCTGCGTCGTGAAATGCTGACCAACGCATCACATCGCAACGAATGGACTTTTGTGCATGTGGCCAACAGCCTGAAGGCCCGCGGTGACATGCTGGGGGCCTCGCAGATTTGGAACTTTGCCAGCGACGCGACACCGGGTGATTACTATTTGTCCAGCAATGCCAATGAGAGTGCAAAACAAGCGTTTGACCATATTTGGGGACGTCTGCCCAAATACATTGCGGCTTACGGCGTCGAACAAACCCAATCCGATTTGAAACGTGCCTTGGATTACTGCGCGCCGACGGTGAAGCCTGTCACATCCCATCAGCCTGTCAAAAAGGTCGCCCTGATTGCTAATCTGGACCTGCCACAGTGCAAGCTCTACCGGGTCGATCAAAAAGCGGATCACCTGCGGGCTGCGGGATATGAAGTAGCAGTCTTTGGTCTGAACACAGGCATCGACAGCTTTATCGAACAGATGAAAGATTTCGAGGCGGCGATTTTCTTTCGGGTGCCTGCATTCCCCAAAATAATCGACGCGATCACGGGGGCGTCCCAATACGGCATCGCTACGTTTTACGAGATTGACGACGTGGTCTTTGACACAGATCATTTCCCGCCGGCCTTTAAAACCTATGCGGGCACGATCACCCAGACGCAATATGACGCGATGGCCTGCGGTGTTCCGTTGTTCGCCAAAGCGATGCAACTTTGCGACTATGGCATTGCCTCGACCCCGACCATCCAAACGTTGATGCAAAAGTTCGTCCGCACAGGGCAGGTCTTTGTTCATCGTAATGCGCTGGGCCAGTTGCATGAATTTGTGATGGAAACGGAACAAGCCCGGGTCAAAGACACCGCGACCAAACCGATCCGCATTTTCTATGGGTCCGGCACCAAGGCCCACAAACAAGATTTCCACGAGATTATTGAGCCTGCATTGGCGGCGGTTGCAGAAAAATACGGCAAGAAAGTCGAGATTTTTCTGGTCGGTCATTTTGGGGAATTCAAAGCGCTGGATCCCAAGCGACATAATCTGCGCTCTATTGAGCCGATTTGGGATTTTGAGGACTACTGCGCGTTGCTGGCAAAATCCGATATCAACTTATCCGTCCTTGCGCCTTCACTGGTGACCGACGCCAAGAGCGAGATCAAATGGATGGAAGCCGCCATGTTGGGGATCCCATCGGTGGTCAGTCGCACGGCCACGCATTCCGAAGTGATCCGCGACGGTGAAACCGGGTACCTTTGCGATGATGCTGCCGATTTCACCAAGCACCTTATGACTTTGATGGGCGATGCAGATTTGCGCCAGAAGATCGGCGAACAAGCCAAGCAACAAGTGTTTGCCGAATATTCGGTTCAGACCATGGCCAGCAATATCAAAGGTATCCTCACCGCAGTTACGCCAGAGCAAAAAGTTCGCAAAAAACTGTTGGTGGTCAATGTGTTTTACCCGCCGCAATCAATTGGCGGTGCGACACGCGTTGTGCGCGACAACGTAACCTTGCTGAAAGAACAGTATGGCGACGAGTTTGACATCGACGTTCTGTGCACGTTGCAGGGCGGGCCCACACCCTATGAAATCCAGCACTATGCCCACAACGGCGTGCGGGTGTTTTCGATCACATCTGCCTCTATCCCGAATGTGGATCAGAACCCCAAAGATCCTAAAATGGCCGAGGCGTTTACCCAATGCCTCAGCCAGATCAAGCCCGATCTGATACATTTTCACTGCATCCAACGCCTGACTGCTTCGATTGCGGATGTGGCGCGGCAGCAGAAAATTCCCTACGTGATCACCGCCCATGACGGGTGGTGGATCTCGAAAAATCAGTTCCTGATCGATGATGACGACAAGATTTCAACATATGACTACCGGGTTGAAGCCTTTGACAGCACCGCTGCCCGCAACGTCCGGTTGGGGGATCTGCGCAAGCCGCTCTTTGGTGCCAAGAAGGTGCTGGCGGTTTCGCCGAGTTTTGAGAAAATCTACAAAGACGCAGGCGTTGAGCACACGATAACCATCGAAAATGGTGTCTCCCATCTGCCGTCTTGTGATCGCAAGCCATCGGCCAGTGGTCGCGTACGTCTGGCCCATATTGGCGGCATGTCGCGACACAAGGGCTTTCACTTGGTCAAGTCGGCTCTGCTGGCAAATACGTTTGAAAATCTCGAATTACTGGTGATCGATCATGCCATGAACAAGGGCGAGATGCGTCAAGAGGTTTGGGGCGCCACCGAAGTCACCTTTAAAGCCAAGTTGGAGCAAGGGGATGTGGGGCTGCTCTATGGTATGATCGACGTGTTGCTGGCGCCATCGCTTTGGCCGGAAAGCTACGGACTGGTCACGCGCGAGGCCTTGTCGACGGGGGCTTGGGTTGTTGCCTCGGATCGTGGCGCCGTGGGCGCGGACGTGATCGAGGGCGAGAACGGATATATCGTATCGCCTGACAGTTACGTGGGCCTGTCGGGTGCTTTGGCGAAAATCAATGCGGATCCCGAGACCTATCGCAACCCGCCTGCCATTGAAACAACCCTGCGGATCGTGGATGCACAAGTGGCCGAAACCGTCGCCTTATATCGTGAGATTTTGGACGGTGAGTAAGCCGCCTATTCGAACATCATCTTGGGGTCTTTGTATTTCCCGGGACGCATGAAATCGACGATCTTGTCTTTGTTCGGCGGGATACCTGTGCCCAAAAATTCGGCCATTTCTTCAAGGAACACTTCGGGCTGTTGCGCGGCTTTCTCATAGGAGACGGCAATCGCAGGCGCGCCGCATAATTCTGCGATGCGCAGGTTCTTAATCTCGGCCCGCAAGCGCTGTAAAATCGCCCGCTCGGTCGAAATTTGGTGCGGTGCACCAGCACGGATCGAGGCGGGAATCGGATCGCGAAAGACCAGCACAAGGTGCGGGTTACGCACATGGGTCAGGACGTCCTCAAGATAGCGGTTCGCCGAAGGGTATTTCCAGCCCCACGTGCCTTTGGTCTTGTTGCGCTCGTCGATGGCGGCGATCATGCTGTCGACAAACTCTTCGCGGGTCAGATCATTCTTGTCCATGTTGAACTGGTAGTCTTCGAGGTTCACGGGCAGGTCGGTGCCAATGTCGATCCCCAAGCCATACATCGCACCTGCGACCATGCTGGTTCCACCACGCGGAGAGCCGTAACAAATCACGGTTTTGTCCACGTCCGCCGGAGATGGCGCGGGCCCGAAACTCAAGGATGTCACTTTGCTCATATCGTCGTCCTCAATTGTCTTTGCCGTGCTGTGACGCAGGTCTTCCCGGTACTTTTGCCAGTATTGAAATGAATTTGAAATGCGTTTTGAACAGTATCCATGATTTCGGAGCTAAATCCGGCCCAAGATTGCCAAAAAGACCATCAAACTGGTCTGTGCAGGTTTATGTCGGTGGAGACCCAGCTGTTTGAACACCCGGCCTCGGGAAATTCCTGCCTTGGGTGCGGCCCGCCAAGTGTCTAGGATATGCTGGTTCTGCGGGGTTAAATGATGACGCGCTGCTTGCAGTGCCTTATGTTGAACGTTGGCCCATCCACGCCAATCTTGGCCCATGAGTTGGATCATACGGCGTAGCGTCTGCATCGAACCCTCGTTCGCCCCCAAGACATTCGTCCCGTGCTGACGGTAGATCACCAGCGGTGTTTCATCAAAGATCACCCGTGCGCCAATCCCCGTCATGATCTGATAGAGCCACCAATCATGGTGGGCTATTTGATCTGGTGCACCGATGTTTCGTAAAGCGCGGAGGGCGGCTTGGTTTAGAACGATGGTGTTACCAGCCGCACGGTTCTGGATCAGTGCATTCTCAAAACTGGGCGCGGGGCTGAGGGGTTTGGATGGTCGTTGATGTTCAAGGTTGGCATCGGACACCAATGTGCGACCCGCATAAAGAACTGGCTGCGGTACATCGATCAACGGCAGGATATGGGCAAGTTTTTGAGGCAACCAAACGTCGTCATGATCCGCCAAGGCGCAGGGCTGATCCGGTAATTCGGGATGGTAGAGCATGGACAAAAAATTCATTGCTGCACCGTCTTGGGGTCCGCTCAAAAGGCGCATCTTCCCATCGGATCGCTCGGTTTGAAAGTCTTTTAGGATGGCAAGCGTGTTATCGGTGGATCCATCGTCGCTGGCCCATAGGATCCAGTTGGAAACACTTTGGTCAGCGAAAGAGGCCAATTGTGCAGGCAAGAAGCGCCCACCGTTGTAGCACGCCATCGCAATGGTGCAGTCCACCGCTTAGATCTCCAGAATATCGCGGTTGTACCGACGCAGAAAAACCAGTCCAAAGACAGCCATCGCAAGGCTGACCCCGAACACATATTCAGGGGTCACGTATTGGCCGTCGTAGTTGGGGTAAAACGCGGTGCGCAGCATACCAATGATATGCACCATCGGATTGTACCAAAGATAGTCGCGGATCGGCTGAGGCACGCTTTCGAACGTGAAGAAGATGCAAGAAATGAACAAAAGGGGGCGATTGGCAATGGCCCAAACCCGCTGCCACACAGGGAACATCGAAATCAAAAAGCAGTTCATCGCGCCCACACCAAAAGCTAAAGCAGCCAACATGGCACAGCCTAGTGCAATCTGTGGGACCACAAGTGTGGTTCTGGTCTCGTAGAGTAGGAGGATGCCCGAGATCACGATGTAGCCCACCAAAACCTGGGTCAAAAGGTTCAGCACATATCGACTGAGCACGGCATCGCCCCATGTCACCGCAGGATAGGCCAGCAAGGGTTTTGAGAATTGGATCGACCCCGCCATTTTTTGGCTGATGTCCATATACATCAAGAAGGGGACCACCCCTGTGGCATAGAAAATCGGAAAGTTGATGCCTAGGGCCGGGGATTTGAAACCGATAGAAAATATGTAGGTCAGCAAGGTGATACCAATCACGGGTTCCAGGATTGCCCAGATATAGCCGCCCGGCGATTTGCCATAGGTTGTGGCCATTTCGCGCAGCATCAAGGCAAACATCACCCGCAGGGTCGGTAGGCTGCGGCGTTGTATTTTTGCCGCTTCGCTAAGTCCAGAAGGGGTGTTGATATCTGCGCTCATCTGCCGATCACTGAATGGTTCTAGTCATGCTTAACGCAATTGTTTAAGCTATGCACTAAACCTACAGGACCCTTGTTGACGTGACAAACCCCCTTAAGACCATCGATCCTGCGCGGCCAAGCGCATCAGATGTGTCCGCCGATCCTATTCTCACAGTTCAGGACCCAGCAAAGATCGGGCCACCCGCGCCGGCGATTGTTGCCAATGTTTCTGAGGCTGCATCACGGGAAATGGATACAGATCAGCCTAAATCCGATACCCCCGAGGTCGATCCAGAAAAACCCAAAGACACAAGCGAAGCAAAAGGCACCACGGTAGCAAAAGACACAGCGGGCGATGAACCTACCAAGGCAGGCAACGGATTGGGTGGTGGTAAGGGCCAGGGTAAGGGTAAGGGCCTCGGCAAGGGTAAAGGCTTGGGCAAAGGCAAAGGCCTTGGCAAGGGAAAAGGAAACGGTCAGGGCAAGGGACAAGGCAAGGGTCAGGGGAAAAATCAAGGGCAGGGCTTGGGTAAAGGAAAGGCGGCTGAGGCCGTGGCCAAACGGGCCGAGCCTGTCCAACGGATCGTATATGCCCCTGCTCAGGCGGGTCGGACAAAGACACGGCATCTGGGTATTTTGTTCAGTTTTTTACTGTGGGTTATTTTGCCGACTGCCGGCACTGGCTGGTACTTGTACGAACGTGCCACGGATCAATATGCGTCCTACGTGGGCTTTTCCGTTCGCAAAGAAGAGCTGTCTTCTGCCGTGGAAATCTTGGGCGGTGTCACGGGATTATCTGGCTCAAGCTCGTCGGACACGGACACACTATACAAGTTTTTGACCAGCCAAGAATTGGTAAAGGCCGTCGATAATGAACTTGATTTGGAAGCGATGTGGTCCAAGGCGGATGCCTCGCTGGATCCTGTTTTTGCCTACACAGCCGGGGGAACAATCGAGGATTTGGTCAGCTATTGGGAACGGATGGTCAAGGTCTACTACGACAGTGGTTCAGGCCTACTAGATTTGCGTGTTGCCGCTTTTTCGCCGGATGATGCACAGAAGATTGCGCAACAGATTTATGATGAATCTACTAATATGATCAACCGGTTGACGGACATCGCGCGCAACGATGCGATCCGTTATTCATCAGATGAACTGACCCGTGCGGTGGAGCGTTTGAAACAAGCCCGCGAAGTGGTAACGAAGTTTCGCAACACCAATCAATTGGTGGATCCTGCGACGGTTGTAAGCGGTCAGTCGGGCCTATTGAACACGCTGCAACAACAGCTGGCCGAGGTGTATATCGAGCGTGACTTGCTGGTGGAAAATGTACCTTCCACGGATCCGAGGTTGACGCAGCTGGAACTCAAAATCCGCGTGATCGAAAACCGTATTGAAGAAGAACGGCGCAAGCTGGGGATTGGTGGCGAAGGGTCAGACGCGTCTGCATTCGCCAATATTTTTGGCGAGTATGAGCGCCTAATCGTGGATCGTGAATTTGCCCAAGAAAGCTATACGGCAGCTTTGGTGGCCTATGATGCCGCCCAAGCGGAGGCGCAGCGTCAGACGCGCTATTTGGCAGCACATGTACGACCTACTTTGGCGGAACGATCTGATCTACCTGACAGACCGATGATATTTGCGATTTCTTTCCTGTTTATCTTTTTGTCATGGGTGATTTTGATTCTTGTGGCCTACAGCTTCCGGGATCGGCGGTAAGGGCGCGCCGGAATGATCGAACTGCGCAATCTTACAAAACGGTTCATCATGCGCGGGCAGGAAAAAATTGCCATTGATGATGTGTCTGCAATCTTTCCGTCCGGTGTCGCCGTGGGCCTTTTGGGCCGCAACGGTGCTGGGAAAAGTACCCTTTTGAAAATGATCTCTGGCGCCATGGATCCGACCTCGGGCGAGATTTTGACGAC
Organism: Algirhabdus cladophorae; assembly: GCF_044772865.1. Taxonomy (GTDB): domain Bacteria; phylum Pseudomonadota; class Alphaproteobacteria; order Rhodobacterales; family Rhodobacteraceae; genus Algirhabdus; species Algirhabdus cladophorae. Next base: position 3,406,628 of record NZ_CP173029.1, read on the forward strand.
CGGCGCGATCTCTTGGCCCGTTGGCTTTGCAGGGTCGTTTCACCCAGATATGACCGGTATTCAGAACACACGGTTTGTGGCGCGGATCTACGGGGTCGATACAGATCAACTGGTTGATTTTGTATACGATTTTTCGGAATTGGGGCGGCAGTTTAATATGCCGGTCCGCAGTTATTCATCCGGTATGCGATCCCGCTTGGCCTTTGGAATATCCATGGGTGTCCCCTTTGATACCTACCTTGTGGACGAGGTCACGGCTGTAGGGGATCAAGCCTTTCGGGACAAAAGCAACCAAGTGTTTCAGGCCCGCCTCGAACACGCCGGCGCTATCATGGTGTCCCACTCGATCGGCATGTTGCGCGATAATTGTCAGGCTGGCGCTGTTTTGGAAAGGGGCCAGATGGAGTTCTACGACGACATCAACGACGCCATCGACGTCCACTTGGAAAACATGCGTAAAGTGCGGCCCGACTAGGACCAGCTAGACTTCATTTATCTTTCGATATCTTTTGGTCAATTTGGTAAGTTGATCCAGCATAGGTCGCCGGTCCTCTTCGATCTGTGCAACAAATTCGGCGTTTTCAGCGCGAAACTGCTCTTCCATTTCCATGTTACGAGACGTTCCAAGCTTGCTGTGTTCAGATTCCGTGGGGATCAGATCGCGCGGGATCTGTTTTGTGCCGATATGACGGGCAAGAACGCTGAGCAATTGATACTGAGGGACTTTGGTCATGCTTTCATAGCATATCCGCAAAGGCTTTAGATCATATCGTTCAATCATGGCTTCGGTGGCAATTTCGGCTGTGCGATTGTGCATCAGCCATTTCTTTATGACGCTTGAATCGTACTGAAAGCTGGTGTCTGCCTGGTCTACCTCTTCGTCGGAAAAAGCAGCTGTGTGTCCAACACCTGTCGTTACCATCTTGGCAAGGGATACGGCCTGAGCGACGGGATTCTTGCGGATGAGCCAGATGAATTTATTGTCACCAAAATGCTGCATGAAATGATCTTCACTGTCGAAAACGGCATTGAGTTGATGATAGGTAATTTCAAACCCGTGGACGCCACCGCGTGCGCGACGACGCAGCAAAATCTCGATGTGTTGATCCAATGTCTGTACATTCAGGCCCTGTACCATTTTGGGAATGAAGCCTGGATTAAAAGCCTCGCCTGGAAGGCCCAGTTTTTTCGTTTGAGAGATCACATCTGTCAGCCACGAGCTACCTGATCGAGCTGTGAACAAAATGACATACCGTTTCTGAGCAACAGGTGAGCGTAACCTTTTTGCGTAGAGGTCCGGATCAAAGTTCGGATTTTCGAACAAGTTTTTCTTGAACATCAACAGGTCCCAAAATCGGTAACTTTATCCACTTAGAAATCTAGGTTTTCCACGCTCAACGCGTTGGTTTGGATAAACTCGCGGCGCGGCTCAACCACGTCGCCCATAAGTTTGGTAAACAGATCATCTGCTTCGGCAACATCGTCGATTTTAACCTGCAGCAAAGTCCGCGCATCTGGGTCCAGCGTGGTTTCCCACAGCTGATCTGGGTTCATCTCGCCCAGACCTTTGTAGCGTTGCAGGCTGAGGCCTTTTTCGCCCTCGGTCAAAATCGCAGCCAACAGTTCAAGCGGTCCATTGATCACCTGATTGCGATCCTTACGCTGCAAGGTTGCAGGCAGGCCATAGGTATCTTGTAGGCTTTGTGTGAAAGTCCCACTGCGGCGCGCCTCACCTGAGCGCAGCATTTTGCCATCCAACGTACGGACTTCTTCGACGCCGCGTAGGATCCGCGCGAGGCGCATGCCGTGGTCTTGGGTAATGCGGCCTTGCCAGCCACGTTCCCATTCCAGCGCAATGAGGTTCAAACGGGCAGCAACCTTGTCCGCAGTGCCTTGCAAATCACTATCCACAGCACCCGGGGCAAAAGCGCCAGCGATAGCGGCCTGTTCCAGAATGTGACGTGGGTAATGCGTAGGGAAGTTTTCCAACACGCGCTTGAGCTGACGGGCCTCATTGACCACACGGGCCAGATCCTGACCCATAATCTCGTCGCCATTGCCTTGGCGCAGGATCGCGCCCTCTACGCCTTGTTCGATCAAATAATCATCCAGAGCTGGCTGGTCTTTGAGGTAGACCTCGGACTTGCCACGGCTGACTTTGAACAACGGCGGCTGAGCAATATACAGGTAACCACCTTCGATCAGTTCAGGCATTTGACGGAAGAAGAATGTAAGCAACAGCGTTCGAATATGCGCGCCATCCACATCCGCGTCGGTCATGATGACGATCTTGTGGTAGCGTAGTTTTTCTATGTTGAATTCATCCCGACCGATGCCAGTGCCAAGGGCCATAACGAGGTTACCGATCTCTTGGCTGCCCAGCATCCGATCAAACCGGGCACGTTCCACGTTTAGGATCTTACCACGCAGCGGCAACACGGCCTGAGTTTGACGATCACGCCCTGTCTGCGCCGATCCACCAGCGCTATCACCCTCCACAAGGAAGACTTCGGTTTTGGACGGGTCCTTCTCGGAACAGTCCTTTAGCTTGCCTGCGAGGAAGTTCACATCCATTGCTGTCTTGCGCCGAGTCAATTCGCGGGCCTTGCGAGCCGCTTCGCGAGCGTGGGCCGCTTCGATGATCTTGCTGACGATCATCTTGGCTTGAGCGGGGTTTTCTTCGAACCATTCGGCCAACTTTTCGTTCACCAGACCTTCAACCGCGGGGCGTACTTCTGAACTGACCAGCTTATCTTTGGTTTGGGAACTAAATTTGGGGTCCGGCACTTTGACAGACAACACGCAGGTCAGGCCCTCACGCGCGTCGTCGCCTGTAAAGCTGATCTTTTCCTTCTTCGCGATCCCGCTGGATTGCGCGTAGTTGTTGATCGTACGGGTCAGCGCGCCTCGAAAACCCGCCATGTGAGTTCCGCCATCGCGCTGAGGGATGTTGTTGGTAAACGGCAGGACGTTCTCGTGGTAGCTGTCGTTCCACCACATCGCGACCTCAACGCCGATATCATCGCGCGTTCCGGTTACAAAAATCGGTTCCTCAAACATCGATGTTTTCGAGCGGTCGAGGTATTTCACGAATTCCTTCACACCGCCGTCGTAATACAATTCGGTCTGGAGCGGCTCTGCGGGGCGTTCGTCCTTGAGGATGATTTTGACGCCTGAGTTCAGGAAGGCCAATTCGCGCAATCGCTTTTCCAAAGTCTCGAAGGAGTATTCGAGGTTGGAAAACGTTTCCGTGGAGGCCAAGAAGCGCACCTCTGTGCCCTTGCGGCCATTTGCGTCACCCACGACTTTGAGGTGCTCTGTTGTCTCGCCATGGCCAAATTTCGCAATATGCTCTTTGCCGTCACGCCACACGCGCAATTCCAGCCAAACGGACAGGGCGTTGACAACGGAGACACCCACGCCGTGAAGACCGCCGGATACTTTGTAAGAATTGCTGTCAAACTTACCGCCAGCATGCAGCTGAGTCATGATGACCTCGGCGGCAGAAACGCCTTCTTCCTCGTGCATACCAACGGGAATGCCACGGCCGTTATCGCTGACCGAAACACTGCTATCGGCATGGATTGTGACGCTGACATGATCCGCGTGACCAGCCAGAGCCTCATCAATTCCGTTATCGACGACTTCATAGACCATGTGGTGCAAACCGCTACCATCGTCTGTATCACCGATGTACATTCCAGGGCGCTTGCGCACCGCCTCTAAGCCCTTGAGAACTTTGATAGAATCGGCGCCGTATTCTTCTGGATTTTGGTCTTGGTCGGACATGCTCTGCCTTTACGCTTAGTTGCGCAAAATATACCCTTTTTTCAGAGGTTTGTCACGCGAATGACCCTATATTTTGTGTTTGCCTTAGGTAAAGCCGATGACGATGCCGACCCCGATCAAAAGCATCCCTGCAGTGATATTCATCCGGCGCAAGGCGTTAGGGGATTTCAGAACGCTACGCACCTTATCCACAGAGGCAGCCAGCATAAGATTGCCCAGCAGCGGCACGATCAAGCTGAGGAAACATATCGCTACAATGTCGAGCCATGTGACCTGTGTCAGATCAAAAAATCCCGGCAACACGCCCATATAAAAGAGGATCGCTTTGGGATTACCGAGGATCACGACCAAGCCTGCGACAAAGCCTGCCCACATACCCGGACGCGTCAGGCGGCTGTCACTGCCCAGTTCCTTGCCGGCATTGCGGATCAGCAAAATCCCCATGCTCACAAACATCACGACTGCGACCCAGCGCAGCACATCCATGAACCACGCAAATTCCGACACCAACCAAGTGACGCCCAAGATCGCGAGGAGTGGCCACAGGACGTCGCCCACCACAACGCCCAGTGCCAGTGGCCATGCGGATCGAAAGCCGCCTGACAACGCACGGGCAAGCAAGGCCACCCAAACGGGCCCAGGGGTTAAGAACAGGATAAACAGAGCCCCTGCATACAGCAGCAAGTCCCAAGGTGTCGCGGTCATTTAATTTTACCGTCATCATCCAAGGGCCAGAACGGGTTGAAAGCGAATTCCCAGATATGCCCATCGGGATCCGCGACATAGGACGAATACCCGCCCCAAGCCATTTTGTTGGGTTCAGCGACTGCCGTTGCACCGGCTTTGATCGCAGCGGCAAAGGCCAAGTCCACTTCGGCTTCGGTATTGTAGTTTTGCGCGATGGTGGTGGAGCCTTTGCCCAGTTCGCTTGCGTCGCGCTTTTGCTCGGCTGCCAGCATGTCCAGCGGGAACAGGCCAAACTTGGCCCCACCCATGTCAAAGAAAGCGACATTTTCCAGCACTTCTTCGGGCACCCATCCGATGGCCTTGTAGTAAGCGACGCTGCGGGTCAGATCCGCCACGCCAAGAGTGATCAGATTGATGCGATTGGAGTTCATAGCAAAACCTTATGTGTGGGGCGTGACCATTGAAGTACCGTCAGCTTCGGTCACTTCGAAGTAAAGCGCCCGATCGCCGAGACTGTCAAACAGATGTGTCTCGGTTCCGGTCATCCATGCCTGCGCACCCAGCGCCGAGATCTCATCATAAAGGGCCGCACGACGGTTTGCATCCAGATGGGCAGCAACCTCGTCCAGCAAAAGGATCGGAGGCATACCAAGGGTGGCCTTGAGCGCCCGCGCATTGGCAAGGATCAAAGAGATCAACAGCGCCTTTTGTTCGCCTGTGGAACATAGCTTGGCTGGCACGTCCTTAGCCCTGTAGACCGCATCCAGATCGGTGCGGTGTGGGCCGGTTAGTGTGCGGCCTGCGCGCATGTCCGCATCCCTACCATCCCGCAACGCCTGTGCCAGATCGTCGGCTTGGTCACTGTCATGGTCATTGGCAGATATCAGCGCCAAGTCAGCGTTGGGAAATTCGGTTTGCACATCTTTTTGGGCGTCGACCAAATGATCCAGCGCCATATTGCGGTTCGCCGTGATCGCAGCCCCGGCTGTAGCCATCTGATCCTCAAGGGCGCGATACCATGAGGCATCGGTGATCCCATCCTTGAGCAGGCGATTGCGCTGGCGCATGGCCTTTTCATAGGTCAAAGCAACCTCCGCATGACGTGGCTCAAAACTGAGGGTCATGCGGTCCATAAAGCGCCGTCGCCCATCAGCGCCCTCGATCCAAAGACGGTCCATTGAGGGCACCAGCCACAGCACACGCGCAATACGCCCCAGCATGATCTGTGAGGCCGGTTTGCTGTCGATGCGCACAGTCCGCGCGGCATTGGCTTGGGATGTGGTCTCAACCTCGTGGGTTTGACCCAGCGAAGTGAGCACGCTTGAGATTTTCCATCCCAGATCCTCTGGACGCTTGGCCATGTCGCTGGCCGCTGCATTGCGCAGGCCGCGCCCCGGCGAGATCAGCGAGACAGCCTCAAGAATATTGGTTTTACCAGCTCCATTGGGCCCAAAAAGAGCAACAGGGCGCGCATCAACATCCAAAAGAGCCGATTTATGCGACCGAAAATGCGCAAGTTTAAGTTGGGATAGCGCCAGTTGTGTCACACCGCGCCCCTTTGGACTGCCTTAGACGCGCATCGGCATGACGACATAAACCGCCGAGGTGTCGTTGCCTTCTTGCATCAAGGTTGGATCACCTGCGGAATTGAACAAGAACACAGCGTTTTCGCGGTCCACTTGGCTGGCGATTTCCAAAAGGTACTTGGCGTTGAATCCAATCTCGAGATTTTCGTCACTGTAGGCCACGGCCAGTTCTTCTTCGGCAGCACCGCTGTCCGGCGCGTTGACCGATAGGGTCAGTTTGTCTTCTTCCAACGATAGTTTGACTGCGCGAGAGCGTTCCGAGGAAACAGTCGCCACACGGTCCACAGCCTTAGCAAAGTCCGACGCATCCACCTCAAGCTTGCGGGTGTTGCCCTGCGGGATGACGCGTGTGTAATCCGGGAAGGTTCCGTCGATCACTTTGGATGTCAGTGTGATGTTCTCAGTTGCAAAGCGAACTTTGGTTTCAGAAACAGACACGGCGATTTTTGCATCGTCATCATCCAGAAGCTTGCGCAATTCACCGACGGTTTTGCGCGGCACGATCACACCGGGCATATCACTGGCCCCATCGGGCAGGTCTGCATCAATACGTGCCAAGCGGTGGCCGTCTGTCGCGACACAGCGCAGGTTTTGACTGCCTGCACCATCTGCGATGTGCATATAGACGCCGTTTAGGTAATAGCGGGTTTCCTCGGTGGATATGGCGAATTTCGATTTGTCGAACAAGCGACGCAAAACCGGTGCATCGGCAGCAAAGTTCGCACTGTATTCGGAATTGGCCATGACGGGAAAATCTTCTTTAGGAAGCGTGGCCAAGTTAAAATTCGAACGCCCAGCCTCAACCGTCAGACGTCCAGCCGCACTGTCATCTGTAAGGGTCACGAGGGCCCCATCGGGCAGTTTGCGGACGATTTCGTGCAGGGTTACGGCAGAGACTGTCGTCGCCCCCGCCCGTTCGACCTGCGCCAGTGTTTTGTCGACAACTTCGATGTCCAAATCCGTGGCGCGGAATTGAACATTCTCGCCCTCAGCTTCTATCAGCACATTGGCCAAGATCGGGATCGTGTTGCGACGCTCTACGACGGATTGGGCTTGCGCCACGGCCTTGAGCAGCATTGCCCGTTCGATACTGAATTTCATGCCCCAGGACTCCTTGCGCAAAAACCCCAAAGATGCGGAACACCCGGGACCGCGAGGTTACCCAATTTCAGGGCAGGCTCAAGCGATATTTACCTGTATTTGAGGTTAATCAGCCTTCAAGCGAACGGCGCAAAAGTTCCAAATCGTCTGCAATTTGGGCATCTTTGTGCATCAGGTCTTCGATGCGGCGCACACCGTGCATAACCGTGGTGTGATCACGACCCCCAAAACAGCGCCCAATCTCGGGCAAAGAGCGTCGTGTTAGTTGCTTGGCCAGATACATTGCCACCTGCCGGGGCCGGGCAAAAGTACGCAAGCGCTTGGGCCCAATCATATCGGACAGGCGGATCGCATAATGTTCAGACACCTTGCGCTGGATTTCCTCGACCGAGATTTTGCGATCGTTATCGCGCAGGATATCGGCAAGACAGTCTTGGGCCAACTCAATGCTGATTTCGCGCCCAACTAGGGAAGCAAAGGCGAAAAGCCGCGTCAAAGCGCCTTCCAAGACGCGAACATTCTTGGAAATGCGGTGGGCCAAGAATTCCAAAACACCGTCTGTCATAGTCACGTCGGGATATTGCGATTGATGCTTGCCAACTTTGGTTTGCAAAATTCCCAGTCGCAATTCGTAATCTGTCGGATGAATATCGACCACCAGCCCGCACTGCATGCGCGAGGCAATTCTGTCTTCAAGATCCCGGATATCCGAAGGTGCACGATCTGCAGAAATGATGATCTGTTTATGAGCACTGACCAAAGCATTGAAGGTGTGAAAGAACTCTTCCTGAGTGGAGTCTTTGCCTGCAATGAATTGAACATCGTCCACGATCAGCACATCAACGGACCGGAACATTTCCTTGAAATCCATCATCTTGCGCACACGAAGCGCTTGAATAAAGCGATACATGAACTGTTCCGCCGACAGATAAAGGATGTTCAGATCCGGTCTGTTGTCCATGAGTTCATTTGCGATGGCATGCATCAAATGGGTTTTGCCCAGTCCCACGCCGCCATGTAAAAAGAGCGGGTTAAAGGTAACCTCACCGCCTTGGGCGACCCGTTTGGACGCGGCATGGGCCAATTCGTTGGGTTTGCCTACAACAAAGCGATCAAAGGAAAAGTTTGGATCCAAAGGGGCCCCAGCGATATCGCCTTCTTTGTCTTTGGCAGGTGTTTCAACTTTCGGCTCGACCTTAGCCGGCGCTGCAGCGGGTGCTGTTTGCTGGGTGGTGAACTGTAACCGCGAGACGTTGGTACCCGCACGTGCCAACTGATGCACGATCAGATCGCTGTAGTTCTGGTTGACATAATTGCCGATGAAATTGGTTGGAACAGAGAAATCAGCGATGCCATCTGCAACGCCATTCATTTGCAGAGGTTTGATCCAGGTCTGGTAATTGTTCTTGCCAATTGACTGTTCCAGACTGCCTTGGATTTCGACCCATGCGTTGTTCATTTTCTTCACTCTCTTGCCACACAATTTTTCGCTCGCGGGCCTGCCAGACCCGGGTTCAGCAAAACACAGCGTCTGGGATCGCTGCATGAACCATGCAGCGCCACCGACGATAGGCAAGGCACCAATTGGTGCTTGAGGATATCCTGTGACAGGCCGTCCCGCTGTCCCCGCGGTTGGGCAACCTCAACATGTTCGAACCAATGACCCGACATGTTTTGTTTTTCTTGGCATCGGCAAAAGTTGAAAGTGATCAACCTTTGGACGCTATAGATGTCGCAGTTTTGTCCCCCCAGACAAAGTGAATCGCTTGGGTATATTGCGCAGCCAAGCAGGGCCTTTCAACACAACTTCGATCTTGACTCGGGGTGTTGGTCAAAAGAATCTCTTTTGCAAAAAATGAGACTTTTGGGCTGGCACTGTAACCCTGCAAAATCGCTGGAAAATAAGGTGCAAAAAGCAAAAAGGGCACCTCGGATGAGATGCCCTAAAATTTTTAATCAGCGTGTTGAGCTTAAGCGATTGCTTTCACCCGCGACGACAATCGCGATATTTTTCGCGCAACTGTGTTCTTGTGGTAGACGCCTTTTGTGACACCACGCATCAGTTCTGGCTGAGCTTCGCGCAGAGCGCTGGTCGCTGCTGTTTTGTCGCCAGATTCGATGGCTTCTTCTACCTTGCGGAGAAAAGTCCGGATACGCGAACGGCGTGCTTTGTTTACTTGGAAACGGGCTTCGTTTTGACGGGCGCGTTTTTTAGCTTGTGGCGTGTTTGCCATGGATCATCGTCCCCTTCGTGGGTGCGGTTACAACTTGAATGCGCGTCTTTAGGCCCGACTCGTTTTTAAGTCAACCTGTCGGCTGCCTCTTTTTACGCACATAGCGAATTACTTATCGCGAAATTGGGCCTCGCGCTTTTCTACGAATGCGGCCATGCCTTCGCTTTGGTCCTCTGTGGCAAACAAAGAATGAAACAGACGGCGCTCGAAAATGAGGCCCTGGGACAGGCTCATTTCCTCGGCTTGGTCTACGGCTTCTTTGATTGCTGAGGCTGCAATCATCGACTTCTCTGTAATCTTGTCTGCCGCGGCCATTGTCTCGTCCATCAGCTTTTTGGCGGGGACAACGCGGCTGACAAGGCCTGAACGTTCGGCTTCTTCGGCATCCATAAATCGGCCCGTCAAATGCATGTCCATTGATTTTGACTTACCCACCAAACGGGTCAACCGTTGCGAGCCCCCCATGCCAGCCATCACGCCCAGATTAATCTCGGGTTGGCCAAACTTGGCTGTATCTGCTGCGATGATGAAATCACACATCATCGCCAGTTCGCATCCACCGCCCAGTGCGTAGCCTGCAACAGCTGCGATGATTGGCTTGCGGCACCGATTGATCGCTGCGGCCTCATCAACAAAGAAGTTCTTTGTGTAGACATCCGCAAAGCTTTGCTCGGCCATCTCCGAGATGTCGGCACCTGCCGCAAAAGCCTTTTCGTTGCCAGTGATGACGATGCAGCGCACTTTGTCGTTTGCATCAGCCTCGCCAACCGCTTGGGCGAGTTCCCCCAACAACTGCTGGCTGAGGGCGTTGAGTTGCTTTGGCCGGTTCAACCGCAAGACTGCGATGTGATCCGAAATCTCTACAACGATGGTTTCAAATGCCATGAATGCAGGCCCTGATTGTTATCCGTGACGTTGGGCCTAACCTAAGAAATGCAACCCTATCAAGTTATCTTTGGCATTGCGCACAATAGAAAGTTGAGCGGCCCGATTGAACGATTCGCGAAATAGTTCCATTGCAGTTCTCTGTTCTACAGGGGTTATCCTCTTGATCATAAACCCGAAAACTGTGTTGGAAATACCCCAACTCTCCGTCAGCTTGCCTGTAGTCGCGCAGGGATGACCCCCCTGCTTCGATGGCTTCTTGCAACACGTCGCGGATAATCGGCACCAAAGACGCTACGCGTTTTGCCGAAATTTTAGCCGCTTTGCGGGTTGGAGCGATTCCAGCGCGGTGCAAAACTTCACACACATAGATGTTGCCCAAGCCTGCCACCAGTTTCTGATCCAACAACGCGGTTTTGATCGGACTCATCCGCGTTTTTAGCTTGTCGATGAGATACGCGTCGTCGAATTGATTGCCCAAAGGTTCGGGACCTATGTCCTTTATCAACCAATGGGTTTCGACATCTGGTGTGGCAGCCATGTCGATGTGACCAAACCGACGGGCATCGTTGAACACAACTTGGGCACCATTCCCCAACTCTAGCTTTACATGATCGTGCTTTTGAGCAACCGGATGATCGACGTAAAACTCGCCCAATTGCACGCCGGACACCATCATCCGACCGGACATCCCCAAATGAATAATGGCAGTTTCGCCACTGCTGAGATCGGCAAGGATGTATTTCGATCGTCGGCGGAGGCCCAAAACAGTCTTGCCTGATAAACGATCCGCCATATTTTCAGGAAATTTCCAGCGTAAATCGGGACGATTCACATGGGCTTTGGTGATCACTTGCCCGTCCATTGCGGGGATCAAACCGCGACGAACGGTCTCGACCTCTGGTAATTCGGGCATCAGATGCTTCCTTATGACAGGGGGACGCATTGTGTGCCCCGCTTGAGGCACTATAACAAGTGTCAGATTGAAGGACGACAAGCCCCATGACGCAAGAACCTGAAAAAACCACACATTTTGGATTTGAAACCGTGGCTGAAGAGGCCAAAGCAGGTCGCGTGCAGGGCGTGTTTACCAGCGTTGCCACCAAATACGACATTATGAACGACGCGATGTCGATGGGCATCCACCGTATTTGGAAAGATGCAATGATGGATTGGTTGGCCCCCCGGCCCAATCAGGCTTTGTTGGATGTAGCAGGCGGTACGGGCGATATTGCGTTTCGGTTTCTGGAACGTGCGGGATCTGGCCATGCAACGGTGGTTGATATCACTGAGCCGATGCTGGTTGAGGGCCGCAAACGCGCCGAAGCAGATCAGATGGCTGATAGTCTGGATTGGGTTGTGGGCGATGCCATGTCGCTGCCTTTTGAGGACAACAGCTTTGACGTTTATACGATCTCGCTGGGCATTCGGAATGTCACCCGCCCCCAAGATGCGCTGAACGAAGCCTACCGCGTTCTGCGGCCCGGTGGGCGTTTGATGGTTCTGGAATTTAGCCAACTGCCAAACGAATTGATGCAGAAGGCTTACGATCTTTACAGTTTCAACGTTATCCCTCCGATGGGCAAAATGATCACTGGGGATCGTGACAGCTATCAGTATCTGGTGGAATCTATCCGGCAATTTCCCGATCAGGAAACATTCCTTGGCATGGTGCGCAAAGCGGGTTTTGACAATGCAAAATACCGCAATATGACCATGGGCGTTGTGGCCCTTCATTCCGGTTGGAAGTTGTAGCATGCGCGGCCCCCACAACATTTGGCGATTGATCCGAACTGGCGCCACGTTGGAACGTACCGGGGCTATGGGTATTGTGCTTGAGGCCTTTGATGCACCGGCACCTTTGCGGATTGTTGCACGTGTTTTGGGCTGGCCGTTCAAATGGCTGGGCCTCAAGGGGGATCCATCGACGCCACCTGTGGTGCGCGCCCTGACCGCCTTGGGTCCGGCTTACATAAAATTTGGGCAGGTGCTGTCCACGCGCCCCGATGTGGTCGGCGATGAAATGGCCACGCAAATGCGGGTCTTGCAGGACAAATTGCCCCCATTTCCGGTGCATATTGCCAAACAATCAGTACGCGATGAGTTGAACATCGATCCTGATGTCGTTTTTTCAAGCTTCAGCGAACCTGTAGCGGCAGCGTCTATCGCACAGGTGCACAAAGCGGTGATCGCGGAAACCGGCGAGGAAGTGGCGGTCAAAGTCTTGCGGCCTAAAATTGAGAAAGCTTTCCAGAAAGACGTCGACGCGTTTTATCTGGCTGCAAAGATGGTCGAAATATTCTCGCCCGGATCGCGTCGTTTGCGGCCAATGGACGTGATTGAACACTTTGAAGGCGTTGTTTTGGGCGAGTTGGACCTGCGATTGGAATCATCTGCAGCGGCAGAGTTTTCAGCCAACACCAGCGGTGACGCGGGCTTTCAGTTGCCCAAAGTGAAATGGGCCTTGTCCGGCAAACGTGTGATGACATTGGAATGGGCCGAGGGCGCAAATTCTGGGGACATTGCTGCGATTGATGCTGCAGGCCACGATCGTCGGGTCTTGGGCGAACGGGTGCTACAATTATTTTTGAACCACGCACTGCGCGATGGCTATTTCCATGCGGACATGCACCAAGGCAACCTCAAGATTGCTGCAAACGGCGACATCATTGCTTATGATTTTGGGATCATGGGGCGCATCGATGAGTACACGCGCCGCGTCTATGCAGAAATTTTGTTTGGCTTCATTCGACGCGATTACAAACGCGTGGCCGAGGTTCATTTTGAAGCAGGCTACGTGCCCGCCGATCAAGATGTGGACGAATTTGCCCGCGCACTGCGAGCTGTAGGCGAGCCAATCTTTGGAATGGATGCCACGCGCATTTCGATGGGCCGCCTTTTGAGTTATCTTTTCGAGGTCACCGAGCGCTTTGGCATGGAAACCAGAACCGAGTTGATTTTGCTGCAACGCACCATGGTCGTTGTCGAAGGCGTCGCGCGGTCTCTGAACCCGCATATTAATATCTGGGAAGTGGCTCAGCCTATTGTAGAAGACTATATTAAGAAAAGCATTGGGCCGATTGCATTGCTATCTGACTTGGGGCGCACCGCCCGTATCCTTGCACGGTTCGGGCCAAGGTTGCCAGAGTTGGCAGAAGCTGCATTGATTCAACAGGCCACACGGCACACGGATCAACCGGCCCAGCGCCCGTCCAAACTTCAACCTTTTTTGTGGTCGATGATGGGCGCCGGCCTCATGGCGATTTTTTTGATCGGCCTAGACCGCCTGTAGATTTTCCAGTTCAGCTTCAAATGCGTCTGGATGGCAGGCGAAACCTTGATCAATGCGCCACGCCACGTAAGCCGCTAGAATCGCTGAAAATTGGGGTTTGACCCGTTGCCATCGATCCCTCAGGTCAGGGTCCCCATATCCACAGAAAAATTCCGCTTCGGCTGTTTCGTCTATCGGCAAGTACCCATAGTTCAGCCGCATCGAAGGTGACAGATAAAGGGCCACGTCGTGGACTGGATCGCCCCATTTTGGCGTTTGCCAGTCAATCAGATGCGCCGAAGAACCGTCAAAGACTATGTTAGCGGGTGTTGGATCGAAATGGATCAATTTGTTTGGATTTTGGTCGCATGCGCCCCAAGTGATTTTTTTGGTAACCAGGGCCAGCTTTTTGCGTGGTGCATACGGTATGTTTTGTAAAATGTTTTGGAAAATTTCAGCTGTATTCGCGGCCTTTGGCAGGCTCGGCCAATTTTCCAAAGCTGTTTTATGAACCTGTGACAGAAGTGCACCCACTAGATTTTCCGGTGAGCGCCCAACCGTGCCAGATATCTTTTCGTAGATGACGATCTCGCCTGTCGGACAGTTGACCGATCCGATCAGCTTTGGTGCTAGATTAAGGTGGTGTAGATGGGTCAGCGCCTGTGCCTCGAGCGCGGCAGTGTTGTCAAAAAGTGGGTTGTGCCAAGCCATCGGGAAAAGCTTTACAATTGCGCTTTTGTTTCCAACGGCGACCGACCAAACCTGATTGCTATGCGCGCCCGATTGTCCGATCCAATCTGTTGGATCGGCCGACGCACCAAAAGCAGCCGCAGCAGCCACAACATCCTGTGGCGGCGGCATAAACACTGTGAACGGCGAGGGTTTCATGACACCCACTGCTACGCAAGTTGTCCAAATCAGACAAGGCTGCATCCACCGATGCCACTACGGTTTAGATGGTGATTAGTCTACACGACGAACGGCAGAAATCGACGCCATATCAACTTCGCTACCGCCTGCCAACACAAGGATTGTGCCACCGTTTTGACTACGTGCTTCTGTGACTTGGCCATATGCCTCCACCGTTGATGTGGCTAGAACTTGGCCGTTCTCCTTACTTTCAATGTAGAAACTATAGGTGTCTTCTACAAACGGTGTGCCAGAGCGATCCACGCCGCTCCATTCGATTGTTTCGTTAGAGACGGAAATAGGCTGTCGTTGGACCTCTACACCTTGGGAGTTTTTGACGATCAAGTTCACTTCATCCGCCGCCGCGACTGGATTGGGACTCAGCGTTATAGGATCACCACTGAATTTAACCGGCGCTGCCACGCGTGCTTCCATGCCCACCCATTGGGCAGCTTGGGTCAAGCCAACGCCACCCATTTGAGTGCCCAGTGCCGTTAGCAAATCGTTTGTTTTTACTTGCTGTTCGACCGAGGAAAACGTTGCCAATTGTACAGCGTAATCAGCTGAATCAATCGGATCCAGTGGATCTTGGTTCTCAATTTGGGCCGTCATCATTTTCAAGAACGTCTCAAAATCTGAACTGATTGCAGCAGCACTTTTGTCTGCAGACGATGCTGCAGCTTGTGTGGCAACAGACGTGGTTTGTGTAATATCCATCGGGGTCTCCTAAATACGAATATCAACGCCCTCGGATGCGGATCCAAGTGGCACGTGTGGGGCTGTTGGGTCAGATATGGCAGTGGCACTATCCGCGAGACCCTGTTTAGGCTCTCCATCATGTGGTTGATCATGTGATGTACCCTCTGATCCTGTTTCACCCTCGTGTTGGAAGCTAAAGGTTAGCTCGCTGTATCCAAGTTGCCGAAACTCTTCCGCGAGGATTTCAATGTTCCGGCGTAGCAATTCAGACGTGTCGGCACGATCGGTCACAACAGTGAGCGCCATGGCACCATCTGCTGGGGTCAAGTTCAGGCGGACCCGACCCAGTTCTGCGGGATCCAATTCGATCTGAACAGTTTGTGGATTGGCTGCGATACGCATGCCTTCCGCAATTTGCCGCGCAACAAGTTCAGCAATCGCTGGTTTGGTCATGGAAACCGTTGGGGTGGACGAAATCGTTTGGGGCGCATTGATATCGTTGTCTGCCATGACACCCAAGATCCCCAGCCCTTTGTCATCCTGTATCTTCTCTGACCCACGCGTGAGGTTCACGAAATCGGCAGCAAGTGGGACAAGCATGTTTTGTGTGCCGCCGCTCCAAATTCGTTGGTGTTGCAATGCTATATTGTATTGCTCTTGCACGGCTTTACCCAAAAGCGTTGTGGGAAGGGGTAATTTCTGCTCCTCCGACTCGCTTTGCATGTTTGGACCAAATCCTGGATGCATTCGACCATCTGTTTTCTCTACTTTGAGCCCCGGGCCATCAACACTTGGCGAGTGCATCCCAGGCTGGGTGTTCATGCGTCCCGGAATAAAGTCTTCAGTCCTATCCTTTGAGAGGTGGCCAACAGTTTGCTGACGAAGTCCCTCCGGCGTGGTTTTGACCAGCGGTTCAGACCGAGACTGGTTTTCCATCCCAACAGGTTTTGCCACTGATAAATCAGGCCCAAGGGATTGGGTCGTCGCATCAGGGCTGCGAACAATTGGCTGGAACTTTCCAGTTTCCTCAGTTTTTGGCGCTTTGGTCGTGGCGTTCAATGGAACTGTTGTTCCCGCGTTACTCAATTCTTGCGAAACTCTTTGGGCGTTGGGAGCGCCGCCTTTTTTCATGATCTGCTCTGAAGGTTCTGGCTTAAAATCAGCCAAAGTTTGTGCGTTTGAAGTTCTATTTGAGGGTTGCTGGGACGCTATAGGCTTTGATCCCTCCGACCCTAGGTTTGGCCTATTTTCTAAGACAATTTGCTGAGGCTTTGATGTTGTCCCCCGCATATCAGCGGCTTGCCGTGATCGATCCTCGCCCGTCTTCGAAGGCGACTGATTACCAAAGGCCATTGCGTCACCAGTTTTTGACTTTGACGCGTCTAAACTCGGTTGTTCCGGCTTTTGAGTCTGAACCGGTTCATGTTCTGGCGTTGTTTTTCCAATAACACTTCGCAAAACCTGCTCGCCCATCTCTTGCGCAATTGGTGTGCTATCTGATGAGGGCGTTTTGAGGGATGCTGCTGCCCCTTTCACTCGAGCATAGGGATCTTCGGGAACTGCGTTTGGAGCTAGATCAGCTTTTGGGGGAAGGTTCAAAGAGGTCGCTTTAGCAGTATCCAACTCTTTGCTGGCTTGCCCGCCTACACCTACTAATTCCGGCTTGAAATCATAACTGCTGTCTGAACCTGGTTCTTTAGCCGCCGCATCGTTCCGAATTGTGTCGGGGTCTTTGCCACTTGTTGGCGCATTTTCGGCTTTAACGACCTCAACCGTTTCCGGTTCAGGATTCTCTGCCTTCGCCAGCTTTGCAAACACTGCACCAAAGGCGGTTTGGGTATCAATGGAATCATCAGTGGATTCGTTAGTAACCAAAGCGGTGTTCGGCATTGATTTCAGGCTTGTTTGATCGCCGATAGGTAACTGCATGTCTGCTCCTGGATTTCTTCCATGCATCAGTTCCTAACCAATCAGAGTTACCAGTTCTTTACCCTTCATCGGCAATAAGCAGACGAAATACATAGAATTGGAGATATCGGAAATGGAGATCAACAACCCCGTTCCAAGCGGGCCAACAGCCTCAAAGCCAGACCGTGATGTGAATGCAATTCTTAAAGAGAAGGCGCTCGCGTTAGAGGCTAATTTCCTCGCAGAAATGCTTAAATCCGCAGGCTTCGGCAAAGCACGTGATGCGTTCGGTGGCGGGGCAGGCGAGGATCAATTTGGATCGTTCCTGAGACAAGCTCAGGCTGACGAATTAGCGCGATCAGGCGGGCTTGGACTAGCCGAATCAATTTATAAATCACTCGTGGAAAGGACTTGATAGATGACAAATGTTGCGCAAAAACTTGAAGCCCTAGAGGCAATTTTGACGACGGAACAACGGGCTCTTTTGCAAGGAGACGTGACCGAATTGGTCGAATTGGAACCAGAGAAATTAATGCTGCTTGAGGCGTTGAACGACAGCGATTTGCAAGAATCTGACACCATAGAAAAGCTCAGAATGATTGCTCTGCGAAACCAAGAACTCATGGAATCGGTGCATGCGGGCGTTCGTGCCGCCAAGGATCGTTTTGATGCACTTGTTCTTGCCCAAAAACCGATGTCTGCCTATGGGCCATCTGGCAAAATGTCCCCCTTGAATGTGCTGCCGACACCTTCGGTTGAGAAGCGGACTTGAATCGAAATTGAATCAAGTTCGAAACAGAGGGTTGGCGTGAATTAAGGTTGGTTTAGCACTTAGATCCGATGGTGTCCGAGCACTGCCAAGCAGGTGGCGCAATCTGCGATAACCTCAGATTGCATATCCAGAAGGACCGAGTGATGCAGCCGAATGGTTGCTAAGTTAACCCGCGCAAAAGCGCTGAAACGAAGGGGGCTTAAATGTCCAGTATCCTAACTAACAACAGTGCCATGGTTGCACTTCAAACGTTGAAATCCATCAACAGCAACCTTGAATCCACTCAGTCTCAAATTTCGACGGGTAAATCCGTTGCAAACGCCAAAGACAATGCCGCTGTCTGGGCAATTTCCAAGGTAATGGAGTCCGACGTCAAAGGCTTTAAGGGTATTTCCGAAAGCTTGGCTTTGGGCGAATCAACAGTCTCCGTTGCACGTCAAGCCTCAGAAACTGTGACTGACCTGTTGACCGACATCAAAGGGAAAATTGTTGCGGCTCAGGAAAGCAACGTTGACCGGACCAAAATCCAAGCCGACATTGACGAACTCACCAACCAAATCAAATCGGTTGTTGGCGCAGCCCAATTTAATGGCATGAACCTGGTCGATGGCTCACAGACAGATTTCAATACTGATGGCGACGTTGGCGTAGACATTCTATCGTCACTTGACCGCGACTCTTCTGGCGGCGTGTCTGCTTCCAGCATTGGTATCGATTCGCAGAACCTTTCGACAACAGCTGGTAGTGCGTTGACAGGTGCATCAATGAGCACACCAGTCACTACTTTGACTGAAAACGGTGGTGCAACTGACGCGTTTACAATCGATACATTCGCATTCTTGGACGATTCAGGTGCTGCAGGCGGCACGGAAGTGTTAAAAGCATCGACTGCCGGCCTTGACGACACTGTCACGACGGGTCTGGTAGAGGGCGACACATTGACCCTGAAAGTTGGCAACACTGAAGGCGTTTACGTCGTTCGTGCTGGCGACGATGAGGCGGCGATTGTATCTGGCCTGAAGAATGGTCTTCAAGCAGCTGGTTTGGACGATACCAAATTTAGCATTGATATCACATCCACCGCTGGCGAAATGGTTGTGACCAACCTAACAAATGATGCAGATATCGACGTCAGCTTTGATGTGACCCGCGGTACGGGCGATTTGGCTCAACTGGACTCGTTAGATGTTTCTACTGGCGCAAATGCTGAAACTGCATTGGGTCAGATTGAGAATATGATCCAGAAATCCATCGATGCATCTGCCTCTTTTGGTTCGGCACAAGGTCGTATTGAAATCCAAAGCGATTTCATCAGCCAGCTATCCGACTCTCTTAAGTCAGGTATTGGTGCAATGGTCGATGCAGATATGGAAGAAGCATCTGCTCGTTTGCAGGCTTTGCAGGTACAACAGCAGTTGGGCGTTCAGGCTCTGTCGATTGCTAATCAGGCACCGCAGTCGATCTTGTCCTTATTCCGTTAAAACACTTATTGGTTGGGGCGCGGTTAGCCGCGTCCCTTTTATACTGATTTGACGGTTTTTTGTTCAATGGGAAGGAATCCACGTGAACGCATACTCCTTGGCACGCTCAGGCTACGGCGCCTCAGCTGCACCAATACGCACCCCCAAGAGTCTTGAATATGAGGCGTTTGCCCGCGTAACACGAAGATTGCGTAAAGTTGCGTTGGCAGCATCACCCAGTCACATAGAACTTGTCGAAGCAATCCATGAAAACCGGAAACTATGGACCTTGCTTGCTAGCATGGTCGCCGAGCCGGACAATGGATTACCTGATAAGCTACGTGCCCAAATTTTCTACCTTGCGGATTTCACATCCCAGCACTCACGCAAAATACTTAAGGGTCAAGCAAAACCAGATGCGCTGGTGGACATCAATGTTGCGATCATGCGCGGCTTGAAAACTGAAGGAACAAAAAAATGAGCGGATTGGTTTTGAAGCTAGGCCCACGTGAGCGGGTTTTAATTAACGGCGCTGTGATTGAAAACGGCGAGCGCCGCAGCAGACTTGCAATAATGACCCCTAACGCCAATATCTTGCGGCTAAAAGATGCAATTCACCCTGAAACTGCGAAGACACCTGTAAGACGGGTCTGCTATATTGCTCAACTCGTGCTTTCTGGTGACGTTGAATTGGAAGAGGCCAAACCGCAGCTTATTCGGGGAATTGAACAGTTAAGTCAGGTTTTGACCGACAACGACAGTCGCAAACTCCTGGATCACGCGACAGAAAGTGTTCTGGAGGGGCAATTTTATCAGGCTCTCAAGGCTTTGCGCGGATTGCTTCCTCGGGAAGAACGATTGATGGCGGCTGCCAACACATAGGGCTAGGCATCAAAAGAATGAGAAAATGAAGGCATCGGAAGAAATTTACTTACGACGCTCCAAAACAGAATTCGCAACCACCGAACGACTTTTCGTCCGTTGCAATGCAGAACCCAATTTTTCAAAACTGATCTCAACATTTGGATCGTCCATATTGGACACAAAGCTATCGAGGGCAGGCCAAACATCGATAGCCTCGTCAAGTTGGGGATCACTGCCCGAGACATATAATCCAGATTGCACCATGAGCTTTGATTGCTCGTAGCTTCCCAATAATCGACGGGCTTGATTTATCTTTTCATTTTCATCTGATGATGCCGCAACAGGCAGGCTTCGAGAGACCGATCTAAGTACATCTATCGCTGGAAACCGGCCCCTTTCAGCAATGTCACGGTCCATGACCACGTGCCCGTCTAAGACGCCTCGCACCATATCAGCGACCGGCTCATCCATATCAGATCCCGCAACCAAAACACTGAATACTGCCGTTATATCCCCTTCATGTTGTCCGCCGGGACCCGCCCGCTCGCACAAAGACATCAACAAATGTGCTGTAGATGGAGGATATCCTCGCAGGGCTGCAACCTCCCCCGAAGCCAAGGCGATTTCGCGATGGGCTTCTGCGAACCGTGTCAAAGAATCGAGCAACAGTAAGACATGATTGCCTTCTTCCTTAAAGTGCTCGGCAATCGCCATCGCTGCCCAAGCGCATCTGCGCCGTTCCAGCGCGGATGCATCCGAGGTCGCGGCAACAACAATTGTGCGCTTCATGCCTTCGGGGCCAAGAACCGAATGGATAAACTCGCCAACTTCGCGACCTCGTTCGCCGACCAAAGCAATGACCACAATTTCAGCCTCAACATTTCTAGCGAACGACGCAAGCAAAGTAGACTTTCCTACCCCAGAACCTGCAAATAAACCGATACGCTGACCCCTAACCAATGGAAGCATCGTATTAAAAATAGCCATTCCAGTTTCGAGGCGGGCACCCATCGGTTTTCGAAGCGTCGATGCAATCGGTCCATTGGTGATTGATCGGGCTGCATGACCTTTCAAAATTGGCCGTCCATCTAATGGTTGACCATTGCTGTCAACAACCCGACCGATCCAGGACGTATTCGGCGAGATTGTCTGAGGTCCGATAAGTTCGACAGTATCACCAACAAGGATTCCATCGGAACTACCTTCAATCATTATTTGCACCTTGGATTCGCCCAAGCGTACAACTTGGCCGAAAATAAACCCGTCTTGGCGATGCAACTTTACGCGATCACCCATGCGCGCAATATCCGACAAACGGCCCACGTGAAGAACGCCATCAGAAACCTCAACAATGGACCCTAGCCGTTTTAAGGGTTTAAGCGATTCCACTTCACTAAGTAGATTTCGAAAAGCAAGGTCGCGCATTCTGCAGCTCCAATTTACCAGTATCTTGAAACTGTTTTTAAACGAATGAGGGTTAAGCCTTGGTTGAAACCAATCGAGGGAGAAGCCCCGATGTACAAGAATTTAAAAGTTTTCGAAATGTCGAGTGCGATGGCCCAACACGCCACTGCACGGCATGCGATTGTTGCCCAGAATATTGCGAACTCGGATACACCGGGATATCGCGCAAAAGACGTGGCCTCTTTTGCCCAAACCTTGGATGCAGGCACTTTAGATTCCTCAGATTTTGCGATGTTTCAGTCTCGCAAGGGTCATCTTCAAAGTAGCGCAACCGTGAACACCTCCAAGACCAAAACCTTCGAGACCCCTTCAGAAAGTCTGAATGGAAACTCGGTTTCACTGGAATTGGAAATGGTCAAATCCATAGAATCACAGCGCCAACATGACCGTGCCATCAGCATTTATAAGAATGCTCTTACTGTCCTGCGCACCAGCCTCGGCCGAAACTAGAAGGGAAAAAGTATGTCAGGTTTTACACAAATTTTTTCGATCGCAGCGAGTGGAATGAATGCACAATCTCAACGACTGCAACATGTCTCTGAAAACATCGCCAACAACGATACACCGGGCTATCGCAAGAAGGCCGTTAGCTTTGAACAGGTTCTCGAATTTGGACAATCAACCGGCCAAGTACAAGCCGGCCGTGTGAGCCTTTCTGATGCAGAATTGACCCGCATCTTCGATCCCGGTCATCCAATGGCAGACACTGGCGGATACTATAACGGATCGAACGTAGATTTAGTCATCGAAATCGCGGACGCCCGCGAAGCCCAGCGCAGTTATGAGGCGAACCTCAAGGTATTTGAGCAAGCCCGCAAAATGTCATCCTCTCTGAGTGAATTACTCAGACGTTAATTGTACCACCGAAAAGGAGATCCAGAATGGAACAACTTTCTTCAATTGCCGCCCAGAAATACGCCTCTATCCGCGGCGCTACCGCGCCTTCGCCAGAAAGTGCCGGACAGATCGGCGAATCCTTTCATCAAGTGGCAGAAAACTTTGCCAACACGTTGGGAGAAGGTGAAAAACAGGCAATGGCCGCCATGTCTGGCGATGCCAATCCGCATGCCTTGGTGCAGGCCTTAACCCAAGCAGAACTTGCTGTTGAAACCGCAGTTACCGTTCGGAACAAAGTTGTTGAGGCCTACCAAGAAATTCTGCGGATGCCGGTCTAATCCATGAACGAAGCTGTCTTTTTTGATGTCATGAGGGCCGGACTTTGGGTTGCTGTAACAATCTCGATGCCAATGTTGGTGGTCGCTCTGGTTGCCGGCCTCGCGATTGGTTTGTTCCAGGCCCTGACATCAATCCAAGAAATGACGCTGACATTTGTGCCAAAAGTCGCAGCAATGTTGGCCGTTTTTTGGATTTCGATGGGCTTTATGACCCAAAAATTGACGGCCTTTTTTCAATTTCAACTCGTACCTTTAATCGTAGGAAGCTGACATGGACGCCTCGTCTTACACAACCCTTACCCGCCAATCTGGCTTACGCCATGAAATGCAGTCAATCGCGAACAATATCGCTAACGCAGCAACAACTGGGTACCGGCGGGAAGGAGTCATTTTCTCAGAATTTGTCGCGACCCCGGAATCTGGTCCATCTGTATCCATGGCACGAATGGTAGGCCGCGATATTTGGGATATTCAGGGCGGATTGACCCAAACCGGGGGCACACTCGACCTTGGGATCGAAGGCGACGGCTATTTTGTTATTCAAACACCTGAGGGCGAGCGCCTAACCCGTGCCGGCAATTTCTCTACCGACGCCGAATCCCAGTTGGTCACACCCGATGGGTATGCCGTTTTGGATGCCGGTGGCGCGCCAGTGTTTATCCCACAAGATGCAGGCAGCATAGCGATTTCAAGGGATGGAACAGTCAGTGTACAGGGCAATCCAATTTCACAAATCGGGTTGGTCGTTCCAGTAGATTCCGGGGAAATGGAACGTCAGAAGGGTGTCATGTTCAATGCCCCCTCCGGCACGTTACCTGTTGAAAATGCTCAAGTTTTACAGGGCTTCGTCGAAAAATCGAATACCAATCCCGTTTGGGAAATATCCCGAATGATCGAAGTGCAACGCGCTTATGAACTGGGGCAGAGCTTTCTAGAAAAAGAGGACGAACGTGTGCGCAAAGTCCTTGAAAACATGGGTAGATAAGGAACAAATCATGCGAGCATTACAAATTGCAGCTACCGGGATGAGCGCGCAACAAATGCGTGTGGAAGTCATCTCGAACAACTTGGCGAATATGAACACTACCGGCTACAATGCGCGACGCGCCGAGTTTTCCGACCTCCATTACCAGCAGTTGGTCCGAGCTGGCGCAATCAACGCCTCCGACGGAACATTGGTGCCCACCGGGGTTCAGCTGGGTTTGGGCGTTCGCCCTTCGGCTGTTTCTCAGGTCATCGAGCAAGGATCGATTTCTTTGTCCGGCGGTAATCTGGATGTGGCAATCGAAGGCAACGGATATCTAGAAGTAACAATGCCAAATGGCACATCTGCCTACACCCGCGATGGTGGTTTGAAGCAGACTGGTGACGGCTTGATCGTGACTTCTGATGGATTTCCAGTCGTTCCAGACGTGACTATTCCAGCCGATACAACAAGCATCTCAATCAATTCCGAAGGCGAGGTTTATGCCTATTTTGCGGATAGGGTTGAGCCAGAGTTGCTGGGTCAGTTCACTTTGGCCAGTTTCACAAATCCCAAGGGTCTAGAAGCCTTGGGGAGTAACCTTTTTTCCGAAACTGGCGCATCAGGCCCTGCACTGGTTGGGACTGCTGGCGAAAATGGTCTTGGATTTCTCAGACAAGGCTATTTGGAAGACAGTTCTGTTGATGCCGTCAAAGAAATCACGGACCTGATCGAAGCCCAGCGCGGTTATGAATTGAACGCAAAAGTCATCACCGCGGCGGATCAAATGATGAGCGCAACGACTCAAATCCGATGATCCACGCGTATTTAACCCTCTTGATTGGTATTTTTTGCGCACAAATAGCTGCGGCCGATACTCTGTTTGCTGTTCGGACAATCTCTCCCAATACGATCTTAACGTATGATGATCTTGTCGTTCAAAGCACGGCTAAAGAGGGGGCTTTTTCAGATCCATCACAGGTGGTCGGTTTGGAAACGCGCAAAGCAATTTATCCCGGTCGACCCATACAATCCGCGGACGTTGGGCCGCCAGCACTGGTGGTACGCAACGGGCAAGTACGACTGAAGTATCAAGTTTCGGGATTGGAGATCATTACCGAAGGTCGCTCGCTGGAGCGTGCAGCCTTAGGCGATGTAGTGAGAGTAATGAATATCGCGTCTCGAACAATCGTTTTGGGGGTCGTTCAACAGGACGGGTCCGTTTTCGTAAGGCAGTAAATTATGTTGAAAATTATAACTTTAGCAGCCGTTCTAGGCGTTGGTGTAAGCGCGTGCGCGCGCATCGAAAACATCGGTCAAGAGCCCGAACTATCGCCGACGATTGCCAATCAAGAACATACCGCAATGCTGTCGCCATCCTTGCCAATGTCGACAACGCCTGATCGTGGGTTGGATCAGTCATCCCTTTGGAATTCTGATCGCAGGTCTCTGCTAGGCGATCGGCGTGCGGGCCAGCGGGGTGATATCATGACAGTTGTCATCGAAATTGACGACCGCGCCGAATTTTCAAATGCTTCCGAACGCTCGCGCAGCGGCAGCGAAAGCCTGTCTGTTCCGCAGTTGTTGGGCTTGCCACAACAGATAAACAAAGACTTGCCCGTGGGGGCGACCATGGGGGATGCTGTTGATTTGAATTCCAACAGTTCATCTGGTGGCGATGGGTCTGTCAAACGGCGCGAGAAACTAACACTTAGGGTGGCTGCGACTGTCTTGGATGTTTTGCCAAACGGCGTTCTGGCCATCCAGGGGACGCAAGAAGTCCGAGTTAACTTTGAGCTTCGTGAACTTTTGGTAACGGGATACGTGCGCCCAGAAGACGTCTCGCGACAAAACGAAATCACCTATGACAAAATCGCTTCAGCCCGTATTTCTTACGGTGGTCGCGGACAGATTAGCGATGTCCAACAACCACGGTACGGTCAGCAAGTTTTGGATATCTTACTTCCGTTCTAAGGACATATTATGCGAAAAATCCTCCCAATCCTTCTTGCACTTATTGGACTGGCTGGCGGCGTTGGCGCCGGCGTTGTCCTCAAGCCTGAACCAGAGACATTGGTTGCTAACCATCCCTGCGGTGACCTTGAAACCATGGAGAAGGTGGAAAAGGTTGTTCAAAAAGAAGAGCAGGAAGAAGAGAACAGCGAACTGGAATATGTGAAGCTGAACAATCAGTTTGTGGTACCCGTGGTCAAGGACAACAGGGTGGCCTCCCTGGTGATTATGTCGGTGAGTATTGAAGTGACGTTGGGCAGCAAAGAAGTTGTGTTTCAGCGCGAGCCAAAGCTTCGCGATGCAATCCTGACTGTTCTATTTGATCACGCGGCCTTGGGCGGTTTTGACGGCGCGTTTACTTCAAGTGCGAAACTGGACACTTTGCGGGTTGCGTTGACCAATGTGACGCAAGAGATCCTAACCAAAGATCGCGCCAAAAGCATTCTAATTACAGATCTGGTTCGCCAGGACAGTTGATCATCGCGGGGTTTTGGTTGCTTTTTTGGCCAAAACGCCCGCCACTTCATTTTGACCAAAAGCCCGAGCAACATGTGTCTTTTGCTGTGCAATTTCGGCATTGGTTAAAGCACGCTTTCGGTTGATTTCAGCCAATTCGGCAATACCACGCTGCAACCAAAGCGATTTATTTCTTTCATGGATCATGAGGGCCGAGGTGTCGGACTTTGCCGATGCGCCTTTCAAGAGTTTCTCACGCAGGGTGTCAAAGGCAATCCGATCTGCCTGATCTTTCTTGGTAAGCTTACTCAGTGTTTGAGCTTGCTTGAGGTATTTCAACTCAGTGATTTGTTTAAGCTTATTCCAATCAGTTTTGGGCATCAGATTTTTCCCTTGGCCTTCAAATTCATTTTCTCGGCAAATTTGATAGCCGCTGCGACTGCTGCATAAAACTCGGGGGGTACTTCATCGCCAATCTCCAACGTGGCGTGCAAAGCCCGCGCTGTGGGAGGATCCGAGTGGATGGGAATTGCATTTTCTTGCGCACATTCACGGATCCGAGCAGCTATTTCATCAACGCCTTTGCCTACACAGATTGGAGCACCAGGATGATCACGATCCCACTTTAACGCAACTGCATAATGTGTGGGGTTCACAACAACCACATCCGCCTTTTCAACATCCGTCAGCATTTGTGAAGTTGCGATCTCATACCCACGTTGGCGTCTTTGCTGCTTGTGATGCGGATCCCCTTCCGAGGATTTTGCTTCGTCCTTCAGTTCTTGATGTGACATCCGGTTTTTTCGCAGAAATTCCTGCCTCTGCCAGAAAAAATCCAAGCTGCCTATAAGCAGCGTGAATAGAAACATAATGACCATGAACTGTCCCAAAAGCAGGACCATCTGAAGTGCAACTTGATGAGAGCCTTGCTGCATAGTCAGCACAATTTCGGAAAACCGATCGGCCAAAAACCAGAACGCAATGCTTCCTGAAAAGCACAATTTCACAAAGCTTTTGGCAAACTCGAAAAGGCCCTTGCGGCCAAATTTATTTTTCACATTCGACAGAGGCGATATCCGCGAAATCTTAGGCGCAAGGTTGCTGACGACGACCACAAAACTCTGTTGAGCCAAAATCGATGAGAGGGCTAAAACGGCTGGCAATAAAAACCAGGGACCAAGGGTCTTAATCAAAGACACGTTTAGTGCACCAATAATCACAGGCCCTTGGTCGGAAAAAACATTGCGCGCCAAGGTCGATGGTTCAGCGATGAAATGCATCAGGTCCGAACCAAATACCGCCATCAGGCCGCTACCAAAACCATAAAAGGCCAAAAGAAAGCCGCCGTAAGCTGCAGCCGTTGTCAAATCCACAGACTTGGCAAGGTCACCTTTCTTGCGTGCATCTTGCAGTTTTTTTTCTGTTGCCTCGTGTTGTTTTTCTTCTCCGGTATCTTCAGACATCTGGGTTATCCGAACGGATTAGAGATGAAGGCGTTCATCGCACCAATCCACAAAGACAAAAGGAAGGGTGCACTAACAGCCAATAAAAAGATACTTGCCCCAGTGATCGCTGGCGCACCGACAAATGCGACCATGAGCTGGGGCATGGCCTTGTTTATCACCCCTAGCGCTGCGTTGTAGATCATGGATCCGATCACAAATGGCGCAGCCAATGTGAATGCCAGAGCAAAAACCTGGGCCACGACTGAAACCCCCCACATTGTCAGGAAATCGCGGTCAGGAAATTGGCCGACCGGTAAAAGATCATAGGATGAAACCATCATCAACGCCACGCGCACGTGCAAATCCAAAAGGACAGCCAGCGCAAGGCCAGAGACCACTAAGATATGCGAAATGGCAGGTTGTGGATCAACGCCAGCACCGCCAAATATCTGCGACAGGGATGTGGATTGGGCAGCGATTGCTCCAGCGGTTTGAAGCCCCAACACGAACAGTCTTACCCCGACACCTAAAGCCAAGCCAACAACCACCTCGGGAAACAGAATCGAAAGTGGCCCCGCTTGGGCCAACGCCAATTCGATTTGCGGATACACGGCAGGCGCCACAATCAAAGTGAAACTCACAGCCATGGCTAACTTTACCCGAGCCGGGACGGATTGTTCGCCAAAAGCCGGAAGCAGAAAAACAGTTGCACCAATCCTTGCGAAGACAACAAACCCGATAAAAAGAGTTTGTTCTGTCCAACCCAGAACAGACGTCAAGAGTTCCATCATGCTGGAACCAGCCCTACCAATGACGGCCGCGCATCCACGCCGATTTCCTCGAATGACAACACCGGATTTAGAAGACCTTTTGCAATCATAACCGTCTTTAAGAACCGCCTGCGCTGAACCGACGTGACAAGAGCAGCGTTGATTCCCATATCCCCAGCCTTGGCCATTTTTTCAGTAATGGCCGCACCCAGCTTATTGAACATTTCAGGCGGCAGTGCGACGTCAACCGCCCCATGTTCACCGTCAATTTGATAGTTCCGAAACACGTCCTCCCATTCGGGCGCTAATTGCACCAATGGGATTGTTCCGTCGGCCCTCCGAAGATCTGCGACCAATTGAAACCCGAGCCTTTGGCGCACATACTCACAAATTGCTTCTGGCCGAGCGTGACTCCCCCGCGCTTCAGAGATTGCCTCAAGAATGACCGGCAGGTTTCGAATTGAAACACGTTCATCCAACATTAACCGCAATACAGACAACAGCATTTCCAAAGTGACTTTCTCCGGAATAAGGTCATCGATTAATTTGGAGTTTGCCTCGGCCCGAACAGGGTCTGACAAACGTCTTGCCTCGTCTAACAGTCGGCGCAAACCCTTTAGTGTCAGAAGTCGCGAAAAGTTACGTTTTATGACTTCCAAAAGATGCGTGGCCAATACTTCGGTCGGTGTAACAACAGTCATGCCGTCCAAGCCGGCTTCTTCAGCTTGATCTTTGTCGATCCATCGTGCCGGTGCGCCATAAACTGGTTCTTTGATTTCCGGACCTTGGAAATTCGGGGCAGGTCCACCGTGCATTAATGCTAAGACTTGTTCAGGAAATAGTGTGTCTTGTGCCTGTTCAACGCCTTGGATTTTAATGACGTAGCTTCCCGGTAAAAGTGATGCATCATCGGTCAGTCTAATCTCGGGCAGAATCATCCCATATGTCACGGCAATATGAGTTCGCATGTTGTTTATCCGCGAGTCTAATCCGGTGCCAGGATCCAGCACCATGTCGATCAAGTCAGTCGCAAATTCTACGTGAATGTCGTCCAAATCCAAAATGTCACCCAGAGTCTTTTCGGGGGAAAGGGGTTTGATTTCCTCCGACGGGGTCTTTGATTTTTCCTCTTCGGCATTTTTTCGGGCCATATAAAATGACGCAGCGCCCAGAGCCAATGATCCAGCCAGGAATGGAATAAACGGAAGCCCCGGGACCAAAGCAAAGAGGCCCATAAGTGCCGCCACAGTTGCCAGCGCCCCAGGAAATTTTCCGAGTTGGCTGAAGAGAGTGTTGTCAGACGTACCTTTTGCGCCACCGCGGGCTAGCAAAAGAGCGGCGGCAATCGAGATAATAACTGCAGGGATTTGGGTCACTAAACCGTCGCCAACGGTCAAGATTGCGTAGGTTTCAAATGCTTGGGATATCGGCATTGAATGAACAATTGTGCCCATTAAAAGCCCCATTACGAGGTTCAACAATGTGATCAACAAACCGGCGATTGCATCGCCTTTGACGAACTTTGAAGCACCATCAAGGGAACCAAAGAACGTTGTTTCAGCTTGCTCAACTTCACGGCGTCGTTTGGCTTCTTGGTGGTCAATTGCGCCCGCAGACATGTCGCTGTCGATGGCTAATTGCTTTCCTGGCATTCCGTCTAAGGCAAAACGGGCGCCCACTTCGGCCATCCGTGTGGCCCCTTTGGTTATCACCACAAAATTCACGATCAACAGAACGCAAAATACGACCAATCCAAGAAAGACGCTTCCGCCCATCACAAACATTGCAAAGCCTTGGATAACGTCACCGGCTGCCGATGTTCCAGTGTGTCCCTGGCCAATGATGAGTTTGGTTGATGAGACGTTCATTGAAAGTCGCAACATCAATGAGGCAAGCAAGATCGTAGGGAACGAGGAAAAATCTAAGGGCCGCTCAATAAATAGTGTTACAGTGAAGATTAGAATTGCCAATCCGAACGAGGCAGCCAGGCCAACATCCAGAACCCAAGGCGGCATTGGCAAAATCATCATCACGATGGTTGCCATAAGTGCCAAAGCAAGAAGGATAGTGGGTTGGAAAATAGTCTTGGCGGAGAAGTCCATTAGGTGACCTCACCCAATTGGAATTCAAGAAAAACTTGGCCGTTCAGCCAGATTTGATCCTTAGAATTGTTACTCATGCGACCGCCCTGAAGAAGAAATAAACATCCAGTCAGAGGGTTAATATGAATGTGTTGAAATTTAGTAAGTTTTTATCCGTCGACTGAAGATGTCATGGTAGATTTCAGATCCTCTTCAACGGTTTTCCGCAGGTCCTGAGATCGCTTAATATTAGCGAGTAGGTTCTTAAGCCCAAGCGGCTGGTCGAACGCAACTGGTTCATTTTCGGTTTGGAAAACCAGAAGGTCATTTTCCTGTTCTTGAGCGGCCGATGCTGTCTGACTGAGTTGGGAATTTGAATCGAGTTGTCCAGCTAGGGCGTCAAAACCATATGATCGTACGCGCTCGATAAGTGTAGAACGGTCCGCTTGTGGCAATCCGTTTTCGTTCGGCGCTAGAGAAATCTGTTGGGCAAGAGAAATCACCGATTGCTGAGAGCTATGCTGGACGACAAGTTGCATGTCCCGGTCCAGTTTTTTTTGGGATAATCCAAGACCCGAATAGCGTTGCAGCCCATCCGATATGTCCCCAGACATTACTCTCGCCAGCGCCGCTAGTTCGGAGAGTGTTTTCCCTCGATCCGCATCAACGTTTTCCCGGGAGTATGCGTCTAACAGAGTAATCTGCTCAGGCTTTGGTATTCCACCCTGTTCAATTTGAATTTTAAGCATTTCAATGAATCCGTCGGCCGCAATTGAATCTGTCGAGTTCGCAATTTCCTCAAAAAGAACTTCCGCCTGGTCGTCCTGATCTTGGTCCAAGGCGATCAAAGCTGACTGCATATTGAGATCATTTGAGGGGCGTATCGACAGACTTTCAACCACCTTGGTTGCGGTTATTGCGAGGTCAGTCAGACCCGCTTCACGTAGACGTTGTACCCAGACGGCACCCAAATGGGTCTGGAGGTGAAGAGGTAATTTTTGCTTTATTTGAGCTAAATTTTTAGCCGACATTTTGATCGACTTAGCTCCCTTGGCGTTCGAAAGGAAAGCCCAGAGTCCCAACTCTCCTACGCAGTCAGAGTACTGAAGAAAATATGTCGAATTATAGGTCTGCGGGTTGTCTAGAAGAGCCGCTATTTCGCTCAAAAATTGGCTCTCTGATGTCGATTCTTTCTCACCCTTGAGTAGAGCACTCGCCTCGGCGCCAAAGCCATAATACAAATAGTGCCTGATAATGTCTTTTTTGTCAGACGTCAGAGGATCTTGGTTTGGTCGGGCTTGGTTCATTCTGACCCTACCCAAGCCGTCGTTGAAATCGCTGCCAAACGTCCATTGCGATAGTTTATGATCAAAAGTTGGACGGCACACTGTGTCGATTTGGCCACCCAACGACGGCGACAATAGATCGGCCAGTTCGTCAAAAGACGTGCGAGCCGCGATACCCAAATTTGATGGCTCCGGACTGTCTTGAATTAGATTTAAAGCTATTGAATCTTCTTCGATGTCTTCATTGCTGGGCGCATTAGTTGGAACAGATGCAACTTCTGTTTGGTTTGGACTTAGAAGACCCTGAGCGGCGGCCTGAGCCAGCTGACCAAGTAACTGGGTTTGCATTTCTTCCGTGATCTCTTCTATTTGCTCAAACTCAGGCTGCAAGATCGGCGGTAACACTGGTTTGGGCGCTGATTTCGCGACTTGGGTGCTAAAGATCACCGGTAGTTGCGGGATCTCCTCCTCATCTTCCTCAACAGGAACTTGATCTGTATCTGCGTTTACAAAAGTTGGACCTGACCAATCTTCTGGTGCTGGTCCGTCTATTATATCGACAACGATTTGAGTGGATCCATAAGGAAAAATATCGCCATAACACGGGCAGTTCAGTTGCAGCTCAAGCAAGCCTGAAGGTGCAATAGAAAGATCATTTAGGCGGGTTCTTTGAATCCGTTCAAAGATCCCTGATAAATCAAAGTCTCCCTCAAAGGACGGATTAACTAGAACAAATCCGTTCTCGCTTTTATCAAGGCTCCACCGTTGTTGGTCTCCTACGGTCAAAACCAATCGAGTAAAGCTCGCGTGATCCCCAGATCGTATAGTTACGGTTTGAGCGTTACTCTGCAGCCCAAAAAGGGTGACGGCTATGAAGATCAAAATCCTAATCATGCGGCGTCTTGCTTTTTTGACTTCAACGCCTCTTCCAGATCAGAAAAGCTTGGGCGGATGTGGCCCGGTGTATTTTGGCGTCCAACCTCAATGCAGATATTCGTCGAATGGTTGTGCAGATTAGCCACCAACACTTCTCGGATTAGCTGGTAGAAGTGAGCGTCCTCTTCAGTAACCGTCTTCACTTTTGAAGCAAAAGGCCCGACCAAACCATACGCCAGGAATACTCCCAAAAAGGTGCCAACCAAAGCGCCACCAATCAGTTTACCCAAAATCTCGGGTGGTTGATCAATGGATCCCATCGTTTTGATAACACCCAAAACAGCAGCAACAATACCCAAAGCGGGCAAGCCATCGGCCATAGTTTGCAACGCATGGCTTGAATGCATTGCATGGTGAAGGTTAGCGTCCATACGCTTTTCCAGCACCTCTTCTACTTGGTGAGGGTCGTCATAGTTCATGGATGCGGACCGCATCGTGTCACAAATGAGGGCGACAGCCTCTTTATCAGCCAGAATTTTAGGATAATTACCAAATATCGAGGATTCAGGAGCGTTCTCTATATGTTCTTCAAGCCCTACTGGATTTTGACGAGCCAGCCTTAACAATTCGAAGAGAAGACATAGCAAATCTTTATAGTCTTCTGGTGACCATTTTGGACCTTTAAAGACTTTTCCCAAATCTTTGAGAGTGTGTTTGATCGACGCCATATCGTTACTGATAACAAAGGCGCCAACAGCCGCGCCACCAATCATCGTCATCTCGTAAGGGAGCGATTTGAGGATGATCCCCATCTTGCCGCCTGCGGCCAAATAGCCGCCGAACACCATGACAAAGATGATGATAATGCCAACAATGCCAATCATTTCGGAGAACCCTTGTAAGTGTTATTTCACCGTCCGGTATGCCACAAAGGGTATTAAGAAATCGCTTCGACCAAGCTATTCTTTTGGAACATTTCCATTGCGACCAGCCAGTAGAACCGAAATTGTATAAGCCTGCGCAGGATCTAGCCCCGACAAAACTGCGGCCGCAACGTCAGTCTTCATTCGCGCCAAAAAACCAGCCGCAAATTCAGGATCCATCTGAGCAAACAGTTTCGCAGCATCCTTTGGTTTCATTTTCTCATAGACAGTTGCAAGTTGTGCTATGTCGTTTTCCATGGCGGTTTCTGCAACCGCTATGGTATCAGCAAGCGCCTCTTCGGCCTCAATTAACGCAGCTCTGCTGGTCTCGAAATCTGCCTCCGCTGCAGCCAAGACTTTTAAACGCGCCTCCACACGCTTTTCGGTTTGAGCTACTTTTTCTTCGCGGACCGAAAGTGCCGAAATCGCGGCAGCAACATCAACTGAAGGCATTGTGGGCTGAACCGTTCCAGGCGCTAATGCATCTTCGCGCGCGAATGCCTGCCCCGTGAAACCAGTTATACGGATTGCACCGGATCCCAAGAACAAAATCATGATGACGGTTAATGCGCCACGCGCTGTTCTTTTGCGAGTTTTACGCTGTTTCATCTGCGTTCTCCCACTACTGCCTGTGCCGGACAAACAATGCCGCATCTTGGTCAGGCGCTACTGGCTTAGGTTCATTCTGGACCGGAAGGTCATGCATTGATGCGACCAACAGTTCCAACCTTTGCGCTACTTTCTCGGCATTCTTGGTCTGCTCATCAAGAGCTTGGCCGGACATTTTGGCAGTCGTTTGGGCGTTCTCAAGCGTTTTGGTGAGATCATCCACCTGAGCCGACAAGACAGCAACGGCACCTCCGACACCTTGCTTAAGATCAGTAAACTTTGTGAGCCGCCGCGAGAGAACGAAGCAATAGAAACCGGCCGCAAAAGCCCCCGCAATCAACATTATATCAGCAATGAGTGCCATGGTTATTTCCTTAATTGAGTACGAATTCCATCACCAACAAATCATTCACCCGGTCTGGCCCAGTGACGATTTGAATGCGGCGTAACATTTGGCTGCGTAGACCTGTCAGGGCCCTTGGGTCTTCGAGTTCAGCGACACTGACTGACCTTAGGTAGCTATTCAAAACATCAACAATTCGGGGCAGCACCGTTTCAACATTTTGCTTCTCAGCGCCTTCCACCTCTAAGTTGGCCCGAAAACGCAAATGACTGTTTGCCGAATTTGGTCCGAGCGAGACAATCAGAGGGTCAAGTTCCAAAAAAGTAATCTCAGGCAGCGCCTCGAGTTCCTTTTCCGACAACTCTTCCTCACCAGCGCCATCGCCAAGAATCATCCCGGACTGGACAGCATAGAAGCCGCCACCACCAAAGAGAATCGCCATAACGAGCCCAAGAATTAGGGGCATTTTGCCTTTTTTCTTTGGTTCTTCTTCCGGTGTTTCAGTTTCATCGGCCATGGGGCTTCCTTGAATTGATTTCCTTTCATTTACCGAGATTGAGCTAACCGTTTCTTAAGATGCATCTGCAAAAACGATTTGGACAAAGGCAGAACGTCGTTTGCTTGGGAGCAGAATGTTGACCAATCTTTTATCGATCTGGAACGGATTGAATGCGCAGAAAAAGGCCGTGGCCCTTTTAGCGTCAATTGCAATTGTAGCCATGGTTGTTTCCTTGGCTAGGATGTCGACGCAACCCAGCATGTCCGTGCTGTACTCAGGATTAGAAAGCTCTGCTGCGGGGGACGTGATTTCATCACTCGAGGCACAGGGCGTGGCGTTCGAAGTGCGAGGCGCCTCGATTTATGTTCCGGCCAGTCAACGCGATTTGGCGCGTATGACCTTGGCTGGTCAGGGTCTGCCTGCAACTGGGGGCGCGGGGTACGAATTGCTGGATAACCTTTCGGGATTTGGTACGACCTCGCAAATGTTTGATGCAGCCTATTGGCGCGCAAAAGAAGGTGAGTTGGCGCGAACCATTGCGGCAAACCCAAACATCAGATCGGCGCGCGTTCATATTTCATCAGTCAGCGCATCACCCTTCGCAACGCGTCAAAATCCTACTGCATCTGTTAGCTTGGTCGCAAATGGCAACGGAGTTAGTGCCCAGCAAGCCAAAGCGTTAAAATTTCTAATCGCCTCAGCTGTTTCCGGCATGGACCCTTCAAGCGTGTCAATCATAGATGACAACGGCCGACTGGTATCCGCGGGCGAAGACGAAGCTAGCGCTGGGGGCAACAGTTCTGAACGTGCGGCCCTCCTGAAGGCCAGTGTAGAACGGTTGTTGGAGGCGCGGGTTGGGTATGGCAATGCCGTTGTTGAGGTAAGCCTTGAGACCGTAACCGAAACTGAATCAGTGGTGGAACGGCGGTTTGATCCAGAAAGCCGTGTGGCAATCAGCACCGAGGTTGAAGAACAAACCAACAGTTCTCAGGGGGCCTCCGGTGGGCAGGTCACCGTCGCATCAAACCTACCCGACGGACAGGCCGCCGAGCCAGGAAGTCAAAGCAGCCAAACCGCTCAAACTCGGGAACGTACGAATTTCGAAGTTTCTGAAATTCAGCGAGAAGTGGTGCGAGCGCCAGGCGCAATCAAGCGGATGACTGTTGCAGTTCTGGTAAATCATACACAGGCGATTGATGCAGAAGGCAACAAAGTCAGCGAAGAACGAAGTGCTGCCGAAATGACATCCTTGAACGACCTGGTCGCGTCGGCTGTGGGATTAGACGTTGATCGTGGCGACGTCTTGACCATCGAATCGCTACCTTTCGAAGCCACCGAAACAGTTGGCACGACAAATCCGTCTTCGCTGCTTTCGAACCTCAATCTGGATATAATGTCGCTTGCTCAAATGGCGACGTTGGCCGTGGTCACTCTAATCTTGGGTATGTTCGTTCTCAAACCAATCTTGACCAGTCGCAACAATGATACCAGCCCAGCCTTGCTACCGCCTGCCAGTCCACAAGAAGGAAACGCTGCTACAGCTAATGATCTTGCTGGACCCGCGTTGACTGGCGAAATTGATGATGGGCTTTTTGAGTTACCTGCCATGACACCTATGGGCGACTTTTCGGATCCCAACGGCGGGTTCGGGGGCGACGGCGGTCTGGCCCTACCAGAAGACCCAGTGGAGCGTCTGAAACAAACCATCGAGGACCGGCAGTCTGAAACTATGTCAATTTTGCAAAAATGGATGGATGAACCGGAGAAAGCGACATGATCCGAGTTTCGCTTGAAAAAGTAAAATCCAGATCGCAATCTGACACCCCGTCTGGCTCACCAGCCGTGATGGCGGGCGACGAGCAAGCAGAGGATATTCGACTTGCCGCTTTTGAAGACGGTTATCGCGCTGGCTGGGATGACGCTAGTAAGACAAATCAAGATAACCAAAACAAGCTCAGCATGGATCTGGTGCAGTGCTTTCAGGATTTTTCTTTCGGTCATGCCGAGGCCCGGCAACACGTTATAAAATCAATAGAGCCTGTCCTTAGCGAAGTTGTGGCCAAAGTACTGCCAAAAACGGCGGAACTTGCACTGGTTCCAATGGTCGTAGACGCCATCATGGATATGCTGTCAGAGG
The DNA here is from genome assembly GCF_044772865.1 of Algirhabdus cladophorae. Taxonomy (GTDB): domain Bacteria; phylum Pseudomonadota; class Alphaproteobacteria; order Rhodobacterales; family Rhodobacteraceae; genus Algirhabdus; species Algirhabdus cladophorae. The sequence goes on from NZ_CP173029.1 coordinate 3,443,834, forward strand.
CGTCTCAACAGCCGGTGACAATCCTTGTATCGCCAGAAAACGAAACCGCTGTTTCGGGATCCTTACCAGACGATGTCGCTGAAGTTGTCCAAATCGAACCTGATCCTGTTGTGGGCTTGAACCAAGCCAGGCTCGTTGGCACATCCAAGACCGTCGAATTGGATCTCAGTAAGGCACTGCAAGATATCTCACAAATCCTACAGGATTTCTTCAAACTTGAAACTGGAGGTCAAAATGATGGCCGATGATACCCCTAACACAACTCACCCTTTCCAAGAGGTTCCGATCGAGGTTTCGATAATCATTGGGAAGGCCAAGCCAAAAATCCGCGAAATGTTGTCCCTGTCCCAAGATGACGTCTTGGCCTTGGATCGGACCGTTGATGATCCTGTCGAACTCTATGTTGGTGATAAATTGATTGCCCGCGGGGCATTGGAAGAATTACCAGAAGAACCCGGTGGAAAATTAGCAGTTCGATTGGTCGAAATCATTGCTCAAACCGACGGACGCTAGGTTATGAAATATAATGGGCTTGCCGCTGTTGGTCTGGTGTTGCTTTGCTTTGTAACCTCGGCAAATGCTCAAGATGTGTCGATTTCTCTAGGCGACCAAGACTCTCTGGCGACGCGGTCTGTCCAGTTACTAGCCCTTGTGACGATCCTCAGTCTGGTTCCCGGCATTTTGATCATGGTGACCTGTTTTCCTTTTCTGGTCACTGTACTGGCAATTTTGAGGCAAGCCATCGGTCTGCAGCAATCACCGCCCAATATGCTGATCGTCACTCTCGCACTTTTCCTGACTTATTTCATCATGGAGCCAGTTTTTCTCGAGAGCTATGAACTAGCGATCGAGCCTTTTTCCAACAATCAAATGCCGCTCGAAGAAGCGTTTGTGACCGCCCTTGAACCATTCCGCGTCTTTATGTCTGGTAGAATAGACCCAGACACCTTTTTTGTGCTGGCAGAACTGCGGCCAGATGCAGAAACGGAGTTGTCGCCTTCATCCTCGCTGTCTCTTTTGGTTCCATCGTTTCTGCTTTCCGAAATTGAACGCGCGTTTCAGATCGGGTTTATTATCTTCCTGCCGTTTCTAATCATCGATCTTGTTGTCGCAGCTGTTTTGATGTCGATGGGTATGATGATGGTTCCACCGGCGATTGTGTCGTTGCCTTTTAAGCTGGCTTTCTTTGTTGTGGCCGATGGCTGGAGCTTAATCGCCAGCAGCTTGGTGCGCAGCTACTTCTAGCCGCGCACTCTACTAAATTACCTTACAATGAACTCTGCGTGCAGGGCGCCCGCCGCCTTTACGCTCTTGAGGATATCGATCATGTCCATTGGCGAAACACCCAATGCATTCAGACCGGCTATTACCTCAGACAACGAAGCACCGTTTGGCACCTCAGCCAGGCCAGTACCGGGTTCTTGTTCGATCTGAGCATCCGTGCGCGGAACGACAACAGTTTCACCATCACTGAAGGGGTTGGGTTGAACTGCAATCGGCGCTTCCTGTATTCGTAGCGTAAGGTTCCCTTGCGAGACAGCGACCCTGGAAATACGGACGTCTTCCCCCATAACAATCGTGCCTGATCTTTGATCAACGACCACGCGTGCGCGTCTTTGGGGTTCCACCAGAATGTTCTCAATACGGCCCAAGGCGTGAGCGGGCGATCGTTGACGGGTGGCCGCTACAGATACTTCAACTGTTCCCGCGTCTAGCATCTGAGCAACACCTCTTCCAAAAGATCGGTTGATCGCTGTTTCAATACGACCAGCTGTCGTGAAATCAGGTGTCCTAAGCGCCAACCGAACCGACGTCATGTCACCAAAGTCAAACTCAACTTCACGCTCAACGCGCGCCCCAGCTGGAATGACACCGGATGTGGGAACCCCTTGGACCACACGAGCGCCTTCTCCTTCAGCCGCCACACCCCCTGCGATAATCGACCCTTGGGCGACCGCATAAATCTGACCATCTGCTGCATTCAGAGGGGTCATAATTAAAGTACCGCCGAGCAAGCTTTTGGCATCACCAATCGCAGAAACTGTAACATCAATCTTGGCCCCAGAACGTGCAAATGGCGGCAAAGCACCGGTCACAAATACAGCGGCAACGTTCTTGGGCCGGAACTGTTCGCCGGTAATATTAACGCCCAATCGTTCAAGAATATTGGACATAATGTCTTCTGTGAAAGGCGCATTTCTGATGCCATCGCCAGTTCCGTTCAAACCGACGACCAAACCATAGCCCACCAAATCGTTTCCGCGGACGCCGTCAAATTCAACCAAGTCTTTGATCCTGATCTGGTTGGCGACCAAAATATTTGGCAAAAAGATACCCAAAAATAGGGCCACAATAAGTTTTTTCATCTTAAGAAATCCGCCAATTTGAGAGATGAGAGGCGTGCTGTAACAGCATAGAGCGTCTCAAGTTGAATTTGTGTATTTTCCAGTCTGGTCGCCGTTTCATAAGCATCAACGCTGACCAGTTCGTTACGGCTGATCTCGAGGGTCGTGAGTTCAGCGGAATGTCGCGTTTTTAGATCCGAGACCAACCCCTCTTGCAGGCCAATACGCCCGCGAAGGGTGGAAAGATCAGCAGCGCCATTGAGCGTCGTTTGGACAGCGAGGTCCATGTAAACCGTCTTGGTCTCGACAGTACCGTCTGGGATTGCATCAGCTATTAACGCGCCAGCAACCAAACCCTTAAGGGCATTCGTGATAACCGGATCCAAGGCGGTTTGTCCGACCTCTATGAATTGATCGTCAGAGATTTGCATGTCGCCGCGGATCTGTGCATCACCGCCGTAAGCAAGAGTCGCAAAGCCACCAGCAGGATCGTCAAAAAACGTATTTAGGGCCGCAACTGCATCACCTACCGTTGTTACCCCAACCATATCAGCACGAACCAAATCCAAGAGATCCTCGCCAGACGGAACTGCCTTGGCATCAATCGCAATGCCAGAAAACAAAGACTGCCCTGCCGATCGCGTATTAAGGGCGGCCAGAGCTGTATCAAGACGGATTTTTACAGCTTCAGCTGTTGTATCTAACAAAGACGCGTTTGCCGCATTCTTTGTCGATAAAAGTTCGGATGATGCATCCGAAACAGCCGATTGAACTGCGTTGAGGGCGGTTTGCGTATCCTCTAAAATGCGACCGGCCTGATCCGCGTTTCGAGTGTATGACCCAAGCGTGTCTATGGTTGATTCAAGCCCTGCCAAGATCCTCAAGTTGCCCCCAAGGTGCTTTGTCAGGTTCTGATGTTGTCCCGTAGCCAGTTCACTGGCCAGAGTTTTGGTTTGGGTCTTGAGCGCGGTGTTGAATTGACGCAATTGCAGACTCTGCGCCAGATCCCCGATCGAAGTAAAAGACATGGATTAAATCCTAATTAGGGTTTGGATGAGATCGTCTATTGTCTGAATGACGCGCGCGTTGGCACCATACGCTTGCTCTATCAGCAGGAGTTTTTGCATTTGCTCATCAGTGTCTACTCCACCCTGAAGTTCTAATGCAGTGAGCGACAGATTGCGTGACTGAGCGAACGATTGAGTGTTTTCCTGTGTGTATTTTTCCAAAGTCACTTGCGACAAAAATTCAGCCGCAAGGCTTTGAACAGACTGGTCTTGGCTTGAAATTGTAGACGACGCCGGAACGCTAGGTTGCGTTAGTGCCGTGTAGGCGGCCTGTAATAGGCTTGTGTCGCCAACTGAGCCAGCAGTCACAGCACCAATGCCGTCCCGAATTCGAAAGAGAAATCCACCCGAATTGGGATTAACTGCATCGTTAACAGATATGCGTGCAGCCAAGCCCAATTCCATAGAGGGGTCCATTGCCGATCCATTGTCCGTAAAGAGACCAGCATCACCAGGCAAAAGCGTGGGATCCACCGCGCTGTCCTCGAACCGGGACATTAGATCAAGCGCCATACTATCGAGCTGCGCTTGGGTTTTGACGGCCAACTCATCACGGATAGCAAAATTTGCAGCGATTGCACCGCCATCCATTGCACGGTTATTTTCAGACAGAGCCCGGCCATTGATCGTTAGCCCGGATAGGGATCCTGCACTTAATTCCATGTCTGGCACGATTGTGTTGCTGGGCGAAAACCCAATAACTGCGGCAGGTCCATCAACCAATTGGGCCCCCCCGGTTGTCAGGAGTGCGACACGCCCATGGGCACGGGGGACTTCCCGGATAGGGACAAGTTCGGAGATACTGTCTATAACTTGCTGTCGCTGATCCAAAAGGCCCGAAACAGCTACGCCAGACAGAGATTCAGATTGGATATCTGCATTTAGGGATTCGACTTGCTTGAGCGCAGCGTTCAAAAAATTAACCTGATCGTTTATCGATCTATCAGCAATCTGTCGCTGTTGTTGAACCATATCAGACATGTCGTTCAAACGGTTCGCTAGATTAAGACTGTTGTTCAGTATTTCTTGTTGATGGGGTTCACTGTCTGGAAACGCGGTGGCCTCAAGATAACTTGCCTCAAGATCTGCAATGAGATCGGTCAAAGATCCATCCTCACCGGGAAGGCCAGCCATAGCCTCAATTTTGCTGAGGTAGCTTGCCTGTCCAGCTGCATTTCCAAGGTTTGCGTCTGAGAGGCGGCGGTCAGACAATAATCCTGCGTCGATACGACGGGTTTCCCCCACGACAGAGACGCCCCCAATACCCCCTCCAAATCGTGCCGTCAGAGAGATATCTCGTGTGCCATACCCTTCGGTCAGGGCGTTGGCGACGTTTGATGACACTATTTCTGCGCCACGTGACGCGGCTGTTAGCCCCGAAAGCGCATTAGAAAGAGATGAGGTAATAGACATTGTCTGACCTTCCCTATTTTAGAGATTAACGTTTGATATTGGTGGTTTCTTGCAGCATTTCATCCACAGTTTGGATGACTTTTGCGTTGGAGGAATACGCCCGCTGGGTCTGAATGAGACTGGTCAATTCAGCTGCAACATCTGTCGCAGATTCTTCGCGTGAGAAACTCAGAATTTCACCTGTTGGGCCATCGCCCGCGTCCCAAAGGAAGAAAGAACCACTTTCGGGTGAGGCTGAATAGGTTTGGTTGTCCATCGCAATCAGGCCATTGGGATTGGGCATATCGATCAAAGGAATCTGATAGATTGTGCGTGAAATCCCAATGTCAAAGAACGCGCGAACCATACCATTTTCGTCGACTTCAACAGAGGTCATATTGCCAACAGGAGACCCGTCTTTTTGGATAGAGACTGGCGCAAAGTTGTCCGACAGCTGGCTTAAGCCAGTGCTATCACCTGGGGCCCCAATCGACACTGTTATTGGACCGCCATCAACTATAATCTCAAACGTTCCCGCAACAGGATCATAGGCGCCGCCAGGGGATCCGCCCACTGCTGCGACAGAAGAGATCGTGCCACCCGAGGTTCGACTGTCGTCAAAATCGATCGTGTATTCACCGACAACGGTACCAGAAGAGGCCGAATCTGTCAGGACCATGTTCCATTGGTTTGAGGATGGTGCGACGGTCGTGTTGGGCGTGAACTGAACGGTCAGACTTTGAGACGTACCAAGGTTGTCAAAGTATTCCACTGACAGTTCTTCTGTGTCCCCTGCGCCACCGAATTCTGTTTCAGTTGCAGGCAAATTAACACCCAAAGACATTTGGGTTGTTGGCTCGCCACCAAACTGGTTCACGTTGATTTGGATAGGTTCCAATCCATCCGCTGTGTCGCGTGGATAGGTTGGGATAGTGCCGTCAGCGTTGGCCGGCCAACCCATAAGAACAAGCCCAGTATCCGTTCTTAAGATACCCTCAGCATCAGTTCGAAAGGATCCAGTCGTTGTAAACATCATCGGCACATCGCCGTTGTTTACTTCCACATCCGTTGCGTTGGTGACCGGCAACATCCCACGACCCCGGACAGACAAATCTGTTGGGTTACTGGTGGTGACCAATGGCCCGCGTTCATCAATGAGGCGCATGTTGGTCACGCGCACACCACCGGCGGAGTATTTGCCAGCTGTGCCGGAAGCCTCTGTTGTCACCATCGAATGGAAATCGGTAGTAACCCGTTTATACCCAAATGTACCCGAGTTTGCGATGTTGTCAGAAATAGACGCAAGGCGGCTGGCATTGGCGTTCAAACCAGCTACCCCTGCGTTTAGCGAAGAAGATATCGTCATGATGAGCCTTTCTGCTGCAACGAAGTTCAATCGTTGCCACAGTTAGGCCTTGGACTTTAACGGCGGGCTAACAGATAAAATTAGCTCTATTTTCAAAGATCAATCTGATCGCAGCAAAATGACTTCTAATCTGTTGTTGCGACGGTCCAGTGGATTGGGGCTGACCAATTCACGATCAGCATGCCCGACCACGCGTTTGATACGGGCGCTGTCCAGCTCTTCTTCGACAAGTAATTGTCGCATGGATTGAGACTGCCCTAGCGACGCTTCCCAAGTACGATCTGTTCGCGCAACAATAGGCTGCATGCGCACGTGGGCCTCGACGGCCACACCGTTAGTGACCAGATCAAACATTGGGACCAAAACCTCGGCAATCGCTACCAAAAGATCCGTAGGTGTCAGGCCGTCTTGTTCAAACAAGAAGGCTGTTTGGGTCTCGAAAATTTCGATGACCAGGCCTTCGTCGGTGACCTTTGTAACGATATGTTTCAGCAGTTCGTTGGCTTCAAAACTTTCACCACCGAGACCAAGGAGAGCCTCTTCGATCTTGCCGAATTCTTCTTCGTCCTTACCGCTGGCGTCTTGGGCGCTGGGATCGTTGGGCGTGCCAGGGGGCAAGGGCAAAGCCACCATGCCCCCAGTGCCGGATTGCGGCAAAATAGTTTCAGAAAGCGTACTGGTGCCGCCAAAAGCGCCATCGCCGCCACCGGAGATACGGTTCACAGGTATGGTCGGGGTAAAGTAATCCGCCAGACCTTTGCGTTGTTTTTCAGTTGTTGCGTTCAACAGCCACATCAGCATGAAGAAAGCCATCATAGCAGTTACAAAGTCGGCATAAGCCACTTTCCAAGCGCCACCGTGATGACCATCGCCACCAACAACTTTCTTCTTTTTGATGATGACTGGCGCAAGATTCTGCGCTGCCATTTCCACCACCTTTTCAATTCACCCACGGCTGAACTTAGGGGGAAGGGGTGAAGGACAGCTTAACGGCGCTTGGGGTTATAGCTCGAATGTTAACTATCTGGTGGCAAGGCACCCGCAAATGTCAGCGCCGCCCGCGCCCTACTTGCCTACATAAAATAATGACCGGCAAGAGCCCAATCGCGACAATGACCAAGCTGGGAACGGCTGCCCCTTCCAAACGCTCGTCCGAGGCTAGACGATACGCCTGAACTGCTAGTGTATCGTAATTGAAGGGCCGCATGATCAAAGTGGCTGGCAACTCTTTCATTACATCAACAAAGACGATCAACACGGCAGTCAACAGGCTGGGCTTGATAATCGGTATATGAATGCGGCGCACCACGCCCCATGTGTTTTGGCCCAGCACACGGGCAGCAGCATCGATGTTGTGATTAACCGCGACGATCCCACCCTCATAGGCTCCTAAAGCTGCTGCCAAAAAGCGGATCATATAGGCAATGATCAAAACCCAGATTGATCCGGTGAACAGCAATCCAGTTGAAATCCCAAAAGTGGACCGCATGATGGAGTCTAATTGGTTATCAAACGCTGCAAAGGGCACCAATAGGCCAACTGCGATGACCCCTCCCGGCACGGCATATCCCAAGCGACCAGTATAGAGGGCCACTGACCCAAAACGGCTTCGGCTAAGACGTCGAAAACTGCCTAGAATAACAGCTGCCGTCACAGTCATTAGAGCCGCAACGCTGGCCAATGTGAGCGAGTTTTGGATGAAACGCATGTAGCGTGGGCTGAACAGATCCTGCTCAGATTGAAGGGCCATACTGCCAAGCGCTACAACTGGGATAACAACACCCAGGAGGACAGGACCCAAACAGGCGATAAACGCCAGAGTGTTATGCCGACCCTTCAGAGCGATACGAGCCATCCCATGAGTATCGCGTCCCGTATCATAGCGCGCATTGCCGCGACTTGCCCGTTCAACACCTGCGAGAAACAACGCAAAGATAAGCAGACCAAGGGAGAGTTGTGCGGCAGCAGCCCGGTCAGCCATGGAAAACCAGCTTGTGTAAATGCCTGTCGCAAAGGTTTGCACAGAAAAATAGGATACGGTTCCAAAATCAGCGATCGTTTCCATCGCAGCCAGCAGGACGCCTGCAGCAATAGCCGGGCGCGCCATGGGCAAGGACACGTGCCAGAACGCAGCAGGAGGGGATTTGCCCAACGCACGGGCGGCAAGGAAAGTCTTTGCCGTGTGACCCGAAAACGAGGCGCGTGCCAAAAGATACACATAAGGATACAGAACAAGGATCAGCATGACGGCGGCACCGCCCAAGGATCGTATCTCAGGGAACCAATAGTCACGCGGACCCCAGCCCATCACATCCCTTAGGGTAGATTGAACGATCCCCGGGTGATCCAAAATATGTGTATACGCATAAGCCAAGACATACGCCGGAAAGGCCAAGGGCAAGACCAGCCCAACCTCTAACCAACGCCTGCCTGTGAATTCAGTCATCGTTACAAGCCAACCAGCACCAGTCCCGATCAACCCAGTGCCAAGCACAACCAAGACCACCAAAACTAAAGTGTTCGTAGTGTAACCTAGCAAAACAGTATCAAACAAATGGCGCAGCGTTTCAGCCGAGCCCGTCAATGCCGCCAGCAAAACGCCAAAATGCGGCAACACACAGATAATTGCGATAACAAATGTCAGCGCACTGAGACCTTTGGTCATGGCAATCTTAGAAAACAAACACTTGTCCCTTCAGAGTCGTACAGTCTCTAAAGCATCTTGTTCCGGGGGAACAGCGATTTGGCGAGTGTTTTTGTAAGGTACTTCTGAAAAAAGACGCTGACTATTTGCCAGCGTCCTCCTTGGGCGCCTCTTCCTGCGTGCTGCTAACGGCATCACTTTCGACGATGTCACCTGCGTCCACATCTTCTACTTCGACGGGCAACACCTCTTCTTGGGCACCGACAAGCATCGGCAACATCTGGGTCGAACTTGGAACGATTTCGGCCTCCGGTGGGCTGACCCAAGACAGGGTGTCAAAGGACTTACAATTTGAACAAGTTGGCGCCCATGTCCCGTGGACATGCTGACAGTTCTGGCAGACCCATTTCGGACCACGCGGCGCGTTCAAGGCTTTGGTCAGCCAGCCGCGGACGACAACATCCTCGGCCCCTTCCCCGCGCTCTACCGCAGCCATAATCGTCAAATTGCGTGCCGTTGGTTCGCTTTCAACTAGATCTACAACAGTACGGCGCGCCTGCGGAAAATCCTCGGCAGCGATATATAATTCTGCCATCATCATCTTGGTTTCAGGATGATCCGGTTGCGATTTGGTCAACGTTTTGAACCGTTTGATACGGGCCTGCGCTGTTTCCTCAGGTTCTATTGCAGCATAGGCGGATGCCAACTCGGGGTGCGGTTGCACATCCCATGCCTTTTTCAAAACACGACCTGCATAGCGCTTTTTATCCTGCGCAATATAGGACTGTGCGGCCATCACGGCGGCTGGGATTAAATCAGGGGACAGACGATTCGCCTCAATCGCTGCCTCTTGTGCCTCGATGTCCTTGTCTTGATCGATGATCTCACGGGCTTGCGACAGAGCAAGAACGGCATCACGGCGCTTGTGCACATCACGTGGCAATGAGCCGTGCTGCAACTTAGCGTTCAGTGTTTTACGCGCGCCTGCCCAGTCTTCGGTTTCAGCCTGCAGCTTGAGCAGGATGTCTTGCGTTTCCTCATGCTTTGGCTTGATTGCAAATGCTTTCTCGGCCAACGCCAAAGCGGTATCAGTTTCACCCGCTGCCAGCTTTTGCTTCATGATACCGCGCACACCGACAAATCGCGTGCGATCGTCTGTGAGCAATTGTTTGTAAACTGTTTCAGCCTTTTGTTTGTCGCCTGCCATTTCAGCCGCTTGCGCTGTCAGCAGGTTCGTCAGTTCGGGACGGTTGAGATATTTCTGGGCCTTTGTGGCCTTGGCCATCGCCAGACGCCCCTCACCTGATGCAAGGGCCAACATCCCCTCTGAGAGGGCTTGAAATCCCTTGCGTTCACGGTTGCGGCTGAAATAGCGCGAAATGGCCGTTTCATCGCCATTGATGAACTTCAAAACCGCAATCAACAGACCCAAAAGTTTGAGACCGATCCAAACGGCAGCAACCAACAGGACAATCGCGATCACTGATTTCAATGCATCCAATTGGTATTCGTTGCCACCAAATGTGATCAAAATACCATCGTTCATTTCCATAAGTTGACCTGCGCCAAAGGCAGCAGCGGCAACCAAAACAACAAACACCAAAATCTTGATCAACGACCACAACATATCAAAACGTCCTTAATTCGTAGCGAGCGCTGTATCGAGCGCGTTTAATGCATTAACAGCTTCCAACCGCCGGGTGGCAGATCCTGTCCAATCGGACAAAGCGGCGCGCCCAACTTCTGGCAGTACTTCTATTTCGGCAAGCGCGTCAGTCAGGTTTCCAGCCTTTACCGAGGCCTCGACGCGGGACAACACAGCGTCCGCATCATTGCCTTCACGTGGCTCAACCGAACGCGCACCCGTTTGCGCCCGCAGGAAATTGGCCAAACGACTGCCTGTTGCGTTCCCATCTGCATCCTCTGCCCGCACTATAGCTAGCGCAGCACGCGCTTGGTCTGCGAAACTTTCCTGAAGATCGCCAAGCGGCGGGATCCCAGTGGCAGCACTATCGGATAAAGCGACAGGGATTTCAGCGTCTGTATTTTGTGCCAGATCTGCCAAAGCGTCCTCAAATGGCTTGCCTGTTTCGGCTGCGATTTTGAGTTGGCCCATCGCCGCGCGCGCGGTTTCCAAACGGGCTGCATTACGTGCCGCGTCTTCAATAGCAGCTGCATCCTGAGCAGCAGCTTGAAGATCAGTCTTTTGATCTTGGACAAGGTCGCGCAGCGCCTGCATTTCAGATTCCAGGGCCAACATCGACACCGAAGCCCCCTCACCGCTGGCCGCGGGCAGGCTTTCCAAGGCAGCCACGCGCCCATCCAGTGCTTCAAGGCTTGCGGCCATTTGAGTTAGTTGTGTTTCCAAACCACTAAGGCCCGCGTCTAAATCTTGCGAAGTCAAGGCAGCCGCGACATCTGCTTGGATAGCTGTCACATCATCGCCCACCGCCTGCAAAGCACGCTGCTGTTCACGTTGCGCAGCCTCAACGCCGTCGTTGATATTGGCATAGCCAAAGTAGGCGGCACCGTACCCAATGACCCCAGCGACCAAACCACCCAAAAACAACGGTGCAAAGCCAGCTTTTTTGACGATTGTTTGCTGCACCGGGGCAGCCACTACAGGTTCAGGTGAGGTATCTTTGGGCTCTACTGTCTCAGGTTCAACCGTATCTGCTTCGCCCGTTCCGACCTCAGCGTCTTTATCCTGTGAGGCCTCCATGATCTCGGCATCTTCGACAATCACTTGGGTATCATCGGGGCCTTTTGTGTCATCGGGCGATACTTCAGTTGACTTTGCGTCTGCAACGCTCTCTTCCGTCGGCGCTTTGTCGTTTTGATCTTGTTCTGTCTTGTCTTGCACCTGATCACCCTTCTCGAATCTGTCGCGTCGCACGCACCCTGCCCAGTCGGTAGCCTAAACAGACTGGGACTATCACTCAACCTCCCTTGACGTCGCAAGTTCCAAGGACACTGCATTGGCCATAGCCAGCGCATTCGGCGCCTCGGCCAAGGTTACGGGGCCCAGCCCAGACTGCAATATGACCGCTTGCACTGTCGGGCTGATCGCGATGAAACGCGGCGAAACTGTAAAATCTACTAACCATTTGCACAGGATATGGGCAGAGCGCGCAGAAAAGACGGGGAAAATGACGCCAGGGCGACCCTCAATCGTTTCTTGCAAATTTTCTGGTATCGGATTTTCGACTTGATCATAGGCGATGACCTCACTGGTGGGGCACCCCTGACCAGTCAAACGTCCTGCAATATTGCCAACGGTATGCTGACCCCTGATGTGTACAAATTTGGTAAACTTAGTCTGGCTCATAATGTGCCTGATCAAAGCATCCGCATCACCATCCCCTCTGGTGGCGTTACATCCTCGTGCAATCGCATGATCCAGCGTCTTTTGACCCACACAAAACGCCGCACGATCTGTCAAGTCGTCCGTCAGTGCATCAACCCCGTAGGTCGAGGTAAAAATTAACGCTTCGTCCGGGGTGAAGTCCAATTTGTTTTCGTGAAAGCGAACGGTAAAAACAGGGGAAACCTGTGCATCGAAATCTCCGTCCAACATATCCAAAAAGCGGGCAGCGTCCTCGGCCGGGCGAGTCAAAAAAACCAAAGGTTTGTTGGGTATGGGCAAAAAGGGCCGCCATTGTTTGTCCTGCAACCAGATGCTACCCCCATCCCCAATTACTGGCAAGCAATGGTCCCGATGCAAAAAGCCACACATATCCTTGGTATCGAAAGCAGCTGTGATGACACTGCAGCAGCAATTTTGCGCGTCACAGATACTGGACCAATTGTGTTGTCTTCGGTTGTTGTGGGGCAAACTGGCCTACACAAGGACTACGGCGGGGTCGTTCCGGAAATCGCAGCGCGCGCTCATGTTGAACGCGTCGACCACTGTATCGAAGACGCGCTTGATCAAGCCAGTCTTTCGTTGACCGAAATAGACGCTATTGCCGCCACAGCTGGCCCTGGATTGATTGGTGGTGTGTTATCGGGATTGATGTCTGCCAAAGCATTGGCGAGTGCATTGGGCAAACCACTGATTGCCGTGAACCATCTGGCGGGCCACGCTCTGACGCCACGGCTGACCGATCAGATCGCATACCCTTATTTGATGCTGTTGGTTTCTGGAGGTCACTGCCAATTCTTGGTCGTGCACGCCCATGATGACTTTACCCGTTTGGGCGGAACGATTGACGATGCACCCGGTGAGGCCTTCGATAAGGTTGCAAAACTCTTGGGTCTGCCACAACCCGGTGGGCCATCTGTTCAGGCTCTTGCTGAAAAAGGAAGCGCCGCGGCTTTCCAACTTCCTAGGCCTTTGCTGGATCGTCCGGGGTGCGATATGTCCTTTTCTGGTCTCAAGACTGCAGTTCTCAGAGCGCGTGATGCCGTCGTAACCCAGCATGGTGGATTGCCTGAACAGCATCGTGCAGATCTGTGTTGTGCCTTCCAAACTGCGGTGACGGACGTGTTGGCCGAAAAATCCCGCCGTGCTCTTGTCACTTATCTCGACTTAGACCCGTCGCAGCCTGTTCTTGCTGTGGCTGGCGGAGTGGCCGCAAATACGCAAATTCGCGCCAAGTTAGAGTCTATTTCAGCCGAGATGAATGTCAGGTTTATTGCCCCACCGCTTTCATTATGTACCGACAATGCGGCCATGATCGCCTATGCTGGATACGCACAATTTCAACATGACCAAACAGCTGAAATGACCGTTTCAGCGCGCCCTCGTTGGCCTCTAGATACGATCAGCGCACCGCTTTTGGGGTCTGGCAAAAAAGGAGCCAAAGCATGAATATTGGTATCATCGGCGCAGGGGCTTTTGGTACTGGCTTGGCCAATGCTTTGGCTACGCAAAACCCGATCAGCCTTTGGGGCCGCGACGCGCAATTGATCGAAACCATGCAGAGCGAACGCGAAAACGCAAGGCGTTTGCCGGGGGTTGTCCTGCACCCAAACGTCACTTGCACACACTCCCTTGTGCATGGCCTTCAAGCTGACGTTTTGCTTCTATGCCTTCCGACCCAACAATTGGCGGCCTTTGTTCAAAATAATGCAAACAAGCTTGCAGGAAAAATCCTGATCGCCTGTTGCAAGGGTGTAGATCTGGCAACCGGAAAAGGACCGGTTGATGTAATACACTCAATCCTTCCAACTGCCTCTGCTGGCATTTTGACGGGCCCTAGTTTCGCGATTGATATCGCCAAAGGACTGCCAACCGCACTGACACTGGCCATGGATGACAGCGATTTAGTGCTGGAAGTACAGCGCGCTTTATCCACGTCCAACTTACGTCTTTACACAACCGATGACGTGCAAGGGGCACAGTTGGGAGGCGCCCTCAAGAACGTGATTGCCATAGGATGTGGTGCAATCATGGGGGCTGGTTTGGGCGACAGTGCCCGGGCTGCTTTGATAACGCGCGGATTTGCCGAAACTCAAAGATTTGCAGATGCCATGGGTGCCCGGCCTGAAACCTTGTCTGGATTATCTGGTTTTGGTGATATGACCCTGACATGTACCTGTGATAAATCTCGCAATTACCGGTTTGGGTATGCGATGGGCGCAGGAACAGAATGGACTTCGACCGAAACGGTTGAAGGTAGATCGACGGCGTATGCGGTAAAAGCTATCGCCGCCTCTAAGAATATTGATATGCCTATCGCCCAAACCCTGTGCGCCCTAATGGACGGGGATATCACATTACAGCAAGCAACAGTGGCGCTCCTGTCGCGGCCACTCACACAGGAGTAATCAAATGAAAGTTGCCTTGATCGCCAAAGATAAACCTGATGCGATACACATTCGTATGGCCACCCGCGACGCCCATGTGGCCTATTTGAAATCCAATGCCTGTGTAGAACAGGCAGGGCCATTAATGGATGATATTGGCCAAATGATCGGATCGCTGATTATCCTTGATGTGGAAGACGTCGCAGCCGCACAGGTTTTTGCAGACAACGACCCCTACAAACACGCTGACCTTTTTGCTTCAGTTGAGTTAATCCCTTGGAATCGGGTGATTGGCTAATGACCTACTGGTTGTTCAAATCTGAGCCTAACGTTTGGTCATGGCAGGACCAAGTCGCCAAGGGGGACGTTGGCGAGGAATGGGATGGCGTTCGCAACTATCAGGCGCGCAATTTCATGCGTCAGATGGCGTTAGGTGACAAAGGATTTTTCTATCATTCCCAAAAGGAAAAAGCCGTCGTTGGCCTTGTTGAAGTTTGCGCCACTGCGCATCCCGACAGCACAACAACAGACGACCGTTGGGATTGTGTTGATATCAAAGCGATCAAACCTTTGGTCACACCCGTGACACTACAGATGTGCAAAGAAACCGAAGGCCTTGAAAGCATGGTCTTGGTCAATAATTCGCGCCTGTCAGTGCAGCCCGTTACCCCAGAGGAATGGGAAATCGTTTGTGCGCTGGGCGGTATCTAGGTTGTCGGCGCTAAAGTTGCGGGTGAAAAAAGTACACCGAACTGCTCACACCAGATAACCACTGACCCATAGTCTGACGCAGTGACATCCTCTGGAATGACATAGGTTTGATCGCCCTTATTGCCTTTCAATCGACCTAATGAAACCCATGTGCTGGCTTTGACGTCAGCGGATGTTTCCGGCGATGGCTCTGTAACCAGCCAAACCTCTAGATCCGGGCCGTTGGTGACTTCGAAATCTGTCAAACGTAGCAGTTGAGTGCCTGCGGCCGATACCAGAACAGATGCCATACCTTGTCCCTTGTGGACACTATCTGCATCAGTGAACGTGCCTTCGGCAGCTTTCGTCAGCATCAATTCAGCTGGCAGAGCCTCGGATACTTCGTTGTCGATCCATAGGGGCGACGCCAGATACCAAAAGGCGTTCCCAGCAACAAAGCCTAAAATGAAGACCGGCAAGGCTATTTTGAGAAATCGGATCATATTGTCCCCCCTAAGTACGATGGGGCAAAGATTGCCACATATTCCAGGGTCAGACCATCGATACCTTGATGGACTAATCAGATATCATGAAAAAGGGGTCTCAGCCAAAAAGCCAAGACCCCATAACATCACCCCAGTGCTCCCACGCACGAAATGAAATGCAAAATTTGGGCTTGGCCATACTGGCTAGCACCGTCAGGTATTCCATAAATTGGCATTTTCTGCAAACGCGAAATAGGAATAACCTTAACTATATCAGTGATTTAAAAGGAAAACGCGCAGCCCGTTCGCTGCGCGTTAACTAATGTATCCGGTTAAATTAACCGTAAACGCTTTCTTTACCAAAGTGCTTGGTCAGCATGTAGTAAATCACAGCGCGGTACTTGTTCCGCTCAGAGCGACCATAGGTTTCGATAACTGAATCAATAGCTTCCATCAAAGCAGGGCTATCAGAGAGGCCCAGTTTCTTCATCAGGAAGTTCTCTTTGACCGTTTCCAGTTCGCTTGGCTGGCTTCCTGCAACAGTCGATGCGTCAGCATTATAGATCGCAGGACCGCAACCGATCGTAACCTTTGTTAACAGATCCATGTCAGGCGTCATGCCGCATTTGTTTTTCAGATCATCGGCATACTGCGCGATTAGGTCGTCTCTTTTTCCCATCGGGATTCTCCCACCATTTTGGTTTGGCCGCGAACTCTGCACTATACACGGGCGGCTTGGGGGAGATTCTAATGGCAGATCAGTGTAAATTCCAAGGGAATATTCCGCATATCCTCCCCGCATTAACGGCACAGGCTACCCCCCGCCGACTGAATATGAAAATGATCTGCGTGCAATTGGTTGTAATCGGGACCCAAAACCATCGTGAACCAACGGCAGGCACTGTCGCGCGCAGCGCGTAAAAACGCCTGATCCTGATCCGAACCGTTCCATCCATTCTGCAAACTGATCTGGGGTCCACCAGTGAGCCGAAAACCTGACACGTCCAAGGCGTTAGCCGTAGCATGCGAACTCATCCGCCCAGTCGAACCCGAAAGAGTGCGAATTTCACGACAATTGTAACTTGAGAAATGTTCGATCTGACCCAAAGGCAGCCCATAGATTTCTTGGGCTTTGGGCTGAAGGTCATGCAATGTCCACATAGCCGTGCGCAAAGCAATGGCACATCGGGTTTCAACAGGTGAAATTCGAACACTGTCAATTCCGCTAAGCGCAACACGGCCTTTGATATGACACTGCGCATTGTCGATCCGATCCGGGAGAACGCGTGCTTGAACCGGACCAGTCCCAAGCGTTGCAATGCAACTTGCGTCACTTGCCAGCGCACGGTTCAGTTTGAATGCTGTCCACGGTGTGACAGGATCAGAGATGTTAAGGGGTTTGGTTGGATTCCACGCATCTGGCAATGGCGACTTAGGATCGTTCAGCAGATAGAACCCGCCATAGGCAAAGCCGCAAAATACGACCAAGGTCCAAACGACGTGGAGCACCCGACCAAAGATCGAATGCCCGTTTCTTTTGTCTTGCATCAGCGCGCTTTAGTAGCGGTAATGCTCGGGCTTGAACGGACCCTCGACCGTCACACCAATATAGTCAGCTTGATCTTTCTTAAGCTCAGTCAGCTTAACGCCGATCCGGGCCAAATGCAGACGCGCTACTTTCTCATCTAGATGTTTGGGCAGAATGTAGACTTCGTTTTTATACGCATCAGTATTGGTCCAAAGTTCCATCTGCGCCAAAACCTGATTGGTAAAGGAGGCTGACATTACAAAGGATGGATGGCCTGTGGCATTCCCAAGGTTCAACAAACGCCCTTCAGACAACAGGATCAAACGGCTGCCTGATGGCATTTCGATCATGTCGACCTGTTCTTTGATGTTGGTCCATTTATGGTTCTTCAAGGAGGCTACTTGGATTTCATTGTCAAAGTGGCCAATGTTGCCAACAATCGCCATGTCCTTCATTTCGCGCATGTGTTCGATGCGGATCACGTCCTTGTTTCCAGTTGTGGTGATAAAGATGTCAGCCTCGGAAACAACATCTTCTAGTATGACGACCTCGAACCCGTCCATCGCAGCTTGCAGTGCACAAATTGGATCGACTTCAGTGACCTTCACCCGTGCACCGGCACCTCGCAAGGATGCAGCCGATCCTTTGCCCACATCACCATAGCCCATAACAACTGCAACTTTACCAGCCATCATTGTATCAGTGGCGCGGCGGATGCCGTCAACGAGGCTTTCTTTACAACCGTATTTGTTGTCGAATTTCGACTTGGTCACACTGTCGTTGACGTTAATCGCAGGGAACGGCAGTTGACCATCGCGGACCAGTTCATAGAGGCGGTGAACGCCAGTTGTTGTTTCCTCGGAAACACCTTTGATTTGATCGCGCATTTTGGTGAACCAACCGGGGCTGGCGGCCATGCGTTTTTTGATTTGGGCTTGAATGGCTTCCTCTTCTTCGGAGGTCGGCACGCCGAACTCTTCACCAGCTTCGATGCGGGCACCAAGAAGGATGTAAAGTGTGGCGTCGCCACCATCATCCAAAATCAGGTTCGGGCCTTCTGGAAACTGGAACGACAGATCAAGGTAGTCCCAATGTTCTTCCAATGACTGGCCTTTGATCGCAAACACTGGTGTGCCGCCAGCAGCAATCGCCGCCGCAGCGTGATCTTGAGTCGAGAAGATGTTGCACGACGCCCAGCGCACATCGGCACCCAGATCAACAAGCGTCTCGATCAGAACCGCTGTTTGGATCGTCATGTGCAGTGAGCCTACGATGCGTGCACCTTTCAACGGTTTGCTCTCGCCATATTCTTCACGCAGGGACATAAGGCCTGGCATTTCTGTTTCGGCGATGTCCAATTCCTTGCGACCAAATTCGGCCAGCGCGATGTCTTTGACGATGTAATCTTCGGCCATGTGCGGCTCTCCTTGGAAAATTGTGTTGAGGGGCAGATAGCACTGCGCCCCTGTCTCGACAATGGGATTGCAGCAGACATAAGGTAGCATGGCTGAACATGAGGTGAAGATGAAACAACCGCGCGCATGGCAACGCATGCTGTCTGGCAGACGACTGGACTTGCTGGATCCAACCCCAATGGATATCGAAATCGAGGACATCGCCCATGGCCTTGCCTTTGTGGCGCGTTGGAATGGGCAAACCATAGGGGATTATGCGTATTCTGTTGCTGAACATTCTTTGCTGGTGGAAACCTTGTTTACGGCTATTTCCCCTAGCGCGGACGCTAAGTGGCAGTTGGCCGCGTTGCTGCATGATGCCCCAGAATACGTAATTGGCGATATGATCAGTCCTGTGAAGGCGGCAGTTGGTCCCGGATACGAAGAACTTGATCAGAGATTGACTGCTGCGATCCATATCCGCTTTGGCCTTCCTGCCGTTCTTCCGCTTGCGATCAAGAAGCAAATCAAGAAGGCAGACAAAATTAGTGCGTGGATGGAAGCGGTGCACATAGCAGGATTTACGCGCGCCGAGGCCGACAAATTTTTTGGTGCACCTGACCCAGCCATGCTCGAGAATCTGCAAATCACTTTGCGCCCGCCTGTCTTGGTCCGTGGTGACTTTACTGCCCGCCATAACGCGCTGATTGCGCAGTGTTAGGGTCTATTTGATGTCAAAAATCTTTGTACGCAAACCGGTGCCCTTGGATTCAAAATCGATGGCACGCCTTTTGAACCAGATTATAGAACAAGGGGGGACCACTGCGCTTACACGGCCCGTCACCGGCGATGATATGATCGAATGGATGGCCGAAGACGCAGAACAATCTGTTTGGCACGTAGCAGTAGATGACGCTGAAACCGTCGTTGGCTTTCAATGGATTTGCCCAAAAGAAGGGCTTCCCGATGAGGCCTGCGATATCGCCACTTTCGTTCAGATCGGGCGAACTGGCCTTGGCATTGGATCAGCTTTGTTTGAGGCCACCAAAACAGGGGCAAAGGCGCTGGGCTATCGGTGGATCAACGCCAATATCCGCGATGATAATGAGGGCGGATTGATCTATTATCAAAGTCGCGGATTTGTAGATTACGCAATTAAGGACAATGTTAAACTCGCAAGCGGTCAGACTGTCACCAAAAAGCTAAAACGATTTGATTTATATCGCTAGTCTGGCTTGCGGAAATTAGCCCCTATTTAGGGCTGCGCTTTGCCAGTATCCGTTGCAACGTTCGACGGTGCATATTCAGGCGCCGCGCGGTTTCGGATACGTTCCGATCACACAATTCATACACCCGCTGAATATGTTCCCAACGCACCCGATCCGCAGACATGGGGTTTTCTGGGGGAGGCGGTAGATCGTCACCAGTGGCAAGCAGCGCATTGGTAATATCTTTGGCATCAGCTGGCTTTGATAGATAATCAGTAGCACCAATTTTTACCGCCGCAACAGCTGTTGCAATGGCTCCATACCCTGTCAGAACGACAATGCGACTGTCAGGGCGGCGCTCGCGCAGAACCTCGACCACATCCAAACCATTTCCATCGCCTAGACGAAGATCAACTACAGCATAGGCCGCCGGACGCGCTGTAGCGATGGCCTTGCCCGCAGCAACGGTTTCTGCCGTCTCTGGCTTAAACCCGCGTTTTTCCATTGCTCGGGCCAGACGCCGCAAAAACGGTTCATCATCGTCGACCAAAAGAAGCGTGTTGTCTTCCCCAATGTCCAAGTCTTGTGTGTCTGACATGACCTCTTCCCCAACGCCATAATTTCTAAGGAAGAATCATAGCAGGCCGGAGGCCTAGGTCAAACCTGCAGGAAACATTCTAATTGTTCGGCCATTTGATCGGGCCGCAAAGCACGACTGAAAAACTGAACAAAACCGTCGTCTGGAAAAACCAGATAGCTAGAGGTTGAATGATTAACCAAGTAATAGTCTGGGTCGCCATCCTGCTTTTGATAAAAGGTTTTGTAGGCCTGCGACGCAGCTTTGACTTGCTCTGGTGAGCCCGTCAGTCCAACCATCTGCGGGTGCATATTCGCCGCAAAATCGCCAACGACCTCGGGCGTGTCACGCTCGGGGTCTATCGAGATAAAGACAGGCTGCACCTCCAGGCCCTGCTCGGCCAGAATATCCACAGCTTCGACATTGCGCGCAACATCCAAGGGGCACACATCAGGGCAAAACGTGTAGCCAAAGTAGATCAGCGAAGGTTTGGTGATCACCTGTGCATCTGTGACCGTTTCCCCAGCAGCATTCACCAAGGTAAAGGGGCCGCCGACAGTGCCGGCTGTACGGGTTGTCCGGCAGGCCTCAAACCGGTCTGCGGGGGCCATAACCGTGGTCGCAACAACGCCACCAATGATCAAAAGACCGACGGTGGCACTTGCGACAATTGCGATCGTTTTAGACATGGACATCCCTTTGATGCTGGCCAGATTAGGTAAACTTCTGCATGATCAAAACACAATTGACCACTCTGACGCAGCAAGGATCCCATCACGTATGAGTGATATCGAAACCGGCCTTATCAACACGGGTGCACGCGCTGACTGGATACGGCTGCGCACGCTGATCTTGTTGCGTTGGGTCGCGATCGCCGGTCAGGTTGTCGCGATCAACGTGGCCATTTTGGTTTACGATTTACAACTGGAATTGGGCCTGTGTTTCGCCGCAATCTCAGCGTCTATTATCGCCAATTTCTTTTCCATTTTTGTCTATCCTGAAAATAAGCGCCTGACTGAATCTGAGGCCGTGGTGATGATATCCTTTGATATCCTTCAGCTTGGGTTTTTATTGTTTCTGACAGGCGGATTGCACAACCCGTTTGCGCTTCTGTTGTTGGCTCCAGCGACCGTTGCGGCGACTGCGCTTCAGCTACGATCTACACTGTTTTTGGGCGCGCTTTCTTTGGTCTTGATCACTCTTCTTGCGCTACTTTATGTGCCGCTCCGAACTGATGTCGGGTTTATCTTGCGGCTGCCCCAACTCTTTGTGTTTGGGTTCTGGATGGCTATGGTTATCGGGCTGGTTTTTCTGGCCGTCTACGCCCGCCGTGTTAGCAGCGAGATGCACGCTATGTCTGACGCGTTACTTGCTACTCAAATGGCGTTGTCGCGCGAGCAAAAGCTGACCGATTTAGGTGGTGTAGTGGCCGCAGCTGCCCATGAATTGGGCACACCTTTGGCAACGATTACTTTGGTCAGTTCTGAATTGATGGACGAATTGCCGCCCGACAGTGAAGAGCACGAAGATGCCAGCCTCATCCGCGAGCAGGCGGATCGATGCCGCGAAATATTGCAATCTATGGGGCGTGCTGGAAAAGACGATTTGCATCTACGATCTGCGCCCGTCACAGCTGTGATCGACGAGGCGGCCGAACCGCATATGGAGCGCGGGAAACAATTGATTATGTCAATTGCACCGAGTGATCTTGATCCAACGCTTCAGCCGTCGATTTTACGCAAACCGGAGATTATTCATGGGGTTCGAAACCTTGTTCAAAATGCCGTTGATTTTGCTGGTTCGAAAGTTTGGATAGAAACCGGTTGGACCGATAGTGTTCTACGTCTTCGTATCGTTGACGATGGTAAAGGGTTTGCACCATGGATGTTGGGGCGATTGGGCGATCCGTTTATCAAATCGTCGGGTGCCGCCAAAAAATCCAGTACCGAGCGTCCCGGTTACGAAGGCATGGGTTTGGGGCTATTTATCGCCAAGACGCTATTGGAACGTTCCGGCGCAGAGATTACTTTTGTGAATGCTGGATCCGGTGCAACTCTGCCCGAACAAACGGGTGCAGTGGTCGAGGTCATTTGGCCCCTGCATCGCATCACCAGCAAGGCCGATCAAACCGGCGGTGCATTGGGCTTGAACCAAAAATTTGAAATATAAAATTTAGTATTGGTTTAAAGACTTTAACGCCGAATTAACTTTCTGAAGCCATAGATACCCTGATCGAAGTAACTTCTATGGTTGTCGGATGGCGTTAGACGTATCTATCTTATCTTTTTTCTGGATTGGGGCTGTCTCAGTTGGGACAGTGTTTTGTACTGTTTATGGCCTTTCTCATTGGTTACCAGAAGAGACCAGCGATGCCCGCAAACTGCTTCATGAAACAAGCAATGATATGGCCTTTGTGTTTGATGACACAAAGCTGATCGATGCTTCTGAAAAAGGCTATCAACTGCTGCGCGCGGCACACGTCCGTATTGACGATACAGCGGGAATTTTCAATGTTTTGTCTCGCAGTTTTCCCGATCTTGGAAATGCTATGGCCGATATTGCCGAGGTCCGGGAAATTGATTTGAAATCCGAGGTTGGCTCGGGTCATTTGCACGCTGAGCTGTGGAATGGGCTGATCAAAATTACCCTGCGGATCGAAGAAACCGAAGATGTCCTGGCACAGGACGCGCCTGTGGTTTTGGCCCTTGAGCAAGAGCTGTTGTTCATGCGTGAAGTCACCAACGAAACCCCGTTTCCGATGTGGCAGGTCGATTCAGGTGGTCATATTTCTTGGGCCAATACGACCTACATCAAACATGTCGAACATATAAAACAAACCGGCCATTTGACTTGGCCGTTGCCGCATATTTTTGGCCAAGCAGCGCCGTCAACCTTGCTGTCGCCAACCAGCACGGAACGAAAGTCGTTAGAGCATTCGGCCCAAGATGGGGCAAAATGGTTTGACGTTCATTCGCAAAAGACCCGAGATGGTGTCTATTTTTACGCCACGCCAGCGGATGAGATTGTATCAGCTCAGGAGAACCTTAGCAGTTTTACGCAAACGCTAACCAAAACCTTTGCGCAGCTGACACAGGGCTTGGCGATCTTTGATAGCGATCGCAATTTAATGATGTTCAATCCGGCGTTGGTTCGATTGACAAACATTCCGGCAGAAAAACTATGCGTACGCCCGTCATTATGGACTTTTTTGGACAGCTTGCGGGAACAGCGTATGATCCCGGAACCAAAGGATTATCACAGCTGGCGCGATGAAATCAGGTCGCTTGAAACAGCTGCAGAAACCGACAGCTACTGCAAGGTTTGGCAACTGCCGTCTGGTCTAACTTACCGGGTCACCGGTCGACCACACCCCGGCGGCGCTATTGCGCTGTTGATCGAAAACATCACAGAAGAGATTTCGCTTACCCGTAGGTTCAACGCACATCTTGAACAGAACCAAGCCATTTTGGATTGCGTTGACGAGGCAATGGTCGTGTTCTCACCCTCTGGGGTCTTGGTGCAATGCAACAAAGCCTACCGTGAAATGTGGGATTCCGATCCTGATCAAACGCTTATTGAGTTTACCGCAACAAATGCCCTGAAAGACTGGCGCAAGAAAACAAATCCATCGCCGTTTTGGGGTGAACTTCAGGACTTTATCTATCAGGGTTCAGAACGCTCAGACTGGGTCGGTACTGTTACCACGCTGAAAGGGCAAAAGCTGGATTGCCGTGTGCGCCCTTTGATGGGCGGGTCCACATTGGTGAGCTTTGTGTTTGGTGCTACTGAAAACAATATGCCCGGACGTCCAAAGGAATTGCCTCTTAGGGCTTAGGTTTGCCTTGCGCCTGCCCATAGGCCGTTTAAATTTGGCCAATGCTGCGATGTTCGTTCTCTAAAGAGCTGGAAAGCCTTCAGGCCACACAAGCTCTGGCCCATAGTTTCGCCGAGCTTGCCCAAGTAGGTGACGTATACCTTTTGAACGGTCCAGTCGGTGCCGGCAAAAGTGCCTTTGCCCGCGCCTTTATTCTGGCATGCCTTGATGTGCCAGAAGACATTCCATCCCCCACATTCACACTGGTTCAAACCTATGACACAAAGGCGTTTGAAATTTGGCACTGTGATCTCTACCGCCTGTCTTCAGCGCAGGAGGTGTTTGAGCTGGGGTTGGACGACGTTTTTGAAACAGGGGTCAGTTTAATTGAATGGCCCGATCGTTTGGGTGAGCTTTCTCCAACCTCCGCTTTGCACATAGCTTTATCCGGTGATGATGATAGCAGGCAGATAACGGCGCATTCAAGTGACGCAAAGTGGGATAAGTTAGGGCACCTTTTTTGATGGACGATCGCACTCAGGTTCGGAAACAATATCTTGCAGCATCTCCTTGGGCGCATCATCGGTGTGATTTTTTGGCAGGGGATGCGTCGAACAGAAAATACTGGCGCCTGAATGACAAAAAGACTGGCGGCACCGTTGTTTTGATGGATGCGCCCGGTGATCCGAACGACGCCCTTTTGCCTTTCGTCGATCGAACAAACTACTTGGAGCAGATTGGCCTCGCCCCACCAAAGATATTTGCCCAAAACACCGGTGACGGATTTCTCGTGATAGAAGATCTCGGCGACCGTATCTTTGCACGCTTTTTAGAAACCGATCCCACTGCTGAAACAGCGCTCTATACTGCTGCGGTTGATGTCCTGATACATCTTTATCACGCGCCCCGACCAGCCGGGGTAGGCACATATGATCCAGAACTCATGGCTGACCTCGGGGATCTGGCGCGGAGTTGGTACTCTTTTGGGTGTGATGGACCAACAGACCAACCATTTAAGGCTGAATTAGAGTCTGTTTTAAGCGGGACTTGGTCTGAAAAAATGGTTTTCGTTCAACGCGATTACCATGCTGAAAACCTCTTGTGGAACCCTGACGAGAAGGCACCAAAAAACGTTGGATTGCTGGACTATCAAGACGGTCTTTTGGGACACCCGGCATATGATCTGGTTTCCCTGCTGGAGGATGCCCGGCGGGATGTATCGCCAACTATCAAAGAAACGATGCTAGATCATTACATCAGCAAAACAGACCAAGATCCTGCAACATTCAAAGCCGCGTTTGCATCACAGGGTGCCCAGCGCAATCTACGTATTTTGGGTGTTTTTGCACGCCTGTCGATGCACTATGGAAAGCCACATTACGTTGATTTGATACCTCGGGTCTGGGACCATTTACAAAATGACTTGAGCCATCCCAGCCTGACCAAACTCCGAAAAATCTGCGACGACACATTGCCACCTCCGACACCAAAGAACCTGCAAAAATTGAGAGACAAATGCGCGACGATCCCACATCCATAATGCTTTTCGCTGCTGGTTTTGGATCGCGCATGCGGCCGATGACAGACGTCATTCCCAAGCCCTTGGTCCGTGTGGCAGATCAAGCCTTGTTGGATCACGCGCTGGAGTTGGTCACACCGGACATTGCCGACACCTGCGTAATCAACACACATTACTTTGCAGATCAGATCCAAGATCACGTCAGAGGCAAACCGATCCAACTCAGTTATGAGCCAACTTTGTTAGACACTGGGGGTGGGCTAAAAAACGCTTTGCCTCTGCTGCCATCTGCGTCTGTCTTTACCCTAAACACAGACGCCGTATGGACCGGTGAAAACCCTCTCGCACAACTGAAAGACCATTGGGATCCCAATCGAATGGATGCACTTTTGCTTCTTGCAGCACCAGAGCACGCCATTGGGCATAAGGGGAACGGTGATTTCCTCTGTGATCCAAACATGCAGCTGTCTTGGGGTCCCGGCGCAGTGTACCTCGGGGCGCAAATCATTAAAACTTCGGCCGTAGAATCGATCAAAGACGATGTGTTTTCCATGCGTAAAGTCTGGGATCAGCTGTTGAATGCTGGCCGACTTTATGGGGTCATCCATGCTGGACAGTGGTGCGATGTCGGATACCCCGAAGCCATAGAAACCGCCGAAGCGTTGTTGGCAGATGATCGGTCATAGTCCCAAAATCACCGCACTGGGGCTTGGCGTGGATTTTCCGCAAGCGTTCATTACTGGCTTTTGGGAACGGTTCGGACATCTAGATCCAGTAAGCACTGCCCAAATTGAAATCATCGTAAACACGCGACGCATGCAGAGGCGCATCACGGATCTTTTTGACGAAGGACCAGCGACACTTTTACCCAGGATTAGACTTTTGACTGATCTGGGGATTGAGGATCAAGGCAATGATCCCACCGCCCTGAAGCGGCGATTGGAATTGGTTCAATTGATCTCTCAACTTCTGGATCAACAGCCGGATCTGGCCGCTCGCGATAGCCTCTTTGATCTTGCGGACAGCCTCGCTAGCCTTTTGGAGGAAATGCTAGATGAGGGCGTTTCACCAACTGTTTTTGAAAAGATCGATGTGCAGGATCTGTCGGGTCATTGGAACCGATCCCTTAATTTTTTGAGAATTACCCAGACTTTTCTCGAAGCCACCCAGACCGAAGGCGTGGCACCTTCCCACCGACAACGCGTCGAAAAACTAATCAAGGGATGGCAGGTTAATCCACCACAGCATCCAGTAATCTTAGCTGGTTCCACTGGATCGAGGGGCACAACCGCTTTGTTGATGAAGGCAATTACTGAATTGCCACAAGGAATGATCGTGCTACCCGGATTTGATTTTGACCAACCTCAAGAAATCTGGGACAGGTTTAACGCCAATACAGTCAGCCAGGATCACCCCCAATATCGGTTCGCTGATTTTTTGGATCAATCTGGCATTATGCCGTCCCAAGTGGTGTCTTGGTCAAAGTCTGTGGAAAACACATCGCCGCGAAGTGCGTTTGTATCTTTGGCATTGAGGCCTGCACCGATCACAGACCAATGGATGACAGATGGGCCAAATTTAGGTGATTTAGACTCTGTCTTTGAGGGTTTGACACTTGTCCAAGCTCAATCCCCACGAGAGGAAGCAATTTGTATCGCTGCCCGCATCCGGCAAGCGGTCGAGGAAAATCAGACCGTTGCTTTGATCACACCGGATCGTTCCCTAACCCGCCAGGTTACCGCAGCTTTGGACAAATGGCGCATTATTCCTGATGATAGCGCAGGTACACCTTTGGCCCTTAGCGCGTCAGGGCGGTTCTTGTTGCAGGTCCTAGACCTCATGGATCGCGATCTTTCATTCGAAGCACTGCTTGCACTTTTGAAAAATCCAATCACGCACAGCGGACCAAATGGTCGTGGGGATCATCTACGATTTACACGGGATTTCGAACTTTACACACGACGTTATGGGCCGCCATTCCCAACAACCAGTTCAATTCTAAAATGGGCTGAGAAAACAGGCACGCAGACTGCCAAAAACTGGGGTGAATGGTTGGTAGACGCGTTGGCCAAGTCACGGGTTCCGGCTGCTGTGCCATTGAATGATTATCTTGAGGCGCATCTATCATTTGCCGAGGCATTGGCCCATGGAACGGATCCAACGTCGGAAGACAACAGCGGCACATTGTGGAAAGAAAAGCCCGGGATTGAGGCCAAAAAAACCGTCGCAAAATTAAAGGCCGAAGGTGATCATGCAGGCGAAGTAGAAGTAGCAGATTACCGATCAATTTTTCGATCAGTTCTAAGCCAAGGCGAGGTGCGCGACCGGGATCAAGGCCATCCCAACGTTTTGTTTTGGGGCACACTAGAGGCACGGGTTCAAGGCGCAGATTTGGTCATACTGGCCAGCATGAACGAGGGGTCATGGCCCGAGGCGCCGGCGCCTGATCCATGGCTCAATCGCCAAATGCGGCAGCAGGCAGGATTGCTGTTGCCAGAACGTCGAATTGGCTTGTCCGCTCATGACTTTCAGCAAGCAGTTTGTCGTCCCAATGTTTGGATAACGCGAAGCATCCGTAACGCAGAGGCTGAAACCGTTCCGTCCCGCTGGGTCAACAGAATAACAAACCTTTTGAACGGTTTGGACATGCAGGACGGTCCTGCACTTTTGTTGCAAATGATAGATCGTGGCAACGACTGGCTAGGGATCGCACGACAGCTGGAAGACGTTCCTAATGATGCAGAAAAAGCGCCAAGGCCGTCGCCACAACCACCTCTTGCTTCACGTCCTCGGCAGCTTTCCGTTACCCGGTTCAAAACTTTGGTTCGCGATCCTTATGCCCTTTATGCTGAGCGTATTTTGCGCCTAAAACCACTCGATCCGATCAAAATGCTTCCAGATGCTCCCTTGCGTGGGATTGTTTTACACCGCGTGTTAGAAAGATTCTTGGCAGAACGCACGGATGACGAGAATTCTGCCGAGATTCGACTGAAACAGACTCTAGATCAGGAATTACAAGCCAATGTGCCTTGGCCGGTAGCCCAGCGACTGTGGAAGGCTCGTTTTGAAAAGGTCATACCGTGGTTCGTTGACATCTACGAAGGTCAAATGCTCCAAGCCGAAAAGGTTTTCCTTGAGGCTAAAGGCGCGCTTTCGCTGGCTGACATAGACTTTAAAATTACAGGTACCGCTGATCGGATTGATATCACCTCTTCTGGCGAAGCTATCCTGCTTGATTATAAAACTGGACAGCCGCCCAGCAAAAAAGTTCAAGAGTTTTTTGATCGTCAACTATTGATTGAGGCCGCAATGGTTGAAGAGGGCGCGTTTGCAAACCTTGGTCCAATGCCCGTGTTGCGGGCCGATTTCATTGGCCTAGGGTCCAGCCCAAAAATTGAACCTGCTCCTTTGGATAGTTTTCCTGTACCACAAGTTTTGCAAGAAATTCGTGCCCTCATTGGTCGCTATGACGAAAGGGAAATGGGTTATACAGCCCGGTCCAAAATGCAGCGCGATACCGATGTGAGCCCTTACGATCATCTCTCACGATATGGGGAATGGGACGACACGGATCCACCGGTACGGGAGATCCTGAAATGACGGTTCCCAATGAGGCAACGCTCCGCCAGATCGAGGCTGCCGATCCGAGTAATTCAACTTGGGTCGCTGCTAACGCTGGTTCAGGCAAGACGCGGGTTTTAACAGACCGGGTTGCACGACTTTTGTTGGACGGAGTTGCACCGGAAAACATCCTTTGCCTGACCTACACAAAAGCCGCCGCCACTGAAATGCAGAACAGGCTGTTTCAACGACTTGGTCAGTGGTCAATGATGCGCGATGAAAAGCTTCGCGGGGAACTTGCCGAGCTGGGTGCGCCTGTCGAAAAAATCAGTGGCCTATTAGCAGAGGCGCGGCGTCTTTTTGCTAAGGCGATTGAAACACCAGGCGGGTTGAAAATTCAAACGATCCATTCCTTTTGCGCGTCACTTTTACGTCGCTTCCCACTTGAGGCTGGCGTCTCACCACAGTTTGTGGAGATGGAAGATCGAACCGCGAAAATTCTGCGCAACGATGTGGTTGAACAGATGGCTAAGGGCCACGATCGGGCGGTTATCGATGCATTGGCACAGTATCACTCGGGTGAAGATTTTGAAAACCTCACTGCCGAAGTGATGCGCCACAAAGATACAATTTGCGCGATGACTAAGGAAAAAATTTGGGCTGAGTTGGATCTGACGCAGGACGTAACGGCGCAAGACCTGGTGAATGAGATCACGACAGGTGTCACTGCCGGTTGGTGGAATACCCTTCTTGAGACCTTGATAAGTGCCGGAAAAACGTCTGAAAAACTCGCTCACAAGTTAGCAACGATTGACGTGTCCAACCCTCAACCAAAAGATTTGGCTGTTTTCTATGATGTTTGTATTGGGGCCGATAATGCATCGAAATCTAGTAGCTACCCACCGAAAAGCCAAGTGAAGGTTATTGCCAAACTAGAGTCTATTCTGGCTGGTTTGCATGATTTAATGGATCGCGCGGCAGACGCAAAGCAAAAGGAATTGTCCCAGAAACTGGGCTACCGGACTTTGGCTCTGATAGATTTTGCAAAAGCATTTGTGCCAGCATATGAGGCAAGGAAGTTGAATAAAGGCTGGCTAGATTTCGACGATTTAATCCTTAGGGCCCGCGCGCTGCTGACAAAATCTGATGTGGCGCAGTGGGTCTTGTTTCGATTGGACGGGGGCATTGATCATATTCTTGTGGATGAAGCACAAGACACCAGCCCAGCGCAATGGGACGTTATTGAACATTTAGCGCGTGAGTTCACAACAGGAACATCGGCCCGAAGTGACGTTGAGCGTACGATCTTTGTTGTCGGCGATCCCAAGCAATCGATCTATTCATTCCAAGGCGCCGATCCCGCTGGGTTTGACCGC
Organism: Algirhabdus cladophorae; assembly: GCF_044772865.1. GTDB lineage: Bacteria > Pseudomonadota > Alphaproteobacteria > Rhodobacterales > Rhodobacteraceae > Algirhabdus > Algirhabdus cladophorae. The sequence continues at coordinate 3,474,551 of NZ_CP173029.1, forward strand.
ATGAAAGGCTTCTTTGCGGAGCGTTTGCGTACTATTGAAAAGCCGTTTAAGGCGCTGGATCTTGCTTTCTCTTTCCGCAGTTCACCTGCCATTTTGGATGTTGTGGATTTCACATTTGCAGAACTTGCAGAGGATTTTCCACAAACCCTCAAGCACCGGGCGTTTAAGGACGACCTACCCGGGCGCGTCGATCTTTGGCCATTAATCGAAAAGACGCCAAAGCCCGAAGATACTGCTTGGTTCGATCCTATCGATCGGCTGTCAGAGACGGATCACACGGTTGTCTTAGCGCGGCAAGTTGCATCAAATATCAGTGCAATGCTTGCAGGCCACGCGTCATTGCCGGACGGTTCTGGCGGGATGAGGCCAATCCAAGCGAAAGACATCTTGGTTCTGGTTCAGCGCCGCAGTGATTTGTTCAATCAAATTATCCAAGCTTGTAAGGCTAAGGAAATACCAATTGCTGGTGCCGATCGGTTGAAAATTGGCGGTGAATTAGCGGTCAAAGATATCACGGCAGTTCTGCGATTTCTTGCCACGCCAGAGGATAACCTTAGTCTTGTTTGTGCGCTAAGGAGTCCGTTCTTTAACTGGTCAGAACAAGACATTTTTACGTTGTGCCATCACCGCAAAAAGCCTTTTGTTTGGGCAGAAATGCGCGGATTAGACACTGTTTACCCACGCACTTTGGATGTTTTGAATGACCTGCGCGGTCAGGCGGATTTCCTGCGTCCGTTTGATTTGATCGAACGCCTTTTGACCCGACATGAGGGCCGTAAAAACCTACTGGAACGCCTCGGCAGCGAGGCCATAGACGGCATCGATGCACTGTTGGACCAAGCCCTGTCTTATGAACGCACTGAGGTTCCCAGCCTAACCGGCTTTCTTATCTGGCTCGACAGCGAGGAAGTGGAAATCAAGCGCCAAGTTGACAGTGCAAGCAATCAGATGCGCGTGATGACAGTGCACGGATCTAAAGGTCTGGAAGCCCCAATTGTTATTCTGCCAGATTGCGCCAACCGGCTTGTGACCAGTCGAAGTGATATAGTGACCCAGCAAGACACGGCGTTTTGGAAACCAAATGCACCTGAACAGCCGGCCAAGCTGCGCAGCCTTTTGGCTGCAGCCAAGACGAAAGAGCAGCAGGAACGATTAAGGCTTCTTTATGTGGCAATGACCCGCGCTGAAAAATGGTTGATCGTAGGCGCTGCAGGTGACGTCGGCAAGACAGGCGAAAGTTGGTACAGCCGTATTCAGCACGGTCTTTCTGCCGCAGGTGCCAAGCCTTTCAATTTTGAATTGGGTGAAGGGCTGCGCTACCAATATGGGACATGGGATCAGGCGCAGAAATCTGGCGATCCGCCTTTAGGTACAAAACCGGCTCTTGCTGAGTTCTTTGAAAGACCTGTTGAGACCCCGATTGCAAATGAAGGCGTTTTGACCGCCAGTTCACTGCCTGGCCCAAAGGCGTTGCCCAGCGCCTTGGGGGCAAAGGACGAAGAACTGGCAATGGCTTTGGGCACAAAGGTTCACAAACTGTTGGAGCATCTACCAAATCTTGACCCAAAAACTTGGGGTGCCGCAGTTCCAAACCTATTGGATGATAATGAGCCAGAACTGAACCAGCAGGCTAGAGCAATCGCTTTATCTGTTCTCAATACTCCAGATCTGGCTTTTATTTTCGATCCTAGTGGTATGAGCGAAGTCAACCTTTCCGCAAATATCAGCGACCTAGACGATCAGCGATTGAGAGGGACCGTAGATAGGTTGATGGTCAACGACCACGTTGTTCTGGCCGTTGACTATAAAACGAATGTAGCTGTTCCAGACACGCCGCAACAGGTCCCCTTAGGCGTCTTGCGTCAAATGGGTGCCTATCAAAATGCGCTTGAACAGATCTTTCCTGACCACAAGATCCGAACTGGGATTTTGTGGACCACTTCGCGGTCTTTCATGCCATTGAGTGACGAGATCGTGAGGAATGCCCTCAAATCAACCACAGCATCTTGACGCAGGATGGTTGGCTTCTTAGGTTCAGGCCTCAACTTATTGCCAAGGAGAGAACCATGGCCACCGTCGCTGTCACTGACGAAACATTTGAAGCCGAGGTCAAGAATTCTGACCTTCCCGTTGTTGTCGATTTTTGGGCTGAATGGTGTGGCCCGTGCAAACAAATCGGTCCTGCCTTGGAAGAATTATCTTCCGAAATGGACGGAAAAGTGAAGATCGTGAAGGTAGACGTGGATAGTAATCCAAACTCTGCTGCATCCATGGGTGTTCGCGGCATTCCTGCCTTGTTCATGTTCAAAGACGGTCAAGTTGTCTCGAACCGCAGTGGCGCTGCACCAAAGGCCGCCTTGCAATCTTGGATCGAAGAAACCCTGTAAAGCCGTTGTCTTACCAATACGAAGGGCGTCCCGTCATTGGGGCGCCTTTTTTGGTGTGATACCAAGACTTGTGCGCAGGGATGAGGCAATCCATATAGATTGCAAGATAGGAGGATCATCATGGCATCATCAGAATTTCCAGGTTGGCATGGCACAACCATAATCGGGGTGCGTCGCGGTGATGAAGTGGTGATCGCAGGTGACGGGCAGGTAAGCCTTGGTCAGACAGTGATCAAAGGCACCGCTCGAAAGGTGCGGCGTCTCAAGCCAGGCGGTCACGAAGTGGTTGCCGGTTTTGCCGGATCAACTGCAGATGCCTTTACCCTTTTAGAGCGTCTGGAAGCCAAGCTGGAAGAAACACCCGGTCAATTGGCCCGTGCCTCTGTTGAGCTGGCCAAAGACTGGCGCACAGACAAATATCTGCAAAAGCTAGAAGCGATGTTAATCGTCACGGACGGCAGCGACCTGTTTGTTATCACTGGCGCTGGCGACGTTCTGGAACCAGAACATGATGTCACAGCAATAGGATCGGGCGGGAACTATGCCCTGGCCGCTGCACGGGGACTGATGGACAGCGAAAAATCAGCCGAAGACATTGCGCGGGCTGCGATGGCGATTGCAGCTGATATTTGTGTCTATACCAACGGCAATCTCACTGTAGAAAAGATTTCAAAATGACTGACTTAACACCTCGCGAGATTGTCTCGGAATTGGACCGTTTTATCATTGGCCAAAATGACGCTAAGCGCGCCGTTGCCGTTGCTTTGCGAAACCGTTGGCGGCGCAAGCAACTGGCCGATGATCTACGCGATGAAGTCTATCCCAAGAACATTCTGATGATCGGGCCAACAGGCGTCGGTAAGACCGAGATCAGTCGCCGTTTGGCTAAGCTTGCAAGGGCACCATTCATCAAGGTTGAGGCAACAAAATTTACCGAAGTTGGCTATGTAGGTCGCGATGTAGAACAAATCATTCGGGATCTTTTAGACAGCGCAATTACGATGGTTCGGGAGCAAATGCGCGATGACGTGAAGGCCAAGGCCTATGCCGCCGCAGAGGATCGCGTGATTGAGGCTATCGCTGGTGAAGATGCCCGCGACGCAACTCGTGAGATGTTCCGCAAGAAACTGAAGTCCGGCGAATTGGACAACACGATTATCGAGCTTGAGGTTCAGGACACCGCCCCACCCCAATTCGAAATCCCTGGTCAGCCTATGGGTGGCGCTGGGATGATGAATATCGGAGATATCTTTGGCAAAGCCTTTGGTGGGCGTACGGTCAAAAAGAAGATTACTGTCTCGGAAAGCTATGACATCCTGATTGGCGAAGAGGCCGACAAACTGCTGGACGATGAGACCGTGACACGGACTGCCCTTGAGGCTGTTCAGGAAAACGGGATCGTTTTCTTGGATGAAATCGACAAAGTCTGCGCAAAACAAGAAGGCCGGGGCGGTGAAGTCAGCCGTGAAGGCGTGCAGCGTGATCTTTTACCTTTGATTGAAGGCACCGTTGTGTCAACCAAACATGGTCCTGTCAAAACAGACCATATTTTATTTATCGCCTCTGGCGCATTTCATGTGGCCAAACCATCGGACTTGCTGCCAGAACTTCAGGGACGGTTGCCTATTCGCGTCGAATTGCGCGCCTTGACTGAAGGGGATTTCGTTCGGATCCTGACCGAGACAGATAACGCGCTTACACTGCAATATACCGCCTTGATGGGCACCGAAGATGTTACCGTGTCCTTTGCCGAAGACGGCATTGCGGCCCTTGCGAAAATTGCTGCAGATGTAAACCAAAGTGTTGAGAACATTGGCGCACGGCGGCTCTACACTGTGCTGGAAAGGGTCTTTGAGGAATTGTCTTTCTCTGCACCAGATTTAGGTGGCGAAGCCGTTACCGTTGACGCGGGCTATGTCGAAAAGCACCTAGGTGCCCTTGCACGTGAAATCGACGTCAGCCGCTACGTCTTGTAGAGGCTATTTTCTGCGTTTGAGGTAGACGTAATAGGCCCCTTCGCCCCCATGGCGAATGTGGGCTTGGGTCACTTGCAAAATACATGATCGCAGCGGCGCCATGTTCAGCCATTGAGGCACTTGATGGCGCAAAATCCCGCGTTGAACCGGCATCAGGTCAAGACTGGGTTTATCTTTGCCCTTACCAGTAATCACCAAGACCAACCGTTTTTGATCTGCAAAAGCTAAAAGAATGAAATCGACCAAAGCAGGATGCGCTTGGGACAGGGTCATACCGTGCAGATCAATCCTGCCTTCCGGCTTCAATTTCCCGCGCTTGAGATTGCCAAAGGATTTTTTGTCCATTTGGATCGTTTGGGCTGCAAGTTGTTTGATCAACGTCGGCTTGAGGTCCAAACCACCCTTTTCTGGCTTGGCTTTTGTCCCAATAGAAAAGGGCTGAATTGATCTGGAATGTGGCGCTGGAATGGTTTCAGGTTGGAAAACCTGAGTGAGATTTTGCCGTTCCAGCGGCTCTGCACGACCTACGACCTTGTTCCAAAGGTCTTGCTCCTCAGAAGTGAGCGTCCTGCGTTTCTTGCGCGCCATTCCTCAACACGCTTTATTCACCAGTGGCAACAAGCTGCCAGTTGGGATCGTCCGCATCCATAACCCGTGCAAACGTCCAGTTGTCTTTCTGACGTTTGATTTCCGTTGGGCTGCCTTCAACGATTTCACCCGCATTATCGTGAACAACAGACGTTAATTCACCAACAAAGCGAACGGTTACTTCGCCCTCTTTGGTCGCTGGGTCAAACGTTGCATCATTGAGCGACATTTCACGCACACCAATAAAGTTTGCTTCGATAGACAGGCCTTGCTCTTCGCGGGCATCGACGACCGACGCAAAGCTTTCATATACGTCATCCGACAAAAACGGTTTGATCGACGCAAGATCACCATTTTCAAATGCCATCAAAATCATCTCATAGGCACCACGCGCCCCACCCAGAAATTCATTTACGCTGAATGTTGGATCGATGGATTTCATGGCGGCCAAAGCCACTGCCTGATCACTGCCATCTGGAACGTGATCTGTGATGTCCTCATCTGGACCGCCTTCAATCACTTCAAGGTTTGGCCGTTTAGAACGGGACGATGGCGCCTCCTGTGGCGCGGGTGGTTTTTCGAAACCTTCACGGGTTCCCAAAACACTGCGCAAGCGCAAAATCAGAAAAATCGCCACACCGGCAAGGACAAGAAGTTGGATCACAGCAGAGCTCATTCGATACCTCAAAAACAAACGCCATGGAAAATGACGCCTACCGCACTTATGTAGGTCACGTCTGGGGTCAAGTCCACTACCCCCTAAGGATGATAAGAAAGGTTTGATATGTGGTTACTTGCACTGTTTGTGGGCATTCCCTTGATTGAAATCGCCCTTTTCATCCAATTGGGTGGCTTTTTAGGCCTGTGGCCAACTCTTGGAATCGTTATCTTAACAGCGATGCTGGGGAGTTGGTTGGTCAGAAATCAGGGATTGCTGGCGATTGCCCAAATGAAGCAGTCCATTTCCAGCCTACAGGACCCAACAGAACCCATAGCGCACGGTGCTATGATCCTATTTTCAGGTGCTCTGTTGCTGACACCTGGATTTTTTACAGACGCTGTTGGGTTTTCTCTGCTTATACCGCCTGTGCGGCATGCCTTGTATCGCTATGCCCGCACAAAGATCAAAGTTCAGGGATTTGGCAGTGCCCAGAGCCGGAGACCAAGATCTTATGACGACGGGATCATCGATGGCGAGTTTTCTGAAGTTGTAGACGACCCAAACCAATCAAATACGCCTTCAAAATGGACTAAGCATTGAGGCCCAGCATGTGACCTGATAAAGGGCCAACAAAACATTTAGGGAGTCCATTAGAATGGCTGAGAAAGAAACAGCAGCGGCCGCGGAAACAACAGCCGCACCGCAGGTCAAAATGCAAGTTTTGGCGCAATATATCCGTGACATGTCTTTTGAGAATATTCTGTCTCAAAAAGGTGTCTCTGGCGAAGTTCAGCCAGACGTTCAGGTCCAAGTAAACTTGGATGCGAAAAAGCGCACGGTAGATCACCAGTTCGAAGTCGTGATCAAACTGAACGTGACATCCAAGGCCAAAGACAAGGACGACACACTGTTCCTGCTGGAAATCGAATATGCTGGTATTTTCCACATCGAGAACGTTCCAGACGAGCAAATGCATCCGTTCCTGCTGATCGAATGCCCGCGGATGCTTTTCCCATTCCTGCGCCGGATCGTCAGCGACATCACACGCGATGGCGGCTTCCCACCCCTAAACTTGGAAACCATCGACTTTATGCAGCTCTACCGGTCAGAAATGACTCGTCGCGCCGAAGCAGAAGCCGCGGCTGCACCAAAGTCCTAAGTCAGCTTTTTCCAGATAGCACCGTCGCCCAACGCCTCTACAAACATGGCATGGGCGGCGGTTTCTTTTTCAGTCAAACGCGGCGGTAACGCCTCGGGTCTGGGTCTGGGACGCCATGTATCCGTTTGCTGCGTACCTGTGGTCTGTGTTGCTTGTTGACCGAGACCAAAGTCAGGCTGACGCCCGCCAATAAGTTCTAAGTAGACCTCTGCAAGGATCTCGGAATCCAAAAGGGCGCCGTGAAGAACACGGTTCGAGTTATCGATACCAAATCGACGACAAAGCGCATCAAGGGACGCTGGCGAGCCCGGAAATTTCCGACGCGCAATCGCCAAAGTGTCCAAGGCCTGATCCATCGGTAGTAGCTTGCGGTTCAACCAGCCTAGTTCTGCATTCAGGAACTTCATGTCAAAACTGGCATTGTGAATGATCATTTTGTCATCTTGGACAAAATCAACAAAGGCCTGTGCGATATCCGCAAAGACCGGCTTGTCAGCCAAAAATTCATTGGATAACCCATGCACCTCAAACGCGGCATTCGGCATGTCACGCTGTGGGTTTATGTATTGATGGTAGGTCTTGCCCGTTGGTACATGGTTCCACAGTTCAACCGCGCCAATTTCAACAATGCGGTCGCCTTCATTAGGTTCGAATCCCGTTGTTTCTGTATCAAGAACAAGTTCACGCATGCTGGTTGGCCCTTATATCTTGTAGAATTTTGGTAACCTGCCGGTACGCCGAGGACAGGGTGTCTGTGATGACAACATAATCAGCACGGCTACGTTTTTCCGCGTCACTCATTTGTTTTGACAGGATCAGATCAAATTCGGTCTCGGTCATCGTCGCACGGGCCATCACACGCCGCCGTTGGGTGGGCGCATCAATGCTAACGCAAATCGTCGCATCAACTGATGCGTCAAGTCCGGTTTCAAAAAGCAAAGGAACATCCAAAACGATCACTTCCGCTTGGACCCGTGCAAGAAATTCCTGCCGGTGTTTGGCAACTAACGGATGCACGATATGTTCCAGCTGAGTTAGAAATTCAGGGTCTTCTGCGATTCTTGCCTTTAGGGCAGTCTTTGAGACCGCCCCGCTGCCAATCAATTCGGGATCCAGCAAAGCCAAGGGTGCAACAGCCTCACCATTGGGACCATAAATATCGTCGACAGCTGCATCTGCGTCCCACACAGGGATCCCTTCATCGCGAAAGATCTGGGCCGTTGTCGACTTTCCCATGCCGATCGACCCCGTGAGACCAATGACAAAGCTCATGCCAATATGACCTGTCGAACGTCCTCGGTAACCTCTGGACGGTGTCCAAACCACCGCTCAAACCCTGGCACAGCCTGATGCAATAACATACCCACGCCGTCCACTGTTGGACATCCTACTTGGCGTGCAGTTTTCAAAAGATCAGTTTCTAACGGCGTATAAACGATATCAGTGACCAACGTTCCCGGACGCAATCCATCCAAAGGCACGCGTAAGGGGGTTTTGCCCTTCATCCCAAGGGAGGTCGTATTCACCACAACATTCGATTGTTCCAAAAAGTTCCCAACAGTGACCCATTCAACAACTTCAATGCGCGCCCCAAAAACAGTGCGAAGTGTTTCGGCCCGGTGACGCGTTCGGTTGGATAGAAAGATCTTTGGAACACCCATTTCTAGCAAGGCCGCAATTACTGCGCGACTTGCACCACCTGCGCCTAAAACAACTGCTGGACCGGCAGTGAAATCAAAATCTGGCGCCCCTTGGACCAAGTTTTGAGTGAACCCGTACCCGTCGGTGTTATCTGCATGGATTTTTCCATCTGTGCGAAAAATTAGTGTATTCGCCGCACCTATAATCGCCGCACGATCCGTCACGATATCCGCAATCTCTAGAGCGAGTTCTTTATGAGGAACGGTGACATTAACGCCCACAAACCCAAGTTCGGGCAACGTTCGCAAGGTCTGTTCCAAACGCGCCTTTTCAACATTAATCGGTATATAGTGGCCCAACAGCCCATATTCCCGCATCCAATACTGAAACAACCGAGGGGATTTGCTGACCTCGGTTGAGGTGCCTAGAACAGCTGCCAAAGGTATCGAAGCATTCATTAGGTATTCATCCATCCAGTTGTTCTCAGATACCCTAGAAGATCCAAAAGGGGCAGTCCCATTATTGTAAAGTGATCCCCTTTAATCTGAGAAAACAGTTGAACACCCTGATTTTCAATTTGGTAACATCCAACGCAGTACTGAATTTCGGACCAGTTTTCCGCTACATAGTTTTCAACGAAATCCTCGGAAAGCTGTCGCACGTACATTTGAGCTACATTGGTCTTGCGCCAAATGGGCTTGAGATCGCGATACAAAACTGCCGAAGAATATAATGTATGCATTCCACCAGACATCTTTTTCAGTTGATCAATCGCATCCTGAGGCGTTTTAGGTTTAGACAGGAGTTGTCCTTGATGTTCCAAAACCTGATCACAGCCCAGAACCAAAGCGTCCCCCACATGTTTCTGCGCTGCTTTTTGAGCTTTGAGTTCTGCTAGCGTATCTGCAATATCGCGGGGATGTGCATCTTCGGATTGCAGAGATGCTTTTATGGACGATTCGTCTATTTTTACGGGGGCTATTTCGAATCTGAGACCCGCATTTTCGAGCATTTTTGCCCGAATTGATGAACCTGAAGCTAAAACAAGGGGATATGTCATGGGTAATTTCTGTGGATATCTACGGGATGCGTTAAGTGAGTATGAACAAATTATTACTCTTAAGTTTGGTTAAAGGAGTTTTCGTTAACTTTAACACTTTTGTAAGATTTTAATCCGGTTGTGGAAAAGGATAAAGGATAACTCTGATGCGCCGGTATTGGGTGTAATTTCGAGAGAGAGTTATACTTAAATATTTGATTTTAATATCATAATATTTAGTAATTCAGTTTTTGACTTTATTTTGCTGGGGATAAAACTGGGGATAAAAAGTAATCCACAGAAATTCTCTGCACTACAAACTCATCAATTCTTTCTTTCTATTTTTATTATTATAATAGCGTTCAGGGGCGGTGCATTTGACAGTTTGTCGAAGGTTGCCCATAAGAGCGCTACTGTTCGTCCGAACACGTATTTTTCCATTATATAGAAACACCTGCGTCTGCAGTTGGGACACCTATGACTGAAACTCGCCTCAGCCTTTCCGATCTGAAAGCCAAGAGCCCAAAAGATCTATTATCCGTTGCTGAAGATCTTGAGATTGAAAATGCATCAACGATGCGTAAGGGCGAGATGATGTTCTCGATCCTTAAGGAGCGCGCAGAGGACGGCTGGGTTATTTCTGGCGATGGTGTACTGGAAGTTTTGCAAGACGGATTTGGATTTCTTAGATCCCCTGAGGCAAACTATTTGCCGGGCCCAGATGATATTTATGTCTCTCCCGAGATGATCAGAAAGTACTCACTTCGTACTGGAGATACCATTGAGGGGGTTATTCGGGCCCCAAACGAGTCCGAGCGCTATTTTGGAATGACTGAAGTCGCTCGAATTAACTTTGAGGATCCAGAGCAGGCGCGCCACAAAGTGGCCTTTGATAACCTGACGCCGCTCTATCCAGAAGAACGTTTGAAAATGGAAGTGGACGATCCAACTGTCAAAGATCGCTCTGCGCGCGTAATTGATTTGGTCGCTCCCATCGGGAAAGGCCAGCGTTCGCTGATCGTCGCTCCTCCTCGAACTGGTAAGACGGTAATCTTGCAAAACATCGCTAATTCCATCGAGAAAAACCACCCAGAGTGTTACCTCATCGTTTTGCTAATTGATGAACGTCCAGAAGAAGTCACTGATATGCAGCGGTCGGTTAAGGGCGAAGTTGTAAGTTCTACCTTTGATGAACCAGCAACGCGTCACGTTGCCGTCTCTGAGATGGTGATCGAGAAAGCAAAACGTCTGGTAGAACACAAGCGCGATGTGGTTATTTTGCTGGATTCGATTACTCGTCTTGGTCGTGCGTTTAACACAGTGGTTCCCTCATCTGGTAAGGTGCTGACAGGTGGTGTGGACGCCAACGCATTGCAACGGCCAAAGCGGTTCTTTGGTGCGGCGCGAAATATAGAAGAAGGTGGATCACTGACGATTATTGCCACTGCATTGATCGACACTGGATCGCGGATGGATGAGGTTATCTTTGAGGAATTCAAAGGTACGGGTAACTCGGAGATTGTCCTGGACCGGAAAGTTGCGGATAAACGTGTGTTCCCGGCAATGGATATCTTGAAATCCGGTACCCGGAAGGAAGATTTGCTGGTTGATAAAATTGATTTGCAAAAAACCTATGTGCTGCGTCGTATTTTGAATCCTATGGGTACAACAGATGCGATTGAGTTTTTGCTTTCAAAACTGAAGCAAACCAAATCCAACTCAGAGTTCTTTGATTCAATGAACACCTAAAATTGGGATGAGCTTAGCATGCCCGCGGATACGATTTATGCCCTAGCATCGGCGCGCGGTAAGGCAGGTGTTTCCATTATTCGGGTATCTGGCCCGAAGGCGTTGGATGCTGCGAAGCAGTTCACGGTGTTGAAGGAAATCCCGGATAGGCCAAGCCTGCAAAGATTAGTTTCCACGGATGGCAATACTATTGATCAGGCGCTTGTTCTTGGGTTTTCTGAAGGCGCTAGTTTCACTGGTGAACCTACAATAGAGTTTCAAACCCATGGCTCGCCAGCTGTCGTAGCTAAAGTCCTAAGTGAGTTATCCGTAATCGACGGGTTGCGTCCTGCACAGGCTGGTGAATTTACCCGTAGAGCGATGGAAAATGGCCAGCTAGATTTAGCTCAGGTCGAAGGGCTTGCCGATCTGATAGAGGCTGAAACAGACGCTCAGCGACGGCAGGCTATGCAGGTGTTCGAAGGTCATCTTGGAGGTTTGGCACAGGAGTGGCGGCGGGATTTGGTCCGGGCCATGGCGCTATTGCAGGCCACGATTGATTTCGCTGACGAAGATGTGCCCGAGGATGTTGTGCCTGAGGTGACGGATTTGGTAGCGGGTGTGCAAAGCAGCCTTAAAGAGCAGGCTGAGGGGTATCATTTTGCGGAACGTGTCAGGGATGGCTTTACAGTTGCTATTATAGGCCCTCCGAATGTAGGAAAATCCACTCTTATCAATAGGTTAGCGGGTCGTGATATCGCGATTACGTCGGACATTGCGGGCACGACGCGGGATACGCTAGAAAGTTATATAGATATCAATGGCTTAGCGGTGACTTTTGTTGATACAGCTGGCTTGCGAGAAGGTGCTGATATGTTGGAAACCATAGGGATTGAACGGGCAACTCGGGTGGCTCAGACTGCAGACATCCGACTATTCTTGGGTGTAACTGATTCAGATTTTTCGGTGGATGTTAACCAGCAGGCCTCAGATATTGCTGTTTGGACCAAATCTGATGTTCAGGGCGCTAGATCTGGTGTGTTGTCTATTTCTGCAAAAACCGGTGAGGGTGTGGAAGATCTGAAGTTAGCGATAGCGGATAAGTTGGAAACGATGGCGTCCAGCGCGAGCTCACTGATCCGGTCCCGCCATCTTGAGGCGGTGAACAGGGCGCTGATCGAGCTTGAAAGAATAGATATCAAAGAAGACATTGATGTGATGCCAACAGACTTATATGCAGAGTTCTTGAGACGCGCGTCGGATCAATTGGGAACAATTGTGGGTGACATTGGCGTTGAAGATGTTTTGGACGAGGTCTTTGCCTCATTTTGCCTTGGTAAATAGGGAGTGTTTCACGTGAAACATTTTGGTGTTGTTGTTGTTGGTGGAGGTCATGCTGGTTTGGAGGCTGCAGCTGCGTCAGCCCGCAAAGGCGCCGCCACCTGTTTGATCACAATGTCTGAGGCGGACATTGGTGTTATGTCCTGCAATCCTGCAATCGGTGGTCTGGGAAAGGGGCATTTGGTTCGGGAAATTGATGCATTAGATGGTGTTATGGGCCGATTGGCAGATGCAGCAGGCATACAATTTCGACTGCTCAATCGTCGCAAAGGCCCGGCCGTTCAAGGACCGAGAACGCAGGCCGACAGGCACCTATATAGAAAACACGCAGTCGTTGAAGCCCAAAACACCCAGAACCTATCCATTCTTTTTGCAGAAGTTGCTGGGCTGAAATTCAAAGGCGATCGGGTTTCTGGGGTTATTCTGGCTGATGGTCGTGAGGTTGAGGCCGATGCAACAGTCGTTACGACTGGGACTTTTCTGAACGGTGTGATTTTCGTCGGCGAAGAACGCAAAGACGCTGGTCGAATGGGTGATAAGCCAAGCCAAATGTTAGCTCAGCAATTTAAGGCGATGGATCTTCCATTGGGTCGTCTAAAGACTGGAACTCCTCCACGATTGTCTGCCAGTTCTATTAATTGGGCTAATTTGGAGCAACAGCCGGGGGACGATGATCCGGCGCTCTTTTCTTTTCTAAGTAAAGCACCTCAAGCCCGCCAAATTTCTTGCGCGATCACGCATACGAATGAGGCAACACATAAAGTCATCCGCGATAATTTGCATCGCTCGGCTATGTATGGCGGTCATATCGATGGTGTTGGCCCGCGGTACTGCCCATCGATTGAGGATAAAGTCGTTAGGTTTGCAGAAAAGACGTCGCATCAGATCTTTCTTGAGCCTGAAAGCCTGACATCGGATGTTATTTACCCTAATGGCATATCCACATCTTTGCCGGAAGATGTCCAAATCGAGTATGTGCGGTCAATAGTCGGGTTGGAGAAGGCGGAAATTCTCCAACTGGGATATGCGGTTGAATATGATTACGTTGATCCGCGATCTTTAAATGGCAAATTGGAAGTGAAGTCGGTTCCAGGCTTGTACCTTGCTGGTCAAATCAATGGCACCACTGGTTATGAAGAGGCTGCTGCTCAGGGTTTGGTGGCTGGCGCAAATGCTGCAGCAGCTAGTTTGGGGCAAGACGAGGTTCGTTTTAGTAGAACGACGTCGTATATCGGTGTTTTGATTGATGATCTTATCAGTCGTGGTGTAACTGAGCCTTACCGGATGTTTACCTCGCGCGCTGAATACAGACTGTCATTGCGTGCCGATAATGCGGACCAAAGACTGACTGGGTTTGGCTATCAGCACGGTTTGGTCTCCGCAAATCGAATGCAAGTTTATAGTTCAAAGGCCAAAGACCTAGATTTAGTTCAGCGGCATCTATCAGAAATTGTTACAACACCAACTCAACTCCAGAAACTTGGGTTAAATGTAAAGTTAGACGGAGTTAAGCGGTCAGCGTTGGATGTTTTGAGCTTTCCCAAGATGGACTTGGCAGTATTTGCCGGACTTTTCCCCACCGCCGCCAAGCTGCCACAGGACGCACTTTCTCAGGTGGCGCGCGACGCAATCTATGTGAATTACTTGGAGCGTCAAAACGAGGATGCCGAGCGTTTACGGAAAGAAGAGGGCACCATAATTCCGCTAGATTTTGAATATTCTCAAATCCAAGGTCTTTCAAATGAATTGATGAGTAAACTACAGCAATTCAAGCCAGAGAACTTGGCCCAGCTTTCAAAGATAGATGGAATGACCCCTTCCGCGGTGCTTCTGGTTCTTGCTAATGTGAAGGCCTTCAATTCAAGGCGTTCGGCATAATGGATCAGCAGACACCCGACTGGGTCAATGTTTCACGTGAAACATTGGATGATCTGCAAGCTTTCCATGATCTTGTGCTGAAATGGACGCCGCGCATAAACCTAGTATCGGCAAAAGCACAGAAAGATCTATGGTCACGCCATATATGGGATTCATGGCAGATTCTTGAACATATTCAGGTGGATAGAGTTAAGCATTGGGTTGATATCGGCTCAGGGGGAGGTTTCCCTGGTATCGTTTGTGCGATTGCCCTTAAGTCTACAAATTTTACTGGAGACTTCAGCCTAATCGAAAGTGACGCCCGTAAATCCCAATTTCTTAGAACGTGCTCACGAGAAATCGGATTAAACGTTGAAGTCATAAACAAAAGAATAGAGGTAGCCGATATAATCGGATGTGATCTGGTAACGGCCCGTGCATTAGCGCCACTGACTCAATTACTGGAAATGTCGGACCCATTACTTGACGATAGCGGTGCTTTAATCGCCATGAAGGGCGCAAACTACCAAATAGAAATAGAGGATGCTCGGCAAAAATGGAGGTTTGATTGCGTCTCTCATGCAAGTAAAACAGATCCAGATGCAGCAATTTTAAAGATCGGATCAATCTCATATGCCTAAACCCAGCCCATTTCCGCTGCCTCGCGTTGTTGCGGTTGTTAATCAAAAGGGTGGTGTTGGGAAAACTACGACCACTATCAACCTTGCTGCGGCGTTGGGGTCACTGGGGTTGAAGGTCTTGATTGTAGATATTGACCCGCAAGGCAATGCATCGACGGGCGTTGGTATAGATGACCGAGACTTCACGATCTATGATGTGCTATTGG
Organism: Algirhabdus cladophorae; assembly: GCF_044772865.1. GTDB lineage: Bacteria > Pseudomonadota > Alphaproteobacteria > Rhodobacterales > Rhodobacteraceae > Algirhabdus > Algirhabdus cladophorae. The sequence continues at coordinate 3,489,775 of NZ_CP173029.1, forward strand.
ATGAGGCCTCGTTGAAAGAGACGGTGAAAGAGACAGAGTTCGAGAATCTTTGGATCATTCCGACCACAACAGATCTCAGTTCAGCAGATATCGAGTTGGTGGCTAATGAAAAACGGTCCTTTTTATTGAACGACAGCTTGCGAAACGTTGAAATGTCCGAGTTTGGGTTTGACGTCGTGTTGATCGATTGCCCGCCGTCTCTCAATCTGCTGACCGTGAATGCATTGATTGCATCAGACAGCTTGATCATTCCTCTACAGGCGGAATTCTTTGCCTTGGAAGGCCTATCGCAGCTTATGATGACAGTTCGAGATATCCGGAGCACTGCGAATAAAGATCTAAGAATTGATGGCGTGTTGCTGACGATGTTCGACGTTCGTAATAACTTGTCTCAGCAGGTTGAGGCGGATGCACGGGACAATCTTGGCGATCTCGTTTTTGATACCAAGATCCCACGGAATATACGACTGAGTGAAGCGCCATCCTTTGCAATGCCCATCAATCAATATGATCCCAAGTCTAAAGGTGGTCTCGCGTATGATCAGCTTGCGAGAGAAGTATCAATCCTGTGGAGGACACAATAAATGTCAAAAAAGCCAAATAAAACCAGAGGGTTAGGTCGTGGACTGTCTGCATTGATGGCAGATGTTGAACCTCAGAGCGAAACAACGCAACAGTCCGCCAGCGCTGGTGCAAAACAAGTCGATATAGATCTTGTAACTCCCAACCCGGATCAGCCAAGACGGGATTTCAGTGCCGAAGAACTCGAAGAATTGGCTCAATCGATCCAAGCCCATGGTGTCATTCAACCACTCATCGTCCGGCCTGCGAAATCCAAATCGGGTATGTATGAAATTGTTGCTGGGGAACGGCGTTGGCGCGCATCACAGATCGCCAGTTTACACCAGGTGCCCGTTTTGGTTCGGGAGTACAGTGACCGAGATATTCTTGAGATTGCGATCATTGAGAACGTGCAAAGGCAGGATCTTAACCCTCTTGAGGAAGCAATGGCTTACGATCAGCTGGTTCAAACCTTTGGTCATACCCAACAGGAATTGGCAACGGCGATGGGAAAAAGCCGAAGCTATGTCGCCAATTTATTGCGTTTGGTCACGTTGCCTGATGTCGTAAAAGAGTATCTTAGATCAGGACAACTGACCGCGGGCCATGCGCGGGCGTTGATCACGGCGGATGATCCAATCAGCCTTGCCCATCAGATTGTGAAAGGTGGCTTGTCAGTCCGGCAGGCAGAAAGTCTGGCCAAAGCGAAAAAGCCATCAAAGACTAACCCGTCTGCTGGACAAACGCGGCGGCAGAAAGATGCAGACACTAAGGTTTTGGAAGATGAACTAACCGCACAACTGGGAATGCGTGTTGTTATTGATCATAGTGAAAATGCAGAAAATGGAAAAATAACAATTAGTTACAAAAGCTTAGAAGGTTTAGACGACCTTTGCAGGCTTCTTGCAGGGAATTAGGTAGCATCGGTATCCAGAATTGATCTGAGGATGTAATTCAATACTGGGCGACCTTCTTGGGTTGCACAGATCCGTGATCCTTGTTTGTCGATGAGCCCTAATACTTGAAGCTCGTTTAACTTTTGTGCGTTGAGAACAGTCTCCTGATCGGACCGAAAGTCTTTTGTATCGATCCCATCCTTCAATCTCAGCCCCATCAAAGCGCGCTCTTGGTCAGCTTCAAAATTTGTCAGGCAAGTTGTGCTATGTGTTAATGTATCCGCATCCAGAGCAGCCTTAAGCCACAGCTGGGGGGCCAGAATAGTCTCAGTCGCAACCTTTTGTTGGGAAATTGTCAGACGGCCATGTGCGCCAGGTCCGATACCAACGTAGTCCCCATAGCGCCAATAGGTCAGATTATGGCGACTTTCGTGGCCCTTCTTAGCATGATTGGAAACTTCATAGGCCATCAGATCCCTTGCACCGCAACGGTCTTGTACCAATTCATACATGTCAGCGCCCAGATCTTCGTTTGGCAGGCCTGACAGTTTCCCAATTGCGTAGCGGTCACCAAACGCAGTATTCGGCTCGATTGTCAGTTGATAGAGAGAGATGTGGCCGGAAGTCAGTTCAAGTGCCCGGTCTAGCTCATGGGACCAGGCACCCAGTGTTTGGTCTTGGCGGCCGTAGATTAGATCAAAACTGACCCTATCAAATTCGGCATTGGCGATATCCAGTGCTGTTAGGGCCTCATCTACAGTATGCAATCTACCAAGGCGCTTCAGATCAGCGTCCACGAGGGACTGTACACCGAGGGAAACACGGTTAATTCCCGCCAGCCGAAAGTCTGTGAACTTTTGAGCTTCAACAGAAGATGGATTGGCCTCAAGCGTAATCTCGACATCGTTAGAAAATCCCCAAAGAGAATTTGCCTTTGCCAACACAGCCTCAACCGTTTTGGGACGCATTAAACTTGGCGTACCACCGCCAAAGAATATTGATGTGAGGGGTTCGTTGGGCGAAACGCGATAGGCGCGCTCCAACTCCAGCAAATAGGCTTGTGTCCATGCATCGTGGTCGATGGATTTTTCAACGAAGGAATTGAAGTCGCAGTAAGGGCATTTAGCCTCGCAATAAGGCCAGTGTACATACAGTCCGAAACCCGCTTCTTCGCTGTGCATCTCAGGCAAAGCAGTTTGCTAACATTTTTTGGAAGGCGTCAGCGCGATGACTAATGCTATGTTTAAGGTCCGGATCCATTTCGCCAAACGTAATGTCGTGGCCTTCGGGGATGAAAATTGGATCGAAACCAAAGCCCAGCTCACCACGCATTGGCCAAGTGAGGTGGCCATCGACCTTGCCCTCAAAAACCTCGTCGTGGCCATCGGGCCACGCAACACATAACACACAACGAAAGGAGGCCGTGCGCGGTCTTGCAGCGTCCTTTGCTTCCAGTTGATCCCAAACCTTTTTCATGGCCATTGGAAAGTCACGGCCATTTGGCGTCTCGGCCCAATCGGCTGTGTAAACCCCTGGGGCACCATCCAAACCATCTACAGTTATGCCGCTGTCATCGGACAAGGCAGGCAAACCCGTGGCTGAGGCTGCGAAATGGGCCTTGATCCGAGCATTGCCCGCAAAGGTGGTTTCCGTCTCATCCGGTTCGGTCAAACCAAAGTCCGCAGCACTTTTTACAGCTATTCCTAAAGGCTCAACCAGTTTTGCGATCTCTCTTAACTTGCCTTGATTGTGCGAGGCCAAGACAAGTTCCTTTTCAGTCAGTTTACGCATTTGCCACGGCAGCGTTTTGGGCGGCCACCAGCTCAGCAATGCCTTTGTCAGCCAAAGCCATTAGCTCGTCCATTTGACCGCGGCTAAAGACGGACCCTTCGGCAGACATTTGGATTTCAATCAATGCACCGTCGCTATTCATGACAAAATTACCGTCAACACCAGCATCGCTATCCTCAGGATAATCCAGGTCCAAGACAGGCTGACCTGCATAGATCCCACAGCTGACAGCGGCAACGTTGGACAGCAATGGATCAGAGGTGATGTCGCCCGCCTTGATCAGTTTTTGAGTGGCCAATTTAAGCGCGACCCATCCGCCTGTGATCGACGCACAGCGCGTTCCGCCATCAGCCTGAATAACGTCGCAATCGATCGTTATTTGACGTTCACCCAAGGCAACACGATCTACCCCGGCACGTAGGCTTCGGCCGATCAGACGTTGGATTTCTTGCGTGCGTCCCGATTGACCGCGTTTTGCTTCACGGTTCATCCGCGTGTTTGTAGCACGTGGTAGCATCCCGTATTCGGCGGTGACCCAGCCCAATCCGCTATTGCGCAGAAATGACGGTACACGTTCCTCTAGAGTCGCGGTGCACAAAACATGCGTTTCGCCCATCTTGATCAAGCACGATCCTTCTGCATGTTTGCTGTAGTTTACCAAAATTTCGACGGGGCGTAGTTCATCTAGGGCACGAGAGGAGGGGCGCATGATCATTCCTTTTTACACAACATAGTCAGATAGTCCCCCGCGCGGTCAAAGTGCAACCCTTATGCACCCAATGGCCCCTTGAACCTATCGTGCGATCCTTCCTATATTCCGCAGGTCATGCCAATAGAGTCACCAAAATTCGAGGATATGAGCGCGCGGTCTCGCGAGGTGTTTCAACGCCTTGTGGAAGGATACATCGAAAGTGGTGATCCGGTTGGTTCCCGGACTTTGACGCGTGCGCTTTCCGAGTCTGTCAGCCCGGCAACAATTCGCAATGTCATGCAGGACCTTGAACACATGGGGCTTCTTGATAGCCCCCATACCTCTGCTGGACGGATACCGACCCAGTTGGGGCTACGAATGTTCGTGGATGGATTGTTAGAAGTTTCCGATCTTGGAAAAAGTGACCAGCGCAAACTTGACAGTATGGTCACCTCGAACACGCAGGAACTTCCGTCCGCTTTGGACCGTATCGGATCTGCTTTGTCTGGTGTGACCCAAGGGGCGAGCCTTGTTCTGACGCCAAAACAAGAAGCACCGGTCAAGCATATTGAATTCGTATCCCTTGCACCTGACCGTGCGTTGGTTGTTTTGGTTTTCGCCAATGGCCAAGTGGAGAATCGAGTTTTTCATCCGCCCATAGGCCAAACCCCGTCTTCGCTGCGAGAGGCTGCTAATTTCTTGAACTCTTTTGCAGAGGGCCGCACCCTAACGGAACTTTCTGGGATTATCGCGCAGGAGATAGCGACCCATCGGCAAACTCTGGATGATTTGGCTAAGGCATGTGTGGAAAGCGGTATCGCGATTTGGGAAAACGAAGGTGAACGGCATGAACGTCTCATCGTGCGAGGACGGTCGAATCTGTTAGATCAAGACGCCAGTGCGGAGGATCTTGATCGGATCAAATCCCTGTTTGATGACCTCGAACGCAAGCGTGACATCGCAGATTTCCTTGAATTAGCCGAGCAAGGCGAAGGTGTGCGCATTTTTATTGGTTCTGAAAACAAACTCTTTTCACTTTCGGGTTCCTCTTTGGTGGTTTCTCCTTATATGAACTCTGATCGAAAGATAATTGGGGTCGTCGGTGTGATCGGCCCCACCCGACTGAATTATGGACGTATCGTCCCTATTGTGGATTACACAGCCCAATTGGTGGGTAAGGTGATCTCTGACCGTGATGAGAGGTAAAAATGGCTGATCGTAAAGGCGAACCGGAATTTCTGGACGATCTTGTGGATATCGAGGCAGAACTCGACGAAGAGCAAGACGTTGATTTCTCGGAAGAGGAACTGGAATTGGATGAATTGCGTGCTGAACGTGATGATCTCAAGGATAAGTTCATGCGCGCCCTTGCTGATGCAGAAAACGCGCGCAAGCGGTCTGACCGCGACCGTCGTGAGGCCGAAAACTATGGTGGCTCGAAACTGGCCCGCGACCTGCTGTCTGTTTACGACAACATGAAACGCGCCATGGATACAGCCACGGACGAACAGCGCGCGGTATCGTCAGCCTTGATCGAAGGAATCGAATTGACCATGCGCGAATTGCTAAGTGTCTATGGCAAACACGGTATCAAAGTCATCGCGCCGGCTGTTGGGGATAAATTCGATCCCAATCAACATGAGGCAATGTTTGAGGCCCCTGTTCCAAACACATCGGCAGGTGATATCATTCAGGTGATGGCTGAAGGGTTTTTGTTGCACGACCGATTGCTGCGTGCGGCCCAAGTTGGCGTATCGTCCAACCCCGGTTAAGGGCGTCTAAGCTGCTTCAGCTCATACAAAAGATCAAGCGCTTCTTTCGCAGTTAAGTCATCTGGATAGATGTCATCGAGGCGCTTTTCGATCTCACTTTCTTGTACAGGTTTAGGCGTGGGCGCAGGTGTGGCAGAAAACAGTGGTAGATCATCAATCAGCTGGTTTGGTTTAACGCCGCCTTCGCGCTCGCCTTTTTCCAAAACTTCCAAAACATCGCGGGCCCGATTTACAACTGCTGTTGGCAGACCTGCCAATTGTGCGACTTGCACACCGTAGGATCTGTCTGCCGCGCCTTTTCGAACCTCGTGCAAAAAGATAACTTCCCCGTCCCATTCTTTGACGGCTACTGTCGCATTATCAACGCGCTCTAGCTTATCGGATAAACCCGTCATCTCGTGGTAGTGGGTTGCAAACAGTCCCCGACATCTGTTGACGTCGTGCAAATGTTCCAAAGTGGCCCACGCAATCGAAAGACCATCGTATGTTGCAGTTCCGCGGCCTATTTCGTCTAAAATTACTAGGGCTCGTTCATCTGCTTGGTTCAGGATCGCAGCGGTTTCCACCATTTCAACCATGAAAGTCGATCGCCCCTGCGCCAGATCATCTGATGCACCGACCCGAGAGAAAAGTTGGGACACTACGCCAATAGTGGCTGCGTCCGCAGGGACAAACATGCCAGCTTGCGCCAAAATAGCAATCAATGCGTTTTGCCGGAGGTATGTAGATTTACCGGCCATGTTTGGACCCGTTAGCAACCAGATATCACCGTCTTTACCATTAGCGGACAGCATACAGTCATTGGCGATAAATTGGGTCTTTCCTTGTTTCGACAAAGCAATTTCAACAACTGGATGGCGTCCACCTTTGATGTCAAAACTCGTGTCGGGCTTTAGGACGGGTTTGCACCAATTTTGTTCTGCAGATACCTCAGCTACAGCGCAAAAAACATCCATCTCAGCCAAGGTGTTTGCAACATTGCTGAGGGCGTCATAATTTTCCAAAACAGAGTCTTTTAAGGCTGTATAGTGCCGCAACTCGCTTTCGATCGCGGATCCACCAGCATTCAGGATTTTGGTTTCTAGCTCAGAAAGCTCAACCGTTGTAAAGCGCACAGCATTGGCGGTGGTTTGCCGATGAATAAACGTGTTGGACAGCGGTGCAGATAGCATTTTTTCTGCATGCAGCGCGGTCGTTTCAATAAAGTAACCTAGCACGTTGTTGTGCTTTATCTTTAATGCAGCGACTTCAGTCAGTTTTGCATAGTCGGATTGTAATCCTGCGATAACTGTTTTTCCGTCATCCCGTAGCTTTCGAAACTCATCCAACGCTGGGTCAAATCCGGACCGGATGAAACCACCGTCGCGGGCGAGTAAAGGAACCTCATCGTCCAGCGTCGTCTCTAATTGGTTCAGAATGGTTTGATGACCCACCAAGGCATCCCGCAGCAACTTGGTATCTTGAGGAAAATCAACATCCTTAGTTACATCAAATATCTGTTGGGCGCCGTTTAACCCTGATTGCAGCGCTTTAAGGTCACGTGGGCCACCACGGTCCAAAGACAGGCGCGACAGTGCACGTGTCATATCTGAAATTTGTTTAAGGATGACACGAATATCCTCGGATAAAATGGGCGTGCCGGCTATAGTCGAAACAGTGTCTAACCTACCCTGAATCTGATCTAAATCACGGGATGGTGCAGAGATGCGTTGGGCAAACAATCGCGCACCTCCGGCGGTGACTGTGCGATCAATAGCATGCAGTAGGCTGCCACTTTTTGAACCATTCAAGCTTGTGGTGATCTCAAGGTTCTTCCGTGTCGCTGGGTCGATCTGCATTACTTGCGATAAGTCAAAGCGGCGCGGCACCTTCAAAAGAGGAAGCTTCCCTTTTTGAGTAATGTCCAGATAGGCCAGCAGTGCGCCAATGCTGGCCATCTCGACGCTAGAAAACTCACCGAAACCGTCCAACGTTGCCACGCCGTACACGGATTGGATGCGCTGGGTAGCAGCAGTACTATCAAAGCTTGCACCGGATAGCGGGCTGAAGTTTAGACCAGCCAATTCAGGCGTGGATAAAAACATCTCTTCTTGTTTTTGGGATATAACAATCTCGGAAGGGTTTAGTCGTGCTAGCTCATGCAGTAGGTTTTGCTCGGTGCAGGGAATGACGGACACATCGCCGGTCGAGATGTCGACCCAAGCAATTGCGCCAGCCTCACGAATACATGCATAGGATGCCAAAAAATTGTGTTCTCGTGCATTTAGCAAAGCATCTTCGGTCAATGTGCCGGGCGTGACCAAACGCACAACATCCCGCTTAACAACGGCTTTCCCTCCGCGTTTTTTCGCCTCGGCGGGGCTTTCCATTTGCTCGGCTACGGCGACGCGGAACCCCTTTTTGATAAGCGCTTGTAGGTATGTCTCGGCGGCGTGGAACGGGACCCCACACATGGGTATTTCTTCGCCGTCATGTTTGCCGCGCTTTGTCAGGGCGATGTCCAACGCTGCTGCCGCCTGTGCTGCGTCGTCAAAGAACAATTCGTAGAAATCGCCCATCCGGTAGAACAGCAATGCGTCGGGATACTGTTCTTTGATGCCCAAGTACTGGGCCATCATCGGTGTTGTTCCGGACACGTCGCAGATCCCCCGTGAGTTTCATGTCGGTTGCAACAGAACCGTTCCGAATTGATACTGGGGCAAAGCAATGGGGGCAACCATGACTATCTATAACTTAGGTTCGATCAATCGCGACCTGATCTATCAAATGCAACGCTTGCCCCAAGCAGGCGAAACCATTGCAGCCCAAGAGTTCATCGAAATGTTAGGGGGCAAAGGGTTGAATCAGTCCGTGGCGGCAACCCGTGCTGGCGCGGATTTGGTGCACATTGGTGCAATCGGAAAAGATGATCGTGACATGCGCGAACGGCTTCAAAACCTAGGGTTGGACACATCTGCAATTGCCGGTGTCGATCATCCGACAGGGCACGCGATTGTTTCAGTGGATGAGGCTGGCGAAAATGCGATCGTTTTGTTGCAAGGGGCCAACGTGCAACAGGATCAAGACATGATAAAACAGAGCCTCAAGAATATCAAAGACAGTGATTTTCTGATGCTCCAAAATGAAACAAATTATCAGCTCCTCGCAGCTCAGATCGCATATGATGTGGGTGCTACGGTTGTCTATTCAGCAGCCCCTTTTTCTGCAACTGCGGTTGAAGCTGTGCTGCCCTTTGTAGATATCCTTGTAGTGAACACCGTTGAGAGACAACAATTGTCCGATGCGCTTGGCATTGGGGAATTCGACCTGCCAGTCTCAACTGCTATCATTACTAAGGGAGCAGAGGGCGCAGACTGGATAGATATCAAATCAAAAGTCAGCAAAGCGACACCAGCGATGAATGCGGAGGTCGTTGATACCACGGGCGCAGGGGATACTTTTATCGGTTACGTGGTTTCTGGACTGGCCGAAGGATTACCGCCTGATGAAGCCATGCGTCTTGGGTCGGTGGCGGCTGCTATCATGGTATCGCGAAAGGGGACCGCATCAGCGATCCCCACACGAGCCGAAGTAGATGCGCGTCTTTAGCCGCCAACAAAGGGTGCGGCACTGCCCCACAGCTGTTTTACTTTTGCGTCGCGACCGCATGCTTTCCGGTAGGCTTTGTAGGCTTCGGACTGACGTTTTGGTCCAAAACGCGTGACCACCAATTTGCTGCCCTTGTAGTAGTCTTGGTGGTTGGATGCGGCTTTGTAGAATTTTGCTGACGGTAGAATTGGAGTCACAATTTTCCGACCCAGTGCAGATTGTGCCTCTGCTTTAGCCTGTTGTGCGGCGGCCTTTTGGGATCCTTTGGCAAAGATAGCTGTGCGATAGCTTTCGCCGCGATCGCAAAACTGGCCACCTGCGTCTGTGGGATCAACAGATCGGAAGAACAAGGAAAGCAGCGTGTCATACGACACCTTGTCTGCGTCATATGTGATTTTGACTGCCTCGTAGTGGCCAGTCCCGCCTTTGGTCACTTGCTTATAAGTGGGGTTCTTTGTTGATCCACCTGCAAATCCCGACTCGGCCTTAATGACGCCTGGGACTTTCTCGAAATCAGCTTCAACGCACCAGAAACATCCACCTGCCACAACCATCGTTTGACGATCCAAAGCTTGCGCGTTTGTTGTTTGCGATAAAATACCGATGGCAGTTATCGCCGTGATGCCAAGGGCACGGGTGATGGTGGATTTAAACATGGGAACTCCTTTTGACGTTGCTTGCATACTGGGCATGTTGAATGCCTTTTCAAATCACTGGCTCGTGACGTCACAAAGTGTTTACTACTGGGTGATGAGGCTTAGTCCACCAAACAGAGGGTGCAGAATGAAGTTAGCGATGTGGTCAGGCCCGCGGAATCTTTCAACGGCGATGATGTACAGTTTTGCAAATCGGGAAGATTTTTCAGCTGTGGATGAGCCGTTCTACGCAGCTTACTTGGCAAACACCGGGCTCGATCATCCCATGCGCGAACACGTGATGCAGGCACAGGATCAATCGTATTCGTCAGTAATATCGAGTCTAATTCAGCCCAATTCGGTAAATACCCATCAGTACCAAAAGCATCAGACGCAACACATGATCGATGGCGTGGACAGAGATTGGATGCGAGGCGTGACGAATGTTTTCCTCATCAGGCATCCGGCGCGTGTGTTGGCAAGTTACACGGCAAAACGCGCAAATCCGACTTTGGAAGACATCGGGTTTTCGCAACAAAAGGCTCTTTTTGAAAAGGTTTGTGCCTTTGGTCATACACCGACTGTCATCGATGCATATGATATTCGACGCAATCCTGAGGCGCAGTTGCGCGCACTTTGTGACAGGATCGGTTTGGATTTCTACCCTTCCATGTTGAACTGGCCAAAGGGACCAAAGCCGTTTGATGGGGTCTGGGCGTCACATTGGTACGGGTCCGTTCATCAAAGCACGGGGTTTGCAGGGGCCGAAGGGGATTTGCCCACATTGCCAAAAGAACAGCGCCCCATCTTGGATGAGGCGCTGGAAATTTACGAGCAGTTGTCAGGCTATAAATTAGCGATCTAGCCTTTGCGGCGTTTCCGCATGGCCAGCAGACGCAAGCGCAGTGCGTTGATTTTGATGAACCCGGCCGCGTCTTTTTGATCGTAAGCGCCCTGATCGTCTTCAAAAGTTACGTGTTCTTCGGAATAGAGGCTATCATCTGACCAACGGCCAACCGTGCTAGCCTGCCCTTTGTACAGTTTAAGCCGAACGGTGCCGTTTACGTGTTCTTGCGACTTGTCGATCAAGGCTTGCAGCATTTCGCGCTCGGGAGAGAACCAAAATCCGTTGTAAATCAGTTCTGCATACTTGGGCATCAACTCGTCTTTGAGGTGGGCGGCACCGAGATCCAAAGTGATCGATTCAATGCCGCGATGCGCCTCCAGCAGGACTGTCCCGCCTGGCGTCTCATAGATACCGCGGGACTTCATCCCCACAAAGCGACCTTCGACCAGATCTAACCGCCCGATCCCATGACTTCCGCCCAACTCGTTCAGTTTGGTCAAAATGGTCGCGGGTGACATAGCTTCGCCATTGATTGAAACAGCGTCGCCTTTTTCAAATCCGATTTCGATGAACTCAGGCGTATCAGGCGCGTCCTCAGGATTAACAGTCCGTTGATACACGTAGTCTGGTGCTTCAATTGCCGGATCCTCCAAGACTTTGCCTTCTGAGGACGTGTGCAGCAGGTTTGCATCAACACTAAACGGTGCCTCGCCGCGTTTGTCTTTAGCAATTGGAATTTGGTGCTTTTCTGCAAAGTCGATCAGTTTTGTTCGACTGCTCAAATCCCATTCACGCCATGGCGCAATCACTTTGATGTCGGGATCTAGTGCGTAGGCCGCCAGTTCAAATCGCACCTGATCATTGCCTTTGCCTGTCGCCCCATGGGCCACTGCATCGGCGCCGGTTTCCCGTGCGATTTCGATCAACCGCTTGGAAATGAGGGGGCGCGCAATTGATGTACCCAACAGGTACAGCCCTTCATAGACTGCGTTGGCGCGAAACATCGGGAATACAAAATCGCGAACAAATTCTTCTCGGACGTCTTCAATATAAATCTCGCTGGCACCCATTAATTCTGCTTTGGCGCGGGCTGGTTCCAACTCTTCGCCTTGCCCAAGGTCAGCCGTGAACGTGACCACTTCGCAACCGTATTCAGTTTGAAGCCATTTCAGGATGATCGAAGTATCCAGTCCGCCAGAGTAGGCCAACACAACTTTTTTGGGGGCAGACATAGTGGAAACTCCTTTAACGTATCGCGGCGGCGATATCGGGTTTTTTGGGCTTAAGCAAGATCAGCCTAACGATATAAGACTTGTTCCCACGACGGTCGCGGGTCAAAACGGTCAGATGAGTGATTTTGCTAAAAAAGCCAGGGCGGCGACAAGCTCGATGCGGCGATTGTTTCCGGCAACGCCGCTGCAACAAAATGCCTTTCTGTCTGAGAAGTATAACGCGGACATCTGGCTCAAGCGTGAAGATCTGTCGCCGGTCAGATCCTACAAAATACGTGGTGCTTTTAACGCTATGCGCAAAGTGTTGGGCGGCAAGCCGGATCAGAAAACCTTTGTCTGCGCCAGCGCCGGAAACCACGCCCAAGGGGTTGCTTTTGTCTGTCAATATTTTGGGGTTAAAGGTGTTATTTTTATGCCTGTCACGACGCCGCAGCAAAAGATTGACAAAACCCGAGTCTTTGGCGGGAATGCGGTGGAAATCGTTCTAACTGGCGACTATTTCGACGTAACTTTGGCGGCGGCACAGGAATTTTGCGTACAATCAGGGGGGCATTTTTTGTCGCCCTTCGATGATCCCGACGTAATCGAAGGCCAGTCGTCGGTAGCAGTTGAAATGGTTAGCCAATTGGGGCGCGCCCCGGATCTGGTGGTTTTGCCCGTTGGTGGCGGCGGGTTGTCGTCAGGCGTCAAAAGTTACTTTGACGATGTGCGGACATCGACGGCACTCCATTTTGTCGAGCCAGCGGGTGGCGCCAGTTTGCGTGCTGCTCTAGCAAACGGGGCACCTATTGCGCTCGATCACGTCGACAGTTTTGTGGATGGGGCCGCTGTTGCCAAGATCGGCGCGGCCACATTCGATGTCTTGAAGGGTTCCACATTGGATCAGGTTACAGCAATTTCTGAGGACCGGATCTGCACAACAATTCTGGAAATGTTGAACATCGAAGGTATTGTTTTGGAACCGGCAGGTGCGTTGGCAATTGATGTCTTAAAGGATCTGGAATCATCGATTGAAGGGAAAACAGTTGTTTGCGTTTCCTCAGGGGGAAATTTCGATTTCGAACGTTTGCCAGAAGTTAAAGAACGGGCGCAGCGATATTCGGGCCTCAAGAAATACTATATCCTTCGGATGCCTCAACGGCCTGGAGCATTGAAAGAGTTTCTAAATATGCTGGGCCCCGAAGACGATATCGCACGTTTTGAATATCTCAAGAAATCTGCACGAAATTTTGGGACAGTGTTGATTGGCATCGAAACACGAGCAGCAGTTAATTTTGACAGGCTTACGGCACTGATGACACAGGCAGGATTTTCCTACACTGATATCACGGATGATGAGGTTTTGGCGGGCTTTGTCGTCTAACCTGCCTTGGCCAAACTAGAATATCCTTCGAGGAAAGAAGCCTTAGACGCGGTGTAACATTCATCCAGCTGTGCTATCGACACGACATCGGTTTGACCTGCGGCCGCCGCTGTTTCACCCTGTTGGCAGAGTGCGCTAAAGGCGGAAAATCCTAGGTTCAACGCACTTCCTTTAAGTGCGTGATACCCACGTTCAAAGTCCTCGCTGGAACTGGCGTTTGGAAGATCCGCAATGGTTTCTTCGACTTCTTCAAGGAAAATTTCCACCACCTCATCGATGTCGTCGGCACCAATTTCATCGCGTAGTATTTTAATTCGTGACCAATCAATCATGTCTGCCTCGCTTTGTTGCATTCGTTCTGCACTGAAATTCTTTCAGTTGCGTAAAATGGAAAAGTTTAACTTTCATGCTCCGTTAATTTGGGGCTGTCAGAAGCGCTTTATCACATGAGGTCAGACGCGATGTCAGCTATAGCCACGAATGAAGTGCCGGAAACAGTCGATCAGCAGCCTTTGCGGGTATTGGTGGTCGACGACAGCCGCCTGCAAAGGCGCATTCTGTCGGCGTCTTTGAAAAAATGGAATTATTCCGTGCAGGAGGCCGACAGCGGTGAGTCGGCTCTTGCCCTGTGCCACGAACAGTCATTTGATCTCATCCTCAGTGATTGGATGATGCCTGGTATATCTGGTCTGGACCTGTGTGTTGAATTTCGGAAGTTAGAAAATGCGCAATATGCCTATTTTATATTGCTGACTTCCAAGAGCGAAAAAAATGAAATCGCACGAGGTTTGGAAGTCGGCGCCGATGATTTTCTGACCAAACCGTTCGATTCTACCGAACTTCATGCTCGAATCCGTGCCGGAGAACGCATTTTGAAAATGCACGAGCAATTGGCAGAGAAAAACCGCGAGATCAGTCTTACCTTGAATGAACTTCAATCGGTTTACACGACGCTGGATAATGATCTACGCGAAGCCAAGAAATTGCAGCAATCGTTGGTTCCGGTTAGGTTTCAGGAGTTTGGCCCATCTAATGTCGCGGCCATTCTGAAATCGTGCGGCCATGTTGGCGGTGATCTGGTTGGATTTTTCGAAATTGATGCCAATCAAATTGGATTATTTTCGATTGATGTTTCGGGTCATGGGATGTCGTCTGCTTTGATGACCGCGCGCTTGGCCGGCTATTTAAGTGCAGCTAATCCCACTCAGAATATTGCGTTGGATGTGCGCGCTGATGGCACGATTGTTCCACGACGACCTTCAGTGGTGGCCGAAGATTTTAACAATTTGATCTTTTCGGAAATTGAAACCGAACACTACTTTACGCTCATTTATGCGGTTGTGAATTTAGAAACAGGCGTCGTCGACTTCACCCAAGCTGGTCATCCTCACCCTGCGGTTTTGGCGCCCGACGGGACAGTAGAATTTCACGGAACCGGTGGGCTCCCTATTGGTTTAATCGAAGACGCGACGTTTGATGACATGCAGCTCCAGTTGCGTCGAGGTGATCGACTTTTCCTGGCTTCAGATGGGATTACCGAAGCGCAGGATTTGGAGGGCACTCTTTTGGAAGATGAAGGTTTGGCACAAATTCTGACACAAAATAGACAAAGCCACGGAAATTCACTGCTTGAAGCAATTGTTTGGGATCTGACCGACTATGCCGCAAATGGTGAGTTTGACGATGATGTCTCTGCGGTTTTGTTTGAATATAATCACATCCCAAAGTAGCGCTTGAGAAAATGAACGTCACCTTCATTTGCCAGTAGCATCACAGCATCTGATATCGTGCACCAAAAATCCGTGTGATCTGGTTCAATTGGGTTACCTAATCGGGTAGTCGGTCTTCCTGCATAAATCGAACAGTGTTTTTGTGCCCAGAGATCATATTCGGGCATATAGACAAAACGCTGATACACTCCCAGACGTTTTAATCCAGACGCATGCCATCCAGTTTCTTCAAAAATCTCGCGATGTAGCGCTGGAATAATTTGTTCGCCTGGATCGATACCACCGCCTGGCAATTGGAATTCAGGTTTTGGCTGATCTTGAAATGTCAAAAGAACATTATTTCCCACATGCAAGATCGCATAGGCGCCAGGACGCAGCCTGTAGTGCTGTCTTGCATCGAAGGGTTCTCCAAATCTACGCAATTTAGCCTCTTGTTCTTGGACGATGCGGAAGGCACCCTATATAACGCGATCATGCCGCACTTGGGCGCAAAAGGAAATCCAATGTCTTTGGGAACTAAAATCGCTTGGGACGATACCGTCCTGCCGTTTCAATTGGAGCGTTCAGATATTCGTGGCCGCGTCGCCCGACTGGATGGTGTGTTGGATCAGGTCCTGTCACAGCATCAATATCCAACGAAAATCGAGGCTCTTGTCGCCGAGATGAGCTTGCTGACCGCCTTGATCGGACAAACGATTAAATCAGAGTGGAAGCTGTCGCTGCAAGTGCGCGGTGACGGTGGCGCAAGGATTATTGCGACGGACTACTACGGACCAAAGAACGACGGTGAAACTGGCCGCATGCGTGCCTACGCCAGCTTTGATGCGGATAAACTGGATGCTGCTGCAGAACCATTTGATCTCATTGGGAAAGGCTATTTTGCGATCTTAATCGATCAGGGCGAAGGGACGACGCCGTACCAAGGGATCACGCCCATCGATGGCGGATCTTTGTCGACCTGTGCTGAAACATATTTCGCGCAGTCCGAGCAGATCCCAACTCGGTTTTCGCTGACATTTGGAAAGTCCCAAGAACCAGGTGGCGATGCATCTTGGCGCGCGGGTGGCGTGATGTTGCAACATATGCCCAAAGCGTCGCCGTTCGTTGCTTCTGAAGGTGGATCTGGTGAGGAAGGGCTGCTTAAGGCATCGGACATTTTGGATGATGATGCATCAGAGAATTGGAACCGCGCGAACATCCTTTTGGACAGCGTTGAGGAACTCGAACTCATCGGCCCCTCATTGGCGCCCACTGATCTGTTGGTTCGCTTGTTTCACGAAGAGGACCCTCGCGTTTATGATCCTCAGTGGGTCGAGTTTGGCTGTACGTGTTCCGAGGAACGTGTACGCCAAAGCCTTTCCATTTATTCGGCCAAGGATATCAAACACATGACAACCGAAGAAGGGCGGGTAACAGCAGACTGCCAATTCTGTGGTGCGCACTACGACTTTGATCCAAAGAGCCTTGGATTCGAAGCAGCGTCCGAGACATGAAATTCAATGAGCTGACGAACCGCTTGAGTGATGCTGCGTCGCTCAACCAAAGTGGTTCGTCAGACTACGATTTGAACAAAGATGTGGTGTTACCAGACAACCGGCAGCTGTGCCCTGCTGCGGTTTTGGTGGGCGTTCAAGATCATATAAGTGGTCCACGCGTTTTGCTGACCAAGCGACCATCAACAATGAAACATCACCCCGGCCAGATTGCTTTTCCTGGGGGAAAACAAGATAAAACAGACTCTAATCTTGCCCAAACAGCCCTTCGTGAGGGATGGGAAGAGATTGGTGTTACCAATGACCAATGTGTTTTCCTAGGCTCGTTTCAGTCGCATGAAACTGTCACAGGTTTTCAGGTGGAACCCAATTTATTCGCCTTGCACCAAGAATTTGAACCAACACCGAATGCGCACGAGGTTTCGGAGGCATTCTGGGTTCCAGCAACATTTGTTTTGGATCCCGGAAATTTCCTTATCCAATCCCGTCGTTGGCGTGGGGCAAGGCGACACTATTACGTCGTGCCTTATGGTCCATATTACATCTGGGGTGCCACAGCGCGGATCCTCTTTGGACTTGCGCAGGGTCTAAAGCAATGATGCAGATTGATCAGCCGTGGTTGTTTGACACTAGCTTGCAGCGATTGATGCGCACCTTCGACAGCTTTGGCCATCAGATCTATCTCGTTGGGGGGTGCGTTCGTAATGCTGTGTTGAACCGACCTCTATCGGATATTGATCTTGCAAGTGATGCGCTGCCCGAGAGGGCCATGGAAATCGCCTCAGAGGCTGGTTTCAAGATTATTCCTACTGGCCTTGAGCACGGTACAATCACGGCCGTTGCGAATGAAGTAGCGTTCGAGATTACGACTTTCCGGCGTGATGTGGCCACAGATGGACGGCACGCAGAAGTGGTTTTTTCCGAAGATGTAAAACAAGATGCCCTCCGGCGAGATTTTACAATGAATGCGCTCTACTGCGATGCCAAGGGGCGCGTTGTTGATCCCCTGGGTGGATTGAAAGATGCCCGTGATGGTGTTGTGCGGTTCATTGGAAATCCAGATGACCGCATTCAAGAGGATTATCTGCGGATCTTGAGGTTTTTCCGGTTCACAGCTTGGTACGGGGATCCGGCCTTGGGACTGCATCAAAACGGGCTGGCGGCCTGCGCCGCTGCGGCGCAAAATCTTGATCGTATTTCCAAGGAGCGCATAGGGTCTGAATTGCTCAAAACTTTAGCAGCAAAAGACCCTGCGCCAGCCATGGCAGCCATGCAGGCAAGTACGGTTTTGGGTGTGATCCTTCCGGGTGCAGACACTAAATCACTACCGCTTTTGGTGCATCTTGATAGCGAATATCCCCCCGATCCCTTACGCAGGCTTGCCCTGATTGGTGGACAAGATCTCAAGGAAAACCTGCGCTTATCCAAGGTTCAAGATACACAGATTAAACTGCTTCGTTCGTCCCTTCAAACCCCGCTTCCAGAGCTTGCATTTCGGCATGGCGTGCAGTTCGCACTAAATGCAGCATTGATACAAGCTACAGTGTTAGAACAGCCTATTTCAGCAAGTTTAGACTCTGTTTTGACGACTGCAGCATCACAAGTTTTTCCATTAAAAGCTGCCGATCTGATGCCAAATTTTCAAGGACCTGCGCTTGGGGAAGTTTTGAGGGTCGCGGAGACATATTGGATAAAAACGGGATTTCAACTGTCTGCTCAAGACTTAGCCGACTGGTGCAGGAACGGTGGCGCAAAAGATGCAGATTGACCCCCTCTATATCTATGTGTTTTTTGGCCTTCTTTCCCCCGGCCCCAATGTGATTTTGCTCACTGCGTCTGGCGCGCGCTTTGGCTTTCTTCCAACACTACCGCATATTTTGGGCGTTGCTGTAGGCGTCGGTGTCACTGCTGGTCTGACCGGGTTCGGAATCGGGGCACTGTTATTAGCGCGACCTTCATTGGAGTTTGCGTTGAAATGCCTTGCGGCGGCTTGGATCCTCTACATGGCCTACACGCTCTGGCGGTCGACGGCGTCAAAAGTCGCCTCTGAAAAGGACCGTCCTTTTACATTTGTTGAGGCGGTTTTGTTCCAATGGGTGAACCCCAAGGTTTGGGCAGTGGCGTTATCGGCATCGTCTGCGTATGCTGCAGGATGGACGCCAA
The DNA here is from genome assembly GCF_044772865.1 of Algirhabdus cladophorae. Lineage (GTDB taxonomy): Bacteria > Pseudomonadota > Alphaproteobacteria > Rhodobacterales > Rhodobacteraceae > Algirhabdus > Algirhabdus cladophorae. Next base: position 3,508,537 of record NZ_CP173029.1, read on the forward strand.
TATGGGAAGCTGCGCGGTTGGGCAGCGCGTTTTCCGGAATAAATCTGTTTGTCTGCATCTCTTGGACATTTGCGGGAACGCTGCTGTCGTTTTTACTTTCTAACCCATCTGCGTGGCGGGTTTTCATGCGAATAATGGCAGTCGCCTTGGGCAGTTTTGCAGTTTTGATTTTCTTATAATGCCAATTGGGCTAAGTCGTAGCATCTGATGAAAATTGAAAATCTCATAGACGCGTTTCAACCCGCGCAATCGACCCCGCCGCGGACGCTGATGGCGTTTTTTCGCTGGGCGCTGTCTGGGGCTTGGGGCGTTTTGGCGGGTGCCGCAGTTCTATCGGCGGCGGCAGGCACCTTGGAAGTTATTACCGCCCTCGTCTTGGGCTTGGTCATTGATCTTGCAATCAGTGCAGGTCCTGCTCAGGTCTTGGTTGACCATTTTTGGACATTGTTGGCCTGTGCTGCTTTCTTTGTCGTGTTGCGACCGCTGGTGTTTGGCCTTTCGGCTTCGGCAAATGCGATTGTTGTGGGCCCAAACGTCAATCCGCTGGTCCTGTCGCGGCTGAACCGGTGGACCATGGGGCAGAACGTTACATTCTTTGATGATGATTTCGCGGGACGTATTGCGCAAAAGCAGATGCAGACCGCCCGGGCTGTAACCGATGTGGCCAGCGAAACCATCAATGTGGTTGCCTTTGCTTTGGCGTCACTTGTTGGGTCTGCCCTGCTTTTGACGACCATCGACTGGCGCATCGCGTTGGTGCTGGCCATATGGCTGGTTGGTTACTTTTCCCTGATCAGTTGGTTTTTGCCGCGCATTCGAAAACGTTCGGCAGGTCGTGCAGGTGCGCGGGCAATGGTTTCGGGCCAGGTCGTTGATACCATTACCAACATCAAAACGGTCAAACTATTTGCCTTGGCCGAACATGAGGATCGAGCAGCCTTAGGCGCGATGAAGGTCTTTCGAGAAAAGTCGTTGTACTTTGGCTATCTGGCGGCGGGTTTTAGGTTCGCTTTGATGACTGTCGCGGGTGCTCTGCCCGTGTTGCTGATAGGGGGTGCGCTGATCCTGTGGTCAAACGATCAGGCAACCGCTGGTGATATTGCGGCCTCTGGTGCGGTGGCTATCCGCATCTCGCAAATGACGGGGTGGGTAAGTTTCACGTTGATGGCGATCTATTCCAATATTGGCGAGATTGAGGACGGCATGAACACTCTCACACCGCCTCACAGTCTGGTTGATGTCGAAAACGCTGTTGAGCTGAACAAAGTCCAAGGCGCCATTTCTTTCGAGAACGTGACCTTCAGCTACGGTCGCGATACCGGAGGGGTGGAAGGGATTGATTTGGTCCTTCAGCCGGGCGAAAAACTAGGGATCGTTGGTGCCTCTGGGGCTGGTAAATCCACGTTGGTTGCGCTGTTGCTACGGCTCTATGATGCAGAGCAGGGGCGCGTGACTGTGGATGGTGTGGATATCACGCAAAGCACCCAAGAGAGTTTGCGCCGCTCTATCGGCATGGTCACGCAAGAAACTGCGATGTTTAATCGATCTGCGCGTGAGAACATCCTCTATGGAAATCCTGACGCATCAGAAGAAGACTTGATCGAGGCAACGCGCCGCGCTCAGGCGTTGGATTTCGTAAAGGACCTAAAAGACCACAAAGGTCGGGTCGGATTTGACGCTCATCTTGGTGAACGTGGCGTTAAGTTATCCGGTGGTCAGCGGCAACGGATTGCTCTGGCGCGGGCTATTCTCAAGGACGCTCCGATTTTGGTCTTGGATGAGGCCACCAGCGCATTGGACAGCGAAGTCGAAGCAGCTATTCAAATTGCTCTGGACCAAGTTATGGAAGGCAAAACCGTTTTGGCGATTGCCCACCGTCTGTCCACCATCGCGCAAATGGACCGGATCGTGGTTTTGGAGCAAGGCAAGATTGTCGAGCAAGGAACGCACGATGTATTGCTCGAAATGGATGGATTGTACAAAAGGTATTGGGATCGCCAATCCGGTGGTTTTATCCGTTTGAACGAAGCAGCTGAATAAAATGACTGTCACTAAAATTCAAAGATTGAACGCCCAGGCGCTGGGCGTGGACGAAAATGGTCAGCATGCGGCCTACGTCCTTCCGCAGGAAAATGTTGAGATCACTGAGGGTGTGGCGCGGATCGTTGAACCATCTGCATCCCGTGTCAAAGCACCGTGCTCGCATTTTAAGAAATGTGGTGGATGCAGTTTGCAACATGCCAGCGATGATTTTGTGGCGGAATGGAAAGTTGATGCGGTCGTGCAGGCCCTCGCGACACAGGGTGTTGAAGTTGCGCAAAGGCCGGAAATCTATACATCGCCGCCGGCGTCACGGCGTCGGGCAAAACTAACGGCAAAGCGCACCAAAAGCGGCGCGATGGTTGGGTTTATGTCCGCGCGCAGTCATACGCTCTTGAGCATTCCAAACTGTAGGGTGCTCTGTCCCGAGATTATGTCTGGGTTGCCGATGCTTGAAGCGCTGACAGTTATGGGCGCCAGTCGCAAGGCGCAGGTGTCGTTGTCGGTCACCAGTTCAGCTGCGGGTTTGGATGTTGATGTAAGCGGCGGCAAGCCACTGACGGATCCGTTTCGATTAGAGGTCACGCAATTTGCACAGCGCTACGGTCTTGCCCGTATCAGTTGGGATGGTGAATTGATCGTCACACTTGCCCCTCCCACGCAAAGCTTTGGATCCCTTACGGTGCAGCCCCCGGTTGGGGCCTTTTTGCAAGCCACGCAAGACGGAGAACAGGCCTTGGCCCAAACTGTTGCCGAGGCCGTTGGGCAATCCAAGTCGGTGATAGACCTTTTCGCAGGGTGCGGAACCTTTGCTGCACGATTGGTTTCGAAGGCCAAGGTCCATGCGGTTGAAGGCAGCCAAGACATGCTGGCCGCCTTGGATGCCGGTTGGCGCAAGGCCCAAAACGTCAAACATTTATCCACTGAAGTGCGCGATCTCTTTCGCAGGCCTTTGGATGCAGATGAATTGAAACCCTATGATGCGATTGTCCTTGATCCTCCACGCGCCGGTGCAGCGGCTCAGGTGGTCCATATCGCGCGAGCCCAAAGCCCCTTGGTGGTTATGGTATCTTGCAATCCCAGCAGCTTTGCTCGCGATGCGAAGGTCTTGGTCGATGGCGGATACAGGTTGGATCGGCTAACTGTGGTTGATCAATTCCGCTGGTCCAGCCACATCGAAGCTGTGGGCGTGTTTCGGCGGGTCTAGCACCGATTTGGCCACTATACTCAGGTACCCCATATGGTAGTTATCTGATTTCATGGCACAAAAATTCCCCTAGAAATTGTTGCATAAACAAGATATTGTGGTAGCAGCAGTATTAAAGCGGCACAAAAAAAGCCGTAAAAACGAGGCGGAGTAGTAGTAATGTCAGCGATTAATTTCGTTGTCCGTGATAGTATGGGCAACTTACAGCGTGGAACCCTAGCGGGCGAAGATGCTGGAAATATTTTAAATGCAGGATCCGGGAACGATATTTCCCTTAACCTGCGCAGATCCCAAATTTTGAATTATGACCGCAGCGGAACAGATTTGATTATCACGCTGACGGATGGTCGCCAGCTGGTTCTCAGTAACTACTTTGCTGAAGGTATCGAGGCGCCCAACGAACTTTACGTCAGCGCCGACGGCTTTATGAGCGAAGTTGCCATTGTAGATGATGGCACAGGTACTTTGCGCGCCAACTATATCGATGGTGAATCCTTCGGTAAGTGGAGCCCGGATGACGACCTCTATTTTGTACGCGGTCAAGAATTTGACGTGGCCCGTGCTGATCCGATGGTTACCGAACCCGAAGCCTCGATGCTGGGAACAGCTTTGTTGGGTGGTTTGGGCGGTCTTGGCGGTAGTGCTGGTATTGGCGCTGCGGCGCTAGGTGGTGCAGCACTGCTAGGCGCGTCAGGTGGCGGCGGTGGCAGCGATGACGAAGAGACTGGTGGAACTGGCAGCACAACTCCGGCAGATACTACGCCTCCAGATGTTAGCTTCGACAGCGGTGTTGAATCGACCGACGATGTGGTGAACTCCGAAGACTACTCTGACGGCATCGAAATTGGTGGACGTGGTGAGCCGGGTTCGGACATTGTTGTCACGATTGATGGTTTCACCGAAACCACAACTGTTGATGATGATGGCAACTGGGAAGTCGTATTCGGCACAGATACTCTGCCAAGCGGTGAATACCGCAGCGACATTCAAGTAACGGCAACGGATGCTGCAGGCAACACGGGTACTGCAACTGACACTTTGGTTGTCGATACAGTCGCCGAAGTTGGCTTTGCAGAGATCAGCATTGGTGGCGACAGCGTGATCAACGCGGCGGAACTGGTTGCTGGTTTTGAAATTACAGGTACGACCCAGCCGGGATCCAGTGTCACTGTCATGGTTGGCACAGTTGCGATTCCAGCGATTGTTGCGGCTGACGGCACATGGTCCATCAGTCTTAGCGATGCGGATTTGCAAGGTGGCGAATACATCACGCAAATCACAGCAACCGCGACCGATACATATGGCAACACTGCGACTGCGACGACAGATCTGCAGATCGATACATTTGTAAACGAGCTAGAGCACACCAGCAGCCCCATTGGCGGCGACGGCGTGATCAACGCAGCCGAGGCAGAAGCAGGCGTAACCCTTACCGGCACCGTCGAAGCAGGCTCGGCTGTGACGGTTACTTTGGGTGATGTCACATTGCCTGCGACTGTCGATTCCAACGGCAACTGGACCGTGGATTTTGCCAGTGGAACCATCCCCGGTGGTGAATATACAACCTCCATGGTCGTATCCGCCACAGACGCAGCTGGCAACGTCACATCCATGTCTGAAACTGTCACAGTAGATACTGATGCAGGCTATTTGACCCTTTCGCCCGAACCTATTGAGGGCAATGATGTGGTCAATGCGGTTGAAGTGTCCGACGGCGTGATGATCCTTGGGACCGCGACACCGGGGTCTACAGTCACCGTTTCCTTGGGCGCTGCGACGCACCAAGTGATGGCCGGATCGGACGGCAGCTGGTCCTCGCTGTTCGGAAACAGCGAAATACCGGGCGGGACATATGACGCCGCTATCACGGCCAGCATCACGGATGTGAACGGCAACAGCCGCGAAGTCAGTGACAGTGTTCATATCGATACTGAAGTGCGCGATTATGCCTTCTCCGGCAGTCCGATTGAAGGCGACAATGTTGTCAGTGCGGCCGAGGCCAGCAATGGCGTTGTGGTCAGTGGCACGGTTGAAGTTGGATCCACAGTCGTCGTGACCATGGGCGCAAACACAGTGAATGCTGTGGTCGATGGTTCTGGAAACTGGAGTGCGACATTCTCGCAATCCCAAGTTGGATTTGATGAATACACCGCCGCAGTCAAAGCTGTTGCAACTGATGTGAACGGGAACGTTGCTGATATCTCGACGACGGTCCAAGTGGACACCATTGTGACGAACCTTGCGGCATCGTCTCAAGCAGTTGAGGGCGATGATGTCATCAATGCAGTTGAAGCGGCCGACGGATTTACTCTAACGGGCACGGTCGAAGCAGGGTCCAGTGTTAATGTGACGTTCGAGGGCACAACACGCGCGGCAACAGTCGACAGCAATGGCAACTGGAGCGTTAACTATACTGCCTCAGAAATCCCGCCTGGATCCTACACATCTACAGTGATGATTTCGGCGACCGATGCGGTTGGCAACACGGACACAACAACAGACACCTTCGCTGTGGATACAGTTGTCCCAGAGGCCCCATTGATCCAATCTTTCGAAAAAGGTCTATCGGGCGTGCGCGGCATCAGTACGGATCAAATCGACGGAACAGTTGAGATCGATCAGGTTGCCGGCAATGGTAATGTCACAGATGTGCTGTACCAAGATCCAAGCATCAATGGGTTTGGCGAGCTTGAATTCCAATTCCAAGCGCCAATTCCTGATGGCTCGCATTTGGTTGTTTCCGCCTCTGATCCATCTGGCAATGACAGCTCGACCCTCTTTGTTTTGGACGAGAGCGGTACGAACACAGTCAACCTTGGTAACACAGGCCTGTCACAGTTTGATATCGGTGCGATTGATCTTCAATTTGCCGAAAACAACGAACTGACGCTTACAGCGGCTGAACTGGAAGGTCTCTCCGACGCAACCAACGAGTTGCGGATCAACGGTGGGTCGGACGATACAGTCACAATGCTGGGCGCGCAGGCAACTGGTACGAAGGTCATCGATGGCAAAGCCTACGATGTATATTCGCTGGGCGACGAAGGCACTGTTATTATCGACGACGAGATCACCGTCGTCATCTAAAAACACGGGTCTGCGGGTGCAACGACATCCGCAGGCTAACTCTCTGAGGCAGGAAGGGAGCACTCCGTGGCACGAGGGCAGATAAAGACAAAAATACTATTGCTGATCACGGCAAGTGCACTTGCGGGCTGTATGCAGGACGATGGCGATCTTGCGACGCGCGGCCCTGTAAATTTCCTAAAATCACCAGCGGCTAGCTTGGAAAAATCTGATGATCCGGTGCCAGCTGAAACATCCGTAGTGATTACCGAACTTCAGACGCGTCAGTCTGTTTTAATCCCGGGCAGCAGTTACGAAACCGTGGCCAAATCTGTTTTAGCAGCCAACGCTCGAACTGCTGAATCCGAATTGCGCAGTGCCAAACTCCGCGCTCAAGCTGCCTCGAAAAACTGGTTGCCTACTTTGGGCCCAACAATCAGCCTCAACAGCTTAGGGTCAGTAATCGCCACGATGTTTGTAGAACAGGTTTTGTTCGACAATGGCCGCAAGAAAGCTGAACGCGCTTTTGCGAAAGCAGACGTTGAAGTTGCCGCGGTGAACTTGGCCAAGGATACAAACGAACGCGTTTTGACAGGCTTGTCGTTGTATTTAACGGCTGCGAAATCACGTGCCACTGCGCAGGTCAGCCAAGCAGCTGTCGCGCAGATGTCTGACTTTGAATATATCATGGGAGAGCGGGTCAGCAGTGGTGTGTCCAATCGCGCGGATCTCCAGATCATCCAGCAGAAAAAATCAGAGGCTCAGGCCAAGTTAGACACTGATTTGGAAAAAGCATCGGCTGCTATGGCCGAACTTGAGGCTATGTCTGCCCTTCCTGTGGGTGGCATCAATGCCCCTACCGCCTTGCGCAGCCTTTCGACCTCGACCAAGGCTTTGGATGTGGTTTTGTCCGAGGCTGAAAAGGAACGGTCCATCGCAGAAGCAACGATTTCACGCGCTGGATATCTGCCGGGTGCTGCCTTGTCCGGAACCGTTGGCAGCGGTGGCAATAACCTTGGGGTTCAGGTGAAATCTGACAAAGGTTTGGGGTTCGGCATGGGCGCCAGCCTTAAGGCGATTGAGGCCGAAAAAGAAACCGCGGGTCGCCGCGTTTTGCAGGCCCAAGAAGATGCCAACAGAACACTCAGTTCGAAACAGCAAAGACTTGCATCGCTACAGCGTCAGGAAGGTCAGGCGAAATCGCTTTTGATCCAAGCCGCCGACAACCTTGCCCTCTTTGAGGAACAATATAGGTCGGGCCAACGTCCTGTGATGGATGTGATTGGTGTGTACGAAACGAAAATTCGGGCCGAGCGGGATTATGCAGCCATCGCCTATGACATTTCGCTGGCCGAGTTAGAGATCGCAAATCACCTCGGATTACTTGTGAACGGAGCAGACATTTGACCGGCCCTGTCCTCGCCTTTGATATCAATGCGCGCGCTGATGGCGCTCTGCGGCAGGTCCGCAAATCGTCCAAGTCCAAGGTCCAAGTTAAACCCGAATTGGCCGATAAATATTCGGACCGTGCGAAGACACGTGCGGATCTGGCAAGTGTCTATGCCGGCCTTTTGGGTGTCGAAACCTCGGTTTCTGACTTGTTGGAAAGCATGGTGCCGGACGCAGATATTAACGCTGATGGTGTAGCTCCCGGTGATATGGCGCGTGCTTTGAAGTCTGCGGGTCTTGCGACTGAAATTGCGACGATAAACGCCTGCACCGCCGATCATTGGCCCGCAATTGCTGTGATGACGTCTGGGCAATTTTTGTTGGTGTTGGGGCAGTCGCAGGGCATGTTAACGCTGCATGACACCACCTGCCCCGACAATCGCGCCGAAGTTCCTGTTGCTGAATTTGAACCCTATTTCACCGGTCTGATTGTCCGTGCGGAAGTCACGGTAAAGCATCTTGATAAGGTCCATTCGACCAAATCCCGCGCCAATCATTGGTTTTGGGGTGAATTTCCGAAATACCGCCGTCACCTTGCTGAAATTGGTCTTGCCTCCTTTGTCGCGAACCTTTTGGCGGTGTCTGTCGCACTGTTTTCCTTGCAGGTCTACGATCGGGTGATCCCGCATCAATCCACGTCAACCCTATGGGTTTTGGCCATCGGTGCAGCCCTTGCTCTGCTGATGGAGGCCTTTCTTAAGATCGCGCGCGCACGCTTGATGGATGGCGCTGGGCGCAAGATTGAAATGTCAGTCCAAAACTTGCTGATGGAACGTGTCTTGGGCATGAAATCGGGCATGCAGGGGCTGTCGCCCAGTGCTTTGTTCAGTGCCATGCGTGAGTTCGGGTCTGTGCGTGAATTCTTTACGGCTTCCACGATTGGAACGCTGACGGACATCCCGTTTATTTTGCTCTTCTTGGTGATCGTCAGCTCTATCGCGGGTCCAGTGGTTTGGGTTTTGGTGATCGGTGGCATCTTGATGGTTGTGCCGGGGCTACTGTTCCAAAAGCGCATGATTGAGCTGACCAAAAAGAACCAAGGCGCCTCGGCCAAATCCAGTCGTTTGCTGCATGAAGCCATCTATGAGGCCGACACGGTGAAAGGTCAGCGCGGCGAGGAACGTTTCCGTCGCATTTGGACCGAACTGACTGCGCTGTCGTCGATTACATCATCTGAACAACGCAAACTCTCATCAGCCCTCACATTCTGGAGCCAAGGTGTTCAGCAAGCGACCTATGTGTCCGCTGTTGTTGTTGGGGCCTACATGGTTTTTGCAGGTGAATTTACGATCGGCACAATCATCGCTGTAGGTATCCTGACCAGCCGGACCTTGGCCCCACTGACGCAGCTTTCGGGAACCATGGCCCGTTGGACCAACGTCAAAGCAGCCCTCGATGGGTTGGAAGGGGTCGCATTGGCCCCTCAGGATTTTGAGGAAGACCGCACCTATCTGCGCCGCGAAACTCTGCGTGGCGAGTTTGAATTGCGTGACGTGTCATTCCGCTACGATCAAGATCAGGCGCCCAACATCGATATCCCCGGTCTTATGGTGCGCCCTGGTCAGCGTTTGGCAATCCTAGGCAGCAATGGTTCGGGAAAATCGACCCTGCTTAAGGTGATGTCGGGCCTCTATAGTCCCACCGCAGGCCGCGTTTTGTTGGACGGTGTCGAGATGAGCCAAGTCCACCCAAAAGACATTCGTCGTAACCTTGGATATCTTTCGCAAGACGTGCGCCTGTTTGCAGGCAGCCTGCGTGATAACCTCAACCTGAACATGCTGGAACGTGACGACAGCCGTCTGTTTGCAGCCTTGGATTTTGCAGGCATCGGCGCCTACGTCCGTTCGCATCCCAAAGGTCTGGATCTAGAAATCAGCGATGGCGGCGAAGGCCTGTCGATCGGTCAACGTCAAAGCATTGGTTGGGCACGGATTTGGTTGCAGGATCCCAAGATCGTTTTGCTGGACGAACCTACCGCTGCGCTTGATCAGACACTGGAAAAGAACCTCGTAGCGCGTCTCGAAGACTGGCTGAAGGATCGCACAGCCATCATTGCAACCCACCGTGTTCCGATCCTTGCGCTGACCAATCGCACACTCATTTTGCAAAACGGACGTTTGGCCGTTGATGGGCCGCGCGATCAAGTGCTGCAACATCTCAACGATAACAACAAACGCAAGGCAGGCTGATGGCAACGATTGATGCAGAACTTGATGCCCGCATGGATGGACCCAGCTGGACGATCTGGCTGACGGCGGCCACGGTGGTTGTGTTTTTGCTGTGGGCGGCCTTTGCGTGGATCGACGAAATTGTACGCGCCGAGGGCGAGATCGTTTCGTCGTCGCGTCCGCAGATCATTCAAAACCTCGAAGGCGGTATTCTAGCCGAACTCAGCGTGATGCAGGGCGATACGGTCCAGCCCGGTGATGTGCTTGCCCGGCTCTATGGGACGCAATTTCAGACGGCTGTTGATGATCTGGGCGAACAAATCCTTGCGCTGGAAATTCGGCGTCTGCGTCTTGAGGCCGAGATTGATGGTCTTTTTGATTTCATGGTGCCCGAACGTTTAGCCGCGGCGTCTCAGGATATGATTGCATCTGAACGGGCGCTTCTTGCGGCCCGCCAATCCGATTATGTTAGCCGCAGTGATGGTGCGCGCAGTCTCATGCTGGAGGCCAAGCGCGAGCGCGATTTGATGGATAATCTTTTGGATCGCAATATCGTTTCCCTAATGGAAGCGACTCGCGCTCGCAAAGCCTATGGCGATGCTGCAATCAAATACAATGACATCGTGACAAAGTCTGAATTGGACCGCGCGAACGCGTATTCAGAGACACTAAAAGAACTGGCTATGCTGCGCCAAAACCTGAAAGTGGCGCAAGATCAGTTGAACAGAACAGTTATCACCTCACCTATGTTGGGTGTCGTGAACAATGTCAGCGTTACGACGATTGGTGGTGTTGTGCGTCCGGGCGAAGAAATTTTTCAGATCATTCCGCTGGACGAAGAACTGTTTGTTGAGGCCCGCGTGCGGCCCGAAGATATTGCCAACATTCGGCGTGGACAGGACGCAACCGTCAAACTCTCGGCTTATGATTATACCATCTTTGGGTCTTTGGATGGGAAAGTGCACTTTATCTCTGCTGATACCTTCAAGGACGATCGCAAGGCGGATGGGGATCCGCATTATAAAGTGACCCTGCGTGTGGATCTGGCCGATCTGACGGGACGCCAAGCCAATGTCGAAATCAGACCGGGAATGCAGGCGCAGGTCGAATTGCACACCGGGGAAAAAACGGTTCTGCAATATCTGACCAAGCCGCTTTATAAATCGCGGGAAGCCTTTCACGAACCGTGAGTGACGTATCTGTGACCGTGCGCCCTGTGGCTTTGTGGTTCGGGCTAGGATACAGCAAAAGAAAAAGTGATTGGGCAGTGATAATTATGCGGTTTTTCAAGGTATTTTTGGTTCTGGCTGGCCTTGTGTTTTTGGCCAGTTGCGGCAGTAAATTCAAAACCTACAACGGCCCGGAAGTAACACGCATCTTTGTGCACAAAGAAGACCGCAGAATGTTGTTGGTGCACAACGAGAAAATTCTGAAAGCCTACGATATCGAATTGGGTTTCGCCCCAACGGGCCATAAGGAAATCGAAGGCGACGGTAAGACGCCGGAAGGTACCTATTATATCGACCGCCGCAATCCAAACAGCCAATTCCATCTGTCTTTGGGGATTTCATATCCAAATGCCCGCGACACAGCCAAGGCGCGGGCCATGGGCAAAAGCCCCGGCGGGGACATCTTTATTCATGGGCGTGGTCCAAGAATCAAAAACCCGGATGCGGATTGGACTTGGGGCTGTATTTCCGTGACGGATCGCGAGGTCGAAGAGATCTACGCGATGGTCAAAAACGGAACGCCGATTACAATCCTGCCGTAAAGAACGGCTCGGCTGGCGCGCCCATGACGAGGGTCCACCAGACTTTTCCGTTGTTTTCCTGATGCCACGCAAAACCCATTTCCGAGGCTTGTGCATCCATAATCACATTGCGCGTGTCTGGGTCTTCCATCCATGCAGCCAATGTTTCCAACTCGGTCTCGTAAGTCTCGGAAATCGTTTCGCCCCGGAATTGGCCAGTATATCCAACGCGGGCCACGCGATCGATTGGTGAGGACCCATCAGATCCAAAGTGCCAAGGCCGGTTCTGAATGGCCATGTCGCGGGCATGTGTTGCAGCGGCAGCGTTCAGTTGCGCGTTAAAGGCAACATTTGCGAGGCCAGCATTCTGACGAAGCACATTCACACTGTCCAACATGCGAAACGGTATTTTGTTGGCATCCCGGCTGGTGATCTTATTCGCGCGTGGCAAGGGCTTGCCGTCAGATCCAATAGGGGGCGCGGTGGTTCCACCGCCGCATGCCGACAGCGCCAAAGCCGCTACCAAAGCCAAAGAAGAAAAGCGCATGTGCCCACCCGATATTTTTGTTTCGTTGAACGGATCTTAGACAAATGGCGTGGCCTATCAAACCCACATGAGCGGAATATTGGCATTCTAACGCTTGTTTGATTTGCGACTGCGGCATTCGCGCCATATCTTGCGCGCAATCGACCACTTTTAGGGACGAATAGGATAAAACAATGAGTGCAGATCACAAAAAATTCAACCGCCGGGCCTTTTTGGGCACATCGGCTGCCATGGCCGCATCGCCGGTTTTTGCGCAGCAAGTCAATGAAACCGTCGAGATTGAAGCAGAAGTTTCGGAAACGATCCGTCGCAATATCTCTAGTTTCCGGGCGTTGGATTGGCGTCCCTACTTTTCCGATCTTACGAACGGCGCCGTGCTGGTTGATATTTCATCACGCGCACTACATTTTTGGTCGGAAGATGGCACAGATTACAAACTATACCCTTCCAGCGTTCCGCTGACACAGGACCTGACCCGCAAGGGCCGTACCGTTGTGACGCGCAAGGTCGAAGGCCCAAGTTGGCGCCCAACCCCGTCCATGAAAAAGCGCAATCCTGAGTGGCCTGATTTTGTCGGTCCAGGTCCGGATAACCCATTGGGCACCCACGCACTGTATCTGTCTTGGACGTATTATCGGATCCATGGCACCCATGATACACGCAAAATTGGGCGACGTTCGTCCAATGGCTGTATTGGTCTCTATAACGAGCATATCGCGCAGCTGTTTGAGTTGACCAAAGTGGGCACTCAAGTGTTGCTAATTTGACAATTTTTGGGCTGTGACCGTTGATTTCCGCCAAGTTGGTTTGCAATTGCCCGCAAATCCTGCTTTGTCGGGAGCACGAGGTACAGTCTTGGGGCTTGTCGTCGACCTCAGTTATTTCGGCGGCTTGCATTTACTGGAGTTTAGAAAATGAAGAAACTTGTTCTTGCCGCTGCTTTCACTGCCGCCGCTTCCACAGCATTCGCTGGCAACATGGAAGAGCCGATGATGGAACCAGAAGTAATCGTAGAAGAATCCACTGGTTCTTCCGCTGGTGGCATCATCCTGCCTTTGATGGCAATCTTGCTGTTGGCCGCTGCTGCAAGCTCATAAGCTTTGCACAGTTAAGACATTCGAAAGGGCAGCGGTCTAATCCGCTGCCTTTTCTAATTTCCGATCGTCATTTTCATATCAAAAGATGTGACAACTATGCCGATATGACGGGAATAGCGTGATATTCCCCGCCAAGAAAATTTGATTTTCGTAGCTTTTTCTGTTTTTACCATTCCCAAGAGATTGTTCTTGGGGCACGTCGTCGGCCTCTAACCCTATATGACGACCAGTTTTTTGGAGACTACACATGAAAAAGATCGTACTTGCCGCCGCATTCGCAACTGCCGCTTCCACAGCTTTCGCTGGCAACATGGAAGAGCCGATGATGGAAATGGAACCAGAGATGATTGTTGAAGAGACAACAGGGTCCTCCGCTGGTGGCATCATCCTGCCATTGATGGCGATCTTGCTGCTGGCCGCTGCTGCAAGCTCATAAGCCTAGCACACCAGATTTGATCAAGGCGGTAGGGTGACCCTGCCGCCTTTTTCTATGGGCGAATGAAACTTAGTCCATCCAGCCTTTGAGGTTTTCACGAATGACGGTCGACAGCGCGTCGATATGTGCATCGTCATCGTTGAGGCAAGGAATATAGGTAAACTGCTGACCACCGGCTTCCTCAAAGCTTTCTTTGATCTCCTCGTTGATCTCTTCCAGCGTTTCGATGCAATCGGCAGAAAACGCAGGTGCACACACAGCGATGTTGCGTTTGTTTTCGTGTTCGGCCAAACGCGCGACCTCTTCTACCGTGTAGGGTTTCAGCCATTCTTCGGGACCAAAACGCGACTGGAAGGTGGTGCGGATATCCGTGTCGGGCCAACCCAGACGTTCCTTAAGCAGGCGCGTCGTTTTCTGGCACTGACAGTGATAGGGATCGCCTTCCATCAGATAACGTTTTGGTACGCCATGATACGAACACACCAAGATATCTGGCCGCGTTTCCAGTTTGGCATAGGCGGTTTCGATGGATTGGGCCAAGGCTTCGATATAGCTGGGGTGCTCGTAATAGGCAGGCACCGTACGCACAGTTGGCTGCCATTTTTCTTTGGTCAACGCGCGGAAAAATTCATCATTGGCCGTGGCAGATGTTGCACCGGCATAGTGCGGATAAAGCGGGAAAAAGAGGATCTTTTGACATCCTGCCTCGATCATCGCGCGGACTTTGGATTGAGTCGACGGATTGCCGTAGCGCATGCAAAAATCGACCATGACATCGTCGCCGTAGGTTTTGTGCATCTGCGCTTTAATCTTGGCGGTTTGGTCCTTGGTGATGGTCATCAAGGGGCTTTCGCCGGCCTCTTCGTTCCAAATTGATTTATAGGCAGCGCCGCTGGAAAACGGGCGTTTGGTCAGAATGATCAACTGCAGCAAAGGCTGCCAGATGAAGGGTGAGTAATCGATGACGCGACGGTCGGACAAAAACTCGCCCAAATAGCGGCGCATGGACCAATAATCGTAGTTGTCAGGTGTGCCGAGGTTGGCCAACAGGATACCAACCTTAGCAGGCTTGATCTTTGGATGATCTGCCGGCGCGTGGACGGGGCATTTGGCGAGGTCGTCTTCTGTGTGCACAGCTTTGTCCATATTTTTCGCATCCAGCATTTTGCGTGTCTCCAACCTTACAGAGTTTGACCAATAGAGTGCAGATAAACGCTTTTGCTCTCAGGTCAATCTTTTGGCTTTGGGTCTTTTTGATCAGGAGTGCCCAAAAAATCAGCTAAACGGTGGGTCGCCGATCCGGGACGCAGAGCCTTTGGTTGATCTGCGGCAGGGGCCCAGCCGGTTAGGAAAACAGTTTCGAACGTTGCTTTGATACGACCATCGGGCAAGGAAAAGTGTTCGGCGTAGATTTTTTGGGTCTGGTGAAAAACACTGCGTGGGGTTGGTGTTCTGATCCGATCCGCAAGAGAATTTGCCTCGCCCATGTGGCGCAGGTCATGCATGAGGTGTGTTGTATCAAGGTAGCTGGCAGTTGATTGTTGTGTATCGGCCACGGGCAATGCCAACCCGGCCCGTTGTAATAGCGCACCCAGATCCCGTATTTCGGCCATTGGCGCAATTCGAGGGGACAGGCCGCCCGTGATCTTCGTTTCGGCTTGCGCCATTGCTTGTCGTAGCTCGATCAGGGTCTCCCCCCCAAAAAGGCAGGCCAGAAACAGGCCATCAGGTTGCAGAACCCGCGCGCATTGGATGATTTGACCCACTGGATCATCCGCCCAATGCAGAGACATTGCGTGGATCACCAGATCATAACCGGTTCCCGCAAAATCCAGCGTGTCCGTGTCAGGAATAATCTTTGCCTGCGGAAATTCTGCGCGCCACAGATCCGAGTGGCCTGTGACAATTGCCACCTTGGTAAACGTTCTATTAACGTCTTTCAGTCTTTCTGAAACCTCGTGCATCGCGGCTTGGAATAGAAACATGGCCTTGGACCGCCTGCGTTGATGGCGATTGCGGGTCAAAGCCAAACGGTCGGTAAGCCTGCGCGGTGCGTTCATGTGGCCGGAGTACTGAGAATGACCCTATGTTTCAATCTGCTTTAGATCTTTTGTACCCGCGGCGCTGTGTCACTTGTGACAACGATACCCAAGATATCGACGCACTCTGCGGTGAATGTTGGTCCAAGACGCCGTTCTTGGGGGGCGCACTATGTGACAAATGTGGGATCAACCTGCCCGGCGATGAAGAGGACAGCATATTGTGTGACGATTGTCTGACCGTGGCGCGGCCTTGGCTGCAAGGACGGGCGGCATTGCGCTACACGGACAACGCGCGCAAGCTGATCCTGCGGCTAAAACATGGGGACCGTAGCGATCTGGCGCGCCCTGCGGGGCAATGGATGGCCCGTGCGGCGGCCCCGATTTTGCAGCCCGATATGATGCTAGCACCGGTGCCACTGCATTGGCGCAGGTTTCTCAGCAGGACTTATAATCAGTCGGCCGAATTGGCAAAATCCGTTGCCCTTGCGACGGACCTGCCGGTTTTGCTGGATGCGCTTGAACGACGTAAACCCACGGTCGTTTTGGATGGATTAAACCGTGACGAGCGGTTTCAGGCCGTTAGTGATTGCATAGGCGTTACTGCAAAACATGCTGCGAAAATACAAGGCCGTCATATGTTGTTGATCGATGATGTGATGACGTCGGGGGCTACTCTTGCGGCCTCGGCCAGTGCGTGCCTTGATGCAGGCGCAAAAGAAATTTCCGTTGTGACACTGGCGCGGGTCGGCAAGGAGGCGTAAACCACTGGGTGCCAATAAAAGGAAGACACCAATGCAGCCTGTTGAAATCTATACCTCGCCCCTTTGTGGTTTTTGCCACGCGGCAAAGCGGCTGCTGACATCAAAGGACGTGAACTTTGCCGAAGTTGACGTTGCTGCCAATCCAGATCGCAAGCCAGAGATGATCCAGCGTGCCAATGGTGCGCGTACAGTCCCACAAATCTTTATCGGCGAAACACATGTTGGTGGCTGTGATGATCTCTATGCCTTGGATCGGGCCGGTAAATTGGATGCGCTGCTCAAGGGGTGATGACGTGAAACTCATCCTTCTCCAGATTACTTCGACGGACGATCCTGTCGCCAACTTGGCCGTCGTTCAGGACATGATTGCACAGGCTGCGGCCAATGGTGCGGATATGATCCTCACGCCAGAAGTGACCAACTGTCTGTCCGCTGATCGTGCGCATCAATCTGAAATTTTACAGCTTGAGGAAAATGACCCGACTCTCAAAGCCCTACAAATACAGGCGGCCACTTTAAATACGAACATCCTCATTGGATCCTTGGCACTTCAGACCGGAGACGCCGATGGCCGCTTTGCGAACAGGTCGATCCTGATCGCACGGGATGGCAGCATCGTGGCGCGCTACGACAAGATCCACATGTTTGATGTGGATGTCAGCGCGGAAGAAACCTACCGCGAATCCTCGGCCTATCGGGCCGGTACCACAGCAGTTTTGGCAAAAATACCCGAAGCGACATTCGGCCTGACAGTGTGCTACGATCTGCGCTTTCCGCAGCTATACCGACATTTGGCGCAGGCCGGGGCGCAAATCATTACGGTTCCTGCGGCGTTTTCTTATGTCACAGGCCCCGCCCATTGGGAAAGTTTGCTGCGCGCACGTGCGATTGAAACGGGGTGTTTTATCGTGGCTCCAGCGCAAACAGGGGATCACGGATGCCGCAAAACCCATGGCCATTCTTTGGTGATTGATCCTTGGGGGACGGTTTTAGCGGATGCCGGAACCGAGGTGGGCGCAACATATGTAGACATCGATTTGGCCAAAGTTGACCAGATGCGGCACAAAGTACCCTCCCTTTTTAATGAAACTCGGTACATACTGCCCGCATGAGTCAAACTGAAACGTCTCTTGCCGTCTCGTTTTTCAGCGAGATCCTGACAGTAGAACAACTGGTGCGAAACCGCGTCAGCAAGGTTTTGCCACGCGGTATGGAGCTGTCCCATTTTTCTGTGCTGAATCATTTGGCCTATGTGGGCGCCGAACGATCCCCGGCGCAATTGGCCAAGACATTTCATCTGTCGCGTGGCGCCATTACCAACACTCTCAATAAGCTAGAGGTCGCTGGATACATTCATGTGCGACCGGACTGGGACGATGCACGCCGCAAAATGGTGGCAATTAGCCCCTCGGGGCGTGCCGCCACGGATGCCGCAATTCAGGCCATAACCCCCATGGTCGCAGAAGCCGTGCGCGGTATGGGCGAGGACAAAGTACGCACAGCGATCCCTGTCCTACGCAGTCTACGGCTTAGCCTTGCTGAGACAGATTAATCGGGCTTTGTGGACGTAGTGGTGTAGTTCACGCTGAGGTCGCGATCGGACAAAGACCACGTAAAGCCCAGCGGATTAAAGACAAATCCTTGCCGGTCAACGGGCGTTAGGCCCGCATCGCTCAGCAATTTGAACAACTCGTCGGGTGTGATGAACTTATTCCATTCATGGGTGCCTTTTGGCAGCCAGCGCATCACATATTCAGCACCAATGATGGCCATCATGAAACTCTTGGGATTGCGATTGATGGTAGAACAGATGTGGACACCGCCGGGTTTGAGCAGAGTCTGACACGCTGTCAAATAGGCCAATGGATCAGCCACGTGTTCGACCACTTCCATATTCACCACGGCGTCAAATTGTTCACCAGCCTGCGCGAGGGCTTCTGCCGTGGTAAATCGGTAATCAATCTTTAGGCCAGATTGTTCAGCGTGGATTTGGGCCACGGGAATATTGCGTTCGGCGGCATCTGCGCCAACCACATCAGCCCCTAATCGGGCCAGAGGTTCCGACAACAGACCGCCACCGCAGCCGATATCAAGGATACGCAGCCCTTTGAACGGCAAATCCTGTCCCAGATCGCGGCCATATTCCGCAGCAATCTGGCGCGTGATGTAATCCAAACGGCAAGGATTAAGCATGTGAAGTGGTTTGAATTTGCCAGTGGGATCCCACCATTCTGCAGCCATAGCTTCGAATTTTGCGATTTCATTTGGATCAACAGTGGTTTGTTGCGCTTGCATTTTGCCCTCCTCGGTTCAAGAACCCAATGGCGTGTTACATTTTTAGGACTATATAGGGCGTCATGGACAAAAACGCAGCCTCAAGATCAGTGATGCAACACCTTTATCCCGCTATTGATCCCTTTGATCAGCGGATGCTGGATGTGGGCGATGGGCACAAGGTCTATGTTGAACAATGTGGTAACCCAAATGGCGTGCCCGTGGTTGTGTGCCATGGTGGTCCGGGTGGGGGATGTAGCCCTGCGATGCGTCGCTATTTTGATCCAGATATTTACCGGATTGTCCTTTTTGATCAGCGCGGCTGTGGCCGGTCACGGCCCCATGCCAGTGTCAAAGATAACACGACTTGGCATTTGATCGCGGATATGGAGCTGATCCGCGCGACGCTGGACATTGAAAAATGGGTGGTCTTTGGTGGCAGTTGGGGGGCAACCTTGGCCCTGCTCTATGCGCAAACCCATCCGCAGGCTGCGGCCTTCTTGGCGTTGCGCGGTGTATTCCTCATGACGCAGGCTGAGTTGACGTGGTTTTACGGTGGCGGCGCTGGGCAATTTTGGCCGGATTTGTGGAAACGATTTACTGACCTTGTGCCAGAAGACGAACATGACGATCTGATTGGGGCCTATCACCGTCGGTTATTTTCTGGCGATATGATGCAAGAGACGCGCTACGCCCGTGCCTGGGCCAGTTGGGAAAATGCGCTGGCCTCGATCGATAGCGAAGGGATGGTCGGTGAAAGCCCTGGCGAATACGCCCGTGCCTTTGCTCGTCTTGAGAATCATTACTTTAAAAATGCCGGCTTTCTTGAGGTAGATGGGCAAATAATGCGCGATCTTCCCAAGATAGCTCACATACCTGCAAAAATAGTTCAGGGGCGTTATGATATGATCTGTCCGCCTACATCTGCCTGGCATCTTGCACAGGCGTGGCCCCAAGCCACGTTGAAGATGGTGCCAAAAGCGGGTCATGCTTTGTCAGAAGTTGGGATAAGCGCTGAATTGGTTCGCACAATGGATCAAATAGGCCGGAACCCTAAACAATTAGGCCTTTAGGCTTTACAGACCTCGATTTTTTATTAACCCTAGGGCCAACAAAAAATAAAACGGGGAAATGTGGTGGGCTCTGTCGCTCGAATTATTTTGCAGAGGCTCGGTTTGGGCCTTTTGACCCTCCTTGTTGTCTCTATCGTTATTTTTACCGCTGTGAACTCGCTTCCGGGTGATTTCGCGCAAGCTATTTTGGGTCAAGGCGCCACGGAAGAGGCGGTTGCTGCGATCCGCACAGACCTTGGCTTGGATAAGCATCCCGTCGTGCGGTATTTCGAATGGCTTGGTAAGGCATTGCGCTTTGACCTTGGGACCAGTTTTGCAGCTGCAAACTTTGCCAGTTTTGCTGGGGCTGACACGGGATCCGGTCTTGGTTCTGTCGCCGCGCAGATCGGCCCGCGGTTTGCCAACACCATGTTCCTTGCTGGTGTGACTGCGATGATTGCAGTGCCGTTGTCCCTGATCTTGGGCATTCTGGCCGCACTTTATCGCAACACCGTGTTTGACCGGCTTGCGAACATCTTTACGCTTTCGTCTATTTCCAGCCCTGAATTTTTCCTCGCCTACATCTTGATCTTGTTCCTTGCAGTGCTGAACCCGCTGCTGCCATCCCTGTCCAATATTTATGACGGTATGAGTTTTGGCGAACGTCTGAACCGCACGATGTTGCCCGCACTTACAATGACTTTGGTGGTGACGGCCCATATGATGCGGATGACGCGCGCTGCGATTATCAACCTGTTGGCCTCGCCCTATATCGAAATGGCGCGCCTCAAAGGCATCAGCCCAATGCGGGTGATCGTTAAGCACGCCTTGCCCAATGCACTGGCCCCGATCATCAACGTGATCGCCCTGAACCTTGCCTACCTCATCACCGGTGTGGTCGTGGTCGAAGTGGTCTTTGTCTATCCGGGCATCGGTCAGCTGTTCGTGGACAGCGTTAAGATCCGCGATATTCCAGTGGTGCAGGCCTGCTGTCTGATCTTTGCGGCGGCTTATATCTTGCTGAACCTGCTGGCGGATATTCTGTCTATCCTATCGAACCCACGTCTGAGGCATCCAAAATGAATACTTTGCTGATGATCCTCGCCATTTTCGTGATGGCACTGCCTTTGGGGCTAGGCTTCCGTTTCGCGGGACAGTCCGCAACCGGCAACAAACCATATTTTCGTGATATGGGCACCGGCGTGGCCTATGGTTTCGCGCTGGGCGCGATGCTGTTGGCGGTGATCGCGTATCTCTACATTGTTTCATGGTTTGCCACTGGTCCCGAAGCCAACAAGTATTTCTTTTTCCGCGTGGCTTTGCATGGGTTGGCGATTTTCGCTGTGGCCTCGATCATCTTCAAGGAATTTGGCAAACGCGTGGGCACCGCTGCAACTCGCAAGCTGTTTCGATCAATGCCCCTCACCGCCAGCTTTGGGGTTTTGACCATTATCCTTTACGCCATCCTGTCTATTTTTGCGGGGGTGATCGCCCCTTACGGACAAGAGGAAATTTTGGCGGCAGCGAATGTCGTTCCGGGCGGCGATCCGGCCATGGGTGGCAACCCAGAGTATCCACTAGGCACTGACCAGATTGGTCGCGACATTCTGAGCCGTCTGATTTACGGCGCGCAGAACACGGTGGGCATCGCTTTTGTCACAACTTGCCTTGCGTTTTTCATTGGCGGCACCTTGGGCTTTCTCGCGGCGACTTTGGGCGGTTGGCTGGACCAATTGCTATCGCGTGCTGTGGATGTGTTGATGGCGATCCCTGCTTTGATTTTTGCCTTGCTCTTGATGACAATCGCATCGGTTTGGGCAAACCAATTGGGCATCCCATTGACTTATTTCATGGTGGTGATCATCGCTGTCATCGACAGCACTCGCGTGTTCCGCTTGGCCCGCGCCGTTGGGCAAAACATCGTGGTGATGGACTACATCGAAGCGGCAAAACTGCGCGGTGAAGGCCTTGGCTATCTGATCTTCAAGGAAATCCTGCCAAATGCCACGGCACCCCTGTTGGCTGAATTTGGTCTGCGCTTTTGCTTTGTGTTTCTCACAATTGCCTCCTTGTCGTTCTTAGGTGTGGGTATTCAGCCACCGCTTGCGGACTGGGGCACGATGGTCAAAGACCTGTCGCAGTTCATCAACTTTGCAGCCTTTGCACCGCAAGTGGCCGCAGCGCCGTTGTTGGCAGCGGGTGCTATCGCATTGCTCACCGTTGCTGTGAATTTCGTGGTAGACTGGATGCTGCATAAATCGTCGGGGCTAAAAGAATGAGCGATCAACTGGTCAAAATTCGCGGTCTCAAAATCGAAGGCCGCAGTGACGAGACTTGGAACCCGATTATCAAAGGTGTCGATCTTGATCTGAACAAGGGCGAAGTGCTGGGTCTGATCGGTGAATCCGGTGCTGGTAAATCGACGATCGGTTTGGCGGCCATGGGTTTTGCCCGTGACGGCGTACGCATTTCTGGTGGCTCTGTTGAATTTGACGGTGTTGATCTGGTCAATGCCTCTGCTGCGGTTAAACGTGCTTTGCTGGGCAAACGGATTGCCTATGTGGCGCAGTCTGCAGCGGCCAGTTTTAATCCGGCCCACAAGATCCTTGATCAACATACCGAAGGCCCCACGCAGCACAGTGTGATGTCCAAATCGGAATCCGAGGCTGACGGAATGGAGCTGTATGAAAAGTTGCGTCTGCCCAACCCGGACCAGATAGGCTTTCGCTATCCGCACCAAGTGTCGGGCGGTCAGTTGCAACGGGCGATGACTGCAATGGCCATGTCCTGCCGTCCTGATTTGATTATCTTTGACGAGCCGACAACAGCTTTGGACGTGACCACACAGATCGAGGTTCTTGCTTCGATCCGCGACATTGTGGAACAGTTCAACACGGCTGCCATTTACATCACTCACGATTTGGCCGTTGTGGCCCAGATGGCAGACAAGATCAAAGTGCTGCTGCGCGGTGACGAGGTCGAAGAGGCTGACACCCGCACAATGTTGTCCGCCCCAAAGGAACAATACACCAAAAGCCTTTGGGCCGTTCGTGAGTTTGAACGCCCCGCTAAGGCAGCAGTTCCAGTAGACAGTACGCCGGTTGTGTCGGTGCATAATGTGACGGCGGCCTACGGCAAAACACCTGTTTTGTTTGATGTCAGTTTTGATATTCATCCGGGCCGCACAGTGGCTGTTGTTGGCGAAAGTGGGTCGGGCAAATCGACGACGGCGCGGTGTATCACTGGCCTGTTACCGCCCAAGCAGGGCAGTATTGCTTTTGACGGTGTCGAGTTGCCTTTGGACTATCGAAAACGGTCCAAAGAACAGTTGCGTCAGGCGCAGATGATTTATCAAATGGCTGATACGGCACTGAACCCCCGCACATCAATTGGTGACATAATTGGCCGACCGGTTGAGTTTTACATGGGCCTCAAAGGGGCTGCGAAACAAAAGCGTGTCGACGAGTTGCTGGACCAGATCGAGCTGGAGCCGAACCAATATCGCGACCGTTTGCCCTCTGAGCTATCAGGCGGTCAAAAGCAGCGTATCGGGATTGCGCGCGCCTTGGCAGCCGAGCCGAAGTTTATCATTTGTGACGAGGTCACATCGGCTTTGGACCAATTGGTGGCTGAAGGTATCCTGCGGTTGCTGGCAAAATTGCAGGACGACTTGAACCTGTCCTATATGTTTATCACCCACGATCTGGCGACGGTTAAAGCCATCGCAGACGAGGTCGTGGTGATGAAAAATGGCAAAGTGATCGAACAGGGCCCAAAGGCCGAAATGTTTACACCGCCACATCACGCCTATACGGATCTATTGCTCAGCTCTGTGCCGGAAATGGATCCTGATTGGCTGACCAATCTGCTGAATGAACGCGGAGTTGATAACATCGGGGACGCAGCAGTTGGTAAGATGTAATTCGAAGCACCGGGGAAATCTCGGGATCTGAGGGATAACACTCAAAAAGTTCAACATGGGAGAACGAACATATGTCTCAAATTAGTAGACGTGGCTTAATGAAAACTGGGGCGGCCGCCTCGGTTCTGGCGGCCACTGGCATGCCAGCAGTTGCACAAGGCAAACGCGGTGGCACACTGCGCCTGGGCCTTGCGGGTGCGAACACATCCGATAGCTGGGATGGCCGGACACATTCGGACAGTTACATGATCATGTCGGCGCACGGCTGTGTGTTTGACTGCCTGACCGAAGTGGGTGCCGATGGTACACTTAAGGGTGAATTGGCCGAAAGCTGGGAAGCCAGCGCAGATGCTGTCACATGGACATTCAAGTTGCGCCAGGGCGTAACATTCCACAACGGCAAAGCCTTTGGCGCAGACGACGTAATTGAGTCGTTGAACATGCACACAGCGGAAGGCGCAAAATCTGCGGCCAAGCCGATTGTATCTGCAATTACCGACATGAAAAAAGTCAACGATCACGAGATCGTCTTTACGCTGGCTGCGGGTAACGCTGACTTCCCGTTCCTGCTGTCTGACTATCACATCCTGATGTATCCGGCGGGCATGGTGGACGAAGCTATCGCCAAAGGGATCGGTACAGGCATGTACATGGTCGAGTCGTTCGACCCCGGTGTGCGTTTCGTCGGCAAGCGCGTCGACAGCCACTACAAAGACGGCTCTGCCGGTTGGTTCGACAGCGTCGAAGTGATTGCTATCAACGATTCATCTGCTCGTATGAATGCGCTGATGACAGGTCAAGTTGATGCGGTAAACCGCGTTGATTTCAAGACTGAGCCGTTGATGAAAGCCAACCCGATGATCAACATCTTCGAGGTCACAGGCAACCAGCACTATACTTTCCCAATGCTGACCAACCTGTCGCCTTACGACAACATGCAGGTGCGTCAGGCGCTGAAGCATGCGATCAACCGTCAGGAAATGGTCGACAAGATCCTGTTGGGTCACGGTGCTGTTGCAAACGACCACCCTATCGGTCCTGCAAACCAGTACTATGCGGCTGATCTACCACAAAACGACTACGATCCAGAGAAGGCAAAATCGCTGTTGGCGGCTGCTGGTATGGACGGTTTGTCAGTTGATTTGTCTGCTTCTGATGCGGCGTTCTCGGGTGCTGTTGATGCGGCTCAGTTGTATCAAGCCTCGGCCAAAGCGGCTGGTATCAACCTGAACGTGGTGCAAGAACCTGCTGATGGCTACTGGTCCAACGTTTGGCTGAAAAAGCCATGGTGTGCGTGCTACTGGTCTGGTCGTGCGACAGAGGATTGGATGTTCTCGACAGCCTACGAATCTGGTGTGCCATGGAACGATACAGCGTGGGAAAACGCCCGCTTCCAAGAGCTGTTGCTGACCGCTCGCGCGGAACTCGACAGTGGTAAACGGAAAGACATGTACACTGAAATGCAGATGTTGATGTCTACCGAGGGCGGCACAGTTGTTCCAATGTACGCCAACTATGTTGACGCGCATTCCACCAAACTGGCCAACTCGGGCACCATCGGCAACGTGTTCCAGATGGACAGCTCGCGCCTGATGGAGCGTTGGTGGTTTGCCTAAACTGATCGGCCCTTAGGCCACGTGAAACGCCCCGCCTTTTGGTGGGGCGTTTTGCATTTTGGGACCCGCTTAACCACAGTACGGTGGGTGCCATACGGCGTATGGCAGGTGTATGGCAAGCGTATGACCAACCTGCCAGCGATTGGCCTCTTGTAGAATCCAGTTAACCGCTCTATATCCCTATCAACAGCGGCGTGTTGGGGTCCAAACCCAGCGCTCCACCGGAGAGTTTCAACGGGCCGCGCGCCCGTTTTTTTGTGCCTGAAAGGCAAGCGATATATATGTCAGACCTTGTTGCCAAAGCCGCGCTTGATCGCCGTCTAGCCGAGATCATCACCCCTGTCATCGAAGATATGGGGTTTGAACTGGTGCGTGTGCGTTTGATGTCGGGTAAAACCACCACGTTGCAGATTATGGCGCAGCGTCCTGATGGTGGCATCGAAGTGGATGAATGCGGCCAGATCAGCACGGCTATTAGTGCCACGCTGGATGTGGAAGACCCGATTTTGGATGCCTATGCGTTGGAGGTGTCCAGTCCGGGCATTGATCGGCCCTTGACGCGGCTGAAGGATTTTGACCAATGGCAGGGGTATGAGGCCAAGATTGAAACGGCTGACCTGATCGATGGACGTCGTCGGTTCAAAGGCGAATTGGCCGGTGTTGAGGGCGAAGAGGTGCTGATCAACATCGAAGAAGGCACCGTTGGATTGCAGTTTGATTGGCTCACTGATGCCAAACTGGTCCTGACAGACGAATTGATTACTGAAATGCTCCGCCAGCGCAAAGCGGCGGGGATTGTGAACGAAGACGATTTCGACGAGATCGTTGATGAAACCGGTTCTGAGGAGGACTGAGATGGCTATTACATCAGCAAACCAGCTGGAACTTTTGCAAACCGCCGAGGCTGTGGCCCGCGAAAAGATGATCGACCCTGCGTTGGTCATCGAGGCGATGGAAGAAAGTCTGGCCCGTGCGGCGAAATCCCGCTACGGCGCGGAAATGGATATTCGCGTGTCCATCGACCGCAAGACAGGTCGCGCCACGTTCACCCGTGTGCGCACTGTGGTTGCTGAGGAAGAGTTGGAAAATTATCAGGCTGAGTTCACTGTTGAACAGGCCAAGCAGTACATGGAAAACCCTGAGATCGGGCAGACTTTCGTCGAAGAAGTCCCCCCGGTCGAGATGGGCCGGATTGCGGCGCAGTCGGCCAAGCAGGTGATCCTTCAGAAGGTGCGCGAAGCCGAGCGTGATCGTCAGTATGAGGAATTCAAAGACCGCGCTGGCACCATTATCAATGCGCAAGTTAAGCGCGAAGAGTACGGCAACGTTATTGTCGATGTGGGTGCTGGTGAAGCGATCCTGCGTCGCAATGAAAAGATCGGCCGCGAAAGCTATCGCCCGAACGATCGTATCCGTTGCTACATCAAAGATGTGCGTCGCGAACAGCGTGGGCCACAGATCTTCCTGAGCCGTACAGCGCCGGAATTCATGGCCGAGTTGTTCAAGATGGAAGTGCCAGAGATTTATGACGGTATCATCGAGATCAAGGCCGTGGCCCGTGATCCCGGATCGCGCGCCAAAATTGCTGTGATTTCCTATGATGGCTCGATTGATCCTGTGGGTGCCTGTGTTGGTATGCGTGGTAGCCGCGTGCAGGCTGTTGTGAACGAATTGCAGGGTGAAAAGATTGACATCATCCCTTGGAACGAAGATCAGCCGACTTTCCTTGTGAACGCCTTGCAGCCTGCTGAGGTGACCAAAGTTGTTCTGGACGAAGAAGCCGAGCGCATCGAAGTTGTAGTGCCTGACGAGCAACTGTCGCTGGCGATTGGTCGTCGCGGGCAAAACGTCCGTCTTGCCTCGCAATTGACTGGTCTGGACATCGACATCATGACCGAAGAGGACGAAAGTGCCCGTCGTCAGGCCGAGTTTGCCGAGCGCACCAAACTGTTCATGGACACGCTGGATGTGGACGAGTTTTTCGCTCAGTTGCTGGTTTCCGAAGGGTTCACCAACCTAGAAGAAGTGGCTTACGTTGAGGTCGAGGAATTGCTGGTCATCGACGGTGTCGATGATGACACAGCTGCCGAATTGCAGGCTCGCGCCCGCGACCATTTGGAAGCGATCAACAAAAAGGCCATGGAAGTGGCCCGTGAGTTGGGTGTCGAGGATAGTCTGGTTGCATTTGAGGGTCTGACACCCCAGATGGTAGAAGCCCTGGCCAAAGATGGCGTGAAAACGCTGGAAGATTTCGCCACCTGTGCGGATTGGGAATTGGCCGGTGGTTGGACCACAGTTGATGGTCAGCGCGTCAAAGATGATGGCGTGCTTGAACCTTTCGATGTGTCTTTGGAAGAAGCGCAGGCTATGGTAATGACGGCGCGTGTGGCCCTTGGTTGGGTTGACCCGGCGGAATTGGAAGTGGCCGAAGAAGAAGTCGAAGGGGAATTGGACCCTGATCGCGAATTGACTGCTGCTGATGTATTCTCGGAAGGTAAAGGGGCCTAATTGGCCTCTTTGAGGACCTTGATATATGGGACGCGGTGGCCAACCCAAGCGCCTTGATGCGCCAGAGCGCAAGTGCATTGGTACTGGCGAGGTACTGCCAAAGGATCAGTTGATCCGGTTTGTGGTGGGTCCCGAGGGTCAAGTCGTGCCGGATTTGCGTGCGAAATTGCCGGGTCGTGGATTGTATTTGGTGGCCTCGCAGACGGCATTTGCGCAAGCGATCAAAAAGGGTGCTTTTGCCCGTGCGGCCAAAATGCAGGTGAAGGTGCCGGATGATCTGGCGGCTTTGGTTGAGGCGGGATTGGCGCGTCAGATGGTCGATCTGATCTCGCTCTCTCGCAAGGCTGGATCGGCTGTTTGTGGCTTTGAAAAGGTAAAGAACGCTTTGGCCAACGATATGGTCAAAGTTCTTGTTCAGGCCAGTGATGGGTCCGAACGAGGTAAAACGAAATTATGGACCCCGGAAGGGGCGCGCTACTTTGGGATGCTGACCCAACAGGAATTGGGTTTGGCATTTGGGCGTGAAAGTGTGATACACGGCGCACTCGTGTCTGGTGGACTCACACAACGTGTTATAGAGACTGCGCTTAAGTTGCGCGGTCTGCGAGAAACAGATGCGAAAACCGATGGGGGCCACGGCCCGCTGAAAGGATAGACGGCTAGATGAGCGAAGACGACGGCAAAAAGACATTGGGCGTTCGCCCACGCACCGGCAACGTGAAGCAAAGCTTCTCGCATGGTCGGACCAAAAGCGTTGTGGTTGAAACCAAGCGCAAGCGCGTCATGGTGCCCAAACCCGGTGCGGCCAACAAGCCGACCAGCGGATCGCCTGTAGTGGGCAGTGATCCGTCCAAACGTCCTGCGGGGATCTCGGATGCTGAGATGGAACGTCGGATGAAGGCGTTGCAGCAAGCCAAGGCACGTGAAGCCGAGGATGCTGCAAAGCGTGAGGCCGAAGAAAAAGAACGCGCCGCAGATCGTGCGCGTCGCCGCGAAGAACAAGAAGCCAAAGAACGCGAAGAGCGCGAGCGCGAAGAGCGCACGAAAGCCAAGCGCGAAGAAGAAGAACGCAAAGCAAAAGAAGCTGCCGCCGCTGCGGCCTCGGCTGCTGCTGCTGCGGCCGCCCCCGCGGCGGACAATGCGGCCCCCTCGCGCGCGGCACCGGCTGCTGGAAAACCGTCGGCAGCCCCGCGCAAGCGCGAAGACGAGAACAAAGATCGCAACACGCGTGGCAAGGGCCGTGGTGGGGATGACAACCGTCGTTCCGGTAAGTTGACGTTGAATCAGGCCTTGTCTGGTGGCGATGGCCGTCATCGGTCGATGGCTGCGATGAAGCGTAAGCAAGAGCGCGCCCGCCAAAAAGCGATGGGCGGTCAGGTCGAGCGCGAAAAGGTAATGCGCGACGTTCAGTTACCTGAGGCGATTACGGTTCAGGAATTGGCGAACCGGATGGCGGAACGTGTGGCTGATGTTGTGAAGGCGCTGATGACCAACGGCATCATGGCGACTCAGACCCAGTCCATTGATGCAGATACGGCTGAACTGATCATCGAAGAATTTGGCCACAATGTTGTGCGCGTCTCGGACTCTGATGTGGAAGACGTCATTGCGACGGTTGAAGATGACGAAGGCGATCTGAAGGATCGTCCGCCAGTTATCACAGTGATGGGCCACGTTGACCACGGTAAGACATCGTTGCTGGATGCCATTCGGAATGCACGCGTTGTTGCGGGCGAGGCCGGTGGGATTACCCAGCACATTGGCGCCTATCAGGTTGAACAGAATGGCACCAAGCTGACGTTCCTCGACACACCTGGTCACGCGGCGTTTACGTCAATGCGGGCCCGTGGTGCGCAGGTCACGGACATCGTGATTTTGGTTGTGGCAGCCGACGATGCGGTTATGCCGCAGACCATCGAGGCGATCAATCACGCCAAGGCGGCTGATGTTCCGATGATTGTGGCGATCAACAAAATCGACCGTCCTGCGGCGGATCCGACCAAGGTGCGCACAGACTTGCTGCAACACGAAGTAATTGTGGAACAGATGTCTGGGGAGGTTCAGGATGTTGAGGTTTCTGCTGTTAAGGGCACTGGTCTGGATGAACTGCTGGAAGCCATCGCGCTGCAGTCGGAAATTCTGGAACTGAAAGCCAACCCTGATCGCGCCGCAAGCGGTGCTGTGATTGAGGCCCAATTGGATGTAGGCCGTGGCCCGGTTGCGACTGTTTTGGTTCAAAACGGCACGCTGCGCCAAGGCGACATTTTCGTTGTGGGTGAGCAGTACGGTAAGGTTCGCGCCCTGATCAATGACCAAGGCGAGCGCATCAAAGAGGCCGGCCCATCGGTGCCGGTTGAGGTTCTTGGCCTGAATGGCACACCTGAGGCAGGCGACGTTTTGAACGTTGTTGAAACCGAAGCGCAGGCGCGGGAGATCGCTGAATATCGCGAGAAAGCCGCCAAAGATAAACGCGCTGCTGCTGGTGCTGCAACGACCCTAGAACAGTTGATGGCCAACGCCAAAGCTGATGAGAACATGAGCGAGATGCCGATTTTGGTAAAAGCTGATGTTCAGGGGTCTGCAGAAGCGATTGTTCAGGCAATGGAAAAAATCGGCAACGAAGAAGTGCGCGTGCGCGTGCTGCATTCGGGTGTTGGTGCAATCACGGAAAGCGATATCGGTCTGGCGGAAGCCAGCGGTGCGCCTGTGTTTGGCTTTAACGTGCGGGCCAATACGTCTGCGCGGAACACAGCCAACCAAAAGGGCGTCGAGATCCGGTATTATTCGGTGATTTATGACCTTGTGGATGATGTGAAATCGGCGGCCAGTGGTTTGCTGAGTGCCGAGATCAAAGAGAACTTTATCGGCTACGCCACAATCAAAGACGTCTTCAAGGTGTCGAACGTCGGACGTGTTGCGGGGTGTCTTGTGACCGAAGGTGTCGCGCGTCGCTCTGCTGGGGTGCGTTTGTTGCGTGATAACGTTGTTATTCACGAAGGCACGTTGAAAACGCTCAAGCGCTTTAAGGACGAAGTCGCTGAAGTTCAGTCTGGTCAGGAATGCGGTATGGCGTTCGAAAATTATGAGGACATTCGTCCAAATGATGTGATCGAGATTTTCGAGCGGGAAGAAGTAGAACGGACGCTGGACTAAATTTTTCTAGGTTCGGTTCTGATACTGAAAGTAAAAAAGGCGCGGGGTGTGTGGACCCGCGCCTTTTTTGTTCTTAGACGGGGAAACCGTCAAACGTGAGTTTGCCAATCGACACACGTAGTCGACCGCACGGAAGCTTTGAGACCAATGTCCCTTGAACTGATACGCAACTGCCTAGCAAAATTGTCTTAAGCATATTGTTCTCCCCAGTGAGTGTATTGTTAACCTAGAGTGAACAAAGTTAAAAAACATCTAAAAAATGATCCTAAAGTCGCTTGTTACGCACAAATGTTACGCGATCTTTGGAAAATATGCCCAAATATGAGGGTTTTTTACCTAACAGTCAGAAAATAAAGCCTAAAGCCAGTCTCTGAGGATCGGAATCAGGGGAATATCTGCTGCTGGCATCGGGTAGTCTCGTAACTGATTTGCCCGCGCCCATGCCAATGTCTGGCCTTCTTTGGGCTGTGGGGTGCCCTCCCATTTGCGGCAGGCAAAGAGTGGCATAAGCAGATGAAAATCATCATAGCTGTGGCTGGCAAAGGTCAGTGGGGCGAGGCAGCTTGACCATGTATTGATGCCCAACTCTTCTTGCAATTCGCGGATCAGGGCGACCTCGGGGGTTTCGCCTGCTTCGACTTTACCACCGGGAAATTCCCAAAGGCCTGCCATGGATTTTCCTTCGGGACGTTGCGCCAACAGGATGCGACCATCTACATCGATCAAAGCGACCGCTGCCACCAAGACCGTCTTCATGAGCGGTAATCAGCGTTGATGGTGATATAGCCATGGGTCAGGTCGCAGGTCCAAACGGTGTCCGATGCCTGCCCCACGCCTACCTCGACAGTGATCGAGAGGTGATCGTTTTTCATATAAGCTGCCCCATCGGATTCCGTGTAATCGGGACTGACCCAGCCTTTTTCAGCCACAAGAATGTCACCAAAATGTATGCTGAGTTTGTCGCGATCTGCATGGGCGCCAGATTTCCCAACGGCCATAACGATGCGTCCCCAATTGGGATCTTCGCCAGCGATCGCAGTTTTGACGAGAGGTGAATTGGCGATCGACATGCCGATTTGGCGGGCCTCTGATTGGGATGCCGCACCTGTCACGTTGATTTCAACGAACTTGGTGGCACCCTCGCCGTCACAAACCACTTGATGGGCCAAGTCCAGCATCACCTCATAAAGGGCTTTGCGAAATGCAGGATCTTCGGCACTGACATGGACGCCCGACGTTCCAGTGGCGGCCATCAACAAACTGTCGGATGTGGAGGTGTCACTGTCGACGGTAATCGCATTAAAGCTGTCTTGGGTCAGGTCCGAGAGGATGGATTGTAGATCGTCTTGGGCCACTGCTGCGTCGGTGAATATATAGACCAACATGGTGGCCATATCTGGCGCGATCATCCCGGATCCCTTGGCAAACCCCATGATGTTGATCGGGCCCTGATCCGCGTCAAAAGTCGCACCCGCCCCTTTGGGGAAGGTGTCGGTGGTCATAATCGCCTCTGCTGCGCTTTGGATTTTTCCAGCGGATAGGGTATCGCGCAGATCGGCAAGTTTTGCGGTGATTTTGCTATGAGGCAGGGCCTCGCCAATCACACCGGTTGAGGCCATAAACACGCGACTTTCCGGCAGATCCAGTGTGGCGGCCACTGCTTGTGTGACTGCTGATGTGGCGTCTTGGCCGTTGCTGCCCGTAAAGGCGTTGGCGTTGCCGGAATTGACGATAAAGGCCGCAGCGCTGCTGGAATCGCCACCCAGTTTGGCCTGACAATCCAACACAGGTGCGGCCCGCGTGGATGATTTGGTGAACACGCCCGCCACTGTGGTGCCTTCAACCAGATGAGCCAGCATGACGTCTTTGCGCCCTTTATAGCGCACGCCTGCCTCAACTGCGGAAAAGCGCACGCCATTGATCATCGGCAGCATTGGGAATTGAGCGGGTGCAAGCGGCGAACGTGTCATGGGCTATTTGGACAGCAGATCATAGTTGCTGATCACGGCGGGATCGAGGCCTTCAGCGGCTGTGCGGTCAACGTCGCCTTCGCTCATCAGGCGCTCCAATTCTGCGTCGACGGCAGCGGACTGGATTTGCTGCGTGATCTCGTCGCGAACCTCTTCGAGCGCCGGTGCGGATTTCGCGCGGCTTTCGTTCAGCTTAACAACATGCCACCCGAACTGCGTTTCCACGGGTGCGGATACTTCGCCATCGGCGAGGGACATCACTGCGTCTTCGAATGGTTTGACCATTTGGCCTACACCAAACCAACCCAGAGAGCCGCCGTTGGGGCCACTTGGGCCTGTGGATTTTTCCTGAGCCAACTGCCCGAAGTCAGCACCGTCGGCCAGCATTGTGACCAGCTGTTTGGCTTCATCTTCGGTTTCGACCAAGATGTGTGAGGCGTTGTATTCCTTTTCATCGGGGGCGTCGGCGTAGGCTGTATCATAGGCTTCTTTGATAGCGGCCTCATTGGTGGCAGCGCCCATCAGGCTGTCGATGACTTCGCCGGCCAAAAGTGAGCGGCGTTCGTTTTCCAAAGTGATCAAAGCGCGCTGGGGGATATCATTGCCAAGGGTCTGCGCCAAGAGCGTCTGACGCACCAATTGATCCAGCAGACCATCAAACAAAACGCTGTCTTCCATCGATTGATATTGCTGCGGCAAGCGCGCGCGGGCGGTGATCAGATGACCCACAGTGATGTTTTGACCGTTCACGGTGGCCACAACAGTATCAGCATTTGTGTCCTGTGCAGCGGCAGGTAGGGCCAGGGCTAGGCAAAGACCTGCAACAGCGGTCATTTTATGGTGAAGGTGCATCGGATTCTTCCCTTTGAGGCGGCCCAAATCTGGGGCGGCGTTGACACTAACGAGGGCGGCGCTTACATCCAATGAGCGGCAGGCGAAAACCCTTTTCCTAAGGGTGTTCTAGGGCTCGCCCAACGGTTGGGCAAGACACTGTCACACACGAATTGGTTAAGGCCCGAAAAAGGGCCAAGGATGCGGAGAGATCATGCTGGGTTTTGGAACGATTGCCAAAAAGGTTTTTGGGACACCAAACGACCGCCAAATCAAATCTGCACGGCCGATTGTCGAAAAAGTGAACGCCTTGGAAGCTGAATTTCAGGCATTGACCGATGAAGGCCTTATCGAGAAAACCAAAGCGCTGTCGGAACGCGCCAAAGCTGGCGAGGCCTTGGACAGCCTTCTTCCAGAAGCTTTTGCCAACTGTCGCGAAGGGGCGCGCCGCGCTTTGGGTCTGCGCGCGTTTGATACGCAGCTGATGGGCGGCATTTTCCTGCACAGAGGCAATATTGCCGAAATGAAGACGGGTGAGGGCAAAACCCTTGTGGCGACCTTCCCGGCCTACCTGAATGCGCTGTCCGGCGAGGGCGTGCACATTGTGACGGTCAACGATTACCTTGCCAAACGTGACGCGGAATGGATGAGCAAAGTCTACAACGCGTTGGGTATGACGTGCGGCGTTGTGTATCCGCAGCAGCCTGACGAGGAAAAGCAAGCCGCCTACGCCTGCGATGTGACCTATGCGACCAACAACGAGTTGGGGTTTGATTACCTGCGCGACAACATGAAATCTGACCTTGGCCAGATGTATCAGCGCGCCCACAACTTTGCGATTGTGGATGAGGTTGACAGTATCCTTATTGATGAGGCGCGGACGCCTTTGATCATTTCCGGTCCTGCGCAGGACCGGTCTGAGCTGTATCAAACCATCGACAAATTGATTCCAGAGCTGACTGAAGAGCATTACACGCTGGACGAAAAGACAAAGAACGCGACCTTCACCGACGAAGGCAACGAGTTCCTTGAGGAAAACCTGCATGTGCGGGGCATCCTGCCAGAAGAGCAATCGCTGTATGATCCGGAAAGCACGACGATCGTGCACCACGTCAATCAGGGCCTCAAGGCGCACAAACTGTTCGAGAAAGACAAAGATTACATTGTCCGCGACAACGAAATCGTCTTGATCGACGAATTTACCGGTCGAATGATGTCTGGGCGTCGTTTGTCCGATGGCCTGCACCAAGCGATCGAAGCAAAAGAGGGCTGCGATATTCAGCCCGAGAACGTGACGCTGGCGTCGGTGACATTCCAGAACTATTTCCGCTTGTACAACAAACTGGGCGGTATGACGGGTACGGCCCTGACCGAGGCAGAAGAGTTTGACGAGATCTACAAACTGGGTGTGGTTGAGATCCCGACAAACCGTCCGATTGCCCGCAAAGACGATCATGACCAAGTGTTCCGCACGGCCCGGGAAAAATTCGATGGCGTGGTCAAATCGATCAAGAAAGCCAACGACAAGCAGCAGCCCGTTTTGGTGGGGACCACGTCGATTGAGAAATCCGAATTCCTTAGCAAACTGTTGGATGAGGCTGGCATCAAGCACAACGTTTTGAATGCGCGTCAACACGAGCAAGAAGCGCAGATCGTGGCGGATGCTGGCAAATTGGGTGCCGTGACGATTGCGACCAACATGGCTGGTCGTGGCACGGACATTCAGTTGGGCGGTAACGTGGAAATGCGCGTATTGCAGGCCTTGGCCGAAACACCGGGCGCGGATCCCGAAGAGACGCGCACCCGGATCGAGGCTGAAGTGGCTGAGGAAAAAGAGAAAGTCAAAGAGGCTGGTGGTCTGTTTGTTCTCGCGACCGAGCGCCACGAAAGCCGTCGGATTGACAACCAGTTGCGCGGTCGGTCGGGGCGCCAAGGGGATCCGGGGCGGTCGTCGTTCTTCCTAAGCCTCGAAGATGATCTGATGCGGATCTTTGGATCCGAGCGTCTTGATGCGGTTCTGTCTAAGCTGGGCATGGCCGAGGGTGAGGCGATTGTGCACCCTTGGGTGAACAAGTCGCTGGAGCGCGCGCAGGCGAAAGTCGAGGGTCGTAACTTTGACATTCGTAAGCAGCTTTTGAAATTTGACGATGTGATGAATGATCAGCGTAAGGTGATCTTTAGCCAACGTCGCGAGGTCATGGAATCCGAGGATCTGGCCGAAACTGTGGGCGATATGCGCCATGAGGTCATCGACGATCTGGTGGCCCAATATATGCCGCCGCGGTCCTATGCGGATCAGTGGGACACTGAGGGCATGTATGCGGCCACTTTGGAACGGATTGGTCTTGATGCCCCTGTGATGGCCTGGGCTGGTGAAGAAGGCGTTGACGACGATGTCATGCGTGAGCGCCTGGAAGCAGCCGCTGATGAATTTATGGCGAAAAAGGCCGTAGCCTTTGGCACCGAAAATATGCGCAACATCGAAAAGCAGTTCTTGCTGCAGACCATCGATGAAAAATGGCGCGAGCATTTGCTGACTTTGGAACATTTACGTTCGGTCGTCGGCTTTCGGGGTTATGCGCAACGCGATCCGTTGAACGAATATAAAACCGAAGCATTCCAATTGTTTGAAGGTATGCTGGACAGTCTGCGTACGGATGTGACCAAGAAATTGGGCCAAGTTCGACCAATGACCCCAGAAGAGCAGGAAGCCATGATTGCGCAATTTAAAGCGCAACAGGAGGCCCTGGCAGCGGATCGGTCAGAGGTGGACAGTACACCCTCAGCGGCAGGAGCGTTTGAACCCGCCGAAGGGTTTGACGAAAACGATCCTACGGCTTTTGCAGGTGTGGGGCGAAACGATTTGTGTCCCTGCGGGTCTGGCAAAAAGTTCAAACACTGCCATGGCAAGATCTAATCCGGTCAGGCATCCCTAAATCGGGGTGCCTTATTTGTGCCAATAAGCGCCCTTAAATCCGTCTAATTCGACTTATAGTTCCATTTGCGAGTGGTCCCTTTGGGGATAATTGGCGGGAGCTGGAGTAATGGATAAGAAACGTTTGGCCTATGCGGGCAGCACATTTGCTGTTGCGATTGCAATTGGGTTTGTCATGCAAAACACCGATGCATTGGCGGCTTTGGATACGTCCAATGAGGCCCCTGCTATTGCTGTTCAATCTGCGTCTGTTGTTCCTACATTGCCGGTGGCAAAACCGGATGTGGCTCCTGTAATGACCAACGAAAGCAGCCAAATGGCTGTGACCCAGACTGAACCTACTGCTCTTGAAGATGGTGCAGAGGTATCGTCGGATACCGTGGCAGAGGCCAATTGCGGCGTTTCCCTGAATTTGCGCCCGATGCCTGCTGCTGTTTTGCAGGCCATTGTGTCTGCGCCATGTGAGACCAACACCCGCGGGACAGTACATCATGAAGGTATGATGTTCTCGTTTGTGACCGACGCCATTGGCGGCGCCGAGATTATGGTGCCTGCCCTGTCCACATCTGCGATGGTGATTGTCGCGTTTGATTCTGGTGAAGGCGCTATGGCGGATCGCGATGTGCCAAGCCTGAGTAATTTCAGCCGGACAGTAGTCCAATGGCGGGGTGATATGGGCACCGGGTTGCACGCGTTTGAGCGAGGCGCGGATTATGGCCACATTGGCCATGTTTGGTCCGGCGCTGCGCGTACTGCCGAGGTTGCCCTCAAGGCCAGTGGTGGCTTTTTGATGCAGCTTGGTCAGGTCGAAACAAGCAATCCGTTCCGAGCCGAGGTTTATACTGTACCGACCGGAGGTGCGGATGATCCCGAGGTTGTAATTTCTGTTGAGACCGAAGTTCTGGCGCAAACCTGTGGCCGCGATGTTGCAGCACAAACCATTCAAATCACACCGAACGAGGCCCGCGTTGTGCACGACCTCACCTTGGCTATGCCGGAGTGCGATGCCATTG
This sequence comes from Algirhabdus cladophorae, assembly GCF_044772865.1. Taxonomy (GTDB): domain Bacteria; phylum Pseudomonadota; class Alphaproteobacteria; order Rhodobacterales; family Rhodobacteraceae; genus Algirhabdus; species Algirhabdus cladophorae. The sequence continues at coordinate 3,546,374 of NZ_CP173029.1, forward strand.
GTGATTTTGTTGTGATGCAGGCACCTGTGCGCGATGTGGCTTTGGCCAGCCGATAACCCACGCTAGATCAGGCCCTCTGTCCGAAAACTGAGTTCCTGCGATTTCCCGATAATCAAATGATCATGCAATGTGATCCCCAAGGCGCTTGCGGCGTCTTGGATCTGATGGGTGACGGTTATGTCAGCCTCTGACGGGGTCGGATCACCGGACGGGTGATTGTGCACAAGGATCAGCGCGGATGCGTTAATTTCGAGTGCGCGTTTCATAATCTCGCGGGGATAGACCGGCACGTGATCTACCGTGCCTTTGCCTTGTTCCTCGTCCTCGACCAGCACATTTTTACGGTCCAGATAGAGCACCCGAAAATGTTCGGTTTCACGATGTGACATGGCCGTGTGGCAATAGTCCAGCAAGGCGTCCCAACTGGACAGCACGGGTTTTTGCAAGATGCGCGCGCGCGCCATGCGGTGGGTCGCAGCCTCGAGCACTTTGAAATCAACGGCGACTGCATCGCCAACACCGCGCACTTCCATCAGTCTTTCAATGGGGGCGGCCAGAACGCGATTGAAATCACCGAACGTGTCCAGCAAACGGCGCGCCACCGGTTTCACATCACATCGGGGGATTGACCGGAACAGGATCAGTTCCAACAGTTCATAGTCGGGCATGGCCGGTGCACCACCGACAAGGAACCTTTCGCGCAAACGTTTTCGGTGATCCTGAATATAGGATGGCATACGGCCCTTAGAGCCGGTCAGAACAATCTCCTGCCCCTCGAAGAGTGGCAACATGGGTTCTGAGAAGTGGTTATCGGCAGACATGGTTAGACCGTCTGCCGATTCCCTAAAGTTTGAGTTAACTTTTCATTGAGTCCCAGAAGTTTTTTACAGAACTGAAAAAACTAGAGGATTCTGGGTTGTTGTCTTCGGACAGTTTGTCGAATTCGCGCAGAATCTCTTTCTGGCGAGAGGTCAGGTTAACGGGTGTCTCAACAGCCAGTTCAATGAACATATCGCCAGAACCACCACCGCGCAGTGCTGGCATGCCCTTGTTGCGCAGACGCATTTGACGACCCGATTGACTGCCTTCGGGAATTTTGACGCGGCTGCGTCCCCCGTCGATTGTTGGTACCTCGATGTCACCGCCCAAAGCTGCATCACTCATGGACACAGGCACGCGGCAAAACAAATGCTGGCTTTCGCGTTGGAAGAGGGTGTGTTCCTCGACCTCGATAAAGATATAGAGATCGCCCGTAGGTCCACCACGCATGCCCGCCTCGCCTTCGCCGGCCAGACGGATACGGGTGCCCGTTTCGACGCCAGCAGGGATATTCACGCTGAGAGAGCGTTCTTTCTGCGTGCGCCCTGCACCGCTGCATACTTTGCAAGGGTTGCTGATAATCTGACCCAAGCCATTACATGTAGGGCATGTGCGTTCGACAGTGAAAAAGCCCTGCTGCGCGCGGACCTTGCCCATGCCAGAACAGGTGGGGCAGTTCACAGGTTCGGCGCCACCTTCCGCACCGGTGCCACTGCAGCTGTCGCAAGTTACGGATGTTGGGACAGAAATGGTTTTCTGCAAGCCAGCAAAGGCATCCTCGAGGGAAACCCTGAGGTTATACCGCAGGTCTGATCCGCGGGCTGCACGTTGGCGTGCGCCGCCACGGCCGCCACCACCGCCCCCCATAAAGTCGCCGAACAAGTCGTCGAATACGTCGGAGAACGCGCTGGCGAAATCACCTTGCTGGCCACCACCGGGGCGTGGACCACCGCCCATGCCACCGTCAAAGGCTGCGTGACCGTAGCGGTCGTAGGCTGCCTTTTTTTCCGCGTCTTTTAGAACTTCGTAGGCCTCGTTGGCCTCTTTGAACTGTGCTTCGGCTTCGGGGTTGTCTGCGTTCCGGTCTGGGTGCAGTTCCTTTGCCTTGGTGCGATAGCCCTTTTTGATCTCATCGGCTGAGGCGCCTTTCGAGACGCCCAAAGTTTCATAGTAATCGCGTTTTGCCATGATGTACTCCCCTTTGGGAAAGCCAGAACCGGCCCGATTACTCGGACCGGTTTGGCTATTTCACGAAAAGAAGTTAGTCGCGCTTGGTGTCGTCGCCCAAGTCCTCGAAATCAGCGTCAACGATGTCGTCGTCAACACCGCCAGGGCCGTCGTCCATAGGCATGTCTTGCGCTTCGGCTTCGGCTTGGGACGATTTGTAGATCGCTTCGCCCAGCTTCATTGCAGCCTCGGTTACGTTCTGGATGCCGGACTTGATCTTGTCCGCGTTCTCGGTTTCCAGCTCGTCTTTGAGGGCGGCGATGGCCAATTCGATGGCTTCGACCGTTGTTGGGTCAACCTTATCGGAATGCTCTTCCACAGATTTTTCAGTCGAGTGGATGAGGCTTTCCGCCTGGTTTTTCGCCTCGATCAGATCGCGACGCTCTTTATCGGCCTCGGCGTTGTCTTCGGCGTCTTTGACCATTTGTTCGATGTCAGCATCGGACAGGCCACCAGAGGCTTGGATTGTGATTTTCTGTTCTTTCCCAGTACCTTTGTCCATCGCACCGACAGAGACGATGCCGTTGGCGTCGATGTCGAAGGTCACTTCGATCTGTGGCAGTCCGCGTGGGGCAGGTGGGATGTTTTCAAGGTTAAATTGACCCAAGATTTTGTTGTCCGCAGCCATCTCGCGTTCCCCTTGGAAACAGCGGATGGTCACAGCATTCTGGTTGTCCTCGGCCGTCGAGAAGATCTGGGATTTCTTTGTCGGGATCGTTGTGTTGCGATCGATCAAACGGGTGAACACGCCGCCCAATGTTTCGATGCCCAGCGACAAAGGTGTTACGTCCAGCAGAACCACGTCTTTGACGTCGCCTTGCAAAACACCGGCTTGAATAGCGGCGCCCATGGCGACCACTTCGTCAGGGTTTACGCCTTTGTTTGGCTCTTTGCCGAAGAATTTTGTCACTTCTTCGATCACTTTTGGCATACGGGTCATACCACCGACCAAAACGACCTCGTCGATGTCGCCTGTGGAGAGGCCTGCGTCCTTCAACGCGGCTTGGCAGGGTTTGATCGAGTTTTTGATCAGGTCAGCCACCAACGATTCCAGTTTCGCCCGCGTCAGTTTCAGAACCATGTGCAGCGGTTGGCCGCCTTTCGGATCCATGCTGATGAAGGGTTGGTTGATCTCGGTCTGGTTGGCAGACGACAGTTCGATCTTGGCTTTTTCAGCGGCTTCTTTCAGACGCTGCAGGGCCATTTTGTCTTTGGTCAGATCGACGCCGTTTTCCTTTTTGAACTCGTCAGCCAAGTAGTTGACGATGCGCATGTCAAAGTCTTCACCGCCAAGGAACGTGTCGCCGTTGGTGGATTTCACTTCAAAAAGACCATCGTCGATTTCAAGGATCGTGACGTCGAATGTCCCGCCACCAAGGTCATAGACCGCGATGGTTTGCGTTTCTTTTTTGTCGAGGCCGTAAGCCAGCGCCGCAGCTGTGGGTTCGTTGATGATCCGCAGAACTTCTAGGCCGGCGATTTTGCCTGCGTCTTTGGTCGCCTGACGTTGCGCGTCGTTAAAGTAGGCAGGTACGGTGATAACGGCCTGATCTACGTCTTCGCCTAGATAGGCTTCGGCGGTCTCTTTCATCTTTTGCAGAATGAAGGCCGAGATCTGGCTAGGGGAGTACTTTTCGCCTTGGGCTTCGACCCAAGCGTCGCCATTTCCACCGGCTACAACGGCGAAAGGCAGGTTTTTCTTGTCTTTGGCCAAGTGCGCGTCGTCGGCGCGACGGCCGATCAAACGTTTCACACCAAAGATTGTGTTGTCTGGGTTTGTCACCGCTTGGCGTTTGGCGGCTTGGCCGACCAGACGTTCATCATCGGTGAAGGCTACGATCGAGGGCGTTGTGCGCGCACCTTCGGCGTTTTCGATAACGCGGGGCTGCGAGCCATCCATAATAGCGATACAGCTGTTTGTTGTTCCAAGGTCGATACCAATTACTTTGGCCATGTCATTTATCCCTTTGGTTTAGGCGAACTTATGGGGCGCGGACCCTTTGTCCGGCATCCTGCCCCACGACGGTTGATATAGGTCCAAACCTGTTAGAGTTTGGCTTGGATGGGTATATAGGGTTGGCAGCAAGGCCCTGCAAGCGTTTGAGGGCTGTTTTTCCGCCGATTGTGCATAGGAATTCAATGGTTAAACCAACGTTAAAGATCAAAGGTTTTGCGATCTACAAAGGCTTTCTGGATCGCCTGGCGCAAGAGCGATTGGTTGAGGACATCCGACAGGTGGCGCAGGCTGCTCCTTTTGTGTCGCCCATCACGCCCTCTGGTCAGAAAATGAGCGTTCGGATGACGGCGGCTGGGCCATATGGTTGGATTACGGATCGCAGGGGCTATCGCTATGCCAAACATCATCCCAACGGTCAGGCTTGGCCGGACATGCCGCCGTCTGTGATCCAGATTTGGCAGAATATATCGGAGGCTGCGCGCGCGCCTGAATGTTGTTTGATCAATTACTACAGTGAGGCGGCGCGCATGGGCCTGCATCAGGACAAAGACGAGGCGTCGTTTGATTGGCCCGTGGTGTCTGTGTCTTTGGGTGATGAGGCGCTGTTTCGGATGGGCGGCGAGACGCGCGGCGATCCTACGCAATCGGTTTGGCTGGCGTCAGGCGATGTTGTGGTCATGGGTGGCGCAGCACGTCGGTCTTTTCATGGTGTCGACCGGATCAAGTTTGGCAGCAGCGCATTGTTGTCCAAGGGGGGACGGATCAATCTAACGATGCGGATCGTGACCTGAACTTTAGCGGCGGGCATACCAACTGGCTGATGCGTTCTGGCGGGTGAAAAATTCACCCATAAGGCCGACCATTAACAAGATAATCCCCACTGTCACCGGATAACTGATCGAGCTGTAGTGTGGGTTGTAGTTGATGAACATAAATCCACGGGACTGGTCAATGGAATGAAACAGTGGGTTCCAGTCAAACATTGCCAACATGAAGCTGGGCAAAGAATTTGCCACAAACATTTTACCTGATGCGATCATATTGGCGCGGCTGTAAACGGTGGAAATAATACCAACCACGGCCGGCATCCACGGTTTCAGGGCCAGCAATACCATGCCGATAGATACGCCTGTGAACCACGACAGCAGGATCATGCCCATAACGCCAATGGGGTCTTCTATTTGGATCGGAGTGAACGCTACGTGGTAGACAAAGAGGATCACAACCAAAGACAAGATTTGCGTGTAGAGCGATCCAAGGGCCGCTGACAAGATCGCAATCGCCGTGTTCATGGGCGCATGTTTCATCATTGGGGAGGCCGGCCCTTCGGAGCCTACAACAGCCCCAAGTGCCTTTGTGTGACACAAAAACAAGAAGATGCCCGACATAATATAAAGTAAGAAATCCCCGCGAATGGCGGAACCGCGCAATCCAAGCACTGAAAACATTACATAAAATGCCAGCACAAAAACGATGGTTTGCAGCATGTTCATGAACAAGCCAATCAAAGCATTGCCGTGGCTTTTGCGGACTTCGCGCACGATGCCAAAATAAACCAGTTCAAGAACACCTGCCGCCGAGTGGCGTCGCCTTGGGGCAGTGGCTGTGTTAAACATAGAAGTGCCTTTTTGGATGCTCGGGTCGTAAATAAAGACGTCTTGCCGTTCTTTTGATGCCAGACCATAAGGAAAACATCCTTAACTTTCAATAAAGGCCTCTGTAGGGCCGCGCGCAAGGAACACGTCATGTATGATAAAATGGAAACAGTTTTCCGCAGCTTAGCCCTCGAAGCAGGCGACAAAATCATGGAGATTTACAACTCGGATGATTTTGAAGTGAAAGTTAAGTCTGACGACAGCCCTGTGACAGAAGCTGATGAAGCAGCGGATGCGTTAATCTCGGCTGGACTGCGGGCAGCGTTTCCAGACATTTTGTTGGTCACAGAAGAGCAGTCTGGCACCCATACGCAAAAGGCCGACACCTTTATCATTGTTGACCCGTTAGATGGCACCAAAGAGTTCGTGCATCGGCGCGGCGATTTCACGGTTAACATTGCCTATGTGGAAAACGGTGTTCCGACACGGGGCGTGGTTTATGCACCTGCCAAGGATCGTCTGTTTTACACGCGCGCTGATGGTCAGTCTGTTGAGGAACAAGGCCCGTTCGCACGTGACACCGCAGGGACCCTAGCGCCGATTTCCGTCTCCAAGCCCGACAATGACGGGTTGTTGGTCGTGGCGTCTAAATCCCATCGGGATCAAGCCACCGATGACTATATCAACAAGTATAATACCAAGGATATGAAGAGTGCAGGTTCGTCCTTGAAGTTTTGTTTGATTGCGACTGGCGAGGCGGACATCTATCCGCGCGTCGGCCGCACAATGGAATGGGACACAGCGGCAGGTCATGCTGTTTTGAACGGTGCGGGTGGTGCTGTGATCCGGTTCGACGACCATAGCCCATTGGTTTACGGCAAGGCCGATTACGCCAATCCGTTCTTTATCGCCTATGCGCCCGGCGTGGATTTAAAGCCCGCCTGATGTCAGTTTTGATCGTCATTCCAGCGCGGTTTGCGTCGGTCCGTTACCCGGGTAAGCCTTTGGTCGCGTTGCGCGGTGCCGATGGCACGTCGCGCAGTTTGATCGAACGGTCTTGGCGTGCTGCACGGGATGTGACGGGTGTGGATGCCGTTGTGGTGGCCACTGATGACGCCCGCATCGCAGATCATTGTAAGGGCTTTGGCGCGCGGGTTGTGATGACCTCAAGCACGTGCCGCAATGGGACCGAGCGCTGTGCAGAGGCCCATGCGACACTGGGTGGCGGATATGACATCGTGGTTAACCTGCAAGGCGATGCACCGTTGACCCCGCACTGGTTTGTTGAGGATCTAATCAAAGGTCTGATCGCGGATCCTGATGCTGCGATTGCCACACCTGTTTTGCGGTGTGACGGTGCTGCCCTGAACGGGTTTTTGGCGGATCGAAAAGCAGGCCGCGTGGGTGGCACCACGGCTGTTTTTGATGCCCAAGGGCGCGGTTTGTACTTTTCCAAGGAAGTGATTCCATTCACGGATCGGAAATATGGCAATTCTGAGGAAACGCCGGTTTTCCACCATGTGGGTGTTTATGCCTATCGTCCGGGTGCCTTGGCGGAATATGGCGCGTGGTCTGTCGGACCGCTTGAATCGCTGGAAGGTCTAGAACAATTAAGATTTCTAGAGCAAAATCATGTGGTTAGATGTGTAGAGGTGGCGTCACAGGGGCGGCAGTTTTGGGAACTGAACAATCCGTCCGATGTGGAAATCCTTGAACGCATGATGTCTGAGATGGGACTGAATTAATTCCCCTTATTTGACCTATCAGCCACAGTTTAACCTTTTTCGTGGTATTATATCCCAAATACGCACAATGGCGCCTTGGACTCTGCATGACCCAAGGGTACATACCGTGCGGGGACAAAATAACGACGTAAGGCAGTTTAAACATGGTCAAAAAAGTCACCAAAGCGATCTTTCCGGTAGCCGGATTGGGCACGCGTTTCCTTCCTGCGACGAAAGCGGTTCCCAAGGAAATCATGCCATTGGTCGACAAGCCATTAATCCAATACGCAATCGATGAAGCGCGTGCTGCTGGGATCAAGGAATTCATTTTTGTCACGTCGCGCGGCAAGACTGCGTTGGAAGATTACTTTGACACGGCCCCTCATATCGAAACCGTTCTGCGCCGCGATGGCAAAGAGGCGCTGTTGGATGTGTTGAAAAACACCAACATGGAAAGTGGCGCAATTGCTTATATCCGCCAGCACAAAGCCTTGGGTTTGGGCCATGCGGTGTGGTGTGCACGTCGCCTGATTGCCAATGAACCGTTTGCAGTGATCCTGCCGGACGATGTGATTGCGGCAGAGAAGCCGTGTTTGCAACAGATGGTCGAGGCACACGCTGAAACCGGTGGCAGTATGGTTGCCGCCATGGAAGTTCCGCAAGAACGAGCGTCGTCATACGGTGTCTTGGATATCAAAGAAGACATGGGAACGATGGTGCAGGTCAAAGGCATGGTCGAAAAACCCAAAGCTGATGAAGCGCCGTCGAATTTGGCTGTGATCGGTCGGTACATCCTTAGCCCGCAGGTCTTGCAAAACCTCAACAAGATGAAATCAGGGGCTGGTGGTGAAATCCAGTTGACCGATGCGATTGCCGAGGAGCTGGATCGTGGTCGTGATGTCTATGGTTACCGGTTTAAAGGCCAGCGGTTCGATTGTGGATCCAAGGCTGGTTATTTGCAGGCGACAGTTGCCTTTGGTCTGGCCCGCGATGATCTGAAAGATGAATTTGGTGCGTATCTGGATCATATGATCGCCGCACGCCAAGCTGCACAATAGGACACCCCACGTGATAACAGTATTGGTGACAGGTGGTGCGGGCTATATCGGCTCGCATGCTTGCAAGGCCCTAAAGGCCGCGGGTTACACGCCGGTGACATTCGACAATCTTGTAACCGGATGGTCCGATGCAGTGAAATTTGGACCCTTTGAACAAGGTGACTTGCTGGACCGCGCCCGTTTGGACGCGGTTTTTGCGCAACATAAACCTGTCGCTGTCATGCATTTTGCAGCCCTGAGCCAAGTGGGCGAAAGCATGTCACAGCCCGGTAAATATTGGCGCAACAATGTTATGGGATCGCTAAACCTGATCGAGGCTGCTGTTGATGCAGGCTGTTTGGACTTTGTGTTCTCGTCGACCTGCGCCACCTACGGTGAGCAGGACAATGTGGTTCTGGATGAAGACACGCCGCAAAAACCAATCAATGCTTACGGTGCCTCAAAGCAGGCGATTGAAGAGATCCTCGAGCATTTTGGCACCAGCCATGGATTGCGGTCGGTGATTTTCCGGTATTTCAACGTGGCGGGCGCAGACGAAGAGGCGCAGGTTGGCGAGTTTCACCAGCCCGAGACGCATTTGGTGCCTTTGATGCTGGATGCGATTGATGGCAAGCGCGATGCGTTGACTATTTTTGGCACTGATTACGACACGCCCGATGGCACCTGCATCCGCGACTATGTGCATGTGATGGATCTGGTGGATGCCCATGTTTTGGGCCTGAAATGGCTGGAAGACGGCAAACCGAGCCGTGTGTTTAATCTGGGCACGGGCGATGGCTTTAGCGTGCGCGATGTCATTCAGCATTCCAATAGCGTGACCAATCGTGAAGTACCCTACACCGAGGGGCCCCGTCGCGCAGGCGATTGCACGAAACTGGTGTCTGGAAGTGCACGGGCCGTGACAGAGCTGGGCTGGGACCCGCGTCGGTCGAACTTGCAACAGATGATCGCGGACGCGTGGCGTTGGCATCAATCTGGTCACTACGAAAAATAGCTGATCCACGTTAGGATCAGGATATGAGCACACACAATTCCCTTTGGGCAGCCTACAAACTGCGTTGGAACAGACGGCGCCTGTTGTGGCGCAGTTGGCGCAAACGGCGGCAACTGAGCGTTGTGCAGGATGGTACGGACGCCATCCAAACCAAGGATATTTTACTGTTTTGTACCCTGCGCAACGAGGCGCTGCGGCTGCCGTATTTCCTAGAGTATTATCGCAAACTGGGCGTGCGCCATTTTTTGATTGTAGACAACGGCAGCGATGACGGCACAGCAAAGGTCCTGCAGGGACAACAGGATGTTTCTGTGTGGCGCACCACGGACAGTTACAAGCTGTCGCGGTTTGGGATGGATTGGCTGGGCTATTTGCAGATGCGCTATGGGGCGGGTCATTGGTGCCTCACGGTCGATACGGACGAATTGCTGGTCTATCCGCATATGGACACTGCATCGTTGGCACAGTTCACAGATTGGATGACAGCACAGGGGCACGCCGCGCTGGGCGCTATGATGCTGGACCTGTACCCCAAAGGGCCTGTCGCGGATCAAAGCTACCATGCGGGGCAAGATCCGTTGGAGGTCATTCCATGGTTTGACGGCGCTGGATATCGGCACAAATTTCAGTCCAAGCTGCGTAATATCTGGCTGCAAGGGGGGCCACGAGACCGCGTTTTTTTCGCTCAGCAACCCAAGCGCGCCCCGACGTTGAACAAGATACCTTTGGTATATTGGCGCCGAGGCTATTGCTATGTGACCTCGACCCATCAGATGTTGCCGCGTGGGTTGAACCATGTGTTTGAACAGCAGGGTGCCACTGGACCAACGGGTGCGTTGCTGCACACCAAGTTTCTGCCGTCGATTGTTGAAAAATCCGCAGAAGAAAAGCAACGCGGCCAGCATTTTGCCAATAGCGCACTTTACGAGGCGTATTATGATGGGTTGGTGAACAACCCTGATTTTTGGACCAATTCCTCGTGTCGCTATGAGGGCTGGCAGCAACTGGTCGCGTTGGGTTTGATCGCCAAAGGCACATGGCAGGGTTAAAATAAGATTGTTGCCTATTAAGAAATAATATTGCCTATATTTCACAAGTGTTTACCTAAAGGTTATAAGAACTTGGACCGAGTTGCGGCAGTAGAGGGTGGACTTTGGGGGCGTTAGAATCATATCGGATGCGTTTGATCCGCAAGCGATGGCAACTGCGCGCCTTGCGAAAACGTCGGGAATTGCGAAAAGTCGTGAACCGCACAGGTACCATCCGGGGCACTGATATCCTTGCGTTTTCTACGTTCCGCAACGAAAAAATCCGCATGCCCTACTTTTTGGAATACTACCGCGACAAGGGTGTGAACCATTTTCTGATGGTCGATAATGACAGCACGGATGGTGGTCGTGAATATCTGGCTGAACAGTCGGATGTTTCGCTTTGGACAACCAAGGCCAGCTATAAATCATCCCGGTTTGGGGTGGATTGGCTGAACTATTTGCAACGCAAGTATGCCCAAGGACATTGGTCTTTGGTCGTCGATCTGGATGAATTTTTAGTCTATCCGTTTTGCGACAGTCGCCCGATCCGCGCGTTGACCGATTGGCTGGATGCCTCTTCAATCCGTTCGTTTAGTGCAATGTTGTTGGATATGTATCCCAAGGGTCAGATCAGCGAGACGCCATATCACGAGGGTCAGGATCCGCTAGAAATCGCTGCTTGGTTTGACAGCGGCAACTATACAATCTCGAAAAACCCGCAGTATTGGAACCTTTGGATTCAGGGTGGTCCACGGGCGCGCATGTTCTTTGAAGAGGATCCATGGGGTGCGCCTGCACTGAACAAAATTCCTTTGGTCAAATGGGATCGTGGTTATGTTTATGCCAGTTCGTCTCATGCACTTCTGCCACGGGGTTTGAACATCGCCTATGATGAATGGGGTGGGGAAAAAGCATCGGGATGTTTGTTGCATGCCAAGTTCCTCGACACATTTACGGAAAAAGCAGCGGAAGAATTGCAGCGAGGCCAGCACTATGCAGGCTCGCAGGAATACAAAGCCTATGCGCAAAAGCTAAAGGAAAACCCGGATCTTTGGTGCAAGTGGTCTGAGAAATATATCAATTGGCGTCAGCTCGAGATTTTAGGCCTGATGTCAAAAGGCAATTGGGCGTGATGCGATGACAGTTGGCGTTGTCATGTTAGTGCACACGGCTTTGGATCGGGCTGAACAAGTGGCGCGCCATTGGGCTGCGGGCGGTTGTCCAGTTGTGATCCACGTGGACAAAAAGGTTCCTAACAAGGTATTTCGCGCCTTTGTCTCGGCACTACGCGATGTGCCGCAAATCCAGTTTTCCGATCGCCATCGGTGTGAGTGGGGAACTTGGGGTATTGTGGCGGCGTCGCAGTCGGCGTCCGAGCAGATCCTGTCGGAATTTCGCGATATCCGTCATGTGTTTTTGGCGTCCGGATCGTGCCTGCCGTTGCGGCCCGTTCAGGAATTGATTGACTACCTGTCGGATCGGCCCCAAACGGATTTTATCGAATCTGCGACCACGGCGGATGTGCCTTGGACCGTTGGCGGTTTGGACGCGGAACGGTTTACCCTGCGCTTTCCGTTTTCATGGCGTAAAAACCGGTATCTGTTCGACAAATACGTTGAGTTACAGCGCCGCCTGCGGGTCAGTCGCAAGATCCCCGCAGGGCTAGTGCCTCATATGGGATCGCAGTGGTGGTGTTTGACACGCCAGACTTTGTCGGCCATTTTGGAGGACCCCGAGCGCGCGGATTATGATGCGTATTTTTCCAAGGTTTGGATCCCGGACGAGAGCTATTTTCAGACGATGTCGCGGCTCTATTCGCGGCATATCGAAAGCCGGTCGCTGACTCTGTCCAAGTTCGATTTTCAGGGCAAGCCGCATATCTTCTACGACGATCACCTGCAATTGCTGCGGCGGTCTGATTGCTTTGTTGCCCGCAAAATCTGGCCACAGGCCAATCGGTTGTATCAAGCGTTTTTGACGGATGCAGAAGGGGCGATGAGTAAGACAGAGCCAACGCCCGCCAAGATTGATCGGATATTCTCGCGGGCTGTAGATCGGCGTGTGCGCGGGCGGCCAGGGCTTTATATGCAAAGCCGGATGCCGCGTGAGGGTCATGAAAACGGCCTGACGGGCGCGCCCTATTCGGTATTCGAAGGGTTCAATCATCTGTTTGAGGATTTTGAACCTTGGCTAAAACGCGCCTCGGGTGCGCGGGTGCATGGGCATCTTTTTGGTCCCGGTGGCGCGCAATTTGCAGGTGGCGAGGCCGAGTTTCATGGTGCGTTGTCCAAGTCCGCGGTCCTGCGGGATTATAATCCGCGCGCGTTTCTGACCAATGTGATTTGGAACACGCGTGGGGAACGCCAGTGTTTTCAGTTTGGACCAGAGGACAATCAGGCGATCAGCTGGGATATTGCTAAAGATCAGAACGCACAAATTTCGGTGGTGTCCGGGGCTTGGGCGGTGAAGTTGTTCCGCCAGAACCGCAACTTTGCCGACATTCGCAAAGAGGCCGCTGCCCTGCAACGGATCGAGAGTGATCATCTGGATATTCTGCGGTCACAATGGAGCAAAGCGCGCGTTCGGATCTGGAGCATGGCCGAGTTTGTGGAAAACCCTATGGAGCCTTTGCAAACCATCATTGACGAAATCGGTCCAAAGCCCATGCGCCGCCTGCGCGAAGTGCCTAAGATGGCGGACCTGACTGGTTTCGGCCAATTCTTGCAGAACCTCAAAAACCAAGGCATGCACCCCTACCTCATGGGGGATTTCCCTGTGGGTCAGGATCCTGTCGGGCAGGTTCGTCCGGCGCGCAAACCTTATCTTGTAAAGAAGTAGCCTGCTGATGACCGAGAAATTCGACTACTTTGTGTTGTTTGCGGAAATGCGAACGGGCTCAAACTTTCTAGAGGCGAACCTCAATCAATTTGATGGGCTGACTTGCCATGGTGAGGCGTTCAACCCGCATTTCATTGGCTACCCTGACCGTGCGGATATTTTGGGCGTGACACAGGCGGTTCGTGAAAGATCCCCCGAAGCTTTGATTGCTGCGATCAAAGGGGCCGAAGGGAAGAACGGATTTAGGTTCTTTCATGACCACGATGCGCGGGTGTTTGATATCTGCATGGCCGATCCGCGTTGTGCAAAGATCGTGCTGACGCGCAATCCTGTGGAAAGTTATGTGTCGTGGCGCATCGCAACCCAGACAGGGCAGTGGAAACTGACCAACGTGACCCACGCCAAATCGGCGCAAATTACCTTTGATCAAGATCATTTTGATGCGCATTTGGGTGCGCTGCGCGGTTTTCAATTACAACTGATGCGGGGTCTGCAAACGACAGGGCAATCGGCGTTTTACATCGCTTACGAGGATATTCCGGATGTGGATGTTCTAAATGGTCTGGGCCAGTTTTTGGGGGTCAAGGATCGCCTGAAATCCCTGTCGAAAAAGCTCAAAAAGCAAAACCCGGCCAGTTTGGAAGACAAAGTTGCCAATTTCGACCAAATGAAAGATGCATTAGGCGGCGTTGATCATTTTGATCTGGGACGCACCCCTAATTTTGAACCACGTCGTGGCCCGAACGTTCCCAGCTATGTAGCGGCTGCAAAAGCCCCGCTGCTGTATTTGCCGCTGCGTGGAGGCCCGGATGCCCAGATCAAACACTGGTTGGCTAAGCTTGATGATGTTGGCGTGGATGGTCTGCAGGGCCGGTTCAATCAAAACAGCCTGCGTCAGTGGAAAAAGGCGCATCCCGGGCATCTGAGTTTTTCGGTTTTACGCCACCCCTTGGCCCGCGCCCACGCAGGGTTTTGTGCGCATATTCTGTCAACTGGTGCGGGGTCCTATCCGGCGATCCGCGAGACGCTACAACGTGTACACAACGTGCCTTTGCCAGCCGAAGGGGACGCCTATAGTTTGGCAGATCACCGTGCGGCCTTTACGGCCTATCTGCATTTTCTGAAGGCGAACTTGAACGGACAAACCAGCGTGCGGGTCGATCCGGTTTGGGCCAGCCAAAGCAATTTGTTGCAGGGTATGGGCGAGTTTGCGTTGCCGGATGTTTTGGTTCGCGAAGATGCGTTGGAAAAACATCTGGAACGTCTCACGCAGGATGTTGGTTGGACCCATGTTGCGGCACCTCAGCCTGAGGCCGATACGCCGTTCACATTGGCCGACATCTATGACGATGCCCTCGAGGCACTATGCCAAGAGGTGTATCAGCGCGATTACGTGATGTTCGGATTTGAGCAGTGGCAGGCGTCTTAGGCGGCTTGGCTGGCCGCCTGTTCTGTCAAGATTGTGTAGAGCGTGCCTGCGTCCGTGTTGGAGCGCAATTTCGCGCAGACGTCTTTGTCGCGTAACGTGCGAGAGACCAGCGCCAGGGCTTTGAGGTGATCAACACCCGCGGCCTGCGGGGCAAAAAGACCAAACACCAAATCTACGGGCTGACGATCGACAGCGCCAAAATCCATTGGCTTTTCAAGGCGGACAAACACGCTGACCACTTGGTCCAAACCGTCTAGACGGGCGTGGGGCAAAGCGATCCCATTGCCAACACCGGTTGGGCCCAGTGTTTCACGGTCAAGCAACGCATCCACGATCGCGGAGGCGTCCAGATCATAGCAAGCTTCGGCCTGCTCCGCGATATCGCGGAACAAGCGTTTCTTGCTCGAACTTTGAGCAATGACTTTCACGGCCTTTGAAACAAGGATGTCAGTAAATTCCATCGAAGTAAGTCCTGTAAACGGCTGGTGCAGTTATCCTGCGTTTTGTGGGTCTATCCAACCAATGTTTCCATCGTCCCGGCGATATACCACGTTGACGCCTGACTTATTCTCATTTTGGAAAACCAGCAAGGGTGAACCAGAAATTTCCATCTGCATTACGGCCTCACCTACTGATAATGAAGGGATTTTTGTCTCCATCTCGGCGACGATCATGGGCTGTAATGTCTCTGGTTCGGCCTCCGAATCGGACTCGGTGCTTTGCAAAATGTTGTAGGAGGCCCCGAAGTGTTCAACGGGTTGCGCGCGTTCGCGGTGATGATCCTTTAGCCTGCGCTTGTATCGGCGCAGTTGTTTTTCCATTTTTTCGCAGCAGGAATCGAAGGCTGCATAGATCTCGGGTTCGTGGGCTTTGGCCTGTGCGGTGAGGCCAGTGGACAAATGCACCACAGCTTCGCAGACATGTTCATGACCACTTTTGGAGAAAATGACATTCGCATCGGTCGGTCGTTCCGCGTATTTGTCGACGACCTCACCCAATTCCGTTTTCACGTGGGTTTGCAGCGCATCCCCAATGTCAATTTGCTTGCCAGTGATCTGATACCGCATTCTGTCTCCTTTAAAGATCATGGTCCAAAGCGCAACTCCCCTGTTGGCGGGGTGCTGAATTGGACTTTAGGTGAGCCTGCTTGGGTTTGAGAAAATCGCCCACGCCGAAGCGTGCAAACTGGATTTTGAAGTGGTGTCAAACCGTTGCATTGACATCACTTGGCGACAAAAGAGGGGTCAGAGTCAATCTTTTGTCGCAAAAAAGTTGTTAACCTTTTAGCGATTGAGAGCGATATGTTACCTGTAGGTGTCTGTATTGGTTAGGAAATTTTGAACGATTTCCCAAGGTATACACGGCGGACGTTTTCGTCGCGTACGACTTCTTCTGTTGTGCCACTCATTAAGACGCGGCCATCGTGCAGGATGTAGGCGCGGTCGACGATTTCCAGTGTTTCGCGCACATTGTGGTCCGTGATCAGCACACCGATGCCGCGTTTTTTGAGGTCAGACACAAGTGTTCTGATTTCGCCTACGGCGATGGGATCGACGCCCGCAAACGGTTCGTCCAAAAGCAGGTATTTGGGATCAGCCGCCAAACAGCGGGCAATCTCGGCACGGCGACGTTCCCCACCGGACAGGGCCAGAGCAGAGGCGCGGCGCAGGTGTTCGATGGAAAATTCGGATAGCAATTCCTCGAGACGTTCGCGGCGCTTGTGGCGGTCTTTGTGTGTGATTTCGAGGATGGACATGATGTTGTCCTCGACAGTCATGCCACGAAAGATCGACATTTCCTGCGGCAAATACCCGATGCCCAGCTTGGCACGACGATACATTGGCAGGTTGGTCACATTGCGCCCTTCCACCAGCACTTCGCCTCCTTCGGGGGTCACGAGGCCCGCGATGGAATAAAAACATGTGGTTTTGCCAGACCCGTTTGGCCCAAGCAGAGCGACGACTTCGCCACGGCCCAGTTCGAGGCTGACATCGCGGATCACCAGACGTTTTTTGTAGCTCTTGCGTAGGCTGGTGATTTTCAGGCCGCCGCTGCCTTCGGCAATTTTGAGATCGGGTTTGGCCATTAGTTTTGGCCAGACGACTGCAGCAAGGTCCGTACACGACCATCCAATTGCGCGGTGCCGGTTTCTAGATCAACGGTCATACGGTCGGCAGACACGGCGCTGGGGCCTTGAGTGACGACCACATTACCGCGCATCAACACGGTGCCAGTGGACAGGGTATAGTCTGCTTCATCGGCCTCGGCGGCCTCGGGACCGTTGACAAGGGTGACGCCGCCAAAGGCCAGCATCTGTTCGATTTCGCTTTGATCCTCGGTATAGATCACCACAACGCGCTGGGCGCTCAGCCGCATCTCGCCTTGGCCCACGATCACGTTGCCGGTAAAGGTCGCGGAACCATCGGTTTGGTTGATGCTGAGTTGATCAGAGGTCACTTCGACTGGGGCGTCAGTGTCTTGCTGCATGCCGCCAAATTGCAATTGTTGGGCCGTGGCAGGTCCCACCAAAAGAGTGGCGGCCACGATCATGGCAAATACAGTTTTCACAAATCTATCCCTTAATGCAGTCTTACGGCGTGTATATCAGTTTCACGCCCTTTTTGAAAACCAGAAGATACTGTGCATCGTTAGATTGGCTAAGTTCCATCTGACCCGCCTGCAAGAACCCCAGTGGACCGGTGCCCTGCACGGTGCCTGCAGTTGTGATGTGGGTTTTGCCAAGGGCAGATGTCAGGCTTTGGGTCAGGATTTGGTAGCCATCGGAGGTGTCGAGTTGAACGTTGCCTTCGAGAGTGACTTGGTTCGTGTTGTTGTCGATGGTGCCACGTTTCGATTGGATGTCCATGATCCGACCGCTTGGCAAAACCAATTCGGCTGTCAGGACTTTTGCGCTCATTAGACCTGTGTTGTCGACGTCGGGCCGCGCGGTTTCGGCGACTACTTTGATGGCCGCGCCATCGCTGGTAATACCGGAATATGTGGGTTCTTTGATCTGTTGTTCACGCGCGCTTTGTTCCACATCGACCTTTGCGTAGGGCAAGGACAGCGATGGATCGATGGGCTTAGAAAACAAAAAGAGTGTCGACAAAAGACCTAGTGCGACCAGCGGCAAGACGATCTTGGCCCACGCGACAAAGCGAGAATAGCTGTTGTCAAAGGCCACTACACCACGCCAGCACGCAGACAATCATGGATGTGCAAAATCCCTAGAGGGGTCCCGTCCTGTGTGGGGTCGACCACAAACAGGCAGGTGATTTTACGATCATTCATCAACGCCACGGCTTCCTCGGCTAGGGCTTGTGGGGCAATTGTGGTCGGGTCTTTGGTCATTACGTCACCCGCGGTCAGCCCCAGCAAACCGTCCATGTGCCGACGCAGGTCCCCGTCGGTCACGATGCCCGTAAGGTAGCCTTGGGGGTCGGTCACGCCAACCACCCCAAAGCCCTTTTGGGAAATGGTCAGCAAAGCCTCGCTCATGGGTGTCGTGGCAGGGGCTACTGGTAAGGCGTTTCCGGCATGCATCAAGTCGCCCACCCGCGCCAGTCGCGCGCCCAGTTTGCCACCGGGATGAAAGTCGCGAAAGTGTTCAGGGGTAAAGGCGCGGTGTTCCATCAGGGCGATCGCGATGGCATCCCCCATGGCAAGCGCCATGGTGGTTGATGTTGTGGGCACAACGCCAGTGCCGCACGCCTCGGCCAGTTTAGGTAAGATCAAGGCTACATCTGATTGTGATATCAACGTACTAGCAGGATTGCTGGCCAGTCCAATCAACGGAATTTGAAACCGCCGCGTGTAGGCTAACAGATTTGCAAGTTCGGGCGTTTCGCCAGAATTGGACAGGACCAAGACCACATCGCCTTGAGCCATCATACCCAAATCGCCATGGCTGGCTTCGGCGGGGTGCACGAAATGGGCAGGCGTTCCGGTAGAGGCCAATGTGGCGGCAATTTTTCGCGCAATATGTCCCGACTTGCCCATGCCTGACACGATGACGCGACCTTTGGCTTCCAAGATAAGCGAGATCGCGCTGTCGAATCCATCGTCCAACTGCGCCACCAAGGCGTTCAGAGCGTCGGCTTCTGTTTGAATGACGCGCTTGGCCGTGGCCAGAAAACTTGGGCGATCTGTCATGGGAGTGGCCTTTGGTTAATGCGAAAAGATATCGATGTCGGGCCATCCGGCCAGATCCAGCTTGGCGCGGGTGGGCAGAAAATCAAAACACGACTGCGCGGTTTCCATGCGCCCCTCGCGTTCGAGCATGATGTTAAACTTCTCGCGCAGTTGGTGCAGGTACAAAACATCCGACGCGGCATAGTCCAATTGCGCAGGCGTCAAAGTGGGAGCACCCCAATCGCTGCTTTGCTGATGCTTAGAGATATCGGTGCCCAGCATTTCCTGAAGCAAGGATTTTAGCCCATGCCGATCCGTGTAGGTGCGCACCAGTTTTGAGGCGATTTTTGTGCAATAAACCGGTGCGGTCAGCGCGCCAAACGCATTGTACATCGCGGCGATATCAAAGCGTCCAAAGTGGAATAGTTTCAACACCTCTGGGTTTTCCAGCATAGCGCAGAGATTGGGCGCCTCGGTTTGGCCTTTGGCAACTTGCACCATATGCGCATTCCCGTCACCGCCCGACATTTGCACCACGCACAGGCGGTCCCGATGGGGGTTCAGGCCCATGGTTTCACAGTCGATCGCAACAATGGGTCCCAAATCCAGCCCATCGGGCAGATCGTTTTGATAGAGATGATTGGCCATGGGGATCCTCTGATTGCGTGTTTTGACGTGTTCACAGGGAGATAGGCGTTTTGCCCAGTAAACTCAACGGCCCAACCAAAGCTTGGGAAATGCTTGCTTAAAGGGATTGGGCCCTTGCACAAAAAAGGGGGCGCTGGGCCCCCTTTCGTTTGTGCGGTGTCCTGAGGATTAATCCATTATGATTTGGAAATCCACGCGGCTGTTAGGCAAGCTTGGCTGGCCCGCAACATCAACAGATTTTGAGGGCGCACCGATGAGGATTTTCTCGCCTTCAAACCCTGCGGCCACCAAAGATCCCATCAACGCTAACGCGCGTAGGCGGCCTGTGTTGTAGTCCTCGCGCAGCCCCTGATCATCGGAGTGCTGACCGACAAGACGTAAACGTGCGCCTTCACAGTTCGCAGCCTCTGCGGCCAATTGATAGACTGACTCTAGTTCGCTGATCGAGACGGTGATGGCCCGCGGTGCGTAAAAGAGGTTGGTCTGCGCCACTTTGGTTTCAAGCTGTTTTGCACAGGTTGATGCGGCTGGACGCCAAAACTGGCCACCCGAGTTCAGCGAGGCTGTTTTCACATCGCGAATGATCGAAAATTCCACGCGGCGGTCATAGTAGGCGCGGCCCTTTGGCCCTGTGATGTTTGACGGTTGCTGGTCGCCAAATCCTACGGCCACAAAGTTTGTGGTTTCGATGCCCGCAGTGGACAGGAGCGAGATCACCGATTGCGCCCGTTGTTCGCTGAGGCGTTGGTTGATCCGGCTGTCCCCTGACGGATCAGAGTGGCCTTCAACCTGAACCGTAAAGCCGGGGCAGGATTGCGCGACTTGACCGATCAAACGTGCCTTGATCAAGCCAGATGCTTCGGCGGACAGACCACCGGATGGAAAATAGATTTGCGTTTGGCTGGCCAAGGCCGCCAGATCGTTGCCACAGCTTTCCTCAGCGGCCAGCCGGGCCTGCGCGTTGGAAAAGAACGTTGCAGCCTCGGCCGTGTCGAGAGTTTCAACAGGCTTGGCCGGTTCGCTGAGCGCGGTTTCAACCGGAGCAGTTTGCAGCACGCCCAAGGGTTCGTTACGGGTCACGTCCTCGGTCTGGGCAGGTTTTGCCGCTACAATCGCCGCAGCAATTTGATCGCCTTGAAGCTGTGGTTGCGGTTCGACGACCAAAGCATTCTCGACCAGATTGTTGAGGTTGTTGACCCGTTGAGGTTCAACTTGTGGTGTTGCCACAGCAACCTCTTGTTCGTCCAAGCCAAAGAAGGCTTTGGTGCGATCTGGGTCCAAATAGGCTGCAACGCCTAGGACCAATGCGAATGGAACCATGGCTGCGATTGGCGCACTCCATGATCGTTTTTTAGGTTCGTGTAGTGTCATTGCTCAAATAGCCCCCACTAGATGTAGTTATTTTTTTTGGCCGACCAGCAGCATTTTGCCGACTATGACACCTATAGCGTATAAACATGGGGTTTCGTCAACGAGAAGTACCTCAAAGACACCGAAATACGCATCTTGGCGCGACAAAATACAATTATAGCGGGTGTTGTTGGGGAGGTTGCCTAAAAGGTGCTGGCAAAAAGGGCAGCTGCGGTCACACCATCAATAAGCTTGGTCTGCACGACGGGTGCCGCTTTGCGTTCGATATCAACCATGCCACCGCAGCCCAAAACGATGGATTGCACGGCGTCTTCGTCGTTTGCGGCCCGGATTTCTGCGATAATTTTGGTCGCCGAGGCGTCGGGGTCGGTTTCAATCGCCAGTACCGGCACATCACTGGCACGGACCTTGCCCAAATGGCCGGACAGACCGTAATTGTCGATGTTGGTTTTGAGCACTGGCACAGAGATTGGCAGCGTGGTGACCACTGAAAACTTGGGACCATAAAGGGCGGCCATATGATAGGCGGCCTGACCAATTCCAATCACTGGGCAGGCAGCAATTTCGCGGGCTTGCGACAGTGCTGTGTCGTCAAAGCATCCGATGATGATGGCACTCGCGCCTTGATCCGAGGCTTGGCCCACCAATTTCAACAGCGCCGGCGTGGCAGCTATCCCGTCTGCCTCACCTTGGATCGAGGCCGGACCGTCATGTGAGGTCCAGCCTTCAAACCTGGCGTGAGGCGCGGCGGCCTGTGCGGTCTGCAACATGGCCTTGGTCATGGTTTCGGTGCTGTTTGGGTTGATCAGGACAATCATAGCATGCCCTGACCTGCGTCGGACCCAGCCCGGGCTTTGCGGCGCCCACCGAACCAAGCCAAGCCCAAGAACAGGCCTATCATCGCCAGAGAAAACACAGTTGTCAGGGTGCCAAGGGCATAGAGCACGGGGGAGGTGACGTTTGTGGTCATGCCGTAGATTTCCAGCGGCAGCGTGTTGTAGCTGCCCGCGGTAAGCAGGGTTCGGGCAAATTCGTCGTAGCTGAGGGTAAAGCCAAACAAGGCGACCCCGATCAGCGAGGGCGCAATGATTGGCAGCACCACATGGCGCAGGGTTTGCCATGGGCTGGCGCCCAGATCACGGGCGGCTTCTTCATAGCTTTTGTCGAAGCGGTTGAAGACAGCGAACATGATCAACAGGCCAAAAGGCAGCGTCCATGTCAGTTGCGCGCCAAAACCTGACGTGGACCAATGCACATTCAGTCCCGATTGGGAAAACAGCAGGCCCACCCCCAGTGAGATCAGGATGGACGGGATCACAAGTGAGGTAATGATCAGATAAAACAGGATGTTTGAACCTGGAAATTTGTGACGAAACGCCAGCCCGCCCATGACCGATACGACGACAGTGACCACCATCACCATCAGTCCAAGGGCAAAGCTGCGGCGGAAGCTGCCCCATATGTCGCCAACGGCTTGCTGTTCGAACAGATCGCGGAACCAATGCAGCGATACACCGCGCATGGGGAAGGTCAGCCCGCCACCTTCACCTTGGAAAGACAGGATGCCGATGGTGATGGTTGGCCCGTAAAGAAACAGGAGGAACAGGGCGAAAAAGACGCTGAGGACGTAAAAGGATCGAGGGCGCGGTTCCATGCCTAAAGCTCCTTTCTGATGTCGACGAAGCGCAGCAAAATGCCGATGGTGATCAGCACGGTCAGCAGGAGAACAATCGCCGTGGCCGACGCGCTGGGGTATTGCAGAAGGGCGATATCGTTGGAGATCAGGCGCCCGACGTTGGCGGACTGGCTGCCACTCATAAACCGAACGGTGATGAAATCGCCCATCACCAAAGTGACCACGAAAATGGTGCCGATCATAATGCCCGGTTTGGTCAATGGGATGATGACGTTCCAGAGGATTTGTGCGCCATTTGCGCCCGCATCGCGCGCGGCCTCGATCAAGGATTTGTCGATCCGCATCATCGTGTTAAAAATCGGGACAACCATGAACAGCGTGTAGAGATGCACAAAGGCGAGTATCACGGCGAAGTCTGAAAACAGCAGCCATTCGATCGGTTCATCAATCACGCCCCATGAGATCAGTGTCGAATTGGCGATCCCGTTGCGTCCCAGAAATGGAATCCATGAGATCATGCGGATGATGTTGCTGGTCCAAAACGGGATCGTACACAGCAAAAACAAGGCGATCTGCCAAGTCAGAGTGCGGATGTGGAACGCCAGATAATAGGCCACCGTGAATCCAATCAGCAGCGTGCAGGTCCAAGTAATGAAAGCGTATTTGAAGGTGTTAAAGAAGACTGTGTAGGTCACTGGTGACCCGAACAGGAATTCGTAATTATCAAACTCGAATGCGGGAATGATCGAAAATTCAGTGGCCCGCCAAAAGCTGACGATGACGATCAAGACGATCGGTAATACGAGGAAAATCAGTAAAACTGCCGCCAATGGCGAGACCATCAGAAGGCTGGATATGGCAGAGGTGTCGCGCAGTTTTTTCATTGGGGCATTCTTGCGTAAAAAAGGGTGCGCCACATCGCAGCGCACCCGAAAGGCAGTTTAGGCTGCGATAAATTCGTTCCATTTGCGGACCATGTACTGGTTTTCGTCCATGACGGAGTTCCAGCACACAACGGATCCCATGCGTTCGAGGAACGACCCACCGTCGCGGACTTCACCAGCACCCGCCAGCTTGTCACCTGTTGGGGATAGGATGTCGCCCATCGCGGCTTTGCCTTCATACCAGAAGCCCCATTCGTCATCAGACATGAACGCTTTGGACGTCTCAGGCACCGCAGAATAGTAGCCTTGACGCATCAGGTAGCCCCCAACCCAGCCGGAAAGATACCAGTTGATGTATTCATAGGCTGCATCCAGTTCGATACCTGACAGAGCAGCCGAGATACCCAAGCCACCGCCCCAAGACCGATAGCCTTCTTCCAGCGGTTGGTAGATGCAGGGGATGCCTTGCGATTTCACGGCTGTGATCGCAGGGGACCACATGGACTGGATCACTACTTCGCCAGATGCCATCAGGTTGACGCTTTCATCGAAGGATTTCCAGAAGGCGCGGAATTGGCCATTTTTCTTGGCCTCGGTGAAGATGCCGATTGTCAGATCGATCTCTTCTTTGGTCATGTTGCCTTTGTCGGGGTAGGTGTATTCGCCCATGGATTCCACGACCATTGCCATGTCCATGATCCCGATAGACGAGATATCAAGGATAGAGGCCTTGCCTTTAAATTCAGGGTTCAACAGTTCGGACCAATTGGTAATGGGTCGGCCGATCAGGTCAGGGCGGATGCCCAATGTGTCGGCGTTGTAGATGGTGGGGATCAAGGTCATCCAACCGGATTCTTCCTGAACAAAGTCGGTGCCGTTTGGCCCGGATGTAAAGCCAACGGTGTGCGGTGCGGTGCCCTGAGCGATTGTGCTGGTCGGTGTCAACAGGCCGCTGCGGAAGGTTCCGGCGATCTTGTCATAATTGTCGATTTTGGAGGTATCCATGGCCTGCAGATTGCCCGCACCCCAAACCTTTTTGGCGATAAAGTATTCGATGTCAGCGATGTCAAAGCTGTTGGGCTGTGTCGCCGCGCGCTGGGTTACGCTGTCGGTGTCCAATGCGGTCATTTCCAGTGTAAAGCCGAGGTCTTCTTTTACTTTCATTGCAACATCATTGAGGTTGGACACGCCTGTTCCGAACTGGCGCAATGTCACGTCTTTGATGTTTTGCGCCCACAGCATTGGCGCGCCCAGAGTGGTTCCGGCCACTGCGGCGGTAGCGCTTTTCAAAAGTGTGCGGCGGCTCAAGCCGTTTCGTTGAGTGAATTTGGTCATTGGGTCGTCTCCTTGTCAGGTTTTGGATTTTGGAAGAGGGCGCCGCGGTTCACGCGGTCAGTTTATGTTGATCGTTGGCGTCCCAGTGCAGACCGATGAGGTCGCCGGGGTTGTGCGGGTTGGCAAAAAAGATGGTGTCGGGGATCAGTGCCATGACCTCTTGATCCCTAGCGATGCGCGCGTGCACGGACACATGGGTGCCTTGGTATTCAACGGCGGTGATATCGCCCTGCAACGTACCTTTGTCCGCAGGTGTCAGCTGCACAGCATCTGCGCGAATGGCGAAACGCCCTTGGGCCAGGGACACGACGTTATGGCTTCCGATGAATTGCGCAACAAAAGCTGTTTTTGGCGCGTTAAAGACGTCGCGGGCTGGGCCTGCCTGTTCGATAACTGCGTTGTTCATTACGACGATTTCGTCGGCAAGGGCCAATGCCTCGTCCTGACCATGAGTGACATGCACAAAGCTGATGCCAAGCTCGCGCTGAAGTTTGCGCAACTCGCCACGCATGCGGACGCGCAAAAACGGATCGAGGGCGGACAAAGGTTCGTCCAGCAGCAATACGTCAGGACGTGTGATCAAGGCGCGGGCCAAAGCCACACGTTGCTGTTGGCCGCCAGATAGTTGATCTGGTAGGCGGTCGCCGAGCGCACTTAGATCGACCAATTCCAACATCTCGCCTGCCTTGCTCAGACGTTGCGCTTTGTCCTCGCCTTTCATCTTGAGGCTAAAGGCTACGTTTTCGGCCACACTAAGGTGCGGAAAGAGGGCGTAGTTTTGGAACATCATGGCTGTGCCGCGCTGGGCGGGTGCCAGATGTGAAATATCGGTACCCCCCAGTAGGATTGCCCCGTCGGTCACACTCTCGTGGCCTGCGATCATGCGCAGCGTTGAGGATTTACCACAGCCCGATGGGCCGAGCAGGCACGCGTATCCGCTGGGCTGAAAATGATGACTGATCTTGTTCACGGCCACGGTTGTTCCGTAGCGTTTGGTCACGCTGACCAGTTCAAGCTCTTTACGATTATGTTCCATGTCACCCCTTGGTTGCTTGCAGCAAAGGATGGGCAGGGGGTGGTCGGCAATTCTTGGCCGGTTCAAACAGGGCTGGATTCCAGAGTTGCCCGTAAATTGAGCGGCTTATGGGGGGCTTGGGTAAATAATGCACACAAAATTGTATACAATTTAGAATCAGGTTGAGTACATTTTCGTTTCCAGTTGAGCGCCCTGCGCCCCTCTGACACAAAGGCGATACGAGGACACGCCGATGAAAAAAACCGCCAGCCTAGACACGAAAACGCCTGCTTCCAGTGCCCAGATTGCAAGCGCGCTGTCTTTGGCTATTCACGAGCATCGCATCGCACCCGGCACCAAACTGGGTGAGGATGAATTGGGTGAGATTTACGGAGTGTCGCGCACTGTTGTTCGGTCGGCGTTGCAATCCCTGTCTTACATCCAGCTGGTTGAAATTCACCGCAATCGCGGCGCCTTTGTCGCGCGGCCCTCACCCAAAGAAGCCACGGAAGTGTTTGAGGCGCGCGAATTACTGGAGCCGCGAACAGCACGCACCGCTGCCCAATTCGCCACCGAAGCCGACATTGCGCTGCTGGAGCGCCATATCAAGGATGAACACGTGGCGCTGGACGCGTCTGATTTGGGACGTGCGTTATATCTGTCGGGGTTGTTCCACATGGAGATCGCCCGCATCGCCAACCAATCGACCATAGCTGCTATGATCGAAACACTGGTGGCGCGGTCGTCGTTGATTATCGCGCTTTATTGGCGGCGGGAAAGTGCGCTATGTGAAAAGCATGCGCATCACGCGCTGGTACGGGCTTTGGCCCAAGGAAATGGCGCGCAGGCTGAGGAGTTGATGCGCAGTCATTTGGTAGATTTGCATTCTGCTTTGGACTTGCGCCAACAGGTTGGCAACTTTGGCAGTCTCAAGGATGCGCTGCGACTATGACCGTCCGCAATATGACGGAACTAGAACTAAACGATGTTCTGGGCTGGGCCACAAGGGAAGGGTGGAACCCCGGTGTTGAGGACGCTCCTGCGTTTTTTGCTGCTGACCCAAACGGGTTCTTCGTCAAAGATGTGGATGGTTGCCCTGTAGCGGCTATCAGTGTCGTCAATCATAGTAACGATTTTGCGTTTTTGGGCCTCTATTTGTGTTTGCCGGGATATCGCGGGCGTGGTTATGGGATGGAGGTCTGGCGCCACGGGTTGGCGTATGCCGGTCGGCGCTGTGTCGGATTGGACGGTGTTGCGGCACAACAAGACAACTACCGAATATCAGGATTTCGCAAGACCGGCCGCACGGTGCGCTATCAAGGTGTGGTGTCCCACAGGGCGTGCCCAAACGTTGTTGCAGCGACCACTTTGGATCGAAGTGTCTTGCTGGAGATGGAGCGTATTGCGACTGGAGCCATGCGAAATCAATTTATGGCAAACTGGTTCTCCCGGACCCGGTCGCGTCGGACTATGGTGCTAAAGCGTGGGAGCGAGATTGCTGGTTTTGCAACCGCCCGTGAGTGTGGCCTAGGGATCAAAATAGGGCCTATTCAAGCGGAAAACGCGCAAGATGCCTTGGATCTGTTGCGGGCTGTTGCCCCACAGCAGGACGACGCACCGGTGTTTGTTGACGTGCCCGATACTGCGCAGGGTTTGAGCCTGCTTTTGCAACAACATGGCTTTGAGCCAGTTTTTGAAACCGCGCGCATGTATCTGAATACTCCACCCATCGGACAGCCCCCGCCCTATCACGCGATTGCCTGTATGGAACTGGGCTGATTGGGTTGTGGTTCGGACTGTGCTAGTCTTTGCGATAGCATTTAAAAACCGGATCAAAGGAAACTCAGATGTCTTCACCCAAACCAAACGTTGGCGCGCCCGTCGCTGAAATGAGCTTTCCTGTTGTCGGGCAAGACAACACCCTGACCATTGGCCAATCCAAAGATCGGTGGACTATGCTGTTTGTTTATCGTGGTAAGCACTGCCCCAGATGCAAACGGTTCCTGAACAAGTTGAACGCGGTGTTGGGTGCTTGGCAGGAACAGATGGATGTGATCGTGGTATCGGCGGATACGGCGGAAAAAGCTGCGGCTGACAAAGCCGAGTTTGGTTGGGATTTTGATCTGTGCTACGGGATGACCGAGGCGCAAATGCGTGGGTTGGGTCTTTATGTTTCGACGCCTTTGTCAGAGGCTGAAACCACAGGCGTTTTTGCCGAACCCGGTGCTTTTGCGATCCGCCCTAATGGGACGTTGATGTTGGTTGATATCTCGAACGGACCCGCGGCGCTGCCTGATCTTGAGGAATTGTTGGACGGTATGATCTTTAACATCACCAATGATCGCCCGGAGCGCGGAACAGCCTGAGCCTAGCCTGCCTCGCGTTCGGCCCATCCTGCAAATTGTCGTTCCAACAGGATCACTGCGTAATACAAGACGATCCCAAGGAACGCCAAGGCGATCAGAACAGCGAACATCAATGGGTAATCGCCGTTGGTTTCGCCGGATTTGAACAGCGCTCCAAGGCCTTTGCCATGGGGGCTGACAATCTCGACTAAGTTTGTGCCGATGAACGCCAGAGTGGCAGAGACTTTTAAGGCACCGAAGAATTCTGGCAGGGTCTTGGGCAAGGCTATTTTGCGGAAAATCGTAAAACGCGATGCCCCCAAGGCCCGCAGAATATCGCGGTATTCTGGTTCCAAGGTCGACAGGCCTACACCGACGGAAACTGCGATAGGAAAGAACGAAATCATAAAGGCCATCAAGACCGTGTTGAAGTTGTGCTGGCCTATAAAGATCAGCGAAATGACAGGTACCAAGGTGGCCTTGGGAATGGCATTAAACCCGACCAACAACGGGTAGAGCGCGTCACGGGCAATTTTGGAAAACCCGATGATCATCCCGATCAACGTGCCAAAGATCACTGCAAGAAACAGACCCACGACGGTGCGCCAGAGCGTGTCCCAGCCCATGATCAAAAACAGGCCTTTGTATTTCCAAAAGGCGGGCGGCAAATCGGATGGTGAGGCCATTTTGTAATTGGGCCAGTTGTTGACCCATACCAATGCTTCCCATAGCCCCAAGAAGATCAGGACGGCCATAAGGGGGACTGCGATTTTCTTGAGCATCAGTGCTGGTCCCCGTCACGCCCTTGGGCAATTTTGATTTGATCCCGCAGGATGTGCAGCATATCGGCGACTTTTGGGGTATACAGAACGTCCAGCGTACGGTCCTCGGGCAGGTCTACATCCATCACGTATTGGGTGCGGGCGGGACGACCGGACAGGACAACCACCTGATCGCCCAAGAAGACGCTTTCGCGTAGATCGTGGGTGATCAGCACAGCAGTGAACGGCTCGGCCTGGCGCAAATCGCGCATGGTTTGCCAAAGGTCCTCGCGGGTGAAAGCATCCAACGCGCCGAACGGTTCGTCCATGATCAAAACGTCCGGCTTGTGCACAATCGAGCGACACAGCGAGGCGCGCTGGCGCATGCCGCCAGACAGCTCGGACGGGCGCTTGTCCTCAAAACCAGTAAGGCCCACCATGTCCAGCAGGTCCATCACGCGCGCGACGCGATCTTTGCGGGACATGCGCGGTGCGACAATTTCAAGAGGTAAAATGATGTTATCGAGGATGGTTCGCCATTCCAGCAAGACAGGGTTCTGGAAGGCCATGCCGACGGTATTTCGGGGGCCTTTGACCCGCTCGCCGTGCAGCCAGACCTCGCCGTGGTCAGGCTTTAAAAGACCCGCAACGAGGCGTGTTAGGGTCGATTTTCCGCAGCCCGAGGGGCCAACAACGGCGGCAAATGTTCCCTTGGGAACGCTGACGTCAAGCCCGTCCAACACAGGCAGAGGCCCGCTGTCGGTTGCGTAGGCATGCGTGACGTCTTTAATTTCAATGAGATTTTCGATGATAGGCCCCGTTGGTTGCAGGCCACCGGACGTGTGCCGCTGGCCTGCTTTGTTTCTGACTTGGTTTATTTCAACATCAAAGTGCCGTCGGAAGGCAAGTAGCTGCTGTCAAAATAAAGCGATGCGTCGGGTTCTGTTTGGAACTCGTACACCGATTTTGTTTGTTCGATTGCGCTGGACATACGATCCGCATCGATTGTGCCCATGCCGTTTGCCTGCACAAAGTCGGTGAGAACATTGGCATCGATGGCCATTTGCAGGCGCTCGGTCTCAAGGGCTGCATCAGCGGCTGGGTTGCGTTTCATCAATGCAGCGATTGCGGCATCTGGTGTCGCGATGGCATCTTTCCAGCCTTTACCTACAGCGGACAAAAAGCCCGTCACAGCCTCGGGGTTGGCTGCAGCAAAGTCAGTGTTGACGATGATTGCGTTGCCATAAAGGTCGACGCCGTAGTCAGCCATCAGCAGAACCGAGATATCATCCGCCGGAACGCCCAAACGTTTGAGGTTCAGGGTGGACGAGAACGAGAAACCAGTGATCGCGGCTATGTTGCCTTCGGCCAGCATTGGCTCACGTGTGGGGAAGCCCACGGGTTCTACAGTGATTGCGGCTGCATCAATGCCGGTTTCAGCGGCAAAGATAGGGAACTGGGCCCATGCGCCATCGGGGGGCGGGGCACCCAGAATTTTGCCTTGCAGATCGGCTGGGGCCTCTACACCCAAAGATTTGCGGCCAACAACGGCAAACGGTGGTTTGTCATAAACCATCATCACAGCGGTGACTGGGGCGCCTGGGTTTTGGTCCAAAAAGCGCATCAGCGAGTTGATATCGGCAAACCCCATTGGGAATGCGCCTGTTGCAACTTTTGGGATCGCATCCAGCGAGCCGCGACCTTCGCTGATTGATACGTTCAGATCAGCGTCGGAAAAATAGCCCGCATCAAGGGCATGGAAGTAGGGGGCAGACGGCCCTTCAAATTTCCAGTCCAAGGCAAAAGGTAGGTCGGTTTCAGCGACGGCCGATGTCGCAAGCAGTGCTGCGGCAAAGGTCATGAGTGATTTGTGAATCATTGACAGAGCTCCATATTTCGTCGCCCAAAAGTTAACGCAGCCCTCTGGCGTTGCCCATCTAAGCCACAAAAAACTGCTCATTTTTCGTACTGCGCGGAATAATCGCCCAAAATTTAAGCAAAAATTCTGATATCAGTTAGGTTTTTATGATACCCTAAACAGCAAAAACATCCATAGGTGGTGCGTCGTCTGATGCAAACAATCGAGTGGCAAGGCGCGGCTGCTGTCAGGGCTGCGCTATAGCTGCAACGGCTGCTTGAATGGCGGCATGGGTTTGTTCCAAATCATGCTCCGTAATTGCCAAGGACGGGTAGAGTTTGCCGGGCGATTTGAACACGCCATTTGCCCGCAACACGTCGTTGTAGGTTGCATTCACAGCCGGGTCATCGTGACGGGCCGATCGATAATCAAGGCAGGCTGTCTGGGTGAAAAAGATATCAAAAAGCGTTTCATCCCCGCAGACTTGATGGGCGATCCCAGCGGCATCCAGTGCCTCGGATTGCATGGTTTGCAACGTGCGGCCAAGTGATCTGAGACGCTCATAACAACCCTCGCGGCGCAGAACCTCCATGGTTTTGAGCCCTGCTGCGGCGGCAACAGGGTTGCCAGACAGTGTACCCAGTTGCATCAACCAACCATCGGATCCGACCATGGATTTGTCGAAATGCTGCATGATCTCGGCGCTGCCACCCAGTGCTGCCAGAGGAAATCCGCCACCGATGATTTTCCCCAAGGTACAGATATCAGGCGTGATGCCGTAACGTTCTTGGGCACCGCCATAGGCCAGTCGAAATCCAGTGACGATCTCGTCAAAGATGAGCAGCACATTGAATTTGTCGCACAGATCCCGCAGGCCTTGGAGGAAGCCGTCAGCGGCAGGAATAATCCTTTGCAGAGGTTCTGCAATAATAGCAGCCACATCGTTATGTTCGGCCAAAAGGGTTTCCACTGCCCCAAGGTCATTGAAGGGTGCAATCAGCATTTGATCTGCAACGCTTTGAGGGATACCGGCGCTGTCGGGCACGGCCGTGGGGAAGTTCGTGCGAACGGCGGGGGCGAGGCTCATTTGTGCCTCGGCACTCATACCGTGATAGCCGCCCTCAAACTTGAGGATTTTATCGCGCCCCGTGTAGGCGCGGGCCAGCCGCATGGCGTACATATCTGCCTCGCCGCCAGAGGCTACAAAGCGGACCTGCTCGCAGCACGGCACCGCATCCACGATCGCCTCGGCCAGTTCTATACCTTTGGCGTTATTGGCGAAAAAGGTCATACCTTTGGGCAATTGTTCCAAAACGGCTTCCATGACTTCGGGATGGCCGTGACCCAAGAGCATCGGGCCAGATCCAATCAGATAGTCGATGTATTGGGTGCCATCTTCGTCCCACACATGGCTGCCATGCCCCTTGGCGATCACGATGCCAGGGTCAAAATTTCCGAACCCACCTGCCGGTAAAACCTCTGCGGCGCGATTGATCCATTCCGATTGTGACGTCAGTTTTTGCATGTTTCAGGCCAGTTCAAGTAAAGGGGTTCCAAGGGTCGCAGGATCCGGGGTGACGCCTAGTCCGGCGCCCTCAGGCGGGCCGATCCGTCCGTCTTTTCGAATGGGGGCGTCGGGGCAGATGCGCGGGGTCACGTAGCCCGACAGATCGCAAGTGTTTAGCAGTGCCCCTTGCGGTGTTGAGGCTGCAAAATGCAGGGATGCGGCGGTCACGATGTCGGAGCCCCATGTGCATTCCGAACAAATCTCGGCGCCCAGATGCACGGCTAAATCCCGCGCCCGGCGCATGGCAGACAAGCCGCCAAATTTCGAGAGCTTCAGCGCCACGGCGTCTAGGCAACCCAATTCATGGGCGCGCAACAGGCTGGCCAAATCATAGACACCTTCGTCAATTTTCATCGCAAGCCCCGTGGCTTGCCGCACGGCGGCGCAATCTTCCAGTGTTTTACAGGGCTGTTCCAGCATCACATCCAGATGGGCCACGGCGCGGCCTGTCCGAGTGGCATGCAATTTGGTGGCCCCACAGTTCCAGTCACCATAGACCAAGGGACCCTCGCCCACGGCCTCGCGCACTTTGATCAGGCGTTCCGCGTCAGCGTTCCAGTCGGCATCAGCGCCCAGTTTGGCCTGAAACTGGCGGATCCCGGTAGCATAGGCTTCGCGTGCAATGCGGGCCATTTCGTCGGGATCAATACAGGTGATGGAATGATAGAGTGGCATGTCGCGCCGGGTGCGTCCGCCCAACAGTTGATACAACGGCAGATCCGTTGCCTTACCGTAGAGGTCCCAAAGCGCCATATCGACGATAGATTTGGCATGCAGATGGCCTTGCAAGAACCCATCCAGTTTGCGCATCGGGGCATCGACGCCAGTGGGGGTGATCCCAAGGATTTCAGGGGCCATTTCGGTGATTGCGCTGGGCACCCCATCGGCAAATGCAGGCAAATAGTGGGGGATTGGGCAAACCTCACCCCAGCCTTGCAGGCCCGTGTCTGTGTCGAGGCGCAGGACATGGGATTTGACGGTCGCGCATGTCTTGCCCTCGGCCATGTAGTAGGTTTCATGGCTGGTCAGATCGACAGACCAAAGAGTGATGCCTGTGACCTTCACTTATAGATCGCCTCTGGATCGCCAAGGGTGTCTTCGTCGGGATGCACGCCCAATCCGGGCCCCTCGGGCAGGTGCAAATGCCCGTCGATGTTGCGGGGGCCACGCCCGCCAGCAATTTCGGCAGTGATCATATCCTGACAGGCCCAAACCCCATGACAATTGGCGTCTGGGATGGTGGCGGCCAGATGCAGGGCTTCGGTATCCGCCAGAACAGAGCCACCTGTGGCCATCACGAACATATCGATCCCATGGGCCAAAGCCACGTCGCGCATACGCGCGGCTTTGGTCAGACCGCCGACGCGGTTGAGTTTGATGCCAAAGACCTCGGCCAGCCCATCGCGGGCAATGCGCGTGGCGTCCTGAAGGGTCACAAGGCTTTCGTCGACGGACACTGGGGCCGCATGTTTGCCGCAGATTGCGGCGATATCATCGAGGCTTTCGCAGGGTTGTTCAAACATCACGTTCAAGTTTTGGGTCGCGGACATGACGCGTAGGGCTTGCTGCCGCGTCCAGCCGCGATTGACGTCATAAAGGACGATTTCGCCCTCGCGCCGGATGTCTTCCACATCGTGGATCCGTGCAATATCACGCGCCACATCGCCGCCGATTTTCACCGAATGGGCCACGTATCCGCGCTGGCGGTAGCGGTCGATGACGGCGCGTGTTTCCTCAACTGTTTTGGCCCCAACAGACGAGGCGATGGGGCGCGGTGTGCGCGAACCGCCCCCCATAAGATCTGCGATTGGCATGCCTGCTGCCTGCCCTGCGATATCCCAACAGGCCATATCAATGGGGCTTTTGGCATAAAGATGACCGGGCAAAGCATGTTCCATGGCCCGTTCTACATCCAGCACACAGCGTGGATCGAGGCCCATGATAAAGGGTGCCATGGTCTGGATCCCTGCGCGAATCCCGGGCCCATGGGCGGGTACATAGGTATGGCCCCACGGGGTGCCCTCGCCCCAGCCGGTGATGCCTGCATCCGTCTCGACCTTGACCAATGTGGCGTCCAGAACTTCGAACTTTAGCCGTCCGCCAGATAGCCAGTAGGGATGCTCGAGCGGCAGGTCGACGTGGTAGACGGAAATTTGGGTTATCTTCATAGTGCATACTCCGCCACGGCCGCGCCGAGGCTGTCAAAATCGGGGGTAACGCCAAGGCCGGGACTGTCTGGTGCATATAGTTTGCCATTTTTGGCCCAGGCCCCTCCTACACCGGTCGAGCGGGTGTTGTAGTTCATAAGATCCGTGGTGTTTTGGAGGTATTCCGGCGGCGTGGAGGCGGCAAAATGGGCGACAAGGGTGCTGGTGATCTCGCCACCCCATGTGTCTTCGCTGACGACAGGGATGCGGTTTTCTATAAGAAAATCGCGCACGCGGCGTGCTTTTGACAGGCCTCCGAGGTTCGACAGTTTCAGGCAGCACATTTCAGCCCCGCGGTCGGCCACGATGCGTTGGGCCATGGCCATACCTGTGAGGCATTCATCCAGCTTCATTGGTTGGGTTGCGACACGGCGAACCTGCTGACATTCCTCGTAGGTCCGACAGGGTTGTTCAAGAATATAGTCCAGATCAGCCGTTGCCCGGGCCACACGAATGGCATTGTCCACACGCCAGCCTTGATTGGCATCTGCCATTGCCTTTTCGCCCGGTTCCAGCAAATCAACACCGGCCTTGATCCGGTCGATGTCACCAGCCCAATCACCGCCGACCTTGATTTGGAATTGTTGGTAACCCTGCGCGCGATACCGCTGCATTTCCGCCAGTGTCTCGTCCGTCGCTTTTTGTGGGGCCACGCGGTACATGGGCGCGCCATCGGTTAGCTTGCCGCCCAAAAGCATCCACAAAGGCTGATCGCAGGCCTGCGCCAGAATATCCCAACATGCTGTATCAAAGGGGGCTTTGGCATAGCCGTGGCCTTGCACCAGATGATCCATAAGCTGTTCAATCCGCGCCACTTGTCGTGGGTCCTGCCCCAGCAATTCAGGCGCCACCAACCGAGCCAGCGCTTCGACCCCTTCGGAATGGGCAACCATGTAGTTTTCACCGCAGGGTGTGAATTCCCCGCAGCCCTGAAGCCCAGCATCCGTGTCGATGACCACTACGCTGGCCTTGGCGGTTTTGATGGCATTGCCTGCACCCCAGACATAGGTCCCGCCCACATAGGGCAGGTCCGTTTTAAAGATGCGGATGCGGGTGATTTTCATCGTGCGCCTCGCAAGGGGGTGGTGCTGTATGTCATCAGGCATCAACGCGCGGTTTCAGGCTGTCGGGATCATAGGCGGGCGCACCCAAGACGCTGGCCGAGCGGGGTTGGCCATGAATGACCACCTCAAGTGCTGTGCCCGGTTCTGCCGCCTCAGGTTTGATATAGGCAAAGGCCAGAATTTTCCCGACGGTCGGCCCATAGGCGACCGAGGCGGTCGATCCCACGACTTGGCCGTCCATCATAACGGCCTCGCCGCCATGACCATCTGAAACGCCATCTGGGGTAATTTCCAGATAGGCGCAGACCCATGGAAGATCAGAGTTCAGCGTCTTATCGCGGCCCAGATAGTCCTTGTCGGTGCGCGCAAAACGCAGCACGTCGGCCTCGGCCAACGTCACCTCATTGGTCAGTTCGCCTGCGCCTTTGAACCCTTTTTCCATGCGCATGACATTCATTGCGAACGCGCCATAGTTGCCAATTCCAAAGGCATCGCCTGCGGCCATGAGGGCGTTATAGACATCAAGGCAGGCCGCATTCGGCATATGTAGTTCCCAGCCCAATTCCCCTGCATAAGACATGCGGAGGGCCCAAACTGAGTGGCCGGCGACGGTAATTTCTTGGGCCGATAGCCAGCGGAAGCCTAGATTGCTGAGGTCTGCATCGGTGCAGGCACCCAATACGGCGCGGGCTTTTGGTCCATTCAGGGAAAGAGCTGACCAATCTGCGGATAGGGCGGTGACAGTGGCGTCCTCACCTGCCCGGTGTTGGTCCAGATGATCCAAAAGGCGCTGTTCAAAGAACGCAGCACAGACGAGGTAGAACCGGTCTTGGGCCATACGTACAATTGTGGTTTCTAATTCGATACGGCCTGCGCGGTTCAGCATATGGGTTAGGGTGATCGATCCCACCTTTTGGGGCATCCGGTTAGCCGTAAGCCGGTCAAGCAGGGCGTAGGCATCGGGGCCTTCTACAGTGACCTTTGTAAAGGCGGTTACGTCCATCAGGCCCACGGCCTCGCGCACCAATTTGACTTCTGCGGCGACCATATCGTCGGCGGCTGTACGGTTAAAAGAATAGTGATCCTGTTGTACCACATCGCCTTTAGCGAACCATCGGGGCCGTTCAAAGCCGTAGACCTCTTCATGCACAGCGCCTTTTGATTTCAGTAATTCGTGCAAGGGAGATGGTTTGATCGGACGGCCTGCCAAGCGGTTGAAATGCGGGAACGGGATTTCGTGACGCAGGCAATAATCCTCTTCGGCTTTGACCACTTGCCAGTCTTTTGTTGCATAGCTGCCAAAGCGGCGCGGATCGTATTCACGCATAGAAATATCAGCGGCACCGTGGACCATCCAACGGGCCAGTTCACGGGTCAAACCCGGGCCCCAGCCGATCCCGATCTGCGTGCCGCAGCAACACCAATAATTGCGCACACCGGGTGCGGGACCGATCAACGGGTTGCCATCGGGTGGATGGCTGATGGCCCCGTGAACCTCACGCTGAATACCAAGCTCGGCAAAGATGGGCATGCGGTTCAGGCTTTCCTCAAGATAGGGCATGATCCGGTCATAGTCGGCGTCAAAGAGCCAGTTTTCGTAATCCCATGGGCAATGATCGTGCCAAACCGAGTTTGGATTTTCCTTCTCGTAGATTCCGATCAAGCCGCGCCTTTGTTCCATGCGGATATAACCCGAGACTTTTTTGTCATCGCGAATAACGGGCAATTCAGTGTCTAATTCGGCGAATTGAGGCACTGGTTCGGTGACAAAGTAGTGGTGGGTCATTGAGGTCATGGGCAATTGCAGGCCCGACCATTCACCCATTTGGCGTGCATAGGTGCCGCCTGCGTTGACCACATGTTCGCACCGGATTGTGCCCTTGTTTGTCTCGACCACCCATTCGCCGTTGGTGTCCTGAGTAATATTTTTCGCAAGGCACTGGCGGACAATTTTGACGCCTCTTTGCCGAGCACCAGCTGCCATGGACATTGTGACGTTCGTGGGGTCAACATGGCCATCATCGGGGGTGTGTAGCGCGCCCAATACGCCATCAAGATTATAGAAGGGATGCAGTTCAGCGACTTTTGCAGGGCTGACCAATTCGATATTGAAGCCCAAGGCGCGACCCACCGAAAGAGTGTGACGCAGCCAATCCATTTCATCCTCGGTATAGGCCAGACGGAACGAGCCGCAGCCATGCCATGTAACGGGTTGGCCGGTATCGGCCTCAAGCGCGCCGGAATAGAGATCGATGTTGTAGTCGACGCATTTGCCCAGACCAAAGCTGGAGGTCGAGTGCGTGATCTGGCCTGCGGCGTGCCATGTGCTGCCCGAGGTCAGTTCTGCTTTCTCGAGCAAGACCGTGTCGTCGCCCCAGCCTTCGTGTCCGAGGTGATAGGCAAGGCCGACGCCCATTACGCCACCTCCGACAATAACGACCCGTGCTTGGGTCGGAAATTCTGATGACACAACCATATCCTTTGTTGGTGCTGGTTTTTCTGTTCGCGTTTTTGGCGCATGAGTCGATTTTCTCTCGACACGCTAAGCGAACAAAAATACCATCGTCAATCATGAATGGGACAAATGTATCAAATTCGATTCTCGAACGGCTGGCAGGGGAATTGCCTGACCTGACGCCAGAGGCGCGTAAGGCCGCAACTTATGTGTTGGAAAACCCGCGTGATGTGGGGGTCTCGACTGTGCGCGAAATTGCACAAGCTGCCAACGTAAAGCCCAACACGGTTGTGCGCATGGCGCGGCAAGTGGGGTTTGACGGCTACGAGGATTTCCGCGCCCCGTTTCGGGATGCGATCCGGCGCGGGGCGGCGGATTTTCCTGATCGGGCGCGTTGGTTGCAGGACATTCGCAAAACCGGTGATCTAGGCGGGCTTTACGCCGATATGGTGCGGGATGTACTGGCCAACATAGAAGAAACCTTTGCCGGTATCCCGGTTCAAGACCTGCACAGCGCTGCTGACGCTATCTGGTCTGCACGGCGGGTTTTCACCCTTGGGGTTGGGGTCAACCATTCTATCGCGCGGAATTTCACCTATGTTGCCTCGACGGGCATGACCGAATTTCATGCGATCCCACGGCCCGGATCCACGCCAGTTGATGATCTGGCTTGGGCCGACGCGCGGGACATTTTGATCGCTGTCACGTGCAAGCCCTATCGTTCGGAAGTCGTCGAAGCGGTGCGGATTGCGCGCGAACAAGGCATGACAATTGTGGCCCTATCAGACAGTCCCGCCAGCCCGATTATCCTCGAGGCGGACCACAGCTTTGTTGTCAGTGTGGATACGCCGCAATTCTTTCCATCGTCCGTTAGCATCATTGCGTTGCTGGAAACCTTGCTGTCCCTTGTGATCGCAGTGGCCAGTGATGAAATTGTCGAGCGCGTCGATACGTTTCACCGGCGCCGGCATCAGTTGGGGCTATACTATGATGAGGCGAAATGAGTGATCCTGTCTGTTCTCTAGCTGCGCGTTATTACACTGATCCTCAGGTGTTTGAGGTCGAAAAGACCGGCCTTTTGGCCAAGACCTGGCAGTTTGGCTGTCATGCCTCTGCACTGGCCAAAGTGGGCGATTACGCGACCTTTGAAATCGCTGGCGAAAGCCTGTTTGCGATCCGCGGGCAGGACGACAAGATCCGGGTTTTCTATAACGTTTGCCAGCACCGCGCGCATCAATTGGTCAGCGGATCAGGGACCACGCGAGTTGTCGTGTGCCCCTACCATGCGTGGACCTATGAACTGACTGGCGCCTTACGCGCAGGGCCAAACATCAAGTCCGTCGAAGGGTTCGACAAATCGACCATTTGCCTCTCTGAGGCCCGTGCGGAAGAGTTTCTGGGCTTTGTCTTTGTGAACCTTAATCCGGATGCGGCACCGATGGAGGATTGGTTTCCCAAGGCTCGTGCCGAATTAGAGGAATGGGTGCCAAATTGGGCCGAGTTGAAACCATTGGAGTGGATCGACATTCCCGAGAATTGTAACTGGAAAGTGTCGGTCGAGAATTATTCCGAGTGCTATCATTGCGCGCTGAACCATCCGACGTTTGCCAATGGTGTGGTCAAGCCCGAAACCTATGACATCCAGCCCCAAGGCAAATGCCTGCGTCATACAACGGAATGTCAGAGCCTTGAGGATATGACTTATGATATCCATTCTGGATTTGCCCATGAAGCGGAATATTCCAGTTGGTTCCTTTGGCCGATGTTTTCATTCCAAGTCTACCCGGGCAACGTCTTGAATACCTACCATTGGCGCGCGCTGGATGCGGGACGGGTGGTGGTTTGGCGTGGGTGGTATTCGGTCGGCGGTATAGAGGACGAAAAGGTCCGGCAGCTGGCGATCCAAGATCGTGAAACCACGGTGGAAGAGGATATTCATCTGGTGGAATCCGTTCAACGTGGATTGTCCTCGCGCGGTTACCGCCCCGGTCCCTTGGTTGTGGATCCAAAGGGCGGCGTCAATTCAGAACATCCTGTGATGCATTTGCAGCGCTGGATGCGTGAGGCTATCGATGGCTGATTCCATGTTGATGCCTACGACATGGACTGCGGATCAAAAGCTATTTCCGCATCAAGTGGGCTTTACGTGCCCGCCCTTTGATTATGATGCCGCCCCGTCGGATTTTCTGCGCATAAGCCCCGATAGCGTTGGTGTGCACGGCTGGATGCTACATGTGCCGGACTACGTGCATGGGTTGGATCAGCGCAAAAAGAACTTTGGTATGCTTGAGAATTTCGTTCATTGCATGGCCCGCAACGGGGTCGATGTGTGCGGACAGGTCGGATCAAATTGG
Organism: Algirhabdus cladophorae; assembly: GCF_044772865.1. GTDB lineage: Bacteria > Pseudomonadota > Alphaproteobacteria > Rhodobacterales > Rhodobacteraceae > Algirhabdus > Algirhabdus cladophorae. The sequence continues at coordinate 3,586,677 of NZ_CP173029.1, forward strand.
GTTCATGCCAGTGGTTTGGGTGTGAAAGGGATCGCGCAACACTGTGCTGACCTGTCTGACAAATACGAGACACGGTTTCATATGGCGGGCTACGCGATGGTTGAGGCCCTGCGTGCGATGAACGTTGAAAAAGTAGCGCTAAATGGCGCGTATCACTGGCCTGAATGGTGGCAAGGCACAGCAGGATTTCTGCGCGAAGCGGGGTTTGATGTGCTATGGGCAGGGAATTTTGTCGATCAAGGTTGGTTCCCAAATCAGGAAGCCGTCAATGCAAAACGTTGGATTTTCGAGGGCGATCTATTTGACAAAAGCTTTGCTTACGTGGCGGACAAGGCCCCAGATGCGGATGCCTATCTGATCAACGGCATGTGTAACTTTCGCAGTGGACCAGATGGATTGCCGCAAAGGCCGCTGCATCTGGCGCGCGCCATGGAGGTCAAACTGGGCAAGCCGATCATTGGTCACGACATTGCGCTGTACTGGCGGATTATGATGGATCTTGGGATTGCGCCTACAACACAGCAGTGCCGCCTATTGGAGCGGCTTCATGCATAAGATTGTGGCCCTTTGGGCGGTCCCGCGATCAACGTCCACAGCGTTCGAATGGATGATGCGTCAGCGTGGTGATTTGGATTGCCTGCACGAACCTTTTGGAGAGGCTTGGTATCAAGGAGAGGATCCTCTATGGCCCCGATTTAAGGCGGGCGATAAAACCACCCCGGGGTTGTCTATCGAAAGCGTCTGGGACGATATTCAGGCCCGAGCACAGGTTGGGCCAGTGTTCTTGAAAGACTTTCCACACTACGTGAACCATATCTGGACGCCGCAGTTCTTGGCACAAATGACTCATGCGTTTTTAATCCGTGATCCGGCAAAAACCATTTCATCGGTCTATGATAAATGGCCTGATTTTGATGAGCTTGAGGTTGGATTTCCCGAACAGCGCGCGTTGTTTGATCTACTGACTGCGCTGAATGGAACGCCCCCGCCGGTGATCGACAGTGATGATTTACTGGCGGATCCGGAAACTATGGTTCAGCGGTTTTGTGCGGCAGTAGATATTCCCTATCTACCTGATGCACTAACTTGGAAGCCTGGTGCAGATACAGGCGATTACAGCTGGTGGGATGGTGGCAGTTTTCATGCCAATCTGCGGGCCTCGACCGGGTTAAAACCGCAGGTGCGTCGCTATGTTGAGGTCGCTGAAGCGCCTGAACGGGTTCAACGCGTACATCGGCGGATGAAACCGCATTACGATCATTTATTCCAGTACCGGATCCTTCCGGACTAGTCGAGGGGATCAACGGTGATGTCGAGGGTATCGATGTCCAAGATAGGCGTGCCCAGTGGGTGATCCAAAAGCTCGCGAAAATTGTTACCTGCGACGTCTTCTAATCGGGCATTAATGCGCAGGTGAATCGGGCTGGCTGTCCATTTTTGAACGGGAACGAACTGCCATTGGGTTTGATCCGGAGCCAAGGTGACGGTGCCTTCCAGCGCTGTGCCGTTTTGAGTTGTTACAGCGATATCGGTCTGGGCCTGCGCGTGATCAAACGGACGGTCAAACTGGATAATTAGGGGATCCACCGTATCGCTGTGGGGGGCTTGGATCGTCCAAAGTGACGTGTCAGGCAATTGGCGCAGCGCGGCGCCGACTTGGAACTTGTGGTGATGGCGCAAAGCGGTTTTGCGACCCATGGTGTTTGGCCAGCCGGCGTCGATTGTGATCGTGTATTGCTTGGCTTCTTGCAGCGCTGGCCCAAGGGTGCGGTTCTGGGCAACACCACGTTTGATCCGACCGGGATCCATCAACAAAGTGAGACGTCTGCGATCTTGGCTCCACAGTTCCTGTTTGAAGGTCATTAAGGCGGCAGTGTCTTCCTGCCCGTTGGCATCCAGTAACTTGATGAATTGCGTCGAGAGATGCGGCTGCATGGGTGTCGAAAAGTGAATGTAAAAGCGTAGGGTGTTTTCGGGAACAACTGGGCCGCTTGGGTAGACGGCCGTAACCAAAGGTTCGGCGACGGTGGCCTCGGGGTTAATGGCAAAGGCGGTCAGAACAGGTTTTGCGCTGGCGCTCTCTACAGTTTGAACTGTGTAGGTCTGTCCTTGGATCAAGTCGAACGCAGGATCAAAGATCAGTTGAGACCCGGAAATGCTATAGCGCCCTGCAACAGGAGTTTTACCTGCGCAGCACCCCTGTGGCAGGCCAACATAGAGTTTAAGCTGATCAGAAACCGAGTCTGTTTCAGCAGAATTGTTCGGAGTCCACGTGATATTTGAAGTGGTGGTCTCTGGAAGGGTCAGCTGGCCCTGATCGGCAAAACCTGCTAAAGGCGCAAGCCCCGTAGCCAAGCACAGACACTTTAAAAAAGTAGTCGTAATCTTGGTCATGGGACTTGCGGGTTTCATGGTTTATTTGTCTTCCCAATACTGTGGGAAGTCGAACTCAGCCACGAGGTTGTGCAACCGGTTGGGGAACATGTTTGCGTTCGAATCCATGTTCAAGCTGCCAGTGAACATGTCCCGTGTCAGGGATACAAACAGCATATCGCTGAGTGCATCAATGTGCAGGGACATACCATCGAACATCACGGGCTTACCCACAGGCCCAACAGGCATAGTCGGTGCAAGATCCATCTGACCACCGCGTTCAAAATCAGCGTCGGTATAAGCCTTGGCACCTGCCAGTCCGGCTACGGGAATAACCTGTGGCGAGCGGCTGTTGCTGGTCAGGAACAGCATTTCATTGCCTTGGAACGAATAGGGCACCATATCCAGCGGCTGACCGTTTCCGTAGTCCATAATCGTGCGCGCGGCGATCTTTGCACCGTCGACGATTTCGTCCAGATCGATCATTACCAAGGGGCTACAAGTGTAGGCCGCGACCAATTGCGTTTTGCCGTCGATCTCTTGAATTGACATGGCACGGATAGGCGCGCGGGTCTCATATTGGTCATGCGAGATGTGATACATTTCGATGTTGGCGGCACTTTGTGCACCGGTGAACGGATAGTCCATCCGGCGCAGTGTGGACAGAAAGTTGTCAAAGGCCACGCCCGACACGAACAATTCATCGTCGTGATACTCCATGTCCATGATTGCCAGCGAACTGAGGGTGATTTCCCCTTTGGCGATGTCCCGGACCAAGGGTGGGTTCTTGCCCAAACCGCGTGGGCGGAATTTGGTTTCTTGGTCTGGGTAGTGATCCAAAGCCTGCTTTTGGAAGGCCAGTGATGCCAAATCCAAAAGCGAGATTTCAGCGCTTTGGCTGATCTTCATGATCGCAGGAGCAGACTCAAAATTCCCGATCCGCGTGACCGAAATGTAGATGTCCGAGGTGATTGGATGCACGGCCATGTCGTTGATCGCCACTGCGCTGGGCGCGACACCCAAGGCATCGGAAATTTTGACGTCGATATCGCCAATGTTCACTGGAACAACTTGGTCAGGCGCGGTCCCACCGGTCATGTCAAACGCGTAGATTGCGCCGTTATAGTTATCACCCACAAAGAGGGTGCCAGTGTCTGAAAATTCAAGAGCGCCTGCGAACTTGAGATCAAGCTTGCTATCTTGGGCCAGTGCGGATGTTGCGAGACCTGCGGTCAATGCTAGGGCTGCAATCGTGTTCTTTCCGAATTTCGGCATTGGTATTCCTCCTGTTGGTTTGATTGAAACGTGTTTTTAGGGTGTGTTAGGGTCTAGATTATGCCGTTGTCGTGGGACATTGGTTGCGCCATGTCACAGGGCTGTGGGTCGAGACCGGCCTCATCAAAGCGCATCAGATCGAACTTCTTTTGAGGCCCGTCGCCATGGTTTACGTCGCGAAACATCACCAGAAACGGACCATTGTCCATAACGTCCTGCGGCCTGATCCATGGACGAAGAGCCTGCAAAAAGGTCGACTTTTACCATTAGTCCAAGTTTTCCAAGCATGATGTGCTCCTTGGGAGAAATGTGTAAGATGGGTCAGTCTTTTTGACGCCAGACCAAGATGATTGCGACGGCTGCGATGATGGCAAAGACAAGTCCGCCAATGGCTGCCGACTGTGGCCCGCCGCCCAGACCCATAAAGATCGCGTCGTGCCCGTTCATGAACATCATGCCAAAGCCGCCGATCATCACCAGATGGCGGATGCCTGTGAAAGCCCCAATCAAGGTGATCAAGATAACCGTCATTTGACGGCCTAGGAATGCGCCTGCGGTCTCGCCTAGAGTGGCCGCTGATCCGGTCACTGTCGCCAATCCGGGGTTGAACGTTGGATTAAAGTAGGCGGGGATCGTGGCGGCCGCCATAAAGATCGCCAGAAAGGCAATCAGGATACGAGGCAGTAAATATTTTTTTCCGTTGGTCATAAGAGAACCCTTTGGTTTGTTTTCAAAAGGCCGCGCCCGTTTGGTGTCATGAGGGCAAGCTATGTGGCTGTGTTATCTGCACATTTGCTCCAAGTGTTGGCGCGCGTCGTTGCTGCGAGGATCTTGCAGGAATTTGATCGGATCTATCCGAAGCTCCCGTCGGCCTAGGCAAAACGATATTTACCTTTGGCTAACCAAACAATAAAGCCAATTCAGAAAGTACTGTTCTGCTATGTCGAACAGTCGTTCTGAGGGATAAACCCTCAACGCCAAGCACAGGGCATGATGTCATTGAGGTGGCTGTATTAAAGGAATGGGATGTCACAAACATGGGCCGTGATCTTGCCTTCGGGCAAGATCAGATCAATCGATGTCCCGGGGCTGGCATAGGCACTGTCGATCAGGCCGATACCGATGGTCTTTGACAACCGTTTTGAATAAGCAAATTCAGCGATAAAACCAATGTTCCGCCCATTGTCTTGGGCTGTCACTTGATGCCCGGGCGAAGTTGGATTGTCCTCTAGCGTCACACCTATGCGGAGCCGTTTTGGGGCGCTTGGATCGAGCTGTTCCAATGCCGTGCGCCCGACAAAATCATGATCGAAATGCACCAGCGGACCAAAGCCCATCTCAAACGGTGTTGCCCGGTGGGTTTGCAGCCGCATATCGGCGCCGTAGGAAATAAGACCGCTTTCCAAACGTTCGATATCGTTTGGTGCGCCCGGACCAATGCCAAATTCCGCACCCGCCTCTTTGACGATGTCCCACAGCGCGACCCCTTTGGTGTGGTCCATCAAGTAGAGTTCAAAACCGCCCTGTTTGGACCAGCCCGATCTGGCCAGGACCAAAGGAATGCCGCGCAGTTGGGTTTGTTCAAAGGCGAAGTATTTGAACGCACGGACGTCATCGCCGAAAAGTCTGGCCGCCAGATCAGTGGCCTTTGGTCCCTGGATCGCAAGTGGCGAGACGTCCGGTTCGCTGACCTGTGCATCCCAACCCTTTTCATGGCCAATGGCCGCGGCCCACAGATGGATATCGCTGTCTGCGACGGATAGCCAAAACCGGTCTTCCGCCAATTTAAGCAAAACCGGATCGTTGATGATCCAGCCGTTTTGGTCGCACAAGGGAACATAGCGCCCTTGGCCGATCCTTGTTGTGTCCAAATTGCGGGGGGTAAGATATTGCACCAAACGCGCGGCATCGGGCCCTTGGATCTGAACCTGACGCTGGGCGGCTACGTCCCACATGGCGACACCGGACATCAGCCGGTCATATTCCGCCTCAGGATCACCAAAGTGACCGGGGATCAACATGTGATTGTATACCGAAAAGCTGCGGACCCCGTCACGAACGGTTGCGTCAAAATAGGCCGACTTTCGCAAATTGGGGCCAACACCAATAGAAAAGGTCATCGTTTTATCCCCGGTTTGTTGCGTTAATGGCCCTGTTTTAATCCGCTCGAAACAGAATGCGACCCCTTTGAGCGATTATTTCGGCTGCGCCAGTGATAGGATGAAAATACCCTTCCACGCGCTGACCTTCTGCATTGGTGCCATAGACCTCCCAACAGCCGCCATCTTCTTTCATCCGTCGCACGGACCATCCTTCGGCTTCTAGTTTTGTGGTTAGGTCGGCCTGGGACATCCAGTCCGAGCGCTTCGTGGCCTCGCAGCTGTGAAGACCAGTGGCATTGGCACCGATTGGAAAGGTCAAAAGGCCAGCCAATGTGGCAATTGCAAGTGTCTTTTGCATGTATAGTCCCCTTATGCGTGTTGTAGTTTGCGGCGATAGTTGTGGATTATGCGGTAGGCCTCTAGCCCGGCGAGCGGTACGAAATGCACCAAGGCCGGCCCCAGATTGTTATGGACAAAAATCCAATGCAGCAGCGTCGCAACAGCAGCGATGTAGACTGTGCGTTGCAAAGTTTTCCAGCGGGTGCCCATGCTGCGTACAGCTTTGTCGGTGGAGGTGATCGCAAGTGGAACAAAGATCAGCATCGCCAACCAGCCCGTCCAAATACCGAGGGCTAAAAATTCGCCCAGCATCGCGCGCAGGCTGCCCATGTCGACGATATAAAGGATTGTGTGAAAGGCGGCGTACACAAAGGCAGCAACACCAAAGTAGCGGCGGCGTTTGATCATCCAGCGCAAGAAACCCGATCCAGGAAAGAGCATGCGCAGCGGCGTCAGCATCATTGATATGATCAAAAAGCGCGCGCTGAATTCGCCTGTGGGATGGAGCAGCATTTCAGTGATCGGCTTGCCATCGGGGCCGGGTGTGCCCGCGGTCAACGCCAGCACCATTGGTACCAATGGCAGCGCTAGCAAAAGCCAAATGAAATAGGGGTGGTCAATGACGCGTCTAACCATATTGGGTTTCCATTTTTTGGGCGATGTAAGGTATTGAACGACCCTAGGGAAAAATTCCGTCGCAATTTCCTAAGTTTCTTTGCATCCTCTGTTTCATTGGGGCTGTGACATTTCTTTTTGCGGATACAGCAGGACGAGTGTGCTACCGTTTCTGGGATTGCACGACAAAGGATCGCACCATGACAAACGCTCCGCTCAAAGGCTGGCATCATACCCCTGATGTGCCTTTAAAGGTCTCACCGTTTTTTACGTGGCCTTTGCGTCCATTTGATATGCTGGCTTGGGTTTGGAATTCGTGGTTCCTGATTACCGAACGGTTGATCATCGTTGGGATCGCCCTTGTGTCATTCTATTGGTTTCAGCCGCCTTTGGACGAGACTAAAACCCTGGCCTTTGGTTGGATCGCGGAAATGTTCATTCGCAATCTTGTGTTGATGAGTGCAGTGGCGGGCGGTTTGCATTTGTATTTCTATACGTTCACCAAACAGGGTCAGAGACTGAAATACGATCCGCGTCCCTTGATGAAGAATGGCAAGCAATTCACCCTTGGTGGGCAAATTCGCGACAACATGTTTTGGACTTTGGCCAGTGGTGTGACGATCTGGACGGCTTATGAGGTTTTGATGTTTTGGGCCATGGCCAACGGGTACGCGCCGATGCTGACGTGGGCGGCCCATCCGGTTTGGTTTGTTGCGTTGTTCTTTGTCATTCCCGTGTGGGAGAGCTTCTATTTCTACTGGATCCATCGGTTTCTGCACATTCCGTTCTTTTACAAACACGTGCATGCATTGCATCACCGTAACATCAATGTGGGGCCTTGGTCGGGATTGTCGATGCACCCGGTTGAGCATGTGATTTTTCTTGGCTCGGTCATGGTGCATTGGGTTGTCGCGGCCCATCCCGTGCACATTTTGTACCATTTGCAGTACTATGCTCTGACGGCGGCCACGACCCATACTGGGTTCGAAGGGTTGATCTTTAAGGATGAAAACCGTCTGAAATTGGGGACGTTTCATCACCAAATGCATCATCGATATTTCGAGTGTAATTACGGATCGCTAGAATTGCCGTGGGACAAGCTGTTTGGGTCATTTCATGATGGTACACAGGCAGCAGGTGAGCGGATCAAGGCGCGTCGCGCACGCATGTCCCAAAGCTAAAACCGCGACTGTCGCATCTGATGTACAAAACCTATGTGCATGGGTATCACGGCAAGGCGGAGGAACAGACAACGATGACGAACCCATTATACGACACGCTTTTTGGGCAGCATAGCGGTAGTGATGCTGTGTTTTTACATCTGCAAGACGGAACCAGCCTAAGCTATGCACGCTTTCTGGAGATCGCCGCGCAGTATGCAAACCTGTTGTCTGATCTGGGCCTCGTTGCAGGGGATCGCGTTGCAGTTCAAATTGCCAAGTCCCCTCAGGCGCTTGCGGTCTATGCAGCCTGTGCCCAAGCAGGTTTGGTGTTTCTACCGCTCAACACGGCCTACACGGCGGACGAAGTCACCTATTTTATCGAAAACAGCGGCGCCGGGATTGTTCTTTGCGATAGTCGCAGACGGTCAGAACTGGCCCCAATCGCTGGATCCTGTCAGGCGCTATTGGAAACCCTAGACGCTGACGGAAGCGGAAGTTTTGCAGATAAGGCTGTAGTGGCTGCCACTACCTTTGAAACAGTGCCACGTAGTGTCGATGATCTAGCGGCTTTTCTGTATACTTCGGGAACCACGGGCAGATCAAAAGGGGCGATGTTGAGCCAAGGCAATTTGCTGTCCAACGCGCTGGCTTTGAAAGACGAATGGCGGTTTTCGGCCTCTGATGTGCTTTTGCATGCTTTGCCCATTTTCCACACACATGGGTTGTTTGTGGCGACGAACATCACTCTTCTTGCTGGGGGACAGATGATATTTCTGCCCAAGTTTGATTTGGATGATCTTATCGCTGCGCTGCCACGGGCCACGACGTTGATGGGGGTGCCGACCTTTTACACGCGATTGCTGGGTGATGCGCGGTTCACGGCGGAATTGACGTCGCATATGCGCTTGTTTGTGTCCGGTAGTGCGCCACTTTTGGCGGAAACCCATGTGCAATTCCAAGACCGCACAGGCCACCGGATCCTTGAACGCTATGGTATGACCGAAACGAATATGAACACGTCTAACCCTTATGATGGGGATCGGCGTGCAGGCACGGTTGGTCTGCCTTTGCCGGAAGTGGAAATTAAAATTACCGACAGTCAATCCGGGGAAACTTTGCCGCAGGGTGAGATTGGTGAAATAGAAGTGCGTGGTCCAAACGTTTTTCAGGGATATTGGCAAATGCCCGAGAAAACGGCTGAAGAACTGCGCAGCGATGGCTTTTTCATAACGGGGGATTTGGGGCAGATAGATCCCGACGGATACCTAAGCATTGTGGGCCGGAATAAGGATCTGATTATTTCGGGCGGCTACAACATTTACCCCAAGGAAATTGAGCTGGTCTTGGATGAACAAGACGGCGTTTTGGAAAGTGCTGTCATTGGTGTACCGCATCCAGACTTTGGCGAAACGGTGTTGGGGATCTTGGTCCCCATCGAGGGATGTGACGTGGATGTTGATGGCATATTAGATAATCTGCGCACCTCTCTGGCGCGGTTCAAAGTGCCGCAAAAGCTGATCATACTGCCAGAATTGCCCCGCAACACTATGGGCAAGGTTCAAAAGAAAGCATTGCGCGAAGACTTTGCGGATACGTTCCAATAGGATCGAGATTTAGTTTTGGATTTAGCCAGATTGCAGGGCGTGTATTGGGACTGGGTTAACCTACTTTTGTTAACTCTGGGTCATGTTTCAGACGCTGTCCCTGATCCTGCCCGTGTTGATCCCATCTTGGCGGTTTTTCAAAACGATTGAACCCTCTCCACGGGTGGAATGGGCCGTATTCCCGCGCGGTGAAGACGCCCCGACCGTCTGGAACGAGTTTCGGCCGCAGCCCATAGTTGTTACGCCATTGCAGATGGTATTGCGGCTTTTTTGGAACCCTGATCGGAACGAAGAGCTGTTCGTGATCAGTTGTGCCGAGCGCATTCAGGTTCAGCCGACCCAACACAGTATCGTTGAAATCACTCAACGCGTTCAGGACGATGTGGCAAAGATGGGTTTGGAAACCGCGGGTCAGATATTGCAGTTTCGATTGGTTTTTGTCCGCCGCGTGGGGACGGAATTGGTGCGTGACATAGTGTTCTGTTCGGATGCGTTACCGGCTTTGAAAGAAGCAACTACGTGACGTTGGATTTGGCTTTGCGCGCGACCGAGGTACTGTTGGCACTGGCCTTTTTGCAGCAAAGCGCGGAACATATTTTCGGATCGAAAGCCGCACCATTGATATTCGTGCCGCGCGCTGGGCTGAGCATACTGTTGTTGCTAGGCCTCTACACGCCCTGGGTTTTACTGGTGCTGTCGGCCCATAGCCTGTTGATCCTGCGCCGGTTTCACGGGCCATATAACGGCGGAAGTGACCGGATGGGCCTGCTGGTTTTGTACTGCCTTTGCCTGTCGACTGGCCTGTTGACTTGGGTCGGAAAAGGCCTTGGGGCGCAGGTGGCGTTTGGTTATTTGGGTGTGCAGGTGATCCTGTCGTATTTCATCTCGGGCAAGGTCAAAGTCGTCAATCCCGATTGGCGTAATGGGCGCGCTTTGCGGGATGTCTTTCAGTTTTCAGCTTATCCGGTTAGTGAAAACCTGAGGCAGCTTGCGCACCGCCCGCGCCTGCTATGGGTAGCGTCATGGGCTGTCATGGTGTTCGAAGTTCTGTTCCCACTAAGCTTGTTCAGCACACCCAGTTTGATCGTAGCCTTGGGTGTGGCGACCTTGTTTCATACCGCCAACGCGGTTTTGTTCGGTTTGAACCGCTTTGTTTGGTTTTGGATTGCGTCCTATCCGTCGATCGTGTGGCTGCAGATAAGGCTGGTGTCTGGATGATGCTAACGGCGCATCATTCAAGGGCTAAATCAGACAGAAGGTTCGCAAAAGATGCCCCGTGCATGTCCCGATCAAACCGCGTTCCTTGAATTTCGGGGCGCGGTAGGCTGAATTTCAGGACATTCAGGTCAGCAATTTCATAGCGCTTTAGAACCTCAGTCGAGGCCCCAAGGGCGCGGGCTACGCGGGTGTCGTCAGCAATCTTGCACGCCTGTTGAAATGCCTCAGGACTGTCGCAAAAAATATCAATCGTCAGCCAAAAGGGCCCGGCATTTTTGGACCGGATTTTCAGGACCACATCGGAAAGCTTGGTCATGCGCTAAGGTCCATCACGTCGATTTGGAATGCGTCCATTGGGTTTTCCAACTCAAGAACATGGTTCAGGCAAAATTCGTAAATCTTGCCGCGTCCCATTTCGGTGGGGGAAAAAGGGAATGCAAAGGTGGGCATTTCTTCTTGTTCCGTCAGGGGGTGGTGCAGCAGATAGGGGTTAAGGATCTTTGCGACCTCGCGCGATGTGGCCTCGGACTGCGCAGTGATGATGCCCATTACGCCAACTTCGCTTGCGAATTGCGCGTTTTGTTCCAGCGGTCCAAGGGTGGCGTCAACGCCGATCAACCGCAATTCTAGAGTGAATTCCTCATTCACGCGCTCAATGGCTTTGCGTGTGCATTTTGCTTCGATATCGGCCACCCAGTCGCGGATGTTTTCGACGTATCGCGGATCACGCACCAAGGCGAGCGAGACGGTTTGGTAGCCGCCGCTGCGGGCCCCTTCCAGTTTGACGGTGTATGTCTGGCTGGGCACCCATTCACTGCCTGTCACGCGCACTGATCTGTCATCAAGGGCCGTGTATTTTGCTTTGAGTACGTCGAGGTGACCACCGGGTTCAAACAGCTGATATGGGTTCGAATTTTCATAGAGCATATGTGCAGAAACGGTGTAGGGGGTCGCCTTGGCCGAGGGGCACATAGGTTCGACCGTAAAGCCCGTCGCATCAAAAGTGATCATGATCGTGCCCGAGTTGGGGCTGGTCGTGGCCAAAGCGCCGCATTCGCCGATCTTTGCACCGTGCCACGCGGCACCGGCATGACATCCGCGCGACAAAGGCAAGGCGGCGATGGTTGCGGTGTCTGTTGTGCGGCCCGCGATCACGATATCGGCACCTGTGTCCAAAGCCGCTTGGATCTGTTCCGCACCAGCCAGCGCCACAATGTTCGTACAGCTTTCCAGAAGGTCCGTTGTGATATCCATGGCCGGTTCGAGCGGTGTGATTTTACTGGCATTTAGGGCCGCCACCATTTCCGCATTCGGTTGGCCAGATTTCAGCACCGCAACTTTCGCCGTCTGGCCGGTTTCGGCGATGATTTCGCGGGTAATATCGACCAGCCAATCCACTGCATCGTTGGCGCCGCTGGTGCCTGCAGTGCCAATGACCAAGGGCACTTGCGCCGTGGCGCGCGCGTCCATCAGCTCACGCCATTCGGATTTGATTGAGCTGCGTGAATATTTGGATGTGCCTGTGCCGAGGTAATGCGGACCACTGTCGGTCGAGCCGCCGTCGATGGCAATCAAGTCCGGTTTTTCAGCGACACCGCGTGCGAGGGCGTCACGGTCATAGCCAAGGCCAAGTGCCCCTGATGGAATTAAGATCTTGGTTGTGACCAGTTGATCCATTGTGTCCTCGCTTTTCATCGTTGCGCGCGTTGATGCCTGACTTAACCCATTGACCTGACGTGGTGCTGACGTTGCTCAGACCCTGCGCTATTCTTGCAGGATAGAGCTTTCCCATTCGGCAATAAAGTTCCGGCTTTTGAATTGATCGAGGTACACCAGCAAACCTGGTCCAAGGGCAATGCGGTGCAGCGAGTTTTCATTTGCCTGATCAAGCACGTTGGAACGTAGCAGTGGAGAATCTCCATCGGGGAATGTTTGGCCCAGCACAAAATCCAGAAATTCCGCCGCCAATTGCGGGTTTTCCGAAGTCGTGGGGATCACCATGGTTCGCAGCATCACAATTGAAAAATCTGTAGGCAGGATAATGGTAAAGGCATCAGAATCCTGTCGTTGTTCTGCGTAACTGGCCAGCACGTTGTACACGATGGCCAATTCACCGCTGACCACATCGTCTATCATGCTGGAGGTGCAGCAATAAAGCTGTGGGTCGAGCGTGCCCATGACTTCTGTCAAACGCCAATAGGTGTCCGAGGCGCGCGCATCTTGGGTGGCAAACAGGTAGCCAGATCCAGATTGGCGGATGTCATAAGTGCCGACGCGTCCTTCGAACACTTCTGGGTTTTGTCGCAAGGTGTTGATCAGTTCCTGTCTGTTTTCCGGCAGTGGCAGATCCGCGAAGGCGTCATTGGAAATGACAAACGCAGCGGGTTCTTGGGTAAAGGCAAAGACCATATCGTTCCAAACGGCCCAATCAGGAAGGTCCTGCGTTTGATCGGACGTATGCGAGCGGGCCATGCCGTCGTTGGCAAGTTTGGTCTGTAGGTCCATGGCACTGGAAATGGCCAGATCAAACGCCTTTTGTTCGTGTCGCACCGCGCGCATCACTTCGGACGAACTGGCAACGGTATAATCCACGCGCACTTGTGGATGATCGGTCAGGTAGGATTGAATCATCGGCTCAAAAAAGCTGATGTCCGCAGTGGATATGATGCGCAACACACGTTCTGATTCCGTGTCGCCAAAGACCGCGTGATCCTCAATTTCAAAGGCATGTGCCACTGTTGATGCACAGATCAGCCCGAGGGAAAAGATAAGACCACGCATGCGCCACCTCCTGAATTGTTGCTTAGGGTTACGATGCCGCCATGGGCGCGCACCACTTCATCGGCAATGGTCAAGCCGAGGCCTGAACCCACAACGCTGTTCGCGTTGGTGCCCCGCTCAAATCGTTCCAGCAAGGTGTCAGTATCGATCTCATCAAAGCCGGGGCCAGAGTCGGAGACCTTGATCTGGAAACCGTCCATGTCGCGGCGTAGTGACACTTCGATGACCTTGCCGCCACTGGAATATTTGATGGCGTTGTCCAGAACGTTGTGCAGCGCGCTTTGGAGTAGAATCCGATCGCCGACAATTTCTGCGCGGTCCAGTTGCAGAACGTTCACGCTAATTTCTTTGAGATCGTAGACGGGGCGCAATCGCTCGACGGTTTCATCGATCAGCTCGTGCAGATGCACCGTCTCGGATGACAGGTTGTCGGTGCGAAAGGTGACCATTGCGTGGTCCAGCAATTGCCCCGCAGTGCGCGAGCTTTCATCGATGGCCCGGATCATTTCACGTACAGCATGACGATTTTCTTCTTTTTCAACGCGGCGCAGGGTGATTTCAGCCTGTGTTCGGACAATGGCGAGGGGGGTTCTAACCCTATGGGCAGCCTCTGCGATGAAATCCTCGGATCGCGACAGGGATTTTTGCAGGCGTGTCATCAAGCTATTGAGGGACATAACCAGCGGCGCCATCTCGCTGGGTACGGGTGCGGCAACTGATCTAAGGTCTGATGGGCCACGGCGCGACACGGATTCAGTGAGACTATGCAAAGGGCGGATTGTGCTTTGGGCGATCACCATAGCCATGATCGCGGACAATGCGAAAAAGCCCACACCGATGCCAAGCGAAATGCGGGAAATGCGTGCCAGTGTCAGGTTCATGCCTGTTAGTGTTTGCGCCACGGAGACTTCCAGAAACGCCTGAGTGTTATCGATGGAAAAACTGCGCCGGGTTGCGGCGATCCTGATCTCCTGGCCAAGGTAAACAGCGGATTGAAACGTTGTATCGCCGTCGGTGAAATCGTTGGACCGTGGCAGATCCTCGTAGCCGGACAGAAAACCCTCTTGCAGCCGGATTGCGTAAAAGGCGCGTTCATCGGTGACGCGGTCCAGCATCGATAGGGCGGAATAGGGCAGGTCAATCGAGATGTCCCCTTGCGAGACCCGAGCGCTGTCCAAAATCGAGATCGCCGAGGCTGCGAGGATATTGTCCTGCGTTTCTTGCGCGATCTGTTGGAACACTGATTGCATCACGATGTACAACAAAACGCCCGTGACAGCGGAGCTGAACAACAGCATGATCAACAATCGCTGCCGAATGCTGGTTCTGGTGTTTGGCGTGGTCATGCCCGTTCTAATTTGTAGCCCATACCCCGGACTGTTGTGATCGAAACGTCGGATCCGCCCAAGTGCCGGCGCAATCGCCCGACATAGACTTCGATGGCGTTTTCTGAGGCTTCTTCGTCATAGGAAAACAGCCGATCAACCAGCTTTGGTTTCGAGAAGACCTGATTGGGTGCATTGACGAAGACCTCGAACAATCGCAACTCGCGGGTCCGCAGTTTTGTTTCATGTCCATCGATCTTGAGGGTGCCCGCCAGAGAATCAAACTCCAACTCACCAAAGGAGACAACATTGCGGGCCTCGCCCCCCTGACGCCGCAAAACGGCACGACAGCGGGCTTCAAGTTCGGAAAAATCGATGGGTTTCACCATATAATCGTCGGCCCCCAGATCCAACATGCCGACGCGATCTGAGACCTCGGATCGGGCGGTCAAAACAATCACAGGAGTGCGGGATTTCGCCTCGCGGCGCTGTGCAAGAAAGCTGCGCCCATCGCCATCAGGCAGCATAATATCCAATAAAATCAAATCGTAATCGGTGGTGTGGCTGAAATCCAAAGCGGTTGCAAGGTCTTCGGCGTGGTCAACCACATGACCGTCCAGACCCAGCCTGTCGACCACTGCGCTTGCCAGCGCTTTGTTGTCTTCAATGAGGAGAAAACGCATGGCGTTGTGTTCTTTCTGATGGCTTGTCAGCTTTGTGTCAGTTTGAATGGTCAGATTTGCCGAACATGAGCGGTGGAGGCCGCAAATGTCAAATGGGAGGAAAATTAAATGACATATCAAATGGGCCGTCGCGCCCTTCTTTGTGCTGTTGCAGCATTCGGACTTGCAAGCTCGGCCATGGCCGGTGGCCATCAGGTTGTAGACAGCATTCACTTCTTGATCCCCGGTGGTGCCGGTGGCGGATGGGACGGTACAGCACGTGGGACAGGCGAAGCCTTGACAGGTGCAGGCCTTGTTGGAACTGCGTCCTACGAAAACATGTCAGGCGGCGGTGGCGGCAAAGCCATTGGATACCTGATCGAAAATGCTGACAGCAACCATGGCACGTTGATGGTGAACTCGACACCTATCGTGATCCGTTCGCTGACGGGCGTGTTCCCGCAAAGCTTCCGTGATCTGACTTTGGTTGCAGGTACAATTGGCGACTACGCGGCCTTAGTCGTAGCAGCCGACAGTGACGTGCAAGACGTCAGCGGGTTG
Source organism: Algirhabdus cladophorae (assembly GCF_044772865.1). Taxonomy (GTDB): domain Bacteria; phylum Pseudomonadota; class Alphaproteobacteria; order Rhodobacterales; family Rhodobacteraceae; genus Algirhabdus; species Algirhabdus cladophorae. Next base: position 3,602,695 of record NZ_CP173029.1, read on the forward strand.
ATCGACGCGTTTAATGCTGATGCGTCTTCTGTTGCCATTGGCGGCGGTTCAGTTCCGGGCGGCATGGATCACTTGGTTGCGGCGATGGTTTTCCAAGCAGCAGGTGCCGATCCTGTCGATATGAAATACGTGCCTTACGATGGCGGTGGCGCCACAATGGCAGGGCTTCTGTCTGGTGAGGTTCAGGCTGTGTCCACTGGTTTCTCGGAAGCCGTTGAATTGGCCAAAGCTGGCGAAGTTCGCATTATTGGCGTTACAGCCGACGAGCGCGTGGATGCCTATGCAGACGCGCCAACAATGGTAGAGCAAGGCAACGACACAACTTTCGTCAACTGGCGCGGGTTCTTTGCGGCACCAGGTCTGCCCGCTGACAAATTGGCCATGTACCAAGACGCTATCGACAAGATGTATAGCACCGACGAATGGGAAGCCGTGCGCGCGCGCAACGGTTGGGTCAACATCCATAACCCGGGTTCAGATTTCGAGACATTCCTTGAGAACCAGGAAACTGTCATCGGTGATCTGATGAAGAAGCTGGGCTTCCTCTAAACCTTACGTTTTCAAATCAACGACGCGTCCGGCACAGATCGGGCGCGTTTCTCTGGGGGAGGGGATTGGACAATGGCGATAGATCGCTGGGTAGCCTTTGTTATCTTGTTGCTGTGCTTAGCCTATGGATACGGCGCGTTTTTCACGATGGACGAGTTGTTGCCGCCTATCATGCAAAGACGCCCGATTTGGCCCTCTACCTTTCCTAAGGTTCTTGTGGTTGGCGGCATTTTCTTTTCGTTGATCATCCTGTTGGGATTGGAAAAGGCGCCCGCCAAAGAGGACGGGGGTGATATCAATCTGTCCCGTCTTGGCGATTATAATTTTGGCCAAGCTTTTCTGTTGCTCGGGCTGATGGTGGCCTATGCCGTTCTGCTTCGCCCGCTTGGTTTTCTGGCCTCAACTTTTCTGTTTCTCGCCGTCGGCAGCTTTGTTCTGGGGGAACGGCGCTATTGGTTGATGGTGCTGGTGTCTGCCATTGCCGCTGGATTTGTTTGGTATTTGGTCGACTCGGTTCTTGGGATTTTCCTGCGTCCGTTGCCTATGTTCATGGTTGGGGGCTAATATGCTTGAGGGACTTCTGGTTGGTCTTCAGACCGCATTTACTTTCACAAACATTATGATGGTTATCGGGGGCTGTCTGATCGGCACCTTCATTGGGATGTTGCCGGGTCTTGGGCCGATGTCGATTATCGCGATCATGATCCCTGTGGCGATCACTATTGGCGATCCGTCTACGGCACTAATCCTTTTGGCTGGCGTCTATTATGGGGCGGTCTTTGGCGGCTCGACCTCGTCTATCTTGATCAACGCGCCCGGTGTTGCCTCGACTGTCGCGACGTCCTTTGACGGCTATCCAATGGCGCGGGCCGGCATGGCCGGCAAGGCGCTGACAATCGCTGCGATCTCGTCCTTTGCGGGGGGTACCATTGGGGCAGTTCTGTTGGCGATTTTTGCGCCTGCTTTGGCATCGGTGGCATTGCTGTTCCACAGCTCTGAATATTTCGCTTTGATGGTCGTAGGGCTGTCCGCGATTGCAGCCTTTGCGGGCACGGGCCAAGTGTCTAAAGCTCTGCTGATGACCTTTGTCGGCCTTATGATGGCGACAGTGGGCGAAGGCGTGCTGTTCAACATGCCACGCTTTACTATGGGGGTCATGGACCTGCAGTCGGGCTTTGGCTTTATCACCTTGGCTATGGCGATGTTTGCCTTGCCCGAAGCGATCTATTTGGTTTTGGACCCGGGTCGGTCGAAAACAGGCGATGGTGATTCTGGTAAGATCACCAACCTGCGCATCTCCCGCCAAGAAGCGCGTTCAATTGCGCCCGTGATTGGACGCCAATCGCTGCAGGGCTTTTTCATTGGAGTTCTGCCGGGTGCGGGGGCCACTATCGCGTCCTTCTTGGGCTATGCGGTGGAACGCAACATTGCGCCAAAGGATGAACAGGCACAGTTCGGTAAAGGTGCACCAAAAGGTATCGCCGCACCGGAGGCTGCCAACAACGCGGCCTGCACTGGATCGTTCGTACCGCTGTTGACCTTGGGCATTCCCGGGTCTGGGACCACTGCAATTTTGTTGGGGGCCTTGATCGCCCTGAACGTCAGTCCGGGCCCGCGCCTGATGGTGGACGAGCCACAAATTTTCTGGGCTGTGATTATCTCGATGTATTTGGGTAATCTGGTGCTGTTGATCCTGAATCTGCCGCTGATCCCTTATATCGCCAAGGTCTTGTCCGTGCCGCGCAATTACCTGATCCCGTTCATTTTGTTCTTTACATTGATGGGGGCCTACATTGGGCAAAACAACGCAACCGAGTTGCTGATCCTTGTTGGATTTGGCGTCTGCGCCACGATCCTTCGGTTTGCGGATTACCCGCTCGCGCCGTTGTTGATTGGTTTCATTTTGGGGCCATTGTTGGAAAACAATTTCTCGCGGGCAATGCAGCTTTACGATGGGATCAGCTTTGTTTGGGAGCGCCCTATGACTCTGGCTTTGTTGGTGTTGGCCTTGGTTTTGGTCATTTTGCCAAGCTACCGTCAGCGTCGTGCCCGTATCCGTGCGCAAGGTGTTGCTGATGGGGACTAACCCTTTGGACGGTGTCAGGATCCTTGATCTGACAAATGTCTTGGCAGGACCCTACTGTTGCTACCAATTGGCCTTGATGGGGGCAGAGGTTATCAAAGTCGAACGCCCAAAATCGGGTGATTTGGCGCGTGTGTTGGGGGCAGATCCAGCGCGCAACACAGCCAAGATGGGCATCAGTTTTCTGGCGCAAAACGCGGGCAAAAAATCCGTAACGCTTGATCTTAAGTCCTCACGAGGCAAGCAGTTGCTCAAGCAGCTGGTGATCACAGCAGATGTGCTGGTCGAGAATTTCCGGCCCGGGGTGATGACGCGGTTAGGGCTGGATTACACAGCTTTGAAGGCCGAGAACCCTAGATTGATCTATTGCGCTATTTCGGGGTTTGGTCAAACCGGTCCGCGCAAAGATGATCCCGCTTATGATCAAATTGTGCAGGGCGTGTCTGGTGTTATGTCGATCACTGGATCGCCTGAAACTGCACCCTTCCGAGTGGGATATCCATTGGCGGACACCACGGGTGGTATGACCGCAGCGATGGCGATTGCAGCCGAGTTGAACGCCACCCCGCGCGGTGCGTTTTTGGACGTCTCCATGACGGATGCGGTTGTGTCGGCTATGGGCTGGGTGGTCTCGAACCACTTGATTGGCGGTGTTGAACCCGCGGCCCATGGCAATGAAAATACCACGTCGGCGCCTTCGGGGACTTTTGCGACCGCCGATCAACCGATTAACATCGCGGCTAATCGGGATGAGCAGTGGGAGGCTCTGGCCAAATACCTCGGGCGTTCCGATCTTTTGCATGATCCGGCCTATCTGACCCGCGAGGATCGCAAGGCCAACCGTCATAGATTAAGGGCAGAGTTAGAGACTGTTTTGACCACCAAACCGGCTGAGGTTTGGGTGAGTGCGCTTAACGCTCTTGGTGTTCCAGCGGGGCCTGTTCTAAGTGTGGCGCAGGTCCTTGTGGACCCGCAGTTAAGGGATCGTGGCATGATTGCTGATCTGCCCTTGGGCAAGGAACAGATCCAAGTGACCTCTACGCCTGTTATTGTGGACGGGATCAGGCCAGTGCCGCAATCGCCCCCGCCTGCCTTGGGACAGCACAATGCCGAGGTTTGGGCACAGGTAGGCTTGTCCGAGGATGAGATCGCAACGCTGCGACAGGAGGGTGTGATATGACCGATGTGTCCGATTGGTGGCGTACCTCGATTATTGAAATGGAGCCGGGTAAAATTCATTTGCGCGGCCACCCGATCCAAGACCTGATTGGCACGCGCAGTTTTTCAGAAATGATTTGGATGATGGTGCGGGGTGATATGCCTTCGCCTGCCCAGTCCAAGCTGTTTGAAGCGGCCCTCGTGGCTGCTGTGGATCATGGGCCCCAGGCCCCGTCCATTGCAGCCGCACGTATGGCTGTCACCTGTGGATTGCCATTGAACAATGCGATGGCCAGTGCAGTGAATATGTTGGGTGATGTCCACGGAGGTGCCGGTGAGCAAGCCGTTGAAATGTATCACCACATTCAAGAGTTTGACGGTGATCTTGCTGCGGCTTTGGATGATTGGATGGCTTTACGCGGCAAAATCATCCCCGGTTTTGGGCACCGGTTTCACACCCCCATTGATCCGCGCGCCCCAAGATTGATGACCTTGGTCGAAGAGGCGGTAAAAGCAGATGCCTGTTGCGGTGCGTTTTTAGCCATAGCGCGGGGCGTTGAAAATGAATTGGCCGTTCGTAAAAACCGCCCGATTCCAATGAACATCGATGGGGCGACAGCGGTGATTTACGCCGAGTTAGGGTTTGCCCCCCCGCTGGCCCGTGGCCTTTTTTGTCTGTCCAGATCAGTTGGAATTCTGGCCCATTCCTGGGAACAGATGCAACAAGGCGGCCGCAACAAAGGCCCGACCCCACCCCACTACCGCTGGACCTACGATAAACCGTAGTGTCCAATACCAGATAGGCTGATGACCAAGAAGCATCCTGTTCTATATTTTTGTCATTAACGCATAAGAGTGCAGTTCTTTGAAATAGCGGCCAAAAAAAACGTACTTAAAGATTTGATTTTATTATATTTTTTCACACCAAGAATTTCGAAACTCATATCTCTACGATGTGTACTCTTAACCTTGCAGATCTGGCGTGTTGCAGCCGCCCAAAGCAGACCTTTGCTTTGCAATACATAGGCGTCTTCTCAGCGGACAAAGGGTGAATTCGCTGCGTTTGCGCAAGAGGCTGCTTTCGTGCGCTTTCCGGACCTTCACTTTGGAGGGCACACGAGTTGCACACCTCCAGTGGTTACGACCTTGGTCCAGTGAGACAGTCTGTCCATTCCTCCAAAAAGTCGCGAAGCTTTCGACTCGCGGTCAATGGCCAATAGCCATCTCTGGAAGAGATGCAGGGTGAGTAGTATTGGCAAGGACGACGATTAGAAGTGTGGGACGTTTTCCGCCCCACACAGCGTATTCACTATGCGTGATGTTTCGGCATTTTCTGAAACACCACGTAAAGGCCCGCCAGAACCAAAGCCGTTTCGACGACACCGGCATTCCAGGCGGTCACAGTTTTGGTGAATCCGAACAGCCAAGGCGCCGCTACCAAAATCAAACCGTAGGAAACTCCCAGATAGGTCTGGACCAGGTAATGTTTGTTGTGGCCGTAACCCGCTGCGGTCAAAGCCAAGAGTCCCGAGAGAATGAGCAGTCCTGCATCGCCAACGAGGGCATTGCTAAGAGCCGATTGGCCGCCAAGAAGCATGAATGGCGACAAAATGAGCCAAAGCCCTAAAGCTGTGAAGGTCCATCTGAAAGCTTCACGATTTTGCATGGCGCGCTTTCCAATCCTTGGTTTCAGGCATCGGTTTCAGGATCCGCGAGATTGCCAAGCTCGACGGCGATAGCCATTTCCTCGTCGTCGACGAGTCCATCACCATTTGTGTCGATCTCGCCGAACAATTCCTCGGTGAGTTCAGGATATGAAACCTGAAGCTCAGCGAAGGACGCCATGCCGTCGCCGTCAGTATCAATTTCGGCAGACATTGCATTGGCGGAGAATGTGACAGATGTCACAAGGGCAGCTGCGAGAATTACACTCTTCACGTTTTTTCCAATCAAGGTAAAGCAATCCATCATGGATTGCGGTTCAAGTCCCGGCGTATTGCATTCTGCATTTGCGCAAACTGGCCCGCATTTTCACGCGGCCGTTATTAATTACGCAAGGGCTTTCCTGGCAGCGTCGAGTTCGTATTTCGTCTTGATGTCGTCATTCGCTTTGTACGCGGCCTCAGCAGCGTAGTAATGTCTCCAGGCCTGCGTTCTTTTTTCACCGAAGGGTGCGACTCCACAGCTGGCTTTGACGGACTTCATCTTTTCCGAGATGGTATTAGTGTTGAGTTTCATCGTGGTGTCCTTTCCTAGGCACTTCGAGAAAGAGCGGCGCGCGAAAGAAGAATTTCTTTTTTAGGGAACTGCCACTTACGCGCCGCTATAAAACTCGAAAACACACTTCCTGCTGAATTTTCAGCGGGCAATTTCTAGCTAGCTTACATTCCAGTTTTCGACGCTTACACAGATCAGCTTGGAGCAATTTAGTGCTAGAAAGCGGAGCATTCAGACATTGTCTGCTCAGGGGGCAGAGCGACTGGAAAAAGTCGGGGCGTTGGTGCGAGCCGCTTTCAGAAATATACTGCTCGCGGCTCATAATGAGTGGTTCCAATGCCGCGAGCAAAAGTTCGCTTCTACATCATGCCTTCCATACCCTCCATGTCGGGTATGCCGTGGCGGTTCGGCTTGGCGGGTTTGTCCGCCACCATCGCTTCAGTGGTGACCAGCAGGCCGGCAACCGATGCGGCATATTCCAGCGCGATCCGAACGACCTTGGTCGGATCAATGACACCGGCCTTCAACATATCCCCATACTGGTCCAGTTGCGCATCATAGCCGAACGTCTTGCTGGTGTTCTCAAGTACTTTTCCTGCCACGACCGAGCCATCAACACCGGCGTTTTCTGCGATCTGGCGCAACGGTGCCTGAAGGGCTTTGCGGATGATCTTGATACCCGCATCCTGATCCGCGTTGTCTCCTTTTAGCCCTTCCAGAACCTTGCCTGCATGGACAAGTGCGACGCCACCGCCTGGCACGACGCCTTCTTGGACGGCCGCACGTGTTGCGTTCAAGGCGTCATCAACCCGATCCTTGCGCTCTTTCACTTCGATCTCGGTCGCACCACCAACTTTGATCACCGCAACGCCGCCCGCCAGTTTGGCCAGCCGTTCCTGCGGTTTTTCGCGGTCGTAGTCTGAACTGGTCTCTTCGATCTGTGCACGGATTTGGGTGACACGCGAAGCTATAGCTTCTTTGTCGCCTGCGCCGTCGATCACAGTTGTAGTGTCCTTGGTGATTGTGATCTTCTTGGCATCGCCAAGCATTTCCATCGTGACGTTTTCGAGCTTGATGCCCAGTTCTTCGGAAATCACTTGTCCGCCCGTCAGGACGGCAAGATCTTCCAGCATCGCTTTGCGGCGATCCCCAAAACCAGGAGCTTTGACACCGGCCACTTTCAGCCCACCGCGCAGTTTGTTCACCACAAGCGTTGCGAGTGCTTCGCCATCAATATCCTCGGCCATCACCAAAAGCTGCTTGTTCGCCTGCATGACAGCCTCAAGCAAAGGCACCATGGGGGCCAGAGACGTCAGTTTCTTCTCGTGCAGGAGGATGACGCAGTCCTCCAGGGTCGCCGTCATCTTGGCGGTATCTGTGATGAAATACGGGCTGAGATAGCCACGATCGAACTGCATGCCCTCGACGACTTCGGTCTCGGTCTTCAGCCCTTTGTTCTCTTCGACAGTGATGACACCTTCGTTGCCGACCTTGGCCATGGCGTCCGCGATCTGTTGACCGATAGCAGCTTCACCGTTTGCCGAGATGGTTCCGACTTTGGCGATTTCGGCCGTATCGCCCACTGGCCGCGACATTGCCTTCACCTCCGTCACAACGGCGGTGACCGCTTTGTCGATCCCGCGTTTGAGGTCCATCGGGTTCATGCCAGCGGCGACCGACTTCATGCCTTCCTTGACGATGGCCTGAGCGAGAACCGTGGCGGTTGTTGTGCCGTCGCCTGCCTCGTCATTGGTGCGCGATGCAACATCCTTGACGAGCTGTGCGCCCATGTTCTCGAACGCATCCGAGAGTTCGATTTCCTTGGCGACCGTAACACCGTCCTTGGTGATGCGTGGCGCGCCATACGACTTGTCGAGGACCACGTTGCGGCCCTTGGGGCCAAGCGTGACCTTGACGGCGTTGGCGAGCGTATTGATGCCCTTAAGCATGCGGTCACGGGAGTCCGTGCCGAATTTGACGTCTTTTGCAGACATGGTGGTATTCCTAAATGAAAGATGTGTGAAAGGGGACGCGTCGTTCAGGCCATAATGCCCAAGATGTCGCTCTCCTTCATGATCATCAGCTCTTCGCTATCAATCTTAATTTCAGTGCCCGACCATTTGCCGAACAAAATTTTGTCGCCGGCTTTGACGTCCATTGCGATACGTGCGCCTGCGTCGTCTTTTGCACCGGCACCGACGGATACGACTTCGCCTTCCTGCGGTTTTTCTTTTGCATTGTCAGGGATGATCAGGCCGCCCGAGGTCTTATCTTCGCCTTCAATACGGCGGACCAAGACACGGTCATGTAGTGGGGTAAACATCATGGAAATGCTCCTTTTCGGGATTTCCGGGTAGGGGTGGCATGCTTAAGGACGCATTGGCACTCGCCACACCTGAGTGCCGATGTATGAAAAATGGCTATCTTGATCGGTCTCTGCAATAGGTTGTTGAACTATATTTAGCTCAAACCTGCTTTTCAGAAATCGCGGCGTAGAAGGCTGTCTTACTTTACCTTTTTCCCACCAATCGCCAGCGCAGGCTTTCCTGCGAGGGAGTTGGCCGTGGCAGAGACCTTCGGTAGGTCGTGGTGCGAGCGATGTCTAGACTGGCCGAAATGACGGGTCCAGTACGGTACTGGGAGGACGCCGCGCGCCTGTGGGCATCAGCGGCGCCAAGATGCACCCGGGCTGCCGGGAACGGCGTTCCGCCAGGCGTTTAACCCCTTGCAGCGCCGACAGATCCGTTCCCCAAAGCCTTCACTCCAGAAAACAGCATCGCATCTCAGACAAGGACGCTCTCGTGGTACGTCGCCAAAGGCCCTTCCGCGGGCGATGTCCGAAAATGCTACGTCGACCGAGGTTTTGTTCGTGATCATGTTAAATCCGCGCTGACTTCCGTGCGCATAGCCGACGTCCCTGTCGGTCGTGGAGACATGCCCTCGTTTTCATCAGCATGGATTGACGCAATGTCACGTGCACCTTGTCGCGCCGGGTCCCGGTCAAGGACATCCCTCTCAGACTGGGGCGTCCTGAGCCCCGAATAGAGATGCCGCAAATGTGCTGCAGAGACCCCGTCAGCCTCCATCACGAGGCGCACCATCGGATCAGCCAGCATTTCCTCAAGGAAGAAGTCGGACAACGCTCTGCCTGTCAGCTTGTCCTTGGCGCGGGCATGGTCCAGATCGGCAAGGGAAACGGTCAGAGACTGCGCAAGCCCCAGATGCGATGTCCGGGGGTGAAGTTTCACCATGACGGAGGCTTTCCAGGCTGCGGGATCCTGTTGATCCGGGGGAGAAACCAATTCCGTTTCGATCTCGTACTCTCCCGCCGGAAGCATCTCGTTGAAGCCCGGAACGGTGAAAGGGCGGGAAAAAACCGCAATGGTCTTGCTCGTCAATTCTTCCATTAGTATGGACCTTTCCCTTGTTGCTGTGGGTGGTCCGCGCGCCCGTTGAGAATGGGGCGCGTGGCCGGTGCAAATCTCAAGATGTCTTGGATTTCGCTGGTGCTTCCTTGCCAACGGCCTTGGACTCGTTCTCTTTGGCAGGGGTTTTCGCAGGCTTCAGCTTCATTGCGGCCGCAGCCCTGGCAGTCAGGTCCTTGAAGGACATATCATTGATCCTTTGATTGGCCGGCGCCAACTCCTCATCCATGTCGGACCGGGATGCTTGACGCCAGTGTTACTAATATGGGGATTGGCGACCCCGTTTACGATAGCGCATCAAAAAGGAAGCCAAGGTATGTCAGGCCAAATCATCCGTCCAGACCTTGAATTCCATCAAAGTGTTCTGACCAAATGTCTGGGTCAGAGGGACATCGGCAGCATAGCGACCGCGCGCGATCAGAATTCTGGCAAACCGCGGCTTGTTATTCCGCGGGTCGAACATTTGCCATTCTCCAGCAAGGAATACCTCCATCCAGACGGCAAAGTCCCCTGGCGGATGAGGCAGAGGTTCACCGATGTCGCTCAGATATCCGGTGCAGTAGCGGGCTGGAATTTTCATGCAGCGACACAAAGCGATGGCGAGATGGGCGAAGTCGCGGAAGACACCCTGTCGCTCGGCGATGGTCTGCGATGCGGTGCGCGTCGCCTTCGCCTGCATGGAGTCGAAGCGGACATGTCCGTGCACGAAATCGCAGATCGCCTGCACGCGGGGCCATCCGGGGTCCGTGGTCTCAAAAAAGCGCCACGCCTCCTCCGACAGAAGGTCGGTATCGCAGTACCGGCTGCCCTGCAGAAACACGAGGGTCTCGAAAGGCAGATCCTCGACTGCGTGCTGCTTCGCGTCAGGGGGCGCGGGATCGGGGCGGCCATAGTCGCGGAAGATGCCATCCGTTGACAGCGCGAAGTCTCCCGGCGGAGCCATGAGGCGCGTACACCAGTTGCCGAAGCCGTCGCGGTAGCTTTCGAGCGGTACGCTCGACGACGACACGAGGTAATCGGCACGCTCCAGATCACCAAAGTGCGAGTAGTGGACGTTCAGCATCGCGATCAGCGGCGTCGGCTGCGGGAAGCTGTAGCGCAGACGGCACCCGATGCTGACGCGCATGGCTGACCTGCCACGACGAGAAAAATCCGCATCACCGTGCAAGGATGCACATCCCATCGGAGAGCCTTAAGCCTCGATTGTGGCCCCACCGGGTTCCGGATCGGTCGAGATTGGCGTTCTCCGGCAGATCGATAGCGATGCAACCGCCACCATAGCTGGGCGCCTGAGCATCCTGCGGAATCGGCCCCGTGCCATCCTGCGCAAGCGCGGGGAAGGCGAAGGACGCGATCACACCGGCCATGAATGCCGTCTTCGCGATCAGCCTCGCGAGGGGATGCCTCATCGCCGCTTGCTCCTTGGTGGACCAGAGTCCGCCGGTTGCCGCGCGAGTCTTCGATAGCCCAAGCGTGAGCGTTCCGGTCAGCCGTCGATTGGGCGCGGGCGGGTAGCCTCAGGAATTCGGTCTCGTTGGCATGCCTTCGTTCTCGGCCACCTGGATCGCGAAGTCCTGCGGGACTGTCGGATGAGAGCTACCGGTCATCGGGGCGACAACTTGTGCAAGGCAGCAGCGGCAAGAGCATGCTCCTTCTGGCAGTAGTCGCCGCGGAACTTGCCATCGACCTCCACCTCCCACATGCCGTTCCTTTCGCGCACCTGAACTCCATCGCGCCGCGCTGGCCGGTCCATGGAGGAACCCTGTGCTCCTTTGCTTTTCAGCGGCACGGGTTGCTTGTCGGTCATTTTCGGCCCCTTCGCGTTGGGCGCACGCGTTTCTCCGAGGAGCATCACCGCGCGAATGAATTCTTCCGCGTAATCATCGGTTTCGCGGTGATCATGTTCGTGCCGGGCCATACTCATCGGCTCGACGAACCGTGCTCTTAAATGATCGATGAACCTCGGCGCCGTCCGAGCCATGTAGGCGATCAGAGCTTGCAGGATCCGTTCATGGGCCAGCACACGCCGTTCGAGATCGGTGGTCTCGGGGGAAGCTATCGGCATGGCGCGGATCATCCTTCATCGACTGCGCTTTCCAGGCGCTCCGGCAACGCGTCAACATCAAGAGCTGCCAGACAACCCTGCGCAATCTCTCGGTCTGGGGCATCGGTTCCCGGCATGGTCGCCCAGCCGGCCGTCATGAGAGCGTCGCGCCGCTGGTGGGTCGAGGCTGCTCGGATCGTTTCCAACTTGTCTGCCCGTGACGGGTCGGAGCGCGCCATGTCGAGGCAGACCGGGACCATGGACGCGACAACGTTGTCGCGGGACATCGCCATCGCCCTGTCGTTCGAGGTGCCGCCGGTCACCCAGCCACCCCAGGAAAATCCGACGATGCCAACAAAGGCGGCGCCGACTAGCGCGCCATAGATGCCGGGTTTGAGCCATTCGGGAGTATTCATTTTCTATCCTCCTGCGGAGAAAGCGCCGCTTCGCTGTGATTGTTCGTTTCGGATGTGTCTGCGTCCCGGCGCAGCGCCTCCTTTATGTCGCTCTCGGTCGTCAATCGGAGCTCACTTCGCCCCGCGTGAGCACCCTTGCCGCGCACCGTCATGTAGGTCGCCGTCCGTCGATAGGCCTCGAAGCTCAGCCCCTGGAGAAGTTCTTCTTCGATGAGAACCTCATAGTCGCCCGAGGGCAGATCGCCCGGGTATCCCTGCAAGGTGAACGGGTTCGAAAACGTCACCATCGATCTGGTCGACCGCATGCTCATCTCTGGTCTCCGCGATGTTGGCAGATTTGTCGCCCGCCACTGTTGACGGCCCCTTGGAGTGGGGGACGGACCAGTCGAACGAGTTACTCTCTTATACCCCGGGACCGTCCGACTGGCGCTGACGCATGTTAGTCCCGGGCACCGAACCGGCTGCGACCTTCCGGGGGCAGTCACCCGCACTGACCTGTGTAAGGGCGGCGAGACCGACCTGCGCGTATCCTGTGGGAAACAGGGATGATCTGCGTTCCTGCAACCAAGGAATGGAATGACAATGGCCGCCCCCAATATTCTCAACCCGCACCCGCCCGAGTTCGATCGGTTTCTCTATGCATCCGTCGGCGAGGACCGGAACGGCTACGCCGTGACCGTGCTCTCCACGCTCGCGCGGCTTGGCCTCGATCCATGGAAGGAAACCGCTGAACTGGTCACGCTGGGGCGGGACGCCGCGCGAGCGCGATTGGGAACGCTGCTTGCCCGGTTTCGGGACGTTCCGGCGCTCGCCAGCGACCACGGCAAAATCGCACAAGACCTGAGCCAGCTGCTTCCCGAAGGCCGGACGTCAGGTAGCCAGAAGCGAGCGGCCTCGACCGTCGCCGGCGGCAGCCCGGGAGCAAGCGGAGCGATCTGGGCGGTGCTCGCGATCGTCTTTGTACTGTTTCAGATGTTCATGGTTGGCGGCTCGGGGTCAGGCCAATGACCGTCTCAACCGCAACCACGGGCAGACCGGCACATGCGGCGCACAAGTCAGGCACGCTATCGCCTCGCGAACAAGGCGTTCTCTGGGACATGGAAGAACACTTTTGGACCAGTGACGCCGACAACGCGCGGGCGACGACATCGACCAACGCCGTCATGGTCTTCCCCTATCCGCCCGGCATCCTCCAGGGCGACCAGATCTGGACCCACCTTCATGAAAATACAGGCTGGCGCACCGTTGTCATGGCCGAACGGCGCGTGACGCGGTGTCGTGACATCGCCATTCTCACCTATCGGGCCTCGGCAGAGAAGGCCGACGTGCAAATCTACAAAGCCCTCTGCGCCTCGACCTACCTCCACGATAACGAAATCTGGCTGAGGATTTCCCACCAGCAAACTACGGTAACGTGAGAAGCACAGAGGCAATCGACCTAACGCAGGCGTCGGGACTAACATGCGTTAGTGTGGAAGACCTCTGGCAAGGCTAGGTCAGGCAAGTCCGCCAAATATTTGGTGGCAGAGCAGATTTCCGAGTACCTGAGTTGCGCGTCGGCGTGCCTATCCCAAAAGGGTCGGCATGTCGGCACGCTTCTTATTCTCGGAACGTCCAAGAAAGGACAATTCCAATGACTCCCGAACAGAACAAGACTGCCGAGAAGATGACCTCCGTGAAGGCCACGTGGGACAAGGCGCCGGCTGGTCCGAAGAAGGATGCGGCGCTGAAGCATTACCAGGCGGCCGAGAAGGCGCATACGGCGAAGAACGACGCCGAGACCAATAAGGAACTCGACGCGGCGGCCCACGCCCTCGCCTGACACCGTCCGGAGACATGTCAGTTTGGTCGGCGCAATCTGCGCTGGCCGGATCGAAGAACCCAAGGAGACTTCCAATGAACACCGTCGAAAGCGCACGTTCCGCCGCCATGGCGCGGGCTGGAACGATCAAGATTTCCGCAGTGGCCATCAAACGGGCTGACGAAGACATTTTCGGACGAAAGTGGAAAGGCTTCTGCCTCCCCATACTGTGTTTCGTTCCACCGTGTCCTTGTACGGGCGGCCCGATCGTTTGGTGGCCGAAGGACGATATTCTGCTTGAGGAAGAAACCGGAGAGAAGACGGCCGAGGGGATGGATCTTCTGTCTCTCACCGTCAACCGAAATGCGGATGCGCGTTTCGAGATGCAGTTGTCGCTGCGCTCGGACACTATCCGCGCCATCCAGCGCGGCAAAGTTGATCGGTCGCGAGGCTGCAAACCATCGCCGACGGTCCCGGGTTCAATGGCGAAAGGCGTTTCGATAACCGACGCATTGGGTGGCCCCGGTAAGCTGGTCAAGGCTGCCTTCCTCGGAGGCTACTTCGCAGGCGGCTGGCTGGACGATCAACTGGACGGAGGACTGTCCGATCAGGCCGCCGACTATATCGAGAGTGTCGCAGACTTCTTTGACGATCTCTGGGATTGACGACCAACTGGATTTTAACTCTCACTGCAGAAGTGGTCCGCTCTGATCCAGATACGTCGGATCGAACTCGGCCAATTCCGCCAATCCGTCGTAGTCGTGGAACGTCACATGGCCATCCCGAAAGGTCACCAGTCCACTCTCGCGAAGCTGGCGCAGAACGCGGTTCACGTGGATGGCACTCAGCCCCAGCGCATCCGCGAGGTGGTACTGGGTTAGCGGGCAGTCGTACCCATCCTTGGTCCCGATGCCCACCAGCGCAAGCCGCGATCCCAGCTCCAACAAAAAATGCGCCATGCGGGCTTCCGCATCACGCCGACCGATTCCGACGAGATGTTCCACGACCATCGCTTCGTCCCGTGACGCCGCCCAGAGTATGGCTGTTGCGAGGCGAGGGGTCTGCGCGAATGCATCAAGAAGGTCGCTCTTCAGCACCTCGGCAGCCTCGATGTTGACGATGGGTTCGAAGCTGTGGTCCGACGTGCGCAAAAGGACGCTCCGCAACCCCAAGAAATCCCCCGGCACCTGAAAATCCACGATCTGCCGGGTACCGTCGGCCTGCAGTTTGTAGGAACAGACCCAACCCGCGGACAGAATATAAGCGGCCTGGGCTGACTGGCCCTGATGCACCATATCACGTCCCGCTACGAAGGAACGGCGACGCTGATGAAGTCGTTCAAGCACGGCCAGCTCGACCTCCGACAGGGCGACGAAGGCCGAGAGCTTGCGGGTCAGGGGGCTGTGTTCAGCAGATGTCATGGGGCCTCCCGGGGTGTCGCGACCCAAGAGCAGAAATCGGCTCGGGCACTGCTCTGGATCAGTCCATCATAGAGCACTTCCTGCGAGATGTACGGATTTATCTGGGTCTCACCTTTTCTCAGGCTCACGATGCCAAGAAAGGAAACTTAGATGTCCACCGCAAGCGAACATGCAGGCCAGGCCGCCCTATCGATCTGCGAGGCGCTCCTGCTTGCCATGAACGATCGCGGGTTGCTGCCGGAACACGAGATCGTGGGGGTACTTCGTGACGCCGCGGCGACCCATGTGAACGCCCTTGGCACTGACCTCGAAATGGAAAGGCACCGGGCCGTCGCCGAAATGATCAACGCCATCATCGCTGGCGGGAACTCTGTTCGACGCCCGTGACGCGATACAGCGGCGGTCGCGATCCGCAATCTCGCAGTAGAAGCCGAACAGGCCCGCTGGAATGTCCGAAATCGATGCCATGGGCGGCATGATGAAAACCGGCTCAATGATGCTGTCCAACGACGCACGACAGAGTTTCTGCTGGCAAGAAACGTCGGTATCAGTCCGACCATTTGAAAGCACAACAAACATGACATTGGAGGAAATCAGATGTCCAAAGGCAACAAGAAGCGTGGAAATCGTGAAGTGAAGAAACCGAAAAAAGTAAAGGAGCAGGTCCCGGCGACGGCTGACTTTGCCAAGGAAAAGACGCCGCTCAATATCGGGAACAAACGGAAGTAAACGCTGATATTCGGCGTACAAACGACCAACCTCAATTGCTTGCCGCCTCAGCTTCACAAAGAAGACGATACTGTGCGATAGAAACGTGAACACCTGTCGTGCACGACGCCCCACAAGTATCTGATATTCCGTCGAAATCGCCAGCATCCATCATAGTAAAGAGGCAAAGACCGTCGTCAAATGACCGTTTCGTTCCGGTTTTCAGACCTTGGTGCATACTGCAGCATCCGGAACTATGGGCTCTTCCGACACCTTCGCTGCGCGGAGGATGAACGGCAGGTCTCGGAGAACCGACCTTTCGCTGCTTCGTGTTCGAACTCAACAGATGCGGACTTTCCGGTCATTCGTTTTCCCTACTTCGCTGACGCAGCATTTTTTCGTGCGTGAGGCATGCCTTTTGCCGCCAAGCAGTATGTGTCACCAAAGCGGTGGTACAATCGAGACATTTTGAGCCAAATCCAAACTGTACTTTCGCTGCGCGATGCTGGAACCATCGAGAGGCCGGACTTGTTGTGAGTTCGCTGCGGTTGCGCGAATGCCCGCAATTAAATTTAGGAGGACATTTGTGTCCGGTCCGGACGCCAAACCAAAGCCAAGTATTGATGGCCTCCCTATAAGATCGCCCGCCCACGACCAATGTCTCTTTGTTTAACTACATCATGTGTTCGATTTTGAAAGCGTCTGCCTCATCAAGCACCCATTTTTTGAACGTTTCCGCTACCGGTTTCGTTGCCTTCTTGGACGAACTCAGCAGATAATAACCATAGCCCTCAAGCTTTTCATTAAACGGGATGACAAGTTTACCTTCATTCAACTCGGTTTGAATGAGAGGTGGCTGGCTTAACGCAAACCCAAGCCCGTCCATGGTCCATTTAAGGCGTACGTTCGCATCAGAGATGACCCTTCTCTTGCCCGTGTGCTCAGGATCAAGGCCGCACTTGCGCAAATATTCCGACCAAAAATCGTTGTGCGGATCGTCGCACAGCAACGTCGCTTTCTTCAAATCCGCCGAAGACCGAATACGGGATTTGCCATTTAGCTGTGACGGCGCACAGACAGCCACCAGCGGAACCTCTAACAAGGGGATCGCGTGATAGTCTTTCCAATCCCCGTTTCCCCATCGGATCGCATAATCTACATCTCGCAAAGCAAATCCTGGATCATTGACATCATGAGTGAGTTCCAGATCGATGCGTGGGTTGCTGTCGATAAAACGTCCCAAGCGTTCAGTGAGCCAGCGCGCAACGAAATAAGTGGATGCCGCCACGATCACTTTGCCTGTGCCCCTGTCTGGTGCGATATGCTTGATTTCGCTGTCCAAATCACGAAGCAGCTTGTGGGTGGTGCGATATAGAGCCTGCCCGGCCTCGGTAAGGATGATCTTTCGGGGGCGCCGTTCGAAGAGGGGAACCCCCAGTTCCTTCTCCAGTTGCTTGACTTGATAGCCTATCGCACCGGGTGTCAGGCTCAATTCCACACCAGCGACAGAAAAGCTGCCAAGGCGCGCCGCTGCCTCAAAGGCGTGAATTGATTTCAGAGAGGGTAGGTTCTCAAACACAGCATACCTCAAAAAATTTGCGTTATGATAGAGAAGTTCTTTTGATTTGTAAGACCCAATCTGACCCCACTACCTTTGGGGAAGGGTAACGGCTTGCTTTTGTAGACCAGTGCTACAGCAAAAGGCGCCGTAGGAGGAGGAGACCCCCATGAAATCAACTAAATCATTGGCTCTGCGTCGGCGAAACACAATTCTTGCGAGCGGACTGCTTCTGTCCTTTGGCGCGCAAGTCGCGATGGCAGAAGACATCCGGTTCTGGACAACCGAAATTCAACCTGACCGTCTTGCCAAGCAAGAAGCTATGGCCGCCGATTTCGAGGCCGCAACAGGCATTTCCGTCTCGATTATCCCGGTAGAGGAAAGCGACCTTGGCATCCGCGTGACGGCCGCGTTTGCAGCCAGTGACCTTCTAGACGTGATTTATCATCCGTTGCAGTATGCACTGCCATGGGCCGAAGCTGGGATCCTTGATACCGCTGCGGCCTCAGAGGTTATTGAACAGTTGGATGAGGCGACATTTACGGCTGGTGCGCTAGGCATGGGCGAAGTTGATGGCGAATTTGCCGCCGTGCCGGTGGATGGCTGGACTCAGTTCTTGGTGTACCGAAAAGATTTGTTCGATGCTGCGGGCCTTGAAGCGCCCGACAGCTACGCAGACATCGTGACGGCTATGGCCGCGTTGCATAACCCGCCAGAGCTTTATGGATTTGTACCCCATATCAAAGTTGATGACGCGTCGATGTCGCAGCAGCTGGAGTACATCTTTTTGGCCAACGGCCTTAGCCCCGTTGATGAAAACGGTATCAAGCCCTTTGACGAAGCAGCCACGATCGAAGCGCTCGAATTCGTAAAGGCACTGGCCCAAAACGCCCCGGGAGGTGACCTATATTGGCAACAATCACGTGAACTTTATCTTGATGGTCGCACAGCGATGATCATGTGGTCACCGTTCCTTTTGGACGAACTGGCAGGACTTCGCGATAGTGCGCCACCCACGTTCAATGGTGATCCCACAACGCGCGACCTTGCCGCGGCAAGCGGGTTTACGACAACGATCTCTGGCCCGTCCAATGAGGCAGGCGCAGCTTGGGCGGATGTTCGGTTCTTTGGGATCACAGCCGATGCTGATACAGGTGCAGCAATGAAGTTTGTGACCTACTCCATGGAAGAAGGCTACATGCAGACTCTCTCCATTGCGCCCGAAGGCAAGTTTCCCCTTCGTTTAGGAACAACTGAGGCAGCAACGGAATTCGTAGAAGCCTGGTCGCAGCTTGATGTTGGTGTTGATCGGCGCGCGCCCCTTTCACAGCTGTATCCGCAGGAGCAGATCGATGTTTTGGTCGCCGGGCTTGATGATGGCGAAAGATGGGGTAATTCGGAGGGACAACTGGCTATGGCATCCAAGATCCTCAATAGCCAGTTCATCAATCGCATTGTTCGCCAGTTCATCGATGGGGATATAGACGGACCAGAAGCCGTATCTGCCCTTAACGCTGAACTTGTAGCATTCGAGTAGCCGAGGACAAACCAACGGAAGCGCACTTAAAGTTGGGCGCTACCAATAAGGCTTGATCCCTATGGCACTTAGAAAAGGGGCGTCTCTCCCTTACGGCGCCCCTTTTCTTCGTAAGGACACCAAATATCTGACATGGCTAAACTAAATCTTGACTTGCGCATTGCGCTAGAAGCCCATCAGCGGGCGATGGGCGGCCTGGTGGACTTCACTCAAATGCCGCCCAAAAACGGACGCAGGATTGAGTTGGAGCAAGCAAGAAACCAACGTTTCTTGATGCCCGAAGTCGCCTCAGCCGTTGAGATCAAAATGATGGGTGCTGATAGGGAGCCATTGAAAGGCATGCACATAGTGCCGCCCCATCCTCGCGACGGCATAATCCTATATTTTCACGGTGGTGGCTGGGCCTTCGGCAGCCATTTGACCCATGAGGATCCCATCCGCAGGCTGTCACTTGCAACTAGTCTGTCGGTTTTGTCCATTTCTTATCGTCTGGCCCCAGAACATCTTTTTCCAGCGGGTTTGAACGATTGCATATCCGTCTGGCGCGCTCTGAGCCTCGGAAAGATCCCTCAAACGAAAAACACTGGGCCCTTCATTCTCGCAGGCGACAGCGCCGGTGCAAACCTTGCGCTCGCAGCTATGCTCAACGAAGTTGAAGCGGGCAATGTGTTGCCTGATGCAGCTTTGCTTTTCTATGGCGTGTACGGCGCTGATTTCGATACTCCTTCTTATACACGGTGGGCCAGCGGACCTGTTCTGACCCGCGCAAAGATGCAGCGTTTTTGGGACTGGTACTGTCCACTTCCACAACGACAGGACTACCTTGCGGCTCCTCTCTTGGCACCAATCGAGCATTTCAGATCGCTGCCAGAGCTTTTTATTTCTGCCGCAGAAATCGACCCCCTGCTCTCGGACAGTGAACAGTTATATCGCCTCCTTTCTATGGACCCGACACGCAACGATACGTTCGAACTGTGGCCAGGACTGGCGCATGGCGCGCTTGGCTTCGCACATCGCGTGGATCAAGTTCGAGACCATCTCTCGGCAGTTGATCGGTGGATCCAAAGCAGGTTTTAGATTAGAGCGACCTAACAGTGGCCCCCTGACATTTTTAAGCCTATGCATCCCGGCTCATGTCTTGGGCCGTCTTCACGATGGCAATGTCGGGTTGCCAGATGTCGGTGCTGTTCGCACAAAGTGCAACATGTGTCGCTGTTGGGCTCACAGCGGTCACCAAGCGACGATTGCTGCATGGCTGCTTACGGAAGGCGAACGGCTGTGCCGCTCGCCTAAAGTTCAAATGTCGATCTTCTCTGCAATGCTTAGGGCATCTTCGACTTCGACGCCCAAGTACCGAATAGTGCTATCGATCTTTGTGTGGCCAAGAAGCAGTTGTACTGCTCGCAAGTTCCGCGTTTCACGGTAAATTTCAGCGGCCTTCGTCCTGCGCATTGAGTGCGTACCAGTAGCCACTGGGTTCTAAGCCAATTGCTGCGACCCAATCCCTGACAAGTCGGCCGTATTGGCGTGTTGAAATGTCGGGATGGTCGTGGAACCGACTTGGATACATGAAGCTGCCTCTCAACTGTCCGTCGTCAGGGTTTTTGGGACCAATGGCGGCCTGAACTAAGCGAGAGTTTGGCTCATCTGTTTGGTTTGATTATGCGGCGTATTTGCGGTGATGCAAGCGCCGCGCTTCGAGCGTTTTTCGTTTGATCCTTTACCCGCTCGATCGCACATGTTGGCAACCAGCGTCGAATCCATCTCATCAACCGATGAAAAGGGTCGATCACAGAACTTCATTACATTCTCATGCCCAAAGTGGGTGTCTGCCGTATACCAGTGAGCCAAAGCGCTTATCCAAGATTGTGTTCGGTATTCGCAAGATAGTTTTAGATCTAAGGACAGCAATAAGGGTCAGACTCAGACGGGAGGAACTTCCGGCAAAGGCGGCCAGTCCTGTCAGAATTGCACAGTTATGCGTTCAAACTGCACTCTTATGCGTTACTAATAATTTTGGAGAAATTGGTGAGCCCTGATGGGTTCGAACCATCGACCTACTGATTAAAAGGCGAAAAAAGGCGGTTTCTCTGGTTTTCGCCTAAACCCGCCAAACAGACATAAATAATTGATTTTGAACATTTATTCTTGACCGTTGCCGCGCTCATCTTTCATGAGTGACGCCATGAAACGCTGCACAGTGCTTCCGATATGCTTCCGGATTTGCAGCCAAACACGGGACCAAGAATGCCAAAACTGACCAAGCGACTAGTGGATAGCATGCCACCAGAACCCAAAGAACGCATCCATTGGGATGACGATCTGAAGGGGTTTGGTGTGAGGGTCTATCCAACAGGTCGTAAGGTCTATGTCGTGCAGTTTCGTGCAAACGGTAGAACCCGCCGCAAGAACCTTGGACAACATGAAGTCCTCACAACTGAGGAAGCACGGCGTGACGCAAAGCTAGTCCAAGCTGATGTTGCCCGTGGCGCTGATCCGTCCGCTGATCGCAAGGCACGTCTTCGCAGTCCAACAGTTGCAGAACTAGGTGAGCGGTTTTTGACGGACTACGCGGCCTTACATTGCAAACCACAAACCCAATACGATTATCGTCATTTGGTGGAAAAGGTTATCAACCCCATCTTGGGACAAATCAAAGTGACTGAGATAAATTTCGAAGACGTCACCCACTTCCACCTCAAGCGAAAAGACACACCATACCAAGCCAATCGTGGCCTATCGGTATTGTCCAAGATGATGAACTTGGCCGAAGATTGGGGTTTGCGTGACAAAGGCACCAACCCAACCAAGCGCATCAAAAAGTATCATGAGGTCGAAAAGAAACGATACCTTAGCGAAGATGAACAAGAACGCTTAGGAAATTCTCTTGGCGACCTTCTGCAATCTGGCCACATCAGCCAGCACGTCTTCGCGGCGTTTTACTTACTTCTTCTGACAGGCTGTCGCTTGGGTGAAATCCAAAAGCTAAAATGGGATTACGTGACCCAAACCCACCTTGAATTGCCCGATAGCAAAACGGGACGGCGGCGTATTCCGTTGCCTAGGGAAGCCAGAATGCTGCTGGATAATTTAGAGCGGCGCGAAGGTAACCCTCATGTCATTCTTGGTGTCCATCCTGATGGATACCACCAAAGCCTGCAAAAGAACTGGCGTAAGATCAGAAAACATGCTGGCCTCCCCGATGTGCGTATCCACGATCTTCGCCATACCTACGCGTCTGTTGCGGTAATGAATGGTATCGATCCTTTTATGTTGAAGGAAATACTTGGTCACAAAAACCTATCAACGACACTCAGGTATGCGCACTTATCAGATGATGCGGTTCAAAAGGCGGCTGGACGAATCGCAGGAAAACTCTTCAAAACTTTGGAGCGAATTTAGCCTACTAAAAGCAGGTTTTTTAAAATTTGGTGTTCAAGTCGTTAAGACAAAAAATGTTTAGCGTCAAAATGAGTGCAAAGGTCCGATTTAAAACACTAGCCGCCCATCAACTCATATCGGTAAATTAAAGTCATGTTTTACGCTAAACCAACGAGGTTGATATGACCAAAAATGAGCAAACCAATTCTCTGAATTCCACCCTAGTCGACGAACGCGAAGCGGCGTCTATCCTCTGCTATTCCATCCGTGCTTTGCAAAATTGGCGGCATCGTGGCGGTGGACCGGACTTTGTGAAAGTCTCGTCCCGCTCGGTGCGCTACCGTCGCACTGATCTGGAAAAGTGGATCGCAGACCGCACGATCAGCAACACGGCTCGGTCCATCTAAAAAACCAATTTTGCCTCGAAGGGCTTGGCAGCACCTTTGAGGATTTTGGGGCCGGAAGGCTTTCAAACGGGCGCGAGGCATCGCCGCTTCGCGCCCTTTCTATGTCTGCCGCCAACTTTAATGGAAAGGATTTCCACCATGTCAAAACAACCTGCCTACAAGTTCCGGCTTGGACTTATCACCGCAACGATTTGGGAAAACGACGGCTTCTATTCAGTCGACCTCTCTCGTTCTTACAAAGATGCAGATGGCCACTGGAACAGCACAAATAGCTATGGCCACGCCGACCTTTTGAACATCGCCAAATCCGCAGAACGCGCAGAAAACTGGATCGCGAGGCAGCAAAATGCACCCAAATAACGCACCCGACCAAACCCCAATTCGGCCCCAAAACCCAAGCTGCCCCGCCGGAGGCACTAACGAGGCCAAATTGCCGCCCGATCAAACCACTCGTGGGCAAAGGGGGGTGATAGTAACACCCCCCTCTAGAAATACATCTCACCCGATGACTGTGGTGCATCGTGGTTTCGACACGCTGACACTGGCAGTCAAAGCCACCATCGGCACAAGCTTTTTTGAAACGCTTCAAGAAGCCAAAGACCGCGCTGAAAAAGAACGCCGCGATGTGCAAGTAGACTACCGAGGCATCACCTTTTTGCTCAAACCTCATGGCGGCGCGGGCTACGCATTTATCGCAAGCGGGGGCAAAGACGGGGCGAACTGGGCGTTCAAGAAACCAAACGCCAAAGACCCATGGGGCATCCGCGTCACCTTTGGGTCGTTCTTTTTGGCGATGTATGGTTTAGGGGCGGCGAAAGCACATCTTGATGAGACATTGGGCAGTCTTGGCATCCGTTTTGCTGCCAAAGATATCAGTATAGGTCGCGCCGATTATTGCGTAGATATCTGTGCTAATGAGTTCGCGCTGGAACCAGACAATTTTGTCATGCACAGCAAAACTGACTGAAACGATCATGTCACTGACACCGATCAAAGGGTCAATGGAAAGTCAGGCCGTGTCACGTCAGTAACCATCGGTAAATCCACAAACCGCCAAGTGATCGTTTACAACAAAACGGACGAAGTGATCGCAAAGCGCAAGCTGCATTGGTTTGAAATCTGGAACCATAATTTGCAGAAATGTCCTGAAACGGCGGGTAATGTCATGTTCGGAAATGTCCGGAAATATGCTGAAAATGCAGACGAAATGTCCTGCAACGAAACGAAAAGACCTGAAAAACACATCGTTTGGCGGGTCGAGTTTAGGGCAGGCAAAAAACTTTTAAAAGACCGCTGGGGCATCCGGACATGGGAAGACTTCTTTGACCGCTTTGGCGACTGTTGCCGCGAGATAGGCGAAGTCATCAAATACACCAAACCGTCGCAAACAGACCCAAACCGTGCGCGGTGGCCGTTGCATCCACTCTGGCAATTGGCGTGTTCAGAAATCAACGATGATCTTTTTGAACTGCGAAGTGGTGCCGATCCAAACCCGATCAAAGAGGTTGAACGCGAAGAACACATTGCCCTCATTCTGCGCAACATTCTTGGATGCAGCATCACTGTCGCGGCTTTAGAAGGCGCGGAACGCGAAGACCTGCCCAAAGCCATTGATACCATCGCAACCAAGCTGAAAGCCAAAATGCAAGCCGATCCAAAGAGGTCTGCAAAGCAGTTACAGGATGCAAAGGAAAGGTATGTTTTTATGGCCCATGTAGGAAAAACTCACCATTAGTGTGTTTTGATCAAGGACCATCCAACTCAAAATCGGATAGTCCTATGGGCGGGCACCGGACTTTCGCTGCGGTCGCAGTATCCAAATCTCTGAACGAGAGAGCAGACGTTCAATCAACTAGATAGGTATAAGCAATTCCTCGCTTTGAGGTCGTGCGGCTGTAACAAAACCAACTATAGACATTAATTTCAACTTTCGGGTGCCCCACTGTACTTGCCGGTCATCGTCTTGGCCCAAGCAAAATGCAAATTTCTTAACAGAATCTTCAAGGTAAGTTCTGTAGCCTCAGTTGCTGTTGAGGGTTTCCCTATACCCTTGTAGCGGGGCTTGTTTTTTTGTCCGCAACGTTGCAAAACACTGAAAATAAGTGTCAGCTGTAAAGGCTTGTTGACACAAGAAAGGGCAAAAATTTGGCTTGGAGACCTGTACATCCAAGGCACGCGATTGAGCGAGCCAGAATAATCGTGATGTTCAAGGGGCAGCTGCCTGCCAAATTTTTGCGCAAGTTAGCTTCTGACTCGGAAGAGCGAAGGTTGGAGCTGGGCTTCAGTTCTATGAACTGGCGTGAAGGACACTCGTTTCAAATCGGTGGCCCTGCAGTTTCTATAAATAGTGGACCGGCACAGTTGTTTGGATGGGACTGGCAAAACTTGTCGACTGGTAACGTTCCCCTTGAAACCTTGGTTTTGGAAAACCAGAGCCTTATATATGAAACAATCGACTACACACGTTGGGCAGATTTTTCTGCAAGGTTTGAAAATGTTGCCTTGCCAGTCCTTGAAGAAGTCCTTCGACTTGTGGACATTTCGAATTTGGTTTTGGAATACGTTGACCGGTTTGTATTCGAAGGCCCCGCAGCAGAAGCACGCGCTGACGGTGTTTTGAGTGAAGCGTTTGTTAGTCTGCCGGAAGCTGCAAGAACCGGTCCAGCTGCATGGCATTCACATCTCGGTTGGTTTGAAGAGATTGAAGGCCATTCGATGTTAGTTAATCAGAATGTCGATGCGCAAGACGGTAGTTTCCAAGTCGATGGCCCGGCTGTTCGTAGCCTGCAAGTATATACGAAGACGGATTTGCGCCCTAGAGATTATGAGAACGGTTATGAGGGGCTACGTCCTGCCATGAACGCAATGCATGTGAAGTCTAAGCAGCTTGTCTATGATATTTTAACGCCAGATATGCGTCAGCGCATTGGTATGGAAGGTTCTTGAGATGAATGAAGTGAATAGATCAAGTTCAGTCACGGATTTTGCGTGGATCTCTGCTGCTGCTTTTGTTGCAGGTGTTGCGTCGGTAACTGCCTCTCCAGCTAGCGCCAATATAGATTACCGCAGGCAACTCGAAAAAGCGCCAGAAATTTCTCCGTGGGCCGACATAGCAAGCACTTCCACAGATGGCTTTGTGCCTATCGGCGGGCCTCTGTCATATGAGAGCTGGTATTTTGAGGTTTCTGATCGAATGGTTGCTCTTTCTGAGAAGCAAGATGGTTGGAAAGGGCCTGAAAGCCAAAGTGTGTTGGCTTTAGCATTTGAGCACGCCAACCATCTTTTACGGAAGTTGGCTGTAGATGGGATTGACCGTCGACCTACAGTCGGACTGGATTACGAAGGCACATTTTCGTTTGCCTGGTCTGACGGTCATTTAAGCATAGATTTGACCGTATACGATGACGGAACATACTCATATTTTGCAACTGATGGTGTGCGTTCTGCGACTGCCGATGATGCGCTCATTAATGAGCGGTTGTGCCCACAATTGCTTGGTTTGCTGTTGAGTTAGTCCGGACGTGCCTGAAACTGCAGTAGATTTACATCGCCTGATTTGGTCTCCCGATGATTTTGATGGAGAAACACTCACTACATCCGCTTTTCCCAAAAATGACCTAATGGGCGGCGAAAGATATCTAAGTGTTTCCAGAACAGACATTTTGGATGCTGACGCTGAACTTAGAACGGCATCCGGTCAGGCCGCATCTGATAGTGGGAATGTTGTGAGGGAAGAAGCCATGTCTGTGATATTGAATTGCGGTGATGTCTGCAATGCCGAGGACGACAAGGGTGTTCAGCCGTTTGTTGTAACTAATGAGCCGATTCCAAATGAGAATGAAGCGCACTGTGGAATCCGTAACTCCACCGATACGCGGAGTCG
This sequence comes from Algirhabdus cladophorae, assembly GCF_044772865.1. Lineage (GTDB taxonomy): Bacteria > Pseudomonadota > Alphaproteobacteria > Rhodobacterales > Rhodobacteraceae > Algirhabdus > Algirhabdus cladophorae. The sequence goes on from NZ_CP173029.1 coordinate 3,629,283, forward strand.
TGGGTATATTAATCAACTGCGTGCGATCCTCGTTCGTTTAGCTTCGCAACCGCAGAAACTTGATGATTTCCTATCTAGCATACAAAATAAGTAGTCTTTAGCCAGAAACAGAAATCAAAAAAACTAACTAGCGTGGGTCGTGAATGGCTGGTTCGACGGGCCGCACCGCAGCATCCCGATTGGCAAGTGAACGGCAGCAATGGGCCGTTTGTACAACTTGCTCATTCCCTCACCTTGAATTTCCCGCGATGTTTTGCTGCCATGCGCCAGAGTTTTTTTGCAGGCATCTTCAGGTTCTAAATGTCAGTAAATACCACCGGAGAACTTTGCCCAATCCAATGCTAAGCCGCGTTGTACCAATAGGGCAGAAATATCGATCCCATTGGGCAAGTAACACTTTGCGACAACCCTGTCGTAACTCATCCCGTGTTGCACTTTGGCTGTAATGACCTGCCCTTTACACATTTTGATAACTTCATATTTCGCCTTCTGCCCGTATGGTTGATCCAGTTCAGGGGCATCTATTCCAGCTAATCGAATGCGTGTTCCGCTAATAAAAATGGTGTCGCCATCGATCACGTGGCACTTGCCTTTGATTGTGGAACCTGTGGGATGTTTGCTTGTCGAAGCGACGGATTTATCGGCACGCTTGGGTAGGAAGCTGGCGACTTTACTTTGGGTTTTAGGAACGTGTTGCGAAGAGGTCTTCTGCCTATCTGAACCAAAAAGAAGCCGAAAAATTGTTTTCCACATGTATCCATCCAATCTCCCTATGCGTGTGTATTTGCCATAGAATTTAGGAAGGCCTAGAGCTTAGTAGAAGGTAGGTTTCTTCAGGAAATGGGAAATCCTGCTCGGGATCGACAAACAGACAGAATCAGCACATGCGGCTCTGTTGCGTCGATACATCAGTAGATCGACCAAAATCGTGCTTCCGATATGCTTCCGGATTTTGTATGATGCAAAGCAGCAAGCAGCATCAAGTGCTTAAGTGATTGATTTTATTTGTATAAGATGACAGGAAGTTTGTCGCCTAAAAATTGTTAAGCTAATTGAAATTACAAGGTAAATCCATTTCATTTTGACACGATGTTGGAGCTTTTCGACACTTCCTATGACGCTTTTTAAAATATGCACCTATTCGTCTTGAGTCCCGTAAATCGCGTCTAGGCTGTCCAAAACTACTCTTAGTTCATGTCTAAAATGCTTAACCTGTTCCTCCGCCAACGCATTATCTCGTCCAGCCAACTTCAAGACTACCGCAAGCACGGTGTCGGAATGCCTCATCAATTCAATCAAGTGCTCTCCAGAGGGTCCGTAGTATCCTAAAATCCAGTTTTTTGCTGTTCGATCATTCACACCGGTCCATTTAGTTATCGTTTTGGCAGCACGCCCTGCGCCGCCCAAATCATGCACCAATGCTGCACTGATCGCCTCTCGATATTCTGCCTGAGAAATCGTGCCTTGGCGCGTCCTATGAAAGATGTTGCCCTTTTTATGAAACATGTTTCCGTCTCTCCCTCGCTAAGATCAAAAGGAGATTCGCTAAGCCTTAGTACGGAATTGCAAATTTGAATGTGGAGGGCCGCAACGTTGAATTGGCGGGAAGACAGCAATGAACAAGGCAGTCGTCGAAAGGCTGCGCAATATGTCCGCATGTCGACTGAGCATCAGCGGTACTCGACGGAAAACCAGTCGGATGCCATTCTGCGCTATGCCGATGAACGCGGCTATCAGATCATTGGGACATATTCCGATGCAGGTAAAAGTGGATTGCGCATCGAAGGGCGTGATGGCCTCTCGCAGTTGCTCGAAGACATCCAAACCGGGAAGACAGATTTTGACACAGTTCTAGTCTATGACATCAGCCGCTGGGGCCGGTTTCAAGATGCTGATGAGAGCGCGTACTACGAATATATCTGCAAACGCGCGGGCATTGCTGTCGAGTATTGCGCCGAACAGTTTGAAAATGACGGCAGTCCAGTTTCCACGATTGTTAAGGGCGTCAAACGTGCGATGGCGGGTGAGTACAGCCGCGAGCTGTCGCAAAAGGTCTTTGCTGGTCAGTCTCGATTGATTGAAATGGGCTACCGACAAGGCGGCCCGCCCGGGTACGGCCTGCGGCGGATGCTGATCGATGAAGCTGGCAACCAGAAAGGTGTTTTAGCGCGAGGCGAACATAAGAGTATTCATACTGACCGCGCAACGCTCGTTCCCGGACCTGAAGACGAAATCGCAGTTGTGAACCAGATTTTCCGTTGCTTCGTCGATGACAATCAGTCCGAAGCTGTGATAGCCGCCGATCTTAACGCCAAGGGAATCAAAACAGATTTGGATCGGGACTGGACACCGTCCGTGGTGCGACAGTTGCTCTCAAACGAAAAGTACATCGGGAACAACATCTGGAACCGACATTCCTTCAAATTGAAAAAACGCCATGTGCACAATAGTCCAGATGACTGGGTCAGATCCGAAGGCGCCTTTGAAGCGATTGTCGACGCTGGTTTATTTGCCGCCGCCAAAGCCATCTTTGCTGCCAAAGCACACCGATATTCAGATGAAGAAATGCTGGATGGATTACGGCATGCACTAGAAACGCATGGTTTTCTTTCTGGCATCGTCATCAACGAAGCCAGCGCCTTGCCGTCCAGTGGTGCATATCAAAGCAGGTTCGGTAGCTTACTCAGAGCGTATAAGTTGGTCGGTTTCACCCCTGACAGGGATTATCGATACATCGAAATCAACAAACGTCTACGCAAAATCCATGCCGGGATCATCCATGAGACAGTAGTAGGGATCGAACAGGTTGGCGGGTTGGTCCAGCGCGATACCAAGACGGGCCTTCTGACCATCAATCAAGAATTTTCTGCCTCTGTTGTTATCGCCAGATGCACACAGACCGATGCCGGTGCGTATCGGTGGAACATCAGGTTAGACACCGGTCTTTTGCCCGAGATCACAGTTGTTGTGCGCATGGATCAGGCAAACGAAACCCCGCTAGATTATTACTTGCTGCCAACCGTCGATATGACATTTCCCAAACTGCGCCTGTCAGAAAGCAATGGCTTGTCGCTCGACGCATACCGATTTGATGACCTCACCCAATTCTTTGCCATGTGTGAGCGCATTTCAATCTTGGAGGTCGCGTGATGTCTGACGCCCCGCAGGAACACACCGAGCTCATTGCGGTCGATGCGATCACTGTGGTCAATCCGCGTATCCGCAATCAGAAGGTCTTTGATGGAATCGTTACGAATATCGCTGAGCTTGGCCTAAAACGCCCAATCACCGTTGCTGCCCGCCGGGATGATGAGAGTGGTGACCTTACTTACGAGTTGGTTTGTGGCCAAGGTCGATTGGAAGCCTTCAAGGTATTGAGACAAGACAAAATACCGGCAGTTGTCATCACCGCCAGCTCTGAGGATTGTCTTGTGATGAGCTTGGTCGAAAACCTCGCGCGTAGGCAGCACCATTCGCTTGATCTACTCAGGGACATCAAACGCCTCAAAGAAAGTGGATACTCTGAGCGGGAGATCGCTGCGAAGACCCAGCTATCGGCCAAATACGTGCACGGTGTCATTCGATTGTTGGAGAGCAATGAACACCGGCTTTTGCGCGCTGTTGAAAGCGGGAAAATTCCGGTCAGCGTCGCAGTAGACATCGCGGAAGCCGATGATGTTGGCGTACAAACGGTGCTGCGTCAGGCCTATGAAAGCAAAGTTTTGCGCGGTGGTCGTCTGATGGCGGCGAAGCGCTTGGTTGAAGCCCGCAAACAATTTGGAAAAGGCCGTGGCACATCAGACAAGAGGTCGCGCAAGAACCTCTCTGTTGAGACGTTGCTGCGAACCTATCAAAACGATGTGGAAAAGAAGAAAATCCTACTGCGTAAGGCTGGGGCGACACGAAGCGAAATTATGTTTCTGACCCAGTCCTTGAAGACGCTGTTTTCAGACGAAAATTTTGTCACGCTTTTACGCGCCGAAGGCCTGTCCAACATTCCCAAGACAATCGCAGATCGATTAACCCGCATTGACGGAGCTATGACATTACAACTGGAGACGAAGAACAGATCGTTGCCGCCGCCTTTGAGCGCGACTTACGACGCATCGGTTTCGATCATATCGCACCACTTTATGTTGTAACTCCGCAAACGAAGGAGACGGTCAAATTCAAACGGATTGTCGCATCCATTGCCGAGATTGGCCTCGTCGAGCCGATCGTTGTGACCCGTGATCGGCAAGATCCGACGCAATACACGTTGCTTGACGGGCATTTGCGCTTGGAAGTGCTTAAGGATCAAGGTGCCACCGAAACGCCATGTATCATTTCCACCGACGATGAAGCCTTCACTTATAACAAGCGGATCAGCAGGCTTGCGACCATCCAAGAACATAAGATGATTTTGCGCGCACTGACCCTCGGTGCGTCTGAAGAACGCTTAGCAAAAGCACTAAATGTGAACATCAAGACTCTTCAAGACAAAAGGCGTTTGCTTGATGGCATCTGTCCTGAAGCCGCCGAGATGTTGAAAGATAAGCAGGTTGCTTTGACCGGGTTTCGTATTCTCAAGAAGATGAAACCGATGCGCCAGATAGAAGCGGCGCAGCTGATGGTGACGATGAACAAATACACCGTCAACTACGCCCAATCTCTCTTGGCGGGGACGCCTGAAAGCCAGCTGGTCTCTGGGGCGACACCGAAGAAGATAAAAGGCATCTCCCGCCAACAGCTTGATCTAATGGAACGCGAGTCTGCCAACCTCGAACGAGAAGTGCGGTTGGTCGAAGACAGTTATGGGGCTGATCATCTCGATCTTGTTTTGGCGCGCGGCTACGTTACGCGGTTGGTGAGCAATGAACGGATCACGAGGTACCTCGCCCTGCATCATGAGGAATTTCTGCCTGAATTTGAGAAGATCACCGAACGGGAGGCATTTGTGTCCTAGATTTACCAACCAAAAAATCTGTTTGGGGACCCGGACCCATAAAGCGCGGGGACCGCAGGAGACGCCGCACTGTGGGGCGGATCAAGTGCGGCGATGGGAATGGCGGCGATCCCGTTTGAGCCCATCCCGCCGGGCCTCATGTCCGGCATTGATCTACGTGACTGTCTGTTTGCACCTCTGAAGCTGTTAAGGTCCAAGCAGACAGTCGTTGTAGGAATACGGACTATCGTTTCAATTTTTAAGATTCAGGGTTATCTAAAGCCGCTACTGACAACTAACGGTTCAGCAGCCCTTGAAATCACTTCCACGGGTAAACGATCAGCGCACCTAAAGCCTCAAATCGGGGAACATCGCGTGTCGCAATAGTTGCACCATTGTTGGACATAGCAATCGCAGCGACCACCCGATCGGCAAAAGAAACTGCCAATCCGGGATGTTCGTTTCGGACGACATCAACTTCAAAAAGCCGCGCTGCTTCTGAGTCGAAAGGGAGAATACGTCCAGCAAAGGCTTCTTGGAACAGCGTGCTCGCTGTTTTCTCAAGCTCCTTCCTGTGGTTCCCAGAGGGTAACAAACCAATTCCGCGCATGATTTCTGTGACTGTAATCGCGGTGGTGTAGGTTGTTGTCGGATCAAGGCCGTCCAGAAATTCCATAACGTTTGTGTCAGGCTCGATCCGCTGAGTTTCCAAAATGACGGTTGTATCAAGGATAATCATTCAAAATTAACCTCGCGAAGACCTTCTGTACTACGTTGAGTTTTCAGGTCGCCGCCGAGGTTATTACCCCACAACTTGTGAAGCGTCGTGCCCAAACCACCGCCGGTTCGTTGTCGAACCACAGTCGAAAGAATGTTACGAACTTCTGCCTCTGTGCTTCGATTATTTTGAGCAGCGAGTTGTTTGAGGCAGCGGTGAACTTCATCGGGGAGGTTTCTCACTGTTATGCTTGCCATGACGAAAGTACCTTTGCGTTTTGCTGATTGATGACCGTGAACCTGGGCTGGATTCGATTTATGCAGGAGCAAGTAAACTTGACGAAACAGCTCATGCTATCCCTCCTGGATGAAACAGATTTTCGAGTTCGGGGGTTCGTCGGTAGATCTTGCTGAACCGCTCACCTAGAGGGAGCGGCTCAAAACCTGCCTTATCGAGCTTGGTAGCGACGTGCTTTGCCTGTGTCCTCGCAGCGTAGGCCATCATCCCCAGAGTTGCATGGCTGCTAAGAAATTCTGACATTGCATCTGAACCGATCAGTGCCATCGGGCGGCGCGATCGGTGATGACGAACCATGCGGGCTCGAAGCATCGATTTCCGCACCAGCAAGGTCACCGTTGGATCATTGACGCGGAGCAAGCGCTTTACATCTTGCTTTGTGTAGCCCTGATGTTTGGGTCCCTGAAATTGATCGCGTAGATCCTCTAGATCTGCAAAACAATCATGAATTCTTGAGGACGAATGCAGCCTACAAAAGGAACTCAGAGAGCCTGATCGCACAAGATCAATCGCTTCCTCAAAATGGCACTTAGCATGGTTGCATAGTTTAAATAGCGGGATCATGTCGGTCGGAATTTTGTCGACTACGGTAGCTTGCTTCAGAACACCGGACCTAAACATTTCCAAGTCGCTGGGATGATAAACTGGCACCATAGACGGCATATCAAACCGAGGCTTTAGGATCCCGACTTTGGCCAATCGCTGTAAGGCCTCTACTCGGATGCCCAACTCGGCTGCTGCCAATTTTGGTCGCAGACATCGCGCAAATTCATTCAGAACTGGATCATATTTCTTCGCTGAAAATTCTATACGCTCGTGCCGATCCTTGGAGCCCAACCCTAGGCCAACAGCCAAGATTGTCATTCTAGGATGTTTCAAACCGTGCTGTTTGGCAGCTGATGTGATACTGTGGATCTGTCTTTCTTGGCACGTTCGGCCAAATAATACGTCACCCTTACCAAACGGGTAATTTTCAAAAGCAAACCTGGCAGTAAGGTCCAAGAGCTCGGCATATCTAGGGCTACGATAATCGACACGATACAACCAACGTGCATACGCGCCAAAATCTGCTTGGAACCCAGGTTTTGGGCTATTCGAGGCGTCACGTACTGAGCGAAAAGCGCTAACTAAGGACTTGTGTCCGTCCCTAACAGCATGGAAGGCCAGCGATGCCGCGCGTGGCATTTCATCGGACCTCAAGTCGGATGGGTTTCGTGCCGAACCAAATCGAATGACTGTGCCAAGGTTCACTACGATGTGGCAGAGTAGATCTAAGTCGAAACGGTCGCACCAAACGCTTGATTTGCGCCCACGCACGCGACTAGCCAGATATGTTTCCCACGCCACATCGCCTGAGAAATCTTTGTGAGTTTCAGCGGCACGTTGTATCGCCCTCCAACAATCCTTGATGCGCTGATAAAAATCGTACGGGGATCTCGGGAATTCGGCCTTTGGAAGCGGTAGCATCGGTTTGCGATGTCTGTGGCAAACTTGGTAACTGGTCAGCAGCCATTCTGCCCGGCAATAGCGATGCCGGGCACCGCCGAGTTCAAAGTCCTCCACAAGGCACGACGGGCAAACCTTGAGACTACCTCGGTCTACAGTCTTATGGGAAAGAAATTGCCCATTCAAATCATAGGTACGATGACCAATCTCGCGTACAGCGTAGCGACCCAGTTTCTCATGAGGAATGCCGGTCAGATCAGCAAACGCCTCAATCGCGATGTCATCACCACCGGTGATATCTCGCCATCGCTCCCCCATATCAGCACAAAAATCTTGGGCAAAACTGGCCCCGTTTCGATCGGCGATCCTGGTTATGATCGAATTGGTTGTCTCACCCTCGAAGGGCGTCACTGAAAGCCTGAGCCGCATCATTTCTGCCGCCCCCGCTTATGGGGTGCTCCGGTTTGTGCTGAAACGTCTCTTCTGGTGGGCAACAAGAGCCTAGGGTCAATTGCGCTGTAGTCTGCCCTAACAAAGGGATTCAAGTCGTTGACACAGCCCGTGCGATATCGGAACTCAGCCACAAAATGTTGTTTCGCCAATCTGGGTTGGCACCCGCGAAAACAAAATTCTATTGCCCCGATGATAAGTTCAACCAGGATGCCAAATTCGTTGGCGGCAGAATGGATGAGGCGAGCGATGAAATCGTCGCCTTGGAGTTCGGGCTCTAATTCAAGACTGGCTGCCGTGCTGTATTGTCCGAGAAGAGATCGCACGTTTCTGCCATCTTCGACCACATCAAGCTGAGAGAAGCTAATTGGGATGAAGCGACGCCCGAGTTGGGGATCCAGGTTCAAAAGGGTCAATAGGTCTGGAAGGCCGCTCAAAATGATGCTGACTGGCCACCGCTTGTTTTGCAGCATCGATTTCAATGTGTTGACGACAGCAAACATTTCCCTCTCACTTTGAGAGGAATAAAGATCCTGAGCCTCATCCAAGTGGAGAAACATAACCCTTAGCTCGTTCAAGTGTTCCTGCACCAACCCCCAAATAATACCGGCAGAGCGGTCTCGGGACAGAGGATATCCAAGTCCGGCCAAGCAAGAATAGCCAACTTTTTTCAATGAAGCAGGTGACGGCACAACAAAGCTAGCGGCATCTGCGGCTTCGCAATCTTCTGTAAGTAAAGACAGGGTCTCATGTTTCTTCAGATAGTGCTCGACGCCCTTACTTTTCCCACTTCCCGAATTTCCAATGACTGCAATCCCTCGTGCCTCCGGGTTTAGTCCCTCAGCGATTTCGGCACGCCTGCGCGCCTCAAAATTTGTCATCGTATCGGCAAATCCGTTGTAACATTGTCTGGGAACAAACCGGTTCCGCAAGCGAACGAGAAGAATTTCAAGTTCGGGTGAAAGTTGCCCTGCATTGGCCATGGTCATTCCTCCAATTTCCATTCTTCTTCATCGCCAGAATTGGGCTGTATTTGCTCAGTAACTGGGGAGTGAATGTCCGGTTCTGTCGGATAAATTGGTTCGATCTTGCGACCAAACGGCACATCTTCACCGCTCATAGGCGGTGTGTCAGGATGATTGAAAATCAAGCGCGCGCAAAGATTATTTGCCAAATAATCAAGACGTTCAGCGGTATATTCTGGGTCGACCAGCCCACCGAGATCACGCGCATCATCGACGATCTTTCGTACTTTCTGGATTGCCCTGTTTCTCTGCGGTAACGTGAGTTCAGCCTCAGCTGAGTTACGTTGGCGTAACTCGCGCACAACACGCGTCCAATGATCCATTGAAAGACCTTCGATTTCCTCACCGTTCAACGCATTCGCTTGGTACCAAACCCGATCTATTTCCACCGAAACAGCGCCAATGTTGTCTGGATCAATTCGAATGCGTACAGGTTTGCCTTTGTGGATCTGCCGATACTTCATCAGCTCTTTGCAATCGTAATGATTGGAGAACAATACGACGCCCTGTTTGGAAGGGGTTCGAACAAACTCGTAACCGAGCGCCACCCGGCGCGTATTCAAATCAGGCGGCTCGGTGACATCATATTTGTCGACCAACTCTTTCCATCGACTTGCGGGTGATTGCGCGCCCGGAAGGCCACGGTGCGGTTGTTGGTGATAGTGATCAACCACCCAAATCGTCAAAATGCGCGTTAGGTCGTTATCCGTCAAAACCGTTCGTTCTTCAGATGGATAATCGCCTCGCGCCATTGGGTTGCTAAACGTACGACCAGGCAACAGTGGCATAATTATTCGTGCCATGGTGCCAAACAAGCGTTCGACACGGCTTCTAAGCTCAGGAATTTTCACTGGCGGGAACAGGATGATGGACCCAAGCGTGTTCACTGCAAGTATAAACATGTTAGACCGAAACGCGGAGCCGGTATCTGTGCAAATGAGATGTGGGGTTCCGAAGAAATCCCATGTTCCTTCCGCCCCCGCCAACCGGGCGAGATCTGTCTTGTCCTTTACAATTTGCCCCAATATTCGTCGTGCGGCGTCGCTATTGGGCTGGGAGCAGACAGACATCGCGAGGATACAGCGCGTCGCACAGTCGATTGCTACATAGATCCATTTACGGCCATCGGGTACGTCATTTCGGATGTCCTGAGGAAGCGAATCCCAAATTCCCAACTGCTTGAATTTTACCCGAACATCACCTTCCCATTCGTCGATTTCGACCCGCTCGAGAGGATATAAAAGATCAAGGCCACCAGACGAAACCGCATGATCCATTCTTGCTTTATCGATACCATGACGAAGAACTGCCACTTCGAAGGGGTCGAGCCATTCTATACGCCTTTCAATCGTGCGCACGCTTGGAACACCTAATAGCTTCTCCCCATTTTTGGAACGACGCTCATTCTCTGCGAAAATCGCATCGCGAGTGTCCTTGGCGATGGCGTTCGCATAGGGATCTTCTCTATTGATAGATGCTTTGACGAAACGCCTGATGAAGTCTTCGGTCTGATCGCAAAACCCTAGACTTCGTTCCTTCCCAGTTCGATAGTGCGGAACCAAAACTCCTGGATCATAGTTACTTTGGCGAAGCCGGCGGTAAAGTTTGAGCAGCGTTGAGGCCGCATGTGGCTTTCTCTGTTCTGGTAGCTTGCTCCCGCCACGACGTGGGCCATTACCAAGGTTCCGCGTTGCCTCTTGTTCAAGGAATGCGCCGACGATCTCGTTCCATTTCGACTTTAGACTCTTGACGGTTAGCGAGATTGCACCAGCGTTGCGAAACGCTTCCAAGTTCATACATTCCATATAGGCAAATAATGCCGCGTCCTGATCTTCAGGGTGCGCGTCTTGCAGAGCTTTGCTTCCCGATTTGGCTGCCTTTTTTAGGCGCTCATATGTTCGGGGTCCCGGAACGTAACGCCAGTGATTGCTTCCTCGTAGAAAGCCAATCTCTTTTCGGCTAAATGTCTTCGGTGGGCCGGCACCCTTCTCTTTGGGCTCGAAGATACAAAGAGTGTCGTTCTGATAAGAACACCAATGCGCTTCACCGTAGATGAGGAATGTATCTGTGGGCTCATAGTTGAAAATCATATTGGCACCTCTGAAGACACCATGGTTTGCAGCCCGATTTTTCCATGAGATAGCGGCTTGAGTTTTCCCTCGATTATGGCGCGGAAACCTGCTCGAAAACCGCGACCACCGAGTCCACTCTTTGCGATCAAATCCTCCAGAACGGTGGGCTCGAGCTGTTCGCGGGCAACGCGAACAATGTGGTCGTCAGCATCCGTGTCAGGCTTCTTGGTAAACTCGTGGTAGCGTTGAGCATTAAGTGCTTGCGCCCGTGTAAAGTCCGCTTCGCTCATAAGGATGACTTCATCGGCGAAGGCATCTGGCAATGCGGCGCATATGTAACCCAACTTCAGATCGAAGTCGTATTTCCCGACATGATGGATGGGCTTGATGGCGACGGCATACCGAAGCCCATCAGCCAATGTTACACGATAGTCGAACGTATGTTCGTGACGGCTGCCATCAGGAAGAGCAAACCGTATTGGTTCAGGTTGGTCCCAAACATCGGCCAGATCGCCTCGGGAACTAATCAGCAAAATGCACATCAGTTCGAGCAAGCTTTCGTAGACGACAACCTGTTGACGGCAGTTTAGCGATAGCACTAGCGTTCCACGGCAACTTGCTCTGGATCGCCAATTTATTTTCCGCGAACTTCTAGAGGGGTCTGGAACGATAAAGCCTTTTTGTTCGAGCCCCATCATTAAGACACCCCCATTTTTCTAGTGTGTGCGGTATGCGCGCGAGCACTAACGCTCGCGCGGTTAGCGTGTGTCACGTAGGTCATGATCACCCTTTCGATTGGTCAGAATTATTGGTTTGGCGAGAGATCTCTCACGCCAAACACTTGACTTTTTTCTCGAAAACAGGGATCAAAGGGTAAGAAAAGAAGGTGTCTTTGATACCTGAGATAGGAAGAGCTGAGGGGTGCAACCCTCAGCTCTTTTTTATTGTGCGTTCGACATTTATTTGCCCTCCTTTTCAGAGGTTAACTCGGGATAACGATCCGGCCAAATCTCGGACGGATGGTTCTTCCCAAGGTGCTTGCAGATCGCCCGTTGAATAAGGTCCGATTTGACGCGCCCCTGACAAACAGCAGTAACCGTGCTTGGCGATTTCTTAAGTTCACGAGATATCTGAGACAGCGTAACACCCCGCTTTTTCAAGCGATAGCGGATGTCATCGTGCAGCTCTAAATCTAGTATCATACGATCTATTGCTCCCTTTAAGAAAAGACCGAAAACGAATCACCGGGCTTGCGAACACACCTAATTGATAGGTCTTGTAGAATCCTGTGGGAAGTAAAATCTTTCAGCAGAAACAGTGAGTTAATTGCTAACACCAGGTTGTTAACGCATGTGTTAACAATTCAATGAAAAAGTCGTTTGAGATCAATGCTCCGTGAAATGCGACCCGGATAAATTTCCTTTTTCTCTAGATGTTGTGTCACGTGCTCGATCACTTCGCTCAAACTACTTCCTTTGATTGGTGGAGCGTGTTACGGATGCCGATACGAAACTCACTAGCTGCATGACCTCAAAATACAGTAATGTTTGCTATTGCGAGCGGCGTTGCCAACTTTGGCAAGTAGCCCGTGCTCCTCATCCGAATTTCGCTACGGGCGAAAACTAGGAAATTTCTGGATGGTTCCATGAGTAAAGAAAGCAAATTCTTATCACTCGTCCTCCGGCACAAACCGGAAGAAATTGATCTCCAACTTGACGAACACGGTTGGGCTCAAATTGCTGATTTGTTGAGGAAAATGAAAAAGACTGGGCGCAATATCTCACGTCAAGAACTCGAACAGATTGTTGCGACAAACGACAAAAAACGGTTCACCATCTCTGAAGACGGCCAGAAAATTCGTGCTGCACAGGGACACTCGATCAAGGTCAACCTCGGCCTCGAGCCTGAAGTACCCCCAAGTGAGCTGTATCATGGCACAGCAAGCGCAACACTCGATGCGATATTCAAAAAAGGGATCATTCCAGGGAAACGTCAGCAGGTTCATTTGTCGACTGACCCCATCACGGCAGAACGGGTTGGTCAAAGACATGGCAGGCCAACAGTTCTTCGTATCGACTGCATTGCGATGCACGAAGCGGGACATAAATTCTATCGCGCCGACAACGGTGTTTGGTTGACGGACATCGTGCCGGCTGAATTTCTAGGTTTTGGCGTTAGTAGTTAGTAGGCCGAGTTAGCTGGCACATGAGTTTCGGCTTCCTTCGATTGGACTTACTTAACAGTAGCGCATGTAAACGGCGCAGGGCAGTTATATCGATGGATATCGGGATAACTTGCGAAATATTCTCAACTGACGCTTAAATTTTTTATGGATGTCGCTGCTTGATTACAACAGAGGGTTGGGCAGCAATTTGCGGCGAAAGAGGCTCGCGAACGAGATTTCGTTCGCCAAATCTCTCGGATAGTTCCCCTCATTGTATTCGATCGCCGCTGCGGCACCAGTTGCGGGAACAGGAAGAACCATAGCAGTCGGATTGTACTCACGGAATAGTCGCGCCTCATCGAGGATGCCGTCCATACCTCCTATTAGTACGGCAGCGTCGAATTTACGACTGGTGAGCATTTCGCTCCGCATAAGATCAATACTTCCGCTCAAATCGTCTTGTACAGCCTCAGTGTACCGAACGTCTGCGAAATCATCGTTTTCGCGCGGAAACTGACCGAGAAAAAACGCACTTTGGTAAATCGTGATACGTTCACCGCCGAGTTTGGCAGTATTCGCATAAAGCGACATCAAAGGTGTGATCGCTGGGTGGCCACCAAAAGTGATGTGTCCTTTGGGTAAGATGACCTCCACCAGTGCACGAATGGCTTCACGTATCAGAAACACGTCCGCTGTTTCAAAAAATCTACGGTCCCTATCTGGCAGCGGGACGCTTGCGGAGAGGAAAATGTTGGTCATGCTAACAGCCTTTTTAGCGCGCTCGGCAAGTCGCCTACTGGGACCGTTTTGATCGGTAAGTGTCCATCAAGCCATTTTAAGTGCTTGATCCAATTATCATGCATTCCCCGACTGTCATAGATCGCCCAGATAGGGGTGCCTGCAGATGTGTGGTTGGTGATTGCGTCAAAAATGGTGTTGATGCGATCGGACGTTGGACGACCAACGGCGGGTACCACCGCTAAGGAGCCACCGTCCTTTAGCTCAACTGAAATCCAACGTTGAGGTTGAACAGTAGTAGCGAGGGCCAAATCCTGAGCGGCATCGCAAAAGTTGTCTACCAAATGAGCATGCCGGAACGCCATAGCTTCTGCTCGCAGCTCTTCAGCCAAGTCGCAGATGCTATCGATCACCGTCGCTTTGATCGTGGCTCCGCGACCTGGCGACGGGCCACTGAAATCTGTTTCAAGGAGTTTGACGAAGCGACTAAACGCGAAGTTACGATCCTCTATTTGGCCGGGCCAAAGCAAATGGAGGGTCTGTATTCCTAACAGATTTGCTTGCGCAAGCTCAGCTTTGGTCCAGCGGCCCTCTCTGAACCCCGGAGTATCTATCAGAAGGATGGTATCAACGTCCGACATGCGATGCCAAAGTTCGGCCTGAAAGTCGACAGAAGGTGGTACCGATCGAACGTCGATGAATACATCGAACCCTCGCTTGTCCAATTCTTCGTAGAGGCGGTTGGCCAATGGCTGTGAGCCCTTTCTGCGGTAACTGATGAAGATTCCGCGTTCTCTTCGAAGAAGTCTGAAAGTCTCAAAGACCAGAGACGCCAGCCTTGGTATGTTGTCGCCATCCATGCCGACTTCGACCACGTTGATATGCTGAAGTTCGCTGGGAATTTCAGATGCGACCATCGTTTTTGACGTCACGACCGGAGCAATAATGATAGAGTCCTGTTCTAGTTGGCTTAACGGCTGTGGAACGGTTTTGTTCTGATTGCCAAAGTAGATGCCGAAGGCTGGCTTTTTCCTGTCGTAGGTACCGGAGAAAGTGTTTTCATCGAGATAGGCGATCTCACTTGGATCGATCCCTAAATCCGTGGCTCGCGCTTGAACAGCAGCCTTGAGGGCATCCAGCCTAACGTCTTTGCCGCCCATAAGAATGATCTGGTACGAATATGTTGGCATTTGGACTCCCGGCACATCACAGGCTCGCGCACATCATTTCACAAATTTTTACCTAATCAAAGATAACCGCATATTCGAGAGCAATTCTTGAACCGAAACATCAGGTCAGCTAGCCTAGTTTCAACTAGTGAAGCTATTTTCATGAAGAAGAAGTTGTGCATGTTTAGACTGCTTGAGTTAGCAAACCACTTAACGCCTCCAGATGCATCGTTTATTGAATTATTCGAAGAAAAGTGGGTGATTAAAGAATACGCCCAAGTATCAGATGCCCCAGAATTCACATGCATTTCATATGCCTGGGGCAAAGAAACAGCAAAAAGCCCTTTCTGTGTTGAGCAACGGATATCCACACGGACAATTCGGGTCATAGAGACGGCAATTAGCGTTTCGCAGTCAAAAGAGAACTGGGGACGTAACATCAGTTTTAGTCAAGATGGAGATTTACTTAAGGAAGCCGCAGGGCAGGCAGCGGCGGTCAATGCGTCGCAAGCTTTCTGGGTGGATGCACTGTGTGTTCCCTCTGACGATCCGGCGCGTACCGTTTGCCTTCAGAGTATGGGTGAAATTTTCAGTTCTGCCTATCAAGTACTGGTTGTTCTAAGGGAGCAATGTTCGGATGCTATCCAAAACGCAAGTCAGGCTGAAAAACTAACATCATCTGATCTTAGTATACTTGAGAAAGAGGACTGGGTCAGCCGTGTTTGGACATATCAAGAGGCTGTTAACAGCAGCCGTTTGTATTTTGGGGTTGAAGGCAACGAAGACGCAATAGTGTCCGGGAACGAATTCCTGAACATGATTATGACTGCAATCGACGTCTATAAAGCGGCCAACAACCTCAATAAACTAGCGTGGGAAAAGCAGAGTCCGAAGCTGAGAAGTTTAGAAAGGCTTCTCGCCGACTATATGATGGCAGACTTCGCAACGCGATCTGCGTACCAAGTCATGTCTGTGATGGAGAACCGTTGTTCAGAGCGAGTGGGCGACCATTTTTACGCGATGGTTGGCGCGATTACTAACACGACAGAGCAAGTTGAGGGCGATGAAGAGCTTGAGCCATCAGAGTTCTTCATGCGGAGTTGTGAGCGGAAGGGCGATTTTTCGTTTCTCTATAGCGGCGCCCCTCGCAGTGATATCCTGGGAAGCCGGTGGAGACCTTTAGAAGGACGGTTCTCTGCATTACTACCAGATCTGATCACGCTCGGAACCATTGAGGCAGGGCGAAAAGAGCTTACGCACCTCGAGCTGGATAATATGTATCGCTTAGATCTGGGTGCTATAACATCGGATGGATTAAAAGCGGCACGCTGGTTCGTAGACGATAAGAGCGAGACTAGCTCACCAGATGACGTAGCAAAACAGATACTCAAGCGACTACGTATTTTGGGTTTTGGTGGGTGTGGGGAATGTCTCGAGTTTGAAACGGGTTTTTTCTTCCCGCAATCTGAAGCATTGAAATCCGATGATATCTTCGCAGCCGTCTCGCATGAAATTCATTGGGTGACGGGGGGGCCGGGGCTTCTGCTGCGCGCGAATAGTTCAGATATCAATAACTTTTGCGATGTTGGTGTGTTCATTGGGCAAAGACCGAAGTCTGGGACTAGGATCATGGTAGGTTAAGGACAAAGGAACAATCCAAGATTTGAGGTCGATTTCCCAGACTGTTCACGAGATATCTATTCACTGTGTTGATGGTTTTCAACCTTTCCACCCGTTTTTAGCATGGTATCATAGATATCAAATATTTTTGAAAAAGGACTTTCTAAGAATGGCAAGAACATGTTTTTTCAGCTTTCGATACCGCAATGTTTTTCGAGTAAATCAAATTCGATCAATGCCAAATATCGTTGGCGCTACTGCTGCAGGTTTTAAAGATCGATCGCTCTGGGAGGACGCCAAGAAGAGCGAGACGCGCATCAAAAGAATGATCAACGACGCGCTCAAAGGAACATCGGTCACTGTTGTTTGCATCACTCATGGCATTAGAAGTCGAGAATGGATTAATTACGAGATAGACCAATCTCTTGAGAGCGGCAATGGACTTGTTGGCATACAGTTGCATCACCTCGCAGATCCAAGTTTTCCTGATGATCGAGTGGGCGCGGCACCCGCCCAAATCGCAAATAATGGCTTCAAGACCTACAAGTATTCAACCAAAGAAAGTCTAGCTAAGCACATCGAGGAAGCTGCAAAACTGGCAGGTCGCTAAAGATATAGACTTTCTCGACTAGGTCGGCCCACAAAGTTCAGAAACAAGTACAAAATGCCTGAACAATCCACCAAGGAACCATAGAACGATGATTAACGAGTCCTCAATTCGGGCCTACGCTGGTCAAGCAGAAATTCGAAAATCTGATCAGGTCGTGAACGAAGCGCTACAACAAGGAAAGCAAACAGCGTTTCTATCTCATAGTCACAAGGACGCTGATCTCGCCAAGGGACTTCAAGGGTTTCTTCAGGCGCATGGCTGGAAAGTCTACATAGACTGGGAAGATCGGTCGATGCCATCGACACCAAATCGTGAGACGGCAAAGAAGATCAAAGATAGGATTAAACGCTTGGATTGGTTCATTTACCTCGCGACAGCAAATTCTGCATCTAGCCGGTGGTGTCCATGGGAAATCGGCCACGCGGATGGTGTAAAGGATATCGACAAGATTGCGATTGTTCCGACGCGTGACAGTATGGGGCGCAACTATGGCAACGAATATCTGAATCTTTACAGACATGTCAGTACAGCTGAAGGCGGCGGATATGGGCTTTTTCAACCGAATAACCGTGGTATGTTGCTTGAGCGTGTAACACGATAGAATGAAGGTCGGTGCCGTAAATGCCTCCGATAGGAAGGAAATGGTCAACGCCAGAAAATGATGGCGTTTGCATGGTTGCTAGTGATCTGATTTTGTTTCTGGATTTAAGATTGGATGGGCCTCTATGCGACGCCCAGTAATTCCCCACACCAGTTGATCGAGTGGGTTAGGATCTTTTTTCCGAAAGTCTACCCAGTGAAACGCATTCAGAAAGAGAGGTAGATCCGGTTCGGCGGAGCAACCTGAAAGTAGGGCCGGTATTATCGGGTTTTTGAGTTCAGCGAATTTCCTTAAGAATGCTTCAATCTCCATTTCTTGCCAGGCACCGATACCTGACTTCCCAACGAAAACTGCTGCAGTCGATATTCCATGTATTTGTTGTTCAAGCACTCGTTGCCAAGACAGCCCCGGACGAACCTGCCATTCGTCGAACCACGGCATAATCCCATAAGAACGAAGTTGAAGCGCGATTTTCTTGACCTCAGATTTGTCTATAGTGCTGTGGCACAAGAACACATCAAATTTCTCGGACTCTGCCTTCGATTGTATCAACGCTGCTGCTGCCTCATCTCCTAGCACTTTGGCATCAACAACCCCAATTTCACTCAGGATACCGCGATGAGCTAACCAAAGAATCTGTTCAGCTTGCGCTGTCGTTACCTGAACTTGAATCTTCGTGCTGCCTTTCGTGATTTTTTTGATTTTTGCACTTTCATCAGGCAAAACCAATAGTTCTGTAAAACTGCGAATGAATTCAGAGCGCCTTTGGTCTGTAAATTCGTGAAATTCAATTGAGAGTGTAAGTTCAACTGTCTTTTTATCCCGACCTTTTTCGTTGCCTGTTGCACCAACGTTGAGATCCTTCCCTCCCATGCCGATACTAATGAGATTACCTCTGAATTCCGGGAGTACTTCAGTATAAACTTTTATCTTAACGTTGTAGTCGTGCGAGAAGGCTTCGTCTCGCCGCCTTCCTTTGAGGTTGTTTTTGGCAAACCGGGCTCTCATGTTTCCCGTACGAATTGTGAGTGTACCATTTTGCACTGTTGTGGCTGCGTGCAGCATCAGGTAGAGGCCCATCCCTTTCGCTGAAAGACGCGCATCTTCGTACATCTCAGTCTCTTCGGCCACACCATGGTCGATCCGGTCCAAGGCAGAACTAACTTCGGGAAAGGTTAACGAGATTAACTTCTTCCAATCTGGGGAGTCAAAACTGATATCTTCATCACTACTAACACGAAATTCGTCATCCTGATGATCGCTTTCGATGCGAACCCTATACTCGCATCTGAAGTCAGGGTCTTTGGTAAGTCTTACAGGCGCTTCCTTTTCACCCAACTTTCGATTGTAGGAGTGCAACATAGGTGCGCCATCATCCCAAAAATGAGTTGTGGCCGTTCTGCTGTTTTCGAATGGTGTAGATGATAGGGCAAAAGTGTCGGGTAGTTTCTTTGTTCTTGATCGCCCAAAGAACGTAGCGGTTTGGACAATTTCCGCGTTGGAATGCCGGAGTGCATTGTGCAAGGCTTCAAAAATAATTCTGCTGGATAGATACTGCACGTCAACCCCAATTCGGGCTTCAATGAAGCTAGCAACGTCTTGTTTTTGCCAATCGTCTTTTTCACGCGTTGCCACGCCTAACGCATCGGAAGTGTTTCCATCGAAAGATTGAAAAGCAAAAAAATTCTCGCGGCGAGGGATAAGTCGCGCGTCCTGACGTCGCAACCCATCAGAAAGTACACCATTAGCGTTTGATGGATATGCGTCGGGGTGAAACTCCCCTTTGGGCAAGACGTCAAGATCAAGTGACATCTGTCTATCAGCTTCGCTAAAGTAGCGGTCCTTGCTTAATTCTGTCGCAAACCAGTGCAGGTTTCTCGTCGTTGCTAGTGATATGGCAGAGTCTAGACTCCAAGCACGAATTTGATCCCGTAAATATTTTACTTTGGGGAATTCAATCTCGACATGAACGTCGTACTTATCACAAGTAAGAACGTAGGCTACTAAGACCTGAAGGGACACTGCATCAATGAAATTGACTTCTGAAAAGTCAAAAACAATTGAAGAAAGCTCGGAAAAACTCTGAACGCCGTGTTCAAGAAGGCATTCGGTGAGCTTGCTTTCTAGAGCAGTCCCGGCGGCTGCTCGCCCAAGGCGGCATTTAATGTCAATTTTCATGACTTACAGACGTAATCAACAATTATTAATCCATCAAGGCGCGGTCTCCACCTTGCTACGCACCACGGAGCATTCGGTGAGGTATTCGATACAAAACTAGAGCGCCTGAGCATCCAAACTTGATGAGCTGCAGATGGATGTTTTCGCAGCATTCCCTGGAAAGGTGCCGGGGGGCGTTCCAAATCGCTCATGGGCCCAAAAAATTGTAAACTAGAAAAATTGCTCCCTTGCCCGAGAGGAGTTGGGTTTCTCGCCGGGCGGCACAACAGCAACAATCTGGCGGTTATCAGGATTCGAACCTACGGTGCACAGAACCAAAAACGGCAGCCCCACCAATGTAAACAGCCGTCGAGATTGTCTCCGCTCGTCCAAAGCGAGGGTCATCTCGATTAAGCTGTCAAATTGATGTTGAAAACTAACCAAACGGTCAGATTTGGAGGCTCTGAGCATGATCCGAACCTGTGACGGACTGATGAAGAGTCGCTTGCACTTCCAACTGAGCTTCCCTGCGAAATAGGAACGACTGGTTTGAAGCCAACCCATGACGTCCCGATCAAAAGCCAGACGATCTGGAACTGGCAGTCGTCAAACTTTCCAGAGGAAACGACGAACTCTTGTCAAAAGAGACAAACTACGTGTCATCTCATAATTTGGGAATTGGTGAGCCCTGATGGGTTCGAACCATCGACCTACTGATTAAAAGTCAGTTGCTCTACCAGCTGAGCTAAGGGCCCTCACAGCGTGCTAGTTAGGCAAGCAGCCCCATATGGTCAAGCCCAAAAAAGGCACAAACTGTCGCGGTTGGTTTCCTAACTTGGCTGCATTGTCTATATGGGCCGGTATGACCCAAAAAACGACTCAATCTGGCGTGCCTTTTATGAAGATGCACGGTCTGGGCAACGATTTCGTTGTCTTGGATGCGCGCGTCGATTCTATCGATGTGACACCTGCTCTGGCGCGGGCTTTGGCGGATCGGCACAAAGGCGTAGGGTTTGATCAGCTTGCTGTTGTTTCGGACGATGAAGGTGCTGATGTGCGGCTGACCTTTTATAATGCCGATGGATCAATGGCCGGGGCTTGTGGGAATGCGACGCGTTGCATTGCCCGTTATGAGATGGATCGGTTGGGAAAAACTGATCTGACTTTGGTGACGGAACGCGGCATTCTACAGGCGCTGGACAAGGGCAACGGCCTGACTTCGGTCAATATGGGACAGCCCCAATTAGATTGGAAGGACGTGCCGCTGGCGAAAGCGATGGACACGCTGGAATTACCCATTGAGGGCCATCCGACCGCCACAGGGATGGGCAACCCGCATTGCACCTTTTTTGTGGAGGATGTTGATGCGATTGATCTGGCCCAATCTGGCGCCTTGATCGAACATCACCCCCTGTATCCGGAGCGCACCAATGTTCAGTTCGCGCAGGTTGTCGGACCGGATCACCTAAGGATGCGCGTGTGGGAACGGGGCGTGGGGATCACTTTGGCCTCGGGATCGTCTTCTTGTGCGACGGCTGTTGCGGCGCACCGACGGGGCCTGACGGGCCACCGTGTCAAAATTGATCTTGATGGTGGCCAGATTGAAATTGATTGGTGCGATGATGGCGTTTGGATGACTGGCCCAACGGCGCATGTGTTTTCGGCTGTTTTGACAGCTGAATTTTTGGCGGATTTGTAAGTATGGATCGCAAGGCCCCTCAATTTTCCAATCACGGGTGTCGTTTGAACGCCTATGAGACTGAGGCGATGAAAGAGCTTGCGACTAAGGCAGGTCTGGACGGCGCGGTGATCATAAACACTTGTGCTGTGACGGCAGAGGCTGTGCGCAAAGCACGGCAGGACATTCGTAAACTGCGCAAAGCCAATCCCAAGGCGCGCTTGATCGTGACGGGATGTGCGGCGCAAACCGAGCCAGAGACGTTCAGCGCTATGGATGAAGTCGATGTTGTCATCGGCAATACTGAAAAGATGCAGCTTGAAACATGGCAGGGTCTCAGTGCTGATTTCATAGGTGAAACCGAAGCGGTTCAAGTTGATGATATTATGTCGGTCACTGAAACTGCTGGTCATTTGATTGATGGGTTTGGCACCCGCAGCCGTGCCTATGTTCAAGTGCAAAACGGATGTGATCATCGCTGTACGTTTTGTATTATTCCCTATGGTCGCGGTAACTCGCGATCTGTGCCTGCGGGCGTTGTTGTGGATCAGATCAAGCGTTTGGTCGATCGCGGATATAACGAAGTGGTTCTGACCGGGGTTGATTTAACCTCATGGGGCGCGGATCTGCCGCAAGAGCCTAAATTGGGCAATTTGGTCATGCGGATTCTGACACTTGTGCCGGATTTGCCGCGTCTGAGGATCTCGTCCATTGATAGCATCGAAGTAGATCACGCTTTGCTTGAGGCTATCGCAACCCAGCCGCGTTTGATGCCGCATCTGCATCTTAGCTTGCAAGCCGGTGACGATATGATCCTCAAGCGGATGAAACGACGCCATCTGCGCGACGATGCCATTGCCTTTACCCAAGAGGCCCGAAAGTTGCGGCCAGAGATGACCTTTGGGGCCGATATCATCGCGGGTTTCCCGACAGAGACTGAAGCGATGTTTGAAAACTCGCTTAAGTTGGTTGAAGAGTGTGATCTGACTTGGCTACATGTTTTCCCGTACTCTGCTCGCCAAGGCACGCCCGCGGCTAAGATGCCTGCCGTAAACGGTGTGGCGATCAAAGACCGTGCAGCGCGGCTGCGGACCGCAGGTGCAGATCAAGTGGCGAAACATTTGACGTCGCAAGTGGGGCGGGCGCATCAGGTTCTTATGGAAAACCCACGGATGGGACGCACAGAACAATTTGCAGAAGTGGTCTTTGAGACTGATCAAACCGAGGGACAAATCGTGCAAGCAAAGGTTTCGGGTGTCGCGGGCACCCAATTGACCGCATGACCCGTCCGATCCTCTATTCCTTTCGGCGCTGCCCCTATGCCATGCGGGCACGTTTGGCGATTGCAGCGGCCGGTATCGAATGTGAGCTGCGTGAAATTGTGCTGCGCGACAAGGCCCCAGAATTTTTACAAGCCTCGCCCAAAGGGACGGTTCCCGTGGTTGTGACAAATCAGGTGATCGAAGAAAGTCATGATGTCATGTTGTGGGCACTGGGCCAAAACGACCCGGAGGCGTGGTTGGATATGCCGCAAGCGGGATATGCATTGCTGGATGAAGTGATCGGGCCGTTTAAAACAGCGTTGGATCGCTACAAATATCAAAACCGTCATGGATCTGACATCGCGCAAGAGCGGGCGAAGGCATCGGTGTTTTTGATGGGCTTAGACGAACAGTTGGGAACAAAGGCTTATCTGTTTGGACAGAGCCCCAGTATGGCCGATATGGGGATCCTGCCGTTTGTGCGGCAATTTGCAAATACAGATCGGATTTGGTTTGACGCCCAGCCTTGGCCAAATGTGATCCGTTGGCTGGACGCGTTTTTAGTATCAAGCAGGTTCACCGCAATTATGGCCAAATATCCCAAATGGAAAAACGGCGATCCCGTAACCGTCTTCCCTGCCTAAAGGGCTGCGCGGGTTTCCACGATTTTCAAAGCGGCCTGTGCGGCTTCGCGGCCTTTTTGGACGAAATGCGCGCGATAGATTTCGTTGTGATGATCTGTCTCTTGATATTGATGCGGGGTCAGGGACACGGACAACACAGGCACGCCTGTGTCCATGCTGGCGCGCATAAGCCCGTCAACCACGGCACTGGCCACAAAGTCGTGTCGGTAAATCCCACCGTCGACGACAAAAGCTGCTGCAGCAACGGCTGCGTATTCGCCCGTTTTGGCCAGATCAGCGGCCAGCAAGGGCATTTCGAACGCGCCGGGCACGTCGAAGACGTCCACATCTGCAGCGTCCATTATTTCTAAAAATCCATCCAAGGCGCGGTCCACAATATCACTGTGCCAATTGGCCTTGATGAACGCATATCGGGTGTGTGTCATATGATCTTCCTTTCGCAACAACACGTCACCCAAGGCGATCACGAACATCAAGGGTCCCAAAAAGGACCCAAGCTGTGCGTTCTCTCTCATCCGGACTATGACCGTCGGTTCAGGAGTTCCACCTGATCTGCTGACCCAAGTTGCCCCAAGGGGGTGACAAGGCGCTCGCGGACTATCACCGCCGGTAGGGAATTACACCCCGCCCTGAGAACGGTGTGATCTGTGCCTTATCTGTGATGCTTTGACAAGGACCCCGGCGCATCCTAGCGTCAAATCATAGAGGAGAGATTTCATGAAGCTTTTGGTCGCTGGCCCGTCGCCGTTTGTGCGTAAAGTGCGTGTTTTGATTCTGGAGACAGGACAGCAAGACGCGATTGAACAAGTGGATGTGGTCGCCAATCCCGCAGAACCTGACAGCACTTTGGTCGCGGCCAATCCGGCGGGCAAAATCCCCGCACTTATCCGCGACGATGGGCCTGCCATTTTTGACAGTCGAGTGATTTGCCGGTTCCTAGATGCGCGTGTTGATGCGGGGCTCTATCCGCAGGCGCGGCTTTGGGAAACCCTGACCCTTGAGGCGAGTGCTGACGCTTTGATGGATGCTGCCGTGTTGATGGTCTACGAGCAACGTTTCCGGTCTGAAGGTGAGCGTTCGCAAGCATGGCTGGATGGACAATCTGCGAAAGTTGAGCGCAGCCTCAGTGCGGTAAATTCCCGTTGGATCAGTCATTTGTCCGGCCCCTTGGATATGTCACATATCGCAATGGGCTGTGCCTTGGGTTATCTCGATCTGCGCCAACCGGAGAACGATTGGCGCAGCAGGTTTGACGGTCTGGCAGCGTGGTTTGAAACCTTCAATGCGCGCCCCAGCATGCAGCAGACGCTGTTTTCCGATTAAGCTGCATTAAAACTTGTAGGACAGGCCAATATTCAACGCATTGGTGATGAGATCTGTTTTCAACTCTCCGCCGCCGTCCAAACTGGCGGTGTTTGAGGAAAAGCTGCCTTTATACTCGCCAAAAACAGCCCAACGTTCGTTGAAATCATAGCTGACACCACCCATCCAAACGACAGCAGGGCCGGTGATTTGATATTCAAAAGTCTCGTTGCCCTTGGGGGTTTGGACATCAACATGAGGGATCGCGAGGCCGATGCCCGCGCCAACATAGGGTGTCCAGCGCCGCGTTTCGTCTTGCCAACGACGATATCCGTTTACGGTCAGCAGGTTCAGGCCATCGGTAAACTCTAGGTTTGAAAACCCGCTGTCATCCAGCGTGTCATCATCGGCGTACACCTTTGCATGGTTCAATTCGACGCCGTAGCCCCAGCTTTCGTTTTTCCACCATGTCAGGCGTAAACCGTAATAGGGCGGGGCTTGGCCAGATCTGCCCTCCCATTGTGCGCCAAAATCAAATTCGGTGCCGTCGTCATCCCCACTGACTGTGCTGTGAGGGGCTGTTTGAAAGCCTGTGTAGACGCTCAGTTCCATTTCGGCCACGGCCGTAGATACACTTGCGATAAACGCCACCAGCCCAGATAAGACAAACATCCGCATTGATTTTTTCCTTTAACCGAGTCGTTAGATTCTGATCGTTATATGACGTAACTAGGCGAATCTTCCCAGATGGAAGGCCCCGATCCGCAGGAATCAGCTGTAGACTGCGACAATAATGTGCAATCTGCCCTGCGATGGAATGTCCGCTGGACCAAAGGGGCCAACAGGGCTAGGTACTCGCCAGAGAATATAGCTACGCTTGCGTGGCTGATTATGCAATTGGGCCAGAAGCTTGGCCAAATGAAAGGGAGTACACCCTATGTCGCATGCAGCAGACCATGATGGCGCCACACGCCGCGACTTTATTTACTATGCAACTGCGGGTTCAGGTGCTGTTGTAGCCGGTGCAGCCGTTTGGCCGCTGGTGAACCAAATGAACCCGTCCGCCGATGTTAAGGCGCTGGCCTCGATTCGCGTTGATGTCGCCGATGTTGACGAGGGCACGCAGTTGACAGTGCTGTGGCAGGGCAAGCCTGTATTTATCCGACACCGGACCGCTGCCGAGATCGAAGAGGCCCGTGCTGTTGATGTGGCCGACCTGCCAGACGCCATTGCGCGCAACGACAACGACGGCGAAGTGCCGGCGGTCGATGCAAACCGTGCCTTGGACGAAGAAGGCAAATGGTTGGTTATGATGGGCGTTTGTACGCACTTGGGCTGTGTGCCTTTGGGCGACGGTGCTGGCGATTTTAATGGTTGGTTCTGCCCATGCCATGGTTCGCACTACGATACAGCAGGCCGTATCCGTAAGGGTCCAGCCCCAACGAACCTTTTGGTTCCCGTGGCAGAATTTGCCGACGAAACAACAATTAAATTGGGTTAAGGAGTAAACATCATGGGTGGAATTCCTCACGATCATTACGAACCAAAATCTGGTGGCGAAAAGTGGCTTCACAAGCGCCTGCCGGTTGTTGGTTTGCTCTACGACACATTGATGATCCCAACGCCAAAGAACCTGAACTGGATGTGGATTTGGGGCATCGTTCTGACGTTCACACTTGTTTTGCAGATTGTCACGGGCGTTGTGCTGGTCATGCACTACACACCGCATGTAGACATGGCGTTTGCATCGATCGAACATATTATGCGCAACGTAAACGGGGGTCACATGATCCGCTATTTCCACATGAACGGCGCTTCGCTGTTTTTTGTGGCTGTCTACGCGCATATTTTCCGTGGCCTTTACTACGGGTCTTACAAGGCCCCGCGTGAAGTGACGTGGATCATCGGCATGCTGATCTATCTGTTGATGATGGGTACTGCGTTTATGGGATACGTTTTGCCATGGGGTCAGATGTCCTTCCACGGTACGGCCGTTATCACTGGTTTGTTTGGCGCGATCCCGTTCATCGGCGAGAGCATTCAGACATGGCTTTTGGGCGCATCTGCGGTGGGTCAACCTGCGTTGAACCGCTTCTTTAGCTTGCACTACCTGCTGCCGTTTGTGATTGCTGGTCTGGTGATTGTGCACATCTGGGCATTCCACACCACAGGCAACAATAACCCAACGGGTGTAGAAGTCCGTCGCACATCCAAAGAAGAAGCTGCGCGCGACACGCTGCCGTTCTGGCCGTACTTTGTAATCAAAGATCTGTTCGCGCTGGCTATCATTATGGTGGTATTCCTTGCTGTGGTTGGCTTTATGCCGAACTACTTGGGCCACCCTGATAACTACATCGAAGCGAACGCGCTGGCGACACCTGCACACATTGTGCCCGAATGGTACTTCTTGCCATTCTACGCGATCTTGCGGGCCTTCACTGCGGATGTTTGGGTCGTGATGTTGGTTGAGTGGATCAGCTTTGGCATCATTGATGCTAAGTTCTTTGGTG
The DNA here is from genome assembly GCF_044772865.1 of Algirhabdus cladophorae. Taxonomy (GTDB): domain Bacteria; phylum Pseudomonadota; class Alphaproteobacteria; order Rhodobacterales; family Rhodobacteraceae; genus Algirhabdus; species Algirhabdus cladophorae. The sequence continues at coordinate 3,656,670 of NZ_CP173029.1, forward strand.
TTCTGGCGATGTTCGGCGCGATCGCCGTGATGGCGCTGGCACCTTGGTTGGATACATCATCGGTGCGCTCCGGTCGTTACCGTCCAATGTTCAAAATGTGGTTTGCCGTTCTTGTGATCGACTTCATCGTTCTGATGTGGGTCGGCGCCCAAGAGGCGAAGTTCCCATATGATTGGATTTCATTGATCGCATCAACCTACTGGTTTGCCTACTTCCTGGTGATCTTGCCCTTGCTTGGCATCATCGAGAAACCAGATGCACAACCGGCCACAATCGAAGATGACTTTAATGCCCACTACGGCACTGCGGGTCACGGTGCAGACGCACCCGCGACCACACCTGCCGAGTGAGAAAGGGCGATACTATGTTCAAAAAACTCACTCTGACAGCGGCGCTTTCCCTAGGTCTTGGCACATCTGCCATGGCTGCAGGTGGCGGCGGTGGGTATGTCCCGAATGTCGACTTCTCGTTTGACGGCATGTTTGGTTCGTATGACCAGATGCAATTGCAACGTGGGCTACAGGTGTACACGGAAATCTGTGCTGCCTGTCACGGTATGAAGTTTGTGCCGATCCGGACTTTGCATGACGAAGGTGGCCCTGCGCTGCCCGAGGATCAAGTGCGCGCCTATGCCGAAACCATCGAATTGTGGGACCCTACCTTGAATGACGGTGAAGGCGACTACCGTGTCGCAACGCCGGCGGATAACTTCCCAGAAAACAATTCGGTCAACGCGCCCGATTTGTCGTTGATGGCGAAAGCCCGCGCTGGTTTCCACGGCCCCTACGGCCTTGGCATCAATCAGTTGATGAAGGGTATGGGCGGTCCGGAATATATCGTTGCCCTTTTGACAGGCTACGAAGATCCCCCCGCGTGTGCGCCCGACGATTTTGATGGCAGTTACAACACGGTTTTTGCGGTCGGTGGCTATCCCGATGAATGTAAGGATGCTGACGGCAACCATACTGTTCCGGGAAGCTGGATCGGAATGGGCCAGCCTTTGTGGGGTGACGATGTGGAGTATGCTGATGGGCATGCGACTGATCTCCAGCACGTCTCGGAAGATGTAGCAGCGTTCTTGATGTGGACGGCTGAGCCAAAGCTGAACGACCGCAAACAAAGCGGCCTGACAGCTGTGATCTTTTTGGCGCTCCTGTCGGTACTGCTGTACTTGACCAACAAGCGCCTTTGGGCGCCCATTAAGAAAGCTGCAAAAGGCCAAGCTGCCGAATAAACCGGCGCTGAAGTCCCAATAAATTTAACGCCCTGCAGTGTCTGTGGGGCGTTTTTTTGTTGCGTACTTGGAACATATGCACTGGCTTTTTCACCAGTATTATGGTAAGTTGACATATCCCAAAATTTTAGCAGAAAGTGAGGCGCCCATGGGGGAACGCGTATAGTAATTTTATGTCTCGAGCTGGGATTTATCTGGCTCGTTTATACAGTCTTTGGGTTGGTCAACGCCCAAGACATGCCGATCTGGATGACATCGGTTTTGATCATCCTTGTTGACCGAACTGTCACCTTCATCTCTTCGTTTGCCAGTCATCGGTCCAAGCGACAGAACGAATAGACTTGGCATTGTGCCATGCGCTTTGTATCTGGATTGGGATCAAGGAAGGCTTCGGTATGAGCATCAATACATTTGGACATTTGTTTCGTGTCACAACATGGGGTGAAAGCCATGGACCCGCTTTGGGGGCGACGGTTGACGGCTGTCCACCAAATGTCGCGCTGACGCCTGAGATGCTGCAACACTGGCTTGATAAGCGTAAGCCGGGCCAGAACAAAAATACCACGCAGCGACGTGAGCCGGATGCAGTGGAAATCCTATCTGGGATGTTTGAGGGTAAGACCACGGGCACGCCCCTGCAATTGATGATCCGCAACACGGATCAACGTTCCAAAGATTACGGAGATATCGTCGAAAAATTCCGACCGGGTCATGCGGATATCACTTATTGGCAAAAGTACGGGATCCGCGATTATCGGGGCGGTGGCAGATCCTCTGCTCGTGAAACCGCAGCACGCGTGGCCGCAGGTGGTGTGGCCCGTGAGGCGATCAAAACGCTGGCGCCGAATATCCAGCTGACTGGATATATGGTTCAAATGGGTGACAAGACGATCGACCGTGCGCGGTTTGATTGGGATCAGATCGGACAAAACGACTTCTGGTGCCCTGATCCAGTAATGGCTGCCGAATGGGAAGAATACCTGACTTGGCTGCGGACCAAAGATCACAATTCGGTTGGTGCAGTGATTGAGGTCGTGGCCCGTAACGTGCCCGCGGGGCTGGGTGCGCCGATTTACGGAAAGTTGGATACGGATCTTGCCGCAGCCATGATGTCTATTAATGCGGTTAAGGGTGTTGAGATTGGCGATGGCATGGCTGCTGCGGCCCTCACCGGGCGTGAGAATGCAGATGAAATTTCAATGGGACCAAACGGCCCTGAATATTCTAGCAATCATGCCGGTGGTATTCTGGGTGGTATCAGCACAGGGCAAGACATTGTCGTCCGCTTTGCCGTGAAACCCACCAGTTCGATCCTAAGCACGCGCCAAACGATCACCAAGGCTGGTGAACCGACTGAGATCATCACCAAAGGCCGGCACGACCCATGCGTTGGGATCCGCGCCGTACCTGTAGGCGAGGCGATGATGGCCTGTGTTATCCTTGACCACATGCTGCTGCATCGTGGCCAAGTGGGTGAGAACCAAGGCCAGATCGGTTAAAGCGCGCGGTCCAGCAAAGCTTTGATGTTGCTTTCGCGCGTGTCGGCCACGATGCGCCCAAGTTCCTGATCGCCGCGCAACAATACCAGTGTTGATCTGCGCGGTATCTTGAGTTCTTGGGCAAGGTCGCCACGTCCAAATTGATCCCAATCGATATCGATGAACGTGATGTTTTCCTCATAGGCGCTGTTGGCTTCTTTGAGTTTGGTCAACGTGCGACCCTGGGCGCGGCAGGTCGAACACCAGGTTGCGGTGTAGTCGATTAAGACGGTTTCGCCCGCTGCCAGTTTCTCTTTTACCAGACCGGGGGTGTAGGCCATTGCTTTGGCCCATGTAACCGATGGCAGTGTCACAGTTGCGCCTGTCAACAGCATAAAGTCACGACGGTTCATTCTAGGATCCTTTCGTTAAAGTGCGACCGACAGGTCTTGCAACCAGATCGGCATATTGTCCAAGGCCCATGCCTCGATGATGTAGTGAAGTTTGAAGAGCAGGGCGACGCCTACAGTGATAAACACGACGCCCATGATAGGACGCGATGCAGTGGCAATTCTGCGCATCAGGGCTTGGCGCTTTTGTAGGGCAGATCGGGCGCCATACCCCAAAGCCAGCACAATCGTTGAAACGCCCAGTGCAAAGAAAACCATGATCGCGAAGGCGCGCATCAGGCTTTCCCCTTGGCTGGCCAGAGAGATGGCACCGCCCAAGGTTGGGCCGACGCAGGGGCTCCATACTGCGCCTAGCAGGAGGCCACCAAGAAACTGTCCTGTGACGCCTGACCGGTCCATTGTGTCCATGCTCGCGTCTGCGCTGCTGGCAAAACCAGCGGTGGCTGTGGCGAACCCGGCAGAAAACCTTGGGACGAGCAATATTACACCAAAGCCGATCATTAAGACGGCGCCTGCCTGCGCGATTGATTGTTCATCAATGCCCAAGGCATAGCCAAACGCAGCCACTGTGAACCCAAAGGTCACGAAGGCCGCGGACATCCCCACAGCCAAGGCCGCAGGGCCCCAATTGGAGGTTTGCAAGGCCGTTGCCAGAACGATCGGCAGCACCGGCAAAACGCAGGGGTTGATTAGGGTCAGAAGGCCAGCGCCATATGCCAGAACAAATTCCATGCTGACTTAGTGGCGCAAGCGGCCTGTGGCTGTCACCAAGAAAGCTTGTAATAATCGCTCAAATGATCGTCAGGATGTTTTGATCTGCCGCGCGGTTTGAACCACGTAAATCGACACCGCAACGATAAAAACGCCTATCACATCCCACGGACCCAAGGGCTCTGACAGTAGCACAGCTGCGATGGCAACACCAAAAACCGGGTTCAGGAAATGGAAGGTTGCGGCCCTAACGGCACCGATCCGTTCGATCAGCTTAAACCAAATCCAAGTGGCTGCCAGGCCCGGCACCAGAGTTGTGTAGATAAACGCCAAGACCAAGGATGGCGTCAAATTAACCGCTGGCGTTTCGAACAGCATGGCTGGTACAGCCAAGATTGCACCCCCAACGATCATTTGCAGGCCCACAATCGTCATGATGTTGCCGCCGGAGGCTGCCCCACGCGCCAGCAACGTGGCCACTGCCAACGACACCACAGCGATACAGCATAAACCCACGGCCAGCATGTCCACACCGCCGCTGAGGCGCAGGCCCATGATCAGGCAGACACCTGCGATCCCTGTGACAATCCCCCAGATGCCGCGTGCACTTGTGGTTTCGCCCAAAAACAACAGGCCAGCGACCGCAACAACCAAGGGCAGAGTTGAGGCGATGATTGAAGCGAGAGAGGCCTCTATGGTTTGCATGGCGACGAAATTTAGCCCGAGATAGAGCGCGTTTTGGCAAAGGCCAAAAAGGATCGTCGCGAACCATTGTGACCGCGACAAACGAAAGGACTGTCCCAAAATGTAGGCAAGGATCAGGCCCAAGGCACCCGATACAAAAAACCGTGCCGTCAGCGACATTAATGGTGGTGCGTCTTGGACGATGATACGCGCAGATGTGAAAGCAGAAGACCACATCAACGCAAACAGAAGACCGTAGATTAAGGCGCGAAGGTCCATTGGGTTATCTCACAAAAAAGGCCGCCATGTGAGGCGACCTTTTCATAAATTCGGTGTCGACGCATTAGCCGTTGACGGAATCTTTCAGAGCTTTTGCAATTGTCATTTTGACAACTTTGTCTGCTTCTTTCTTGATCTGTTCGCCCGTGGCAGGGTTACGCACCATGCGCTCTGGACGCTCGCGGCAATAGATTTTGCCAACGCCTGGAAGTGTGACTGCACCGCCGCCACCAACTTCTTTGGTGATCAGTGCAACAATCGCGTCAAGGGCTGCGCCAGCGCTTTTCTTGTCTGCGCCCATTTCTTCTGCCAAGGCAGCCACAAGTTGGGTTTTTGTCATTGGTTTTGCCATTTTTATGGTCTCCCTCTACTGCCCAACATCTGGGCCTCAGTTTTCATTTGGTAGCTGAATATAGGTGACATACACAACCAATAGTCCAGTGAATAATCGATAAAATACCAATTTTTACCGCTTTTGGCGCAATATTTCGCAATTACAGAAAGGCTGTCTCGTCAAAACTGCGCAATTTGCGGGAATGGATCCGTTCCAGCGGCATCTCGCGCAAGTGCTCCATCGCGCGAATTCCGATCATCAAATGACGTTTGACTTGGGTATGATAGAACTCGCTTGCCATACCGGGTAGCTTTAATTCCCCGTGCAGCGGCTTGTCTGATACGCACAAGAGCGTGCCATAAGGGACGCGGAACCGGTATCCGTTAGCGGCAATGGTGGCACTTTCCATGTCCAAAGCGATGGCCCGCGATTGGCTTAATCGTTGCACAGGACCGGACTGGTCGCGTAGTTCCCAATTGCGGTTATCAATCGTTGCAACCGTGCCAGTGCGCATAACGCGTTTCAGCTCAAAACCCTGTAGTTCGGTGACGTCTTCCACGGCCTGCTCGAGCGCGATTTGAATTTCGGCCAATGCAGGGATTGGCACCCAAACGGGTAGATCGTCGTCCAGCACATGATCCTCGCGTAGATAGGCGTGGGCCAGAACGAAATCGCCCAAGGACTGGCTGTTTCGCAGTCCGGCGCAGTGCCCGACCATTAGCCAAGCATGGGGTCGCAGCACTGCGATATGATCCGTTGCCGTTTTTGCGTTCGACGGGCCTACACCGATGTTGACCAAAGTGATCCCGCCTTGGCCTTTGCGTTTGAGATGGTATGTCGGCATCTGCGGAAGTTTATCCGGTGGCGACATTGGGGTTTTGGCATCAGTGATCTCGTCATTTCCGGGCCCGACAAAGCTGGTATAGCCGCTGTCCGGATCGGCCAACACTTGCCGCGCATAGGCTTCGAATTCTTCCACATAGAATTGGTAGTTGGTGAACAGAATGTGGTTTTGGAAATGATCTGCCTGTGTCGCCGTGTAATGGCTGAGACGCGCCAAGGAATAGTCGACCCGCTGCGCCGTGAATGGTGCAAGTGGTTCGACGCCATCACTGCGTTTGGGTTCAACACCGTTGACGATGTCATCATTGGTGGTCGACAGGTCAGGTACGTCAAAGACGTCGCGAAGAGTGAAATCCAACGCGCCGTCTTGGGGGATTTGCAAACCCTGCGACATTGCCACGGCGAAATGGACGGGAATTGGGGTTTCCGATGGCCTGATCTCGATTGAGACTTTGTGGTTTTCCAGCAAGAGCCTGATCTGTTGGGTCAGATATCCCGCAAAAAGATCTGGCCGCGTGACCGTTGTGGCATAGGTGCCGGGCCCCGCCACGTGGCCAAAACTGAGCCGACTGTCGATGCTGGCAAAGCTGTTTGTGGTGATGCGGATCTCGGGATAGTAGGCGCGGTAACGCTCGCTCGTCTTTTGAGACGTCACCATTTCAACGAACTTCGCTTCGAGAAAACCAACAGCATCTGTGTACAGCTCTTGCAGGCGCGCAACCGCATCCTCGGCCGTGTCGTAGAACCGGACTTCGGTGTCGTGGGGCTCGCTGACTGGCAGGTTCGGGTTCATTCTCATTCGGTGTCCTCAAATAGCGGGATAAAATCAAAACTGCGTACATCAACCAGACCCAGATCAGAGATCCGTAACTCCGGAATAACAACGAGGGCTAGAAGGCTGTGTTGCATGTAGGCGTTGTTCATGGTGCATCCGCAGGCTTTCATGGCGTTCACCAGTTTGTCGGCTTTGGCGGCGACTACCTTGGCGGGCGCATCAGACATCAGACCGGCGATGGGCAGTTCAACAAGGGCCAGTTCAGCCTGATCTTGAAAAACGGTAATCCCGCCACCAACCTCGGCCAATCTATTGGCGGCCATCGCCATATTTTTGCGGTCAGTCCCAACCACGATCATATGGTGGCTGTCATGGGCCACGGTCGACGCGATGGCCATTTCACCGCTGTAATCAAACCCAGTGACAAATGCGTTGACAACAGTTCCTGTGCCTTTGTGCCGCTCGACCAAAGCGATCTGACAGACATTGTCTTGGCTGCCAATCAGACCCTGTTTCACCTTAAGAGTGGATTTAACAGCTTTCGTCGGCGCCTGATTTTCGATCACGCCGATCACATTTGCAACAACGGTATCTGCACCTTCGGGCGCTTGGATTTCGAAGTCGGTTTCCGTCAGTGTTTTGCCCATGTGGACTGTGTCACGTGCGGCACTTGGCCATTCTAAATGGGGACAGTCACACAGAACATCGCCGTTGCTGGCCACTAGGTCGCCGCGGGCGTAGACCTGCCCAATTGGGAGTGTCGTCAGATCGGATGTGACGATCAGGTCAGCCCGCCGCCCCGGTGTGATCGACCCCAACTCTCGTTCCAACCCAAAATGTGTAGCGGTATTTATTGTGGCCATTTGCAAGGCGACCAATGGATCGCAACCGCACTCGATTGCGTGACGGACGGCACGGTTCATATGCCCGTCATTCACCAGCGTTCCGGAATGACAGTCATCGGTGCAAAGGATAAAGTTACGAGGGTCCAGTCCGCCTTCTGTTACTGCCTTGATCTGGCTTTCAACATCATACCATGCACTGCCAAGACGCATCATGGATCGCATACCTTGCCGAACCCGAGCCACAGCGTCTTCTACGCAAGTGCCTTCGTGATCATCCGCTGGTCCGCCAGCAGCATAGGCATGAAACGCAGGACCTAAATCAGGTGAAGCGTAGTGGCCGCCCACAGTTTTGCCCGCACGTTGGGTTGCGGCGATTTCTGCCAGCATTTTTGGATCCGCATTTGCGACCCCGGGAAAATTCATCATTTCACCCAGCCCAATAATTCCGGGCCACGTCATCGCCTCGGCAACATCTGTTGGCGAAATTTCATGCCCCGTGGTTTCCAACCCCGGCGCTGAGGGTGCGCAGGAGGGCATTTGGGTAAAAATATTGATCGCCTGAAGCATCGCCTCGTCATGCATCATACGAACGCCGTCCAATCCCAGCACGTTTGCGATTTCGTGGGGGTCGGTGAACATTGAGGTCGTGCCATGAGGAATGACCGCGCGCGCAAATTCAGCAGGGGTCAGCATGCCACTTTCGATATGCATATGGCCGTCGCATAGACCGGGGATCAAGAACTGCCCTTTGATATTGATCACTTCCGTTTGGTCATCAATGCAATGGGCCGCCGACGGGCCCACATAGGCGAACCGTCCCGATTTGACGGCCACCTCCCAACCATCCAGCACTTCGCGGGTGTGAACGCTAACGACTTTGGCGTTGCGAAACACTTTGTCGGCAGCGGCTCGACCGGCAGCGACGGCGATCAAGTCGGTAGCCACATCGGGCCATGTCGGGAAAGGGGTCTGTGTCATGTCCAAAGTTGACACGACTTTTGCGCAGGTTCAAGCTGTCTAGAGGGATTTTATAGCGGGATCAAAAGATGGACTTTGAAACGGTGTCGGCCGAGGATTTTGGTGCCTCGCTCACAGGGATTGGTTTGAATTTGCTTGTGCGTGATATTGCGACGACTTTGGCCTTTCTAGACACTATTTTTCAGGTGAAGGCCCACCGTATCAGTGCCGATTTCGCAATCGTCACGCACGAGGGAATGGTTTTGCAGTTACATGCCGATGGGACCTACCACAGCAACCCTTTGCTGGGTTTGGTGCCGGAAAATCCGCCCCGTGGCGGGGGCGTCGAAATTCGTTTGTTCAATGTGGATCCGGATGTCGCCGCGACCAAAGCGCATGCAAATGGTCATCCAGTTTTGCAAGAAGCAACGGACAAGCCGCATGGATTGCGTGAATGCTATGTCCTTGATCCTGACGGGTATGCTTGGGTTCCTAGCCGCACGTTAACCCCATCCGAAAGGTCGCAAATAAGCTAGCATTGTCGGTGTTAATCGGCTCGTTATCACTCCATCACAGGAGAGGCGCATGAACAGTTTTGTAAACATGGATCACTGGCAGGAACGGGTCGATCTTGCGGCAGCATTTCGTTGGACCGTTCGCTGGAATATGCATGAAGCGGTAGCGAACCATTTCAGTCTGGCTATCAACGATGACGGCACCAAGTTTTTGATGAACCCTAATCAGATGCATTTTAGCCGTATCAAAGCCAGCGATTTGATCGTTGTTGATGCCAATGACCCCGCAAGTATGGAGGGATCTGATGCACCTGATCCCACTGCTTGGGGCTTGCACGGTGGAATGCACCGGCATTGTGCCCATGCGCGCTGTGCCATGCACGTGCATTCACCCTATGCAACGGCACTGGCAGCGCTGGCTGATAGTCGTCTGTTGCCCGTCGATCAAAACGCCTGCACATTTTTCAACCGTCATGTGGTGGACAACAATTATGGTGGCCTCGCGTTTGAAGAAGAGGGGGCGCGTTGTGCGCAATTGATGCAGGACCCAAAGACCAAAGTTATGGTGATGGGCAATCATGGCATCATGATCATCGGGGATACCGTGGCCGATACCTTTAACCGCCTTTACTATTTTGAACGCGCCTGCATGACCTATATCTTGGCCCTTCAGACGGGACAGCCACTGCGCGTGATACCTGATGACATCGCAGAAAAGACGGCGCAAGAACTGGAAGTCTATCCCGAACAAGACACGCGTCACCTGACCGAGTTGAAGGCGATTTTGGATGAGGAAGGCTCTAACTATGCCCAATAAGGATCCATGAGCATGCAATATGGCCTGAACGAAGAACAAGAAATGATCGCGGACACTGTTCGGGCGTTTGTGGAAAAAGAAATCTATCCTCATGAAGAACTCGTTGAACGCACTGGTGAGGTTCCGTCCGAGATCGCACAAGAGATCAAACAAAAGACGCTGGATCTGGGGTTTTATGCCTGTAATTTTCCGCAAGACGTTGGCTGTGCAGGTCTCAATCACGTAGATTTTTCAGTGGTTGAACGGGAACTGGGCCGTGGGTCCATGGCCTTGAACCACTTTTTTGGGCGTCCGCAAAACATCCTTATGGCTTGCGAAGGAGACCAAAAGGAAAAGTATTTGATGCCGGCTATCAGGGGCGAAAAAATGGATGCCCTTGCCATGACCGAACCCGGTGCGGGCAGTGATGTGCGCGGTATGAAATGCACTGCTGTACGCGATGGTGGGGATTGGGTTGTAAACGGGACCAAGCATTTTATCAGCGGGGCTGAACATGCGGATTTTATCATCGTTTTCATCGCCACAGGCGAGGACCAAACCCCGCGCGGCCCAAAAAAGCGGATTACCACCTTCCTTGTGGATCGCGGCACACCCGGGTTTACCATTCGGGATGGGTATAAATCGGTAAGCCATCGGGGCTACAAGAATATGATCCTCGAGTTTGATGATTGCCGCTTGCCTGACGCGCAAGTGCTGGGCGAAGTTGATGGCGGTTTCGAGGTTATGAACACTTGGCTTTATGCGACGCGCATTACGGTTGCTGCAATGTCGGTTGGACGTGCCCGCCGTGTCTTTGACTATGCGCTGAACTATGCGGCTGAGCGCGAACAATTTGGCCAACCTATCGGAAAATTCCAGGGTGTCGGTTTCCAAATAGCGGACATGATCACTGAAATTGACGCTGCTGATTTACTGACGCTTGCCGCGGCGGATCGATTGGACAAAGGACTGTCATCTAATCGCGAAATTGCCAGCGCAAAACTCTATGCCAGTGAAATGCTGGCGCGTGTAACGGATGCCGCTATTCAGATTCATGGCGGCATGGGATTGATGGATGACTATCCGCTTGAACGGTTCTGGAGAGATGCACGGGTAGAACGGATTTGGGACGGTACCAGCGAAATCCAACGCCATATTATCGCGCGTGATCTTTTGCGGCCACTGGGTGCCTGATCGCATATGCGGCTAGAGCGGCTTCTTAATCCCCGTACAATCGCAGTAGTGGGGGGTGGTGCATGGTGCGAAAGCATTATTGGAGCCGCCCAGCGTATCGGCTACACGGGCGAAATTATCCCTGTACATCCCTCCCGAAAATCGATTGCCGGCCTTGATGCAAAAGAGAGTCTAAATTGCCTTGAAACACCACCGGACGCTACATTCATCGGTGTCAATCGCACCGCGACATTGGATATTGTGGCGCAGCTAAAAGCCCAAGACGCAGGCGGTGCAATTTGCTTTGCTTCTGGTTTTGCAGAGGCCCAGACCGAGCTTGCGGATGGGGCTGATTTGCAAAAGCTCCTTTTAGAGGCGGCTGGTGGCATGCCAATCTTGGGGCCCAATTGCTACGGCTTCATCAACGCGTTGGATCAGGCTGCGGTTTGGCCGGATCAGCACGGGTGTCGACCAGTCGAGCAGGGTGTGGCGATCCTGACACAAAGCTCGAACATCGCTATCAACCTGACAATGCAAAAGCGGGGACTGCCAGTTGGCTATATGATCACCTGCGGAAACCAAGCGCAGATGGATCAGGCACAGATCGCGACCGACTTGCTAGATGATCCCCGCGTCACGGCCATTGGGCTACATATCGAAGGCTTTGGCGATATTCGTGCTTGGGAAACTTTGGCGCAGCGGGCCCATGAAAAGGGCGTGCCTTTGGTTGCGATAAAGGTTGGCGCGTCGGAGCAGGCGCAAGCCGCCACCGTGTCGCATACGGCCTCTCTTGCTGGATCCGATGCGGCGGCGGATGCCTTGTGCGAACGTTTGGGCATTCGTCGTGTTCAAAACCTTTCGGTTTTTCTGGAAACTCTAAAGTTTCTGCACATCAACGGACCTTTGGCTTCGCGTCGTGTTGCTTCGATCAGTTGCTCGGGGGGTGAGGCGTCCCTGACTGCGGATTTGGGGCAGTCAGTGGGATTGGAGTTCCCTCCTTTGTCGCCGGCCCAACGCGCGCAGCTTGGTGCGGTTTTGGGTCCCAAAGTGGCGCTCGCAAACCCACTAGACTATCACACCTATGTGTGGCGCGATGCAGAGGCAATGGCGGCGGCATGGAGTGCGATCGACGACCCAAACATCGATCTGACACTAACCATCGTCGATTACCCCCGGGAGGATATTTGCGACGCGAGTGATTGGGTCTGCGCAACGCAAGCCGCCATTGAGACGCGCAAGGCAACCGGTAAACCGACGGCCGTTGTTGCGACCTTGCCGGAACTTTTGCCAGAGGCTGTTGCATGGGATTTGATGGAGCATGGTGTGACGCCAATGCACGGTTTGCATGATGCGTTGGCGGCGGTTGCTCATAGTGCTCTTTCAACAGATATAGATACTAATCCAGCCCTTTTAGCGCCTCACTGTGTAGCACAGACATTGAGCGAAGCCCAAGCAAAGCAGGATCTTGCGCAGTATGGTTTGGATATACCGAACAGTGTTTTGTGCCACTCAGCGGATGAAACGGGTGCGGCGGGTTCTCAGGTCGGATTTCCTGTCGTCCTCAAAGGATTGGGATCGGCGCATAAGACCGAACTGGGTCTGGTGAAGGTTGGTTTGAACGACAGTGAAAGGGTGTGCGATGCTGCAGCCTCGATGCAAGCGACCGAATTTCTGGTAGAAGAAATGGTGCAAGCCCCGATTGCCGAATTGATCATAGGCATTACTAAGGACCCTTCGGGAATTCATATGCTGACGATTGGGGCCGGTGGTGTCTTGACTGAGCTGTTGAAAGACAGTGCAACCCTGCTCGTGCCTTCGAGTGAGGACGCGGTGCGCAAGGCGATATCGGGATTGGCCATCGCGCCCATTTTGTCTGGCTACCGTGGTGCCCTTGGCGTGAATATTACCAGTATTGTCGACGCGGTTATGGCGTTGCAATCCTATGTGATTGCCAAGGGCGGCCAAGTGGAAGAAGTTGAGATTAACCCGCTGATTTGCACGCAAACCCGTGCGGTTGCAGTAGATGCCCTGATCCGAAAGGCCTAGCCGATGTCACCGATAACCACAAAGCGCGACGGCGCGATCCTTGAAGTCACTTTGGATCGCCCAAAAGCAAACGCAATCGATTTGGCGACCAGCAAAGTCATGGGCGACACCTTCGCGCAGTTTCGCGATGATCCGGAATTACGGGTTGCGATTATCACTGGTGCAGGCGAAAAATTCTTTTGCCCGGGGTGGGATTTGAAAGCGGCCGCAGATGGGGACGCGGTTGATGGCGACTACGGCGTCGGTGGGTTTGGTGGTTTGCAAGAACTGCGTGACCTTAACAAACCGGTTATTGCTGCGGTGAATGGGATCGCTTGCGGTGGCGGGTTGGAACTTGCCCTGTCGGCTGACATCATTCTTGCGGCGGATCATGCGACTTTTGCTCTGCCCGAAATTCGATCAGGCACGGTGGCTGATGCGGCTTCCGTTAAACTGCCAAAACGCATACCTTATCATATTGCGATGGAATTATTGCTAACTGGTCGTTGGTTCGATGTGGAAGAAGCCAAGGGATGGGGCCTTGTGAACCACAGTTATCCCGGCGGAGATTTGATGGCCCAAGCCTGGGATATGGCACGCTTATTGGCGTCTGGCCCACCTCTTGTTTATGCGGCGATCAAGGAAGTGGTTCGTGATGCTGAAGACGCGAAATTCCAAGACACAATGAACCGCATTACAAAACGCCAGTTGAAATCTGTTGATGTTCTTTATGCCAGTGAAGATCAATTGGAAGGTGCAAAAGCCTTTACCGAAAAGCGTGATCCTGTTTGGAAGGGGCGCTGAACCGTGCCTGTTTTGTTGTCATTTGGACACGGCTATTCTGCCCAAGCATTGACCCGAATTTTACCGGATGAGTGGACGGTCTATGGCACCACACGAAGCGTTGAAAAATTCGATGCGGTTGAGGCATCTGGCGCAAAACCGATTCTATGGCCAGCCTCCGAGATAGACTCTATTCTTGCTCAATCGACACATTTGCTACTGTCTGCTGCACCTTCAGAAGATGGTGATCCGGTATTGTTGGAGCTAGGTGATGCCGTTGCAAGGCATGCCCCCAATCTTGAATGGGTGGGCTATTTGTCTACGACGGGTGTCTATGGTGATCATCAAGGGGACTGGGTCGATGAGTGCACGGAATTGACCCCATCCACTAAACGTGGGCAGTTGCGCAAAGATGCCGAAGCTGCGTGGAGCGCGATCCCAAACCTACCTTTGCATATCTTTCGACTGGCAGGGATTTACGGGCCGGGTCGTGGTCCATTTGCAAAAGTGCGTGCTGGCACAGCGCGTCGGATCATCAAGAAAAACCAAGTCTTCAGCCGTATTCACGTTGAAGACATCGCGCAGGTCTTGATGGCTTCAATCCAAAAGCCAAGGGCCGGGGCGATCTACAATCTCTGCGACAACGATCCAGCACCGCCGCAAGACGTCATTGGCTATGCGGCCAAGCTTTTGGGATTGCCTCTTCCGGAAGCTGTGGATTTTGAGACTGCAGAGATGAGCCCAATGGCCCGAAGTTTTTATGCCGAAAGCAAAAAGGTCCGCAACGATCTGATACAGGACGAATTGGGTGTCGAGTTGCTATATCCAACTTACAAAGCGGGCCTCAGGGCGTTGGTATCACAAGAAGGGTACTAGGTTGCCTGCGCCATCGGCACGACGCCCAAAACTTCCATCACCTTAGCTTCAATTGCATCGGCGCTTAGGCCTGCGACCGCATACATGTCATCAGGGCTGGATTGATCGATAAAGATGTCGGGCAGAACCATGGACCGGTATTTCAGGCCCTCATCAAATACACCTTCATCCGCCAAGAGCTGTGCAACGTGTGAGCCAAAGCCGCCGACCGCACCTTCTTCAATAGTAATGAGTGCGTCATGGTCTGCGGCCAACTGCAAGATCAGTGTCTGATCCAGCGGTTTAGCAAACCGCGCGTCAGCGATCGTGACATTCACGCCTTTGGCCTGCAGTTGCTCAGCGGCACGCTGGACTTCTGCCAAGCGTGTCCCGAACGACAGTAACGCGACGCCGGATCCCTCGCGGATCATACGACCTTTGCCAATTTCCAGTGGTTCTGGGTTTTCTGGAATGTCACAGCCCACCCCTTCACCGCGTGGGAAGCGGAATGCAATTGGACCATCGTCGTAGGCCACTGCGGTGGCTACCATTCGGGCCAATTCCGCCTCATCAGCGGCGGCCATAACCACAAAACCCGGCAAGTTCGCCAAATAGGCCACATCAAAAGCGCCTGCATGGGTCGCCCCGTCTGCGCCGACCAATCCTGCACGATCAATCGCAAAGCGGACTGGCAGGCGTTGGATCGCCACGTCGTGGACCACCTGATCATAGCCGCGCTGAAGGAATGTTGAATACATAGCGCAAAACGGTTTCATGCCGCCCGCGGCCAGAGCCGCCGAGAATGTCACACCATGCTGTTCGGCAATGCCCACATCAAAGCACCGCGACGGATAGCGTTCGTTGAATTGGGTAAGGCCTGTGCCATCAGGCATGGCGGCGGTGATGGCGCAAATTTTACTGTCTTGTTCAGCGTGTTTCAGCAATTGCTGGGCAAAGACACTCGTGTAACTGGGGGCGTTTGACGGCGTTTTCTTTTGTTTGCCGGTGACCATATCAAATTTACTGACACCGTGGCCTTTGTCATGGGCCGTTTCAGCGGGCGCGTAGCCTTTGCCTTTTTTGGTAATCGCGTGGATCAGGATTGGCCCAGTGGCGCGCTCTTTGACAGTGCGCAAAACTGGCAGCAATTGATCCATATCGTGTCCGTCGATGGGGCCGAGATAGCTAAAGCCCAATTCCTCGAACATGGTGCCACCAACGGTCATGCCCTTAAGCATTTCCTTGGCGCGCCGCGCACCCTCTTGGAAAGGGCTGGGCAGGAGGCTGACTGCGCCTTTGGCGGCTGCCTTGAATTCCTGAAACGGATCGCCCGCATAAAGACGCGACAAATAAGAGCTGAGCGCGCCGACAGGCGGTGCGATGCTCATCTCGTTGTCGTTCAAAATGACGATCATGCGCTTTTTCAAGTGACCGGCGTTATTCATAGCCTCAAAGGCCATACCGGCAGACATGGACCCATCGCCGATGACAGCTATTGCATCACCCAGTCCATGGTCCGGTGCACCACCCAAATCGCGCGCTACAGCGAATCCCAATGCGGCACTGATGCTGGTGGAACTGTGCGCGGCGCCAAAGGGATCATAGGGGCTTTCGCTGCGTTTGGTGAAGCCGGACAGCCCGTCCTTTTGGCGAAGGGTACGGATGCGGTCCCTGCGGCCGGTGAGTATTTTATGCGGGTAACACTGATGGCCCACGTCCCAGATCAACCGGTCCCTTGGGGTGTCAAATACAGCGTGCAGCGCGACGGTCAGTTCAACCACGCCCAAACCTGCGCCCAAGTGCCCGCCGGTTGTGGATACGGCGCTGATGGTTTCCTGCCGCAGTTCGTCCGCAAGCGTGCGCAGTTGGCTGTCTGACAAAAGTTTAAGGTCGGACGGCGCCAAAACAGTGTCTAGCAAAGGGGTTTTGGGGCGATCCGTCATTTAAGACACTCCGTTTTTTCAGGTGTCACGTTCAATCACAAAGGCTGCGATCTGTCGCAATCCTTGCGCGCGTTCACCATAGACCGACACAGCATCCACTGCTTGATCCACTAATTCTGCGGCTTTTGTTCTGGCCGCGTCGAGGCCCATCAATGACACAAAAGTTGCCTTGCCCGCATCTGCATCTTTTTGCAGTTTTTTACCAGCTTTTGTGGCGTCGCCTTCTACGTCCAAGATGTCGTCGGCAATCTGAAATGCAAGACCAACGGCCTGCGCATACTGACGCAGTGGTTCTGGGTCCGCTTGGGCCAAAATCGCGCCGGCCTGAGCCGACCAAGAAATCAGAGCACCGGTTTTGTTCGCTTGCAACTGGGTGATTTCATCTAGGCCCAGTGGATCTGTCGCCGTCTCGGCGGCGATGTCTTGGGCCTGCCCCAAAACCATGCCCTGCGCGCCGGAAGCTTTTGCAAGGGTCGAGACCAGTTTCATGCGCACGTCGGCGTTACCGTTATCGGAATGACACAGCAATTCAAAAGCCAGCGTTTGTAATGCATCGCCCACTAAAACAGCGGTTGCATCATCCCATTTGACGTGGACCGTAGGCTGGCCGCGGCGTAGGTCGTCATCATCCATGCAAGGCAGATCATCATGTACCAACGAATAGGCGTGCAAGGCTTCGATAGCTGCAGCAGGGTGCAATGCTGTTTTTATATCCAGCCCATGCAGGCGCGCGGTTTCCAAGACAAGAAAGCCCCGCAGCCGTTTACCGCCAGTACAGGCGTATCGCATGCCCTGTTCAACCGGCGTTTGACCCAATGGGCCCATGGCGGTGTCCAAGGTTGCCTGAATCTGGTCAGCCGCCGCCTTTAGTTCGTTCATAAACATGGATCAGAGGCCGTCTACAGGTTTGACCCCGGTTGGCTGGCCCCCTTCGGAAAGGGTTAAAGCTTCTACCTTTTCCTGCGCTTGCTTTAACTGGGCTTCGCAGTGCTTTTTGAGGACCGCACCGCGTTCATAAAGCGCAATAGACTGATCCAAAGGGACATCGCCGCCTTCCAGATCACGAACAACCTGTTCCAATTCAGCCATGGCTTGTTCAAAACTCATCGTGGCGACATCTGTCGTGGTCATCTGCGATATTCCCTGCATATGGTTCAGGGTGACATTAGGGGGACATCTGTCCAAGGGCAATGCCCCGCTGGCCCTCTCTATCTGCATTGGATAGACTACGCCTATGGCACGCACCGAAGACATTTTCGCAACCCATGCTCTGTTAGAAGCGATCGAAGCGACACCTGCGTTAAAGGGTGCAACGCTGAGCAAGATATTGGCGCGCTCAAGTGGATTGCGTACGGTATATCAAGGCGTTTGGAACGGTGAGCCGGTGATTTTCAGGCACCAGTCTGGACCTGACGCAAAAGCGATCATTGAAAAAGAGTCGGCTGAGATCGAGCGTGTTAAAGACTGGATGTCAGCGGGTGATTTTAGAACAATTGAGGCGCTGTTTTGTGATCCGGATTTGGGTTTGTTGGTGTTATCGCAAGCGCCTGGTGCCTCTGTTCGCCACGCGATCCGCGAAGCACCGGATCGTCGTTCGGAATTCGTAAAGCAATCGGCGCAATGGTTGGCCCACTACACTAAGGATGCGCGCAAAATGGCCAAGTTTCCGCATGAGCGATATTTGACCCGGGCTGTTCCGATCATCGAAAAGAAATTGGTCCGGCGGCACAAAGGTCTTTGGCAATCGGTGCTGGAACGGATGACGCGAATGGTGCCAGAGACAACTCAAAGGGACTGCGTTTTGGCCCAAACCCATGGCGATTTTCATCCATCCAATGTGATGGTTGATGGGCCTCTGATGACTGGTTTTGATTTAGGTGGCTCACATTTTATTCCCTTGGCGAAAGATGCTTCGCGTTTTTTGGTGTCGCTAGAGCATGCTATTGGCCCGTCAGAAGGACCACGTCATTTCGGGGTCAATCGCGCAGAGTTTGATTTGTTTTGTGACGCTTTGGATTTCGACGCGCAGCAGCGCGAGGTCTATTTCCCGTTCCTTATTGGGTTTGATATTTTGCACCGTGGTCCTGCGCGCAAATCCAAAAGCTCAGGCAAATTGGCCAGCGGCATAGCCTTGGCACAAGCTTATCTAGACCAAGATTGCGCCTGATTAGACCCTATTCCGGCGCAAGCATATAGCCAGCACCACGAACGGTTTGCAGGTAGCGCGGCTGTTTTGGGTCTGTTTCGATCTTGCGTCTGAGCCGCGTAATTTGAACATCCACGGCGCGTTCTTGCGCCTGTCCGTGATCCCGACCCAAGTCTTCCACGAGTTTGGCACGGCTGATCGGTTCATTTATCTGCCCTGAAAAGATTTTCATCAGTTGCGATTCAGTGGCCGTGAGCCGGACAAGGCTTTCGCCTTGCCACATCTCGGCACGTTCGATGTCATAGCGAATGGGCCCCAGATGCAGAACCTTGGGCAATTCATCCGCCGCATCGCCTGCGGGCACGCGTCGCAAAATTGCATTGATCCGCAATAGCAGCTCTTTGGGTTCAAAAGGTTTCGACAGATAATCGTCCGCCCCAGCCTCAAGCCCGGCAATGCGATCTTCGGTTTCGC
Source organism: Algirhabdus cladophorae (assembly GCF_044772865.1). Classification (GTDB taxonomy): domain Bacteria; phylum Pseudomonadota; class Alphaproteobacteria; order Rhodobacterales; family Rhodobacteraceae; genus Algirhabdus; species Algirhabdus cladophorae. Next base: position 3,675,930 of record NZ_CP173029.1, read on the forward strand.
CTTTTGCAGTCAAAAGCAAGATGGGTGTTTCGCGTTCCTCACGCAGAGATTTAGCTAATGTGATCCCGTCTTCGCCCGGCATCATGACATCAAGGATGATCATGTCGAAATCTAAACCGCTTAGGATCCGCCTCGCGTGGGCGGCATCCCGCGCTGCGCTGACAAGAAAGCCATTTCGCATCAGAAATTTTTGGAGCAACCCACGAATACGTTCGTCGTCATCTACGATTAACAGGTGTGCATCAACATCACTCATGTCCGGCATCCTTTAGCTTGAGATAGTGACGTCGCATGTCTGCATCCATCATAGCTTCTAGCACCTGTCTAAAGCCTTGGACCGCATCAGGTCCAGCGGCACGATAGGCCGCACGCATTCGTGTTCGTTGTGCTTGGCTTAATTTCGTTTCCAAGGCGCGGCCTGCTTCGGTCAGGTGGAGGTGTCTTTCGCGCTTGTCTTGTGTGCCGACGCGGGATTCAACAAGGCCGTCGTCAACCAAACTGCGCAAGACGCGGTTCAACGATTGTTTTGTGACACCCAGAATGGAAAGTAGGTTGTTCACAGTTGTGCCGGGACTGCGGTGAATAAAGTGTACTGCCCTGTGATGAGCACGGCCATATGCCAGCTCTGACAAGATCCGGTCAGGATCTGCTGTAAATCCACGATAGGCGAAAAACATCGCTTCGATCCCTTTGCGTAGCTGTTCATCGGTTAAGAACAGCAGGGTTTCCCCAGAGGGCGGGGAATTTTGTTCGGCCATTATAGGGTCCTCCACGATTGGCCCATATTATGTCAGCCTTGTTGACATTCCAAGAATCAATTGCTAGCAATCGTCAGTTTTTACGCAACTTTATGTCCGAAACGGACGTAAATATTGAAATAATCGAAAAGCCTGCGGGTAAAAGAGAAGGGATACGACCATGGCCGGTGCATATGATGACCGCGACGGTAAGATTTGGATGGATGGAAAAATGATCGATTGGCGCGAAGCCAACGTCCATATTCTGACACATGCCATGCACTATGCGTCCTCTGTCTTTGAAGGCGAGCGGGCATATAACGGCAAGATTTTTGAAAGTCGCAAGCACTCGGAACGGCTTCATGCCTCGGCCAACATGATCGATTTTCAGATCCCTTGGACTGTTGACGAGATTGAAGCGGCCAAAGCAGAAGTTTTGACCGCCAACGGACACACGGATGCCTATGTGCGCGCTGTTGCATGGCGTGGTGCGGGTGAAGATATGGGTGTCGCGTCTGCGAAAAACCCGGTTCGTTTGGCTATCGCAGCATGGGAATGGGGTGCCTACTATGGTGACGCCAAAATGAAGGGGGCTAAGTTGGATATCTCCAAATGGAAGCGCCCCTCACCCGAAACAATCCCGAGCCACGCAAAGGCGGCAGGCCTTTATATGATTTGCACCATGTCCAAACATGCGGCCGAGGCTAAAGGTTGCTCTGATGCGATGATGTTTGATTACCGCGGCTATGTTGCCGAGGCGACAGGCGCGAACATCTTCTTTGTTAAGGATGGCGAAGTGCACACGCCAACGCCGGATTGCTTCCTGAACGGGATTACGCGTCAGACTGTGGTGGGCATGCTCAAGGATCGTCAGGTCAAAGTGCACGAACGCCATATCATGCCAGAAGAATTGGAGAGCTTTGAACAGTGCTGGCTTACTGGTACAGCCGCCGAAGTGACCCCTGTTGGTCAAATCGGGGATTATAATTTTGAAGTGGGTGCGTTGGCGCGTGACGTCTCCGAAAGCTACGAAAAGCTGGTCCGCATCTAAGATACCAAAGGGCAGCTCAGTGCTGCCCTTATTTTCCTTGGGCCAAAACCTTGCGTTCGGCCGTGCGTTTGAGCCCTAGACTGCGCTCACGCCAAACAATCAAAATCCCAGCCGCTATAATCATCCCCGCCCCAATCGCCATCTGCCATGTGGGCAATTCGTCAAAGAACACATAGCCGATGAAGACTGCCGAGAGGATGCTGACGTAGGTGAAGGGTGCGATCACACTGGCATCTGCAAACCGGTAGCTGGACGTCATCAAGATCTGGCCAACGCCCCCTAGCAAACCTGCCCCAATCAAGAGCGCCCAATCCCATCCCAGTGGCATGACCCAGCCAAAGGGTGAGGTCATGAGGCCCAACACACTGGCGGTCATGGAAAAGTAGAACACAATGGCCGCTGTCTTTTCCGTTGCGGTCATCGCTTTGATGAAGACCTGTGCCAAAGCTGCCAAGCTGGCCGACATCAGAGTAAGTCCAACGCCCAGCAATGCCAGGTTGCCCGCGTCAAACTCTAACTTGGGCCACATGATGACCAAGACACCCAGTAATCCAACCCCAACAGCGCCAAGTCGAACCAACCTGATTTTTTCGCCCAACAGCAAGGCTGCGAAAATCACAATCATTACAGGTGTAATGAATCGCAGTGCCGTTGCATCGGGCAGAGGTAAGAACTTTAGCCCGGCAAAACCGCAGGCCATGGCGCAGGTGCCCACAAGCCCGCGCATCCCGTGACCTTTCCAATTATTTGTCTTCAAACCATCGCGCAAATCGTGCTTCATCCAGAGCCAGACCAAGATGATCGGCAGGGCAAAAAATGACCGAAAAAAAACGCTTTGACCGGCGGGGTAGCCGTCGGCAGCTTTGATGAAGGACTGCATTACCGTGAAGACTGTTACAGCCCCCATGATCAGGAAAACACCTTTGATCATAGCTGCGCCACTGCCCATTGAGCTGCGTCTGCAACGGTAGGATCAGGATCTTGGCACAAGGGTGCTGCCGCCGCCTTCAAGGCAGGCAAACCAGAGTTTCCAATCGCATAAAGCACATTGCGGACAAACCGATCACGTCCAATCCGTTTGATTGGCGAACCCGAGAACCGCGCCCGAAACGCAGCATCGTCCAAGGTGACCAGTTCAGCCAATTCTGGCGCCCTCAAATCATCTCGCGCATGATACTTTACCTCACGCGCCTCAGCCGCAAATTTGTTCCAAGGACAGACCGCCAGACAATCGTCACAGCCATAAATTCGATTTCCCATCTGGGCGCGCAGTTCAAGGTCCACTGGTCCTTTGTGTTCAATCGTCAGGTAAGAGATGCATCGGCGGGCATCCAGTTGAAACGGTGCGGGGAAAGCATCGGTTGGGCAGATATCCAAACAGGCGCGACACGTCCCGCAATTTTCAATACCTGCCTCATCTGGCTCCAATTCCAGCGTGGTAAAGATCGCCCCTAGAAAGAACCAATTGCCCAGTTCGCGACTTAGCAAATTCGTGTGCTTGCCCTGCCAACCCAGCCCTGCGGCGGCGGCTAACGGCTTTTCCATTACTGGGGCCGTATCGACGAAGACCTTAATCTCAGCACTTGGGTTTTGCTCGATCAACCAGCGACCCACACGCTTCAACCGCTTTTTGACGATGTCATGGTAATCACGATTTTTGGCATAAACAGACACTGATGCACGGTCTTTTTGCGTCAAAATCTCTAGTGGATCGTGATCTGGAGTGTAGGGTTCAGCCAGCATAATCACAGATCGTGCTGCGGGCCATAACGCGTCTGGTGCACCACGCCAGTGCATCCGTTCAGCCATCCAATTCATTTGACCGTGCCGCTCTTCCTTTACAAACTGTTCCAAACGGTTTGCAATTTCGGGTACAGCATCGGGACGACATATACCCACTTTTGCAAATCCCGCCGCATGGGCATAAGAAATTAAATCCTCTTTCATGTTTTTTCTTTGCAAAAATTTCCTCGGGGGGAAGCATGCAAATCCACTGGATTTGAAAGGCGGGGGGCAGACTGACCCCACGCGAGATCGGAATTAAAAATCCAGATCAGCATATTGGCGCGAGGGCAAATTTCCCGGAATTTGATCTGCCAGGATCGACCGAAACGCTGGGCGCGACTTAATTTTGGCGTACCAGTCTTTCACGGCTTCGGAGCGGTTCCAATCCACATCAGACACATAGTCCAAAGACGACAAATGAGCGGCTGCGGTAAAGTCGGCTAGGCTCATACTATCGCCCGCCAGCCAACGACGCTGATCCAAAAGCCACGCCATATAATCCAAGTGATATTTGATGGCCTTGAGACCTTGCTTGACGTTTTTGCTATCGGGATAGCCCAGTCCCATAACTTTTCTGTAGACCCGTTCCATCAACAGCTTTGACGTCACCTCGTCATGAAATTTGCCATCAAACCATGCAACCAGTCGACGTACCTCGTAACGATCATTGGCATCTCGGGGCAATAGCGCGGGTGTCGGGTGCAGTTCTTCTAACATTTCGCAGATGGCTGTGCTGTCGGAATAGGTGTGACCGTTCAGTTTAAGGATCGGGACTTTGCCCGCTGGATTGCGTCGCAAGAAATCTGCATCAGGTTCCCAATACCGTTCTTCGACCAGTTCTACTTCAATCTTTTTTTCTGCAAGGCTTAGCCGAACTTTTCTACAAAAGGGTGACAGTGGAAAATGGTACAAACGGTTCATTTAGGCAAAATCCTTGGCTTACTTCTAAATGGCCCGTTTTGTCAGTTAGATCAACTCTGGAAACAGGCGGCTCGCCCATCAAGATCGATGGTTGCCGCACCGTCGCGGATACTGGACGACCGTTTTCGCACAAAATTGGAGGGGTTTTTGGCCGAACGCCCTTTGGGATTGGGCAGGATCGCTGCCAATCGCGCGGCTTGGGTTGCCGTCAGATTGCTGGGCGACACGCCAAAATAGTGATGGGCCGCAGCATCCACACCAAAAACGCCTTCATCAAATTCGGCGATGTTCAGGTAGACTTCTACAATCCGGCGCTTGGTCCAGATCATTTCGACCACTGGCGTCAACAAGGCTTCCATTCCTTTTCGGATCCACGAGCGGCCATGCCACAAAAATGCATTCTTCACGACTTGTTGGGTCAGGGTGGATGCACCCCTATTGCTGCCTTCTTCAATTGCGTCGCGGATCGCGCCCATATCGAACCCCCAATGCTGACAGAAATTTGCGTCTTCGGCGGCGACCACGGATCGCGGCATAACGGCGGCCACTTCGTCTATCGGGACCCAAGTACGATCAACGCCGCCCAATCTGCGGCTTTCTGAGATTATGTATGCCGTTGTTGGAGGAGCAATGACTGTATATGCCGAAATCCAAAGCAGCACGATTGCCACCAGCACAAACGAACCGCGCAACAGCCATTTCCGCAACCAAAGCAGGGGGCGTTTCCAAAGGGGCACAATTTTGGCCGCTTTGGTCGGTTTCTTGGGTTTCTTAGATGCTGCCTTCGCCATGCATCAGCTATAGCTTGGCAGGGCTGATGGGGCCAGACCGTACATGCGATCCAGCCCCAAACAGTGTCTATTCTGCCGGAACTGCTGTGTCTTCTACACCCAAAGGTGCAGGCAGATGGATCAGCATTTCCTTAGGGCATACTTGCAAGAAGTTCGCCTGTTCAACGTCCCAGTGCTGCAAGATATCGGCGGCCTTTCGACTGCCGGTCTCTTCCAAATGACGTTCAATCAGGCCTTCTAATTGTGTGACCCAATGCTGCTGTGTGACAGGGCAAGTGACCAGTGTTTCCATGTTCATTCGGCTCAGTGCTGTGCCATCAGGGTCATAGAGGTAGGCCATACCGCCGGTCATGCCGGCACCAAAGTTTGCGCCAATGGATCCAAGGATCACCGCAACACCACCTGTCATATATTCACAACCGCAAGCGCCGCAGCCTTCGATGACAACCTTGGCACCAGAATTCCGCACACCAAAGCGTTCGCCAGCACGTCCGGCGGCAAAAAGGTAGCCGTCTGTGGCCCCATAAAGAACGGTGTTGCCAATGATCGTATTTTCGTCAGCCTTCAGTGGGCTTGCCATTGGGGGACGGACGACAATCGTGCCGCCTGATAGGCCCTTGCCAACATAGTCATTGGCGTCACCGCTCACTTCTAGCTTGAGACCGGGGGCCGCAAATGCCCCAAGGCTTTGACCTGCCGAACCCGTTAGTTTGACGGTTAGGTGATCAGATTGCAGATCGTTGCGCATACCAAAGTTCTGCACAATATGGCTAGAGGTTCTGGTGCCAACAGTGCGCAGCGTGTTCTGAACAGCATATTGCAGCTGCATTTTCTCACCGTCATTTAGGAAGCGCGCGGCGTCTTTGACGATCTCAGAATCCAGCGTATCGGGCACAACATTGCGCGGTTTGGTGCGGTCATAGACAATCTTGTCCGCCCCATCCACGGTGATCAGCAGAGGGTTCAGATCGAGATCATCAAGATGAGCCGAACCACGGCTGACCTGTGACAGCAAATCAGCGCGACCAATGACATCGTCCAAAGATTTTGCGCCGATGCTAGCCAAAATTTCGCGCACTTCTGTGGCGTAAAATGTGATCAAATTGACAACTTTGTCTGCGTTGCCAGTGAACTTGTCGCGCAATTCTTCGTCTTGGGTACAGACGCCAACGGGACAGGTGTTGGACTGACACTGACGTACCATGATGCAGCCCATGGCAATCAAAGCGGCAGTGCCGATACCATATTCCTCTGCACCTAACATTGCGGCCATGACGATGTCGCGGCCTGTGCGCAGACCACCGTCCGTGCGCAGGGTAATCCGTTCGCGAAGATTGTTCATGGCAAGGACTTGGTGTGCCTCTGTCAGGCCCATTTCCCACGGCAGCCCGGCATATTTGATCGACGTTGCCGGCGATGCCCCGGTGCCGCCATTATGGCCCGAGATCAGGATCACATCAGCCTTGGCTTTGGCTACACCAGCGGCAATTGTGCCAACACCACTAGAAGCCACCAATTTCACTGTGACTTTACAGCGTGGGTTGATCTGCTTGAGGTCGTAGATGAGCTGGGCCAAATCCTCGATCGAATAAATGTCGTGATGTGGCGGAGGTGAAATGAGTGTCACGCCTTTGGTCGAATGACGCAAGCGCGCGATCAGATCAGTCACCTTCATACCTGGCAGCTGTCCGCCTTCACCGGGTTTGGCGCCTTGGGCCACTTTGATCTCAAGCTCTTCGCAATGGTTCAGGTATTCGGCTGTGACGCCAAAACGCCCGGACGCCACCTGCTTGATCTTTGCAGACGGGTTATCGCCATTGGCCTCGGGCACGAAATGTGCCGGATCTTCACCGCCTTCGCCGCTATCGGATTTTGCACCGATCCGGTTCATGGCGACGTTCAAAGTTTTGTGGGCCTCAGGGCTAAGCGCCCCCAAAGACATGCCCGGGGTGACAAAACGTTTACGGATCGATGTGATGCTTTCGACCTCTTCAATTGGGATCGCTTTACCCATTGGTTTGATGTCGAGAAGATCACGCAGATGAATGGGTGGATTTGCCTTCATTGCAGCCGAAAACTGTTTCCACATTTCATAATTTGCAGTGTTACAGGCCGCTTGCAGCATGTGCATGGTCTGCGCTTCCCACGCGTGTTTTTCACCGGAACGACGGGCTTTGTAGAAGCCACCGATCGGCAAAACATCGGATCCGCCGCGCCAACCTTTGGCGTGAACGGCTTGCACGGCGCGCTGAATGCCGCCAGTACCAATGCCCGAAATCCGGCTTTGCATACCGGGGAAATATTCGGCGACCATGGCGCGGCTTAGGCCAACTGCTTCAAAGTTCAGACCGCCGCGATAGCTGGAGATAACCGAGATGCCCATCTTGGCCATGATCTTGAGCAGGCCCTGATCAATAGCGTTGCGATACCGTTGAACTGCTTCGGTTAGGGTCGCATCCAACAGACCACGCTCAATCCGGTCGGCCAGTGAATCCTCGGCCAGATAGGCGTTTACGACGGTGGCACCACAGCCGATAAGCACGGCGAAGTAATGCGGGTCAACACATTCAGCAGCACGGACGTTCAGCGAGCAGAATGTCCGCAGACCCTTGCGGGTCAACCAACTGTGCACAGCGCTGGTTGCCAGAATCATCGGCATCGCAACACGGTCCACGGACTGGAATTGATCGGTCAGAACAATATGCCCAGCACCCGAGCGTACGGCGTCTTCTGCTTCTGCACGGATGCGTTCGAGGCCAGCGCGCAGCGCATCGCCTTTTGCGTCGGCTTCAAAAGTACAGTCGATTTCAGCCAAAGGTGCGTTGAAATTCGCCACCAGTTCATCGAACTGAGCATTGCCAACAAAAGGCGAATCCAACACCAAGATTTCTGTCTGACTGCTGTCTTCGTCCAGAACGTTTTTGAGGTTCCCGAACCGTGTTTTCAACGACATGACGCGGTATTCGCGTAAGCTGTCGATTGGTGGGTTGGTCACCTGCGAAAACGCCTGACGGAAAAAGTGTGACAAAGGACGGTATTTTTCGGACAAAACAGCCGACGGCGTGTCATCACCCATAGAGGCCAGTGCTTCTTTTGCGTCCTCGGCCATAGGCGCCAAAATCTGTTCCAACTCTTCAATGGAATAGCCCGCAGCAATCTGGCGTTTGCGCAGATCTGCACCGTCAAACATTGGCTTCTCTGTGACCACAGCCAGTTTTTCGTCCAGCTCGTTGATCTTTCCGACCCATTCTCCAAAGGGTTGCGACGAGGCCAGTCGGTCCTTCATTTCTTGGTCGTGATAGAGTTTGCCCTCTTTCATATCCACGGCCAGCATTTGACCCGGACCAAGCGCACCTTTTTCAATAACAGTGGATTCCTGAATGGGCACCATGCCTGCCTCTGACCCTGCAATCAGCAGGCCGTCGCCCGTCACGACGTAGCGCATTGGGCGCAGGCCGTTGCGGTCTAGACCCGCGCACACCCAACGACCGTCTGTCATGGCCAGCGCAGCAGGGCCATCCCACGGTTCCATCACCGAGTTGCAATAGGAATACATGTCCCGCCAGCTTTGCGGCAACTCAACTGCCTGCTTGGACCAACTTTCCGGCACCATCATGGTTTTCGCCATCGGAGCTGACCGTCCGGCACGTACCAGCACCTCAAAAACAGAGTCTAATGCAGCAGAATCCGAGGATCCCTGTGCCACGATTGGCTTGATATCTTCGGCCATGTCCCCGAATGCGCTGGAGGCCATGCGGATCTCATGGCTCTTCATCCAATTCAGGTTACCCTTCAGTGTGTTGATCTCGCCGTTATGGGCCAACATGCGGAAAGGCTGGGCCAACCACCACTGCGGGAACGTGTTTGTAGAGTACCGCTGGTGGTACAACGCAAAAGCACTCTCGAAACGTTCATCCTGCAGGTCTGGATAAAACTCGGCAACTTGTTCTGCCAGCATCATGCCTTTGTAGATGATCGAGCGGCACGACAAAGAACACAGATATAGCCCTTGAACCCCAGCCGATGTAGCCGCTTTTTCAATGCGGCGACGGATCACATAAAGCTCGCGTTCAAAGGTTTCTTCGTCCACGCCTTTTGAATTTGAGATCAGGATTTGCTCGATTTCGGGACGTGTTGCGTTGGCTTTTTCGCCCAAGCACGCAACATCCACGGGTACATGGCGCCAGCCATAGATATAGTACCCCATGCGCAGCACTTCGGATTCGACGATCGTCCGACAGGTCTCTTGTGCGCCAAAATCTGTACGTGGCAAGAATACTTGCCCCACGGCAATCAAACTATCGTCAGGCTCGTGACCCGTGCGACGGATTTGGTCAAAGAAAAACTGCACAGGGATTTGCACGTGGATCCCAGCGCCGTCACCTGTTTTACCATCCGCATCTACCGCGCCGCGATGCCAAATCGCTTTCAGCGCGGCAATCCCGTTTTCAACAACTTTGCGCGTGGCTTTGCCATCGACTGACACCACAAGACCAACACCACAAGAGGCATGCTCTTCTTCATCGCGATAGAGGCTGTTTTCAGCCATCCAAGCACGTTTTGTTGTTTCTTGTTCGACCCAGTTTTGATCAAAATCAGTCATCTTAGTTTCCTTCCAATAGGGGCGACAGTGTCGGCTTTTGGTGGGTTTTTTTTGGTGTTGGTTCGACTTGAAAATGCGTCTGCATGATCTGTTGTGCAGTCTGGTCTTGCCCTGAGGCAATTGCATTTACAAAGGGGATTAGCTTGCCAATCTGTTTGAGCCGTTGCGGCACATTGTGATTGGTTTTTGGCATTACATAGTGACAGATATTCGGGGCCTGTGGGACCAAGTTTCGTTGCACGGCCTCGCGCGGGTGTTGGCCATGGACGATTGTGTAATGTGTGTCAGGCACCATGAAATCACTTGCCAGCTTGATGCGGTGATCCGTGATTTTTGCCAAGTACCGCTGCCAGCGGGTTTCACTTGGCACAATGGATGGATCGACGGACAACTGTGGGGCTAGCGCAATCACGCGATCAATCTGAGTGAAAGCTGGTAGAACCAGCGCAGTAAACCCACCCAAAGAGTGGCCCAAGGCAATAATGCGCTTGGCCCCGACACTGGCTTTGAAGGCCTCAATGGCCTGTGCCATTGCTTCGATCAATCTGTCCGACGCCAGCCAACTGCGATGTGGGTCTGAGAGGAACACGGCCGACCGTGTCCCACGATTTGTCGCACACCGGGCGAATTCGTAGGACGGTACATCTGCATCTGGGTACCCAATCCCGGAAATTGTGACGAATGCTGTTTCGCTGCCTGCATCGAACTGCCAACTGTGCAAATTGCTCTGGTTCAGATGGGGTTTGATTGCGATAATGTCGGCGTTCACGATGTGACACTCCCGCAATCAAAAAGTGGAAAATTCGGGAAAAAGTCTGTGTCACCTGGGTGGGCAAAACTCATTGGGCGGTTGTCGGAGGCCTCGCTGCCATCTGCATTTTGGGATGTTCCAAACAAAAATAACCGTTGCGTTGGATGGACGAATTGCGCACCCATGCGTTGCCGCGTGACTTCGCCATCGGATGTGAGCACATCATAGGCATATTCGGTGTTCAACAGAGTTTCGCCATCGATGACAGTTGTCTCGCCGGACAGCCGATCATAGCCCACATAGCGCTGATTTGGTCCCGCAGTGGGGCCTGTTTCGGTGATCGTGAAATCATAGGTGTCGACACCGTCTCGCATCAGTTCAGTCAGGTTCTCTGGGTCGGGGGCGGGTTGTTCGATACGTTCGACCAAGCCAGATCCGACATGGTAGGTTTCAAGCCACTGAAATTCGCTGTCTATCTTGCGCAGCCTACGCAGCCCATTGGATGTGAACAGGCCAACCCATTGGTCCCCGTCTTGATCATCCTGACACTGCCAAACATTAAGCATGATGCAGCCTTTGAACTGGACGGTAAACGTGCCAGTGCAACCCGCAGGCGGCACAAATTCCGCTGCCGCCGCAGGGGCTATTTGCAGGCAGAACCCCGCAATGAGGAATGCAAAAGTGCGACGCATATAGTGTCTATTCCGCTGCAACTTGGCCTGTTTCGGCAATATATTGCATGATGCTTTCCGCAGCTTCACGACCATCGCGAATGGCCCAAACAACAAGGCTGGCACCGCGAACGATATCGCCGGCGGCATAGACGCCCGGCAGGCTGGTCGCATGGGTTTTGTAGTCCGCCTTGATCGTGCCCCAACGCGCGACCTCCAGACCGTCTACGCCCCACAGCTTTGGCAGATCTTCTGGTTCAAAACCAAGGGCTGTGATTACCAGATCAGCGTCTTCCACATAATCGGCGCCTTCAATAACTTCTGGCATTTGACGCCCCGTAGCATCGGGCGCGCCGAGGCGCATTTTCTGGACCATAACGCCGGTTACAGGATCACCGACAAAGCCTTTGGGGGCGCTGAGCCAGACGAATTCAACGCCTTCTTCTTCGGCATTGGCAACTTCGCGTTGTGATCCGGGCATGTTTGCGCGGTCACGACGGTAGAGGCATTTCACCGAGGTGGCCCCCTGTCGGATGGCTGTACGAACGCAGTCCATGGCTGTATCGCCGCCACCGATAACAACAACGCGCTTGCCCTCGGCGTTTAATTCGCCCGAGTTGAACTCGGCCACATCATCGCCAAAGCTTTTGCGGTTGCTTGCTGTTAGATAGTCAATCGCGCGTGCAGTACCTTCGGCGCCAACACCAGGTGCTTTGAGCTCGCGGGTTTTATAGACGCCTGTGGCGATCAAGACGGCATCGTGCTTGCCGCGGATCGCGTCAAAACTGATGTCGTCCCCCACGTTGCAATTGAGAACAAACTCGACGCCCGATTGCACCAATTGGTCGTTGCGACGCACTACAACGTCTTTCTCCAATTTGAAGCCGGGGATGCCATAGGTTAGCAAGCCACCGGCACGATCGTAGCGATCATAAACGGTTACCTGAAATCCCTGACGGCGCAGCATATCAGCGGCAGCCAAGCCGCCCGGCCCAGCCCCAATGATACCAACGCTTTCCGCGCGTTCGACAGCAGGCACGACGGGTTTCACCCAGCCATTTTCCCAAGCCGTGTCAGTAATGTATTTTTCGACCGAGCCGATAGTGACGGTGCCATGCCCGCTTTGTTCAATGACGCAGTTTCCTTCACACAGCCGATCCTGCGGACAGATCCGTCCACAGATTTCTGGGAAAGTGTTTGTCGCCTGAGAGACTTCATAGGCCTCTTGCAACCGGCCTTCTGCGGTCAATCTCAACCAATCGGGGATGTTGTTGTGTAATGGGCAGTGAGACTGGCAGTAAGGCACACCGCATTGCGAACAGCGGCTGGATTGCTCTTCCGCTTTTGCTTTGGCATATTCGCCATAGATTTCGCCAAAGTCCTGCCGGCGCAAGTCTGGTGCGCGCTTGGCGGGCATATCGCGCTCCACCTTGACGAATTTAAGCATTTTTTGGCTGGCCATGACGTCCTCCATTCACTCCGAGACGCTTGTTTAAGCTGCTGTTCAGAAAAATAAAAGACAATTCTACTGACCTAATTTAAAATAATTTTAGGCGTGGTAGAATTAGGGTGGCCAAATTTCCTAAATATAAGTCAGTATAAGTTACCTTTATTGACTCTTTCTATTATTTTTCAAGCCTTTAAACTAGCGCCATCCAGAAAAAGGCAAAGCTGCGTGTCCATCGTTCACATATTTATCCTCGCGGTGATTCAAGGTCTGACCGAATTCTTGCCGGTGTCTTCGTCCGGCCACCTGATTCTTTTGCCTCAATTGACGGGACTTCAAGATCAGGGACTCGCTTTGGATGTAGCCGTGCATGTCGGCACACTCTTTGCTGTGGTTCTGTATTTTTGGAAAGACGTTCGGATGGCACTTGCCGGCATTCCGAGCATGCTGTCTGGAAACATCGATACACCCGGGGCGCGATTAGCGTTTTTGCTATTGGTCGCGACCATCCCAGTCATTCTTGCGGGATTGGTGCTGAAGCTGACCGGGCTGAGCAGTGCGATGCGATCGATCACTGTGATCGGATGGGCCATGATCATCTTTGGCGCTGTCCTTTATCTAACGGATCGTAGTGGAGGGACAGGCAAAGCCGATACCGATTGGAGCCTGAAGGACGCAATCGTTTTGGGCCTATGGCAGGCAATTGCGTTGATACCGGGTACGTCCCGGTCCGGTGCTACAATTTCGGGCGCACGCGCTCTGGGCTATGATCGGAGCAGTGCTGCAAAACTGGCGATGCTTATGTCGATCCCAACGATTGTCGCAAGTGGCACGCTCTTGGGTCTCGATGTGGTTGGTCAGGCAGATGCCGAGATGTTGAGGAACGCAGCCTTTGGGATCGTGTTTGCTTTTGCGGCGGCACTACTGGCGCTGAGTTTGATGATGCGCTTACTGCGCAGCATTAGTTTCACACCCTATGTGATTTATAGAATTCTTTTGGGCATTGTTTTGTTGGCCATTGCCTACACTTAAAGCCGTAAATCTTTTGCAGATTCTTTGATAGCGTCGTATTGGCCGGAGGGGCGGAACCGCCACAGATATTCTGGCAAGATCGTCTCCATCGAAGTCGGCTGAATACCAAGATCGGCAAATCCTTTGGCCCCGTCGGACACGACGTTGTCGTTTTTCAGGTTTCGGACTTGATCGACGGTGATCATGGAATTTGTGAACAGGCCCAAGCTGAGCTTTTGCAAAACGTCAAAGCCAAAGCCCATCAGCGTTGCCACAAAGAACGGGACATTGATCACCAGCTTACGTCGCCGGATTACGGCCAACATAAGTGTCATCAGCTCGCGAAAGCTGGCGACACGTGGTCCGCCCAATTCATAGATGCCAGCATCGGCTTGGCCGAGCACACCCATCTCGGCGGCTTGGGCGACGTTGTCTACAAACACTGGTTGGAACTTGGTGTCGGCGCCAACGACGGGCAAAACTGGTCCCATCCGCGACATAGAAGCAAAGCGGTTAAAGAACTGGTCCTCAGGGCCAAATACAATGGAGGGCCGCAGGATTACAGCCGTCGGTACATGGGTCATGACCGCGTCTTCACCCAATGCCTTGGTTCTGGCGTAGTCGCTGACCGAATTTTCATTGGCGCCAATCGCAGAGATCTGGACAAGATTGGTGATACCGGCCGCAGCAGCGGCTCGGGCGATACGTTCGGCTCCATCAGCCTGTACCGCATCGAATTTGTTTTTTCCCACAGGGTTCAGAATACCGACGCAATTTACCACTGCGTCCGCTCCTTGCATAACCTGTGCTACCGAGGCGTCATCGCGGATGTTACACAAAACTGGCTCAACTTGGCCAACCACCCCGTAGGGTTTTACAAAGATTGCCTCGTTGGGACGACGAACCGCCACGCGCACACGCCAGCCCGCTTTGGCCATACGGCGTGCAATGTAGCGACCGATGAAACCGGAACCGCCGTAAATCGTAACAAGCTTGGACATGGAAAGTTTCCCGCAATGGTTGGCTGGTCAAGGGTGTACCGATGCAGGCAAGCTCAGACAAGTTACATTTGGCCCCACCTGGACTAAGATTTCCTGAATTTGGCTAGACTTTATGATCTGACCACACGGGAATCGCATTGACAGCTATGCCCGCGCGGCTTAAACGCCGCACTCACCAGACCCGTGCCCAGATGGCGGAATTGGTAGACGCGCTAGCTTCAGGTGCTAGTGTCCGTATGGACGTGGAGGTTCGAGTCCTCTTCTGGGCACCACTAAAACCCTTCATAAGCTCGCATGGATACGTTAAATACCTTTGTTTTATTGGTATGTTTTTGACTAATCTTGCTCATAGATCATCGCTAATTCGAGAAGGCAAAGGTGGGCCAAAAGATGGGCTGGGCTTGATGTGGAACAGTGGGATATGACTGGCTTCTATGCTCTAACTTAGATGAAAGCGAAGAATTTAGGGCCGGACAGCCATTTTGACGGCAAAGGGCCTAATTTCGTTAAGAACTGCCCATGATCTGGGAGGCTGTGTTTTGCAGTTTATTTTGATGGGAAGTGGCGCGAAAATGGGATTGGGTCGACGGCCAGATGTTTCCATGGCTGAGGGTCGTGACTTGGCAATCGATGCGCAAATAGATGCACGCGACGGACGCGATCCCATTGTTTCCCGCCAAGCCGTTGTTCAAAGGGGACACACCCCAGTTTGATAACCATAAATGGGAAGTGGTGCATGAATTTGGTGCGAATTATGTTCTGCTTGGAATGGATCAATCCCTATTGATGGTTTGCGACAGCGTATTCACTCAGTCGCAAAGTCTTGACCTCTTATTCAGGGAACGGTTCGGGTTGTGGGGCTGCCTTAACCATATTGATGTTAGGCGCGGCAGTTGAAATTGGGTTGCAACGGGGCTTGGACAATCTTTCCGTTAGCGGCTAACAAGGGTTGGAAAACACTATCAAGGCAAGATGAAATTTGTCACAGGTTCCTCCAAAACGGCCGTTAACCCTGCGCGACGTCTCAGAAGCATCGGGTGTCAGCGAAATGACGGTCAGCCGCGTTTTGCGCAACAGGGGTGATGTCAGCATCGCTACCCGCGAAAAAGTCCAAGCTGCGGCCAAGTCCTTGGGGTATGTGCCAAACAAGATTGCTGGCGCTTTGGCCTCACAGCGGGTCAATTTGGTGGCGGTGATTATCCCCTCCATGTCCAATATGGTGTTTCCAGAAGTGATGACTGGGATCTCGCAACATCTTGAGAACACGGATCTTCAGCCTGTGATTGGGATCACCGATTACCTACCAGAAAAAGAGGAAGCGGTTCTGTACGAGATGCTGTCATGGCGTCCGTCTGGCGTAATTATTGCAGGGGTCGAACACACGGACTCTGCCCGTGCGATGATGGCAAATGCTGGTATCCCGATCGTTGAGATTATGGATGTTGATGGGCTGGCTGTAGATTCCATGGTAGGTATTTCGCACCGCCGTGCGGGCCGCAAGATGGCCGAGGCTATTTTGAAATACGGCTATCGCTCGATTGGATTTATGGGCACGCAAATGCCACTGGATCACCGTGCGCGAAAGCGCTTCGAAGGCTTTACCGAAGCCTTGGCAAAAGGCGGGATCGAGATCGCAGATCGCGAGTTCTATTCCGGTGGATCCGCGTTGGCCAAAGGGCGCGAGATGACCCAAGCCATGCTGGAACGGTCTCCGGATTTGGATTTCATCTATTTTTCCAACGACATGATCGGGGCAGGCGGACTGCTGTGGCTGCTAGAACAAGGCATTGATGTTCCAGGCCAAATCGGGCTTGCCGGGTTTAATGGGGTCGACTTGATCGATGGCCTTCCCAAACGCCTTGCAACTATGGATGCGTGTCGCAAAGACATCGGTCAAATGGCTGCTCAGATCGTTGCGGATCGTTGGACAGAAGGGGCTGTACAGGATCCTGTTTCGCACGTCCTGACCCCAAAATTGTCCCTTGGGGACACGTTGAAGCGAAAATAAGATGACAGATGTATCGATTGTTATTCCAATGAAGAACGAAGTTGGAAATGCGCCCGATTTGATCAACGCGCTTGTTGCGGAATGTCACGATGTCCGCATTGAGATTATTGCAATTGATGATGCGTCCACGGATGGCACGGATCAGGCACTGCGGGATTTGCAGGCAACTGTTCCGACTTTGCGCGTTTTGCAAAATACGAAATCTGGCGGACAGAGTGCGGCCGTACATTCCGGGGTTTTGGCGGCTAAGGCTGCCATTGTTTGCACCTTGGATGGAGATGGTCAAAACCCGGCCAGCCAAGTCCCCAAGCTGTATCGCCCACTGTTGGCTGATGAAACGGGCCTTTTGGCGCTGGTGGCGGGTCAGCGGGTTGACCGGCAGGACACCCAATCGAAAAAGCTGGCGTCAAAATTGGCAAATGGCCTGCGTGGATGGCTGTTGAATGATGGCACCCGAGACACCGGTTGTGGGCTGAAAGGTTTTCGACGTGATGTGTTTTTACAGATGCCTTACTTTGATCACATGCATCGCTATTTGCCAGCGTTGTTCAAGCGTGATGGCTGGCAGATCGAATTGGTCGATGTCACGCATCGCGAACGTGGATCTGGCAACTCGAACTATTCAAATTTGAACCGTGCCTTGGTCGGGGTCTATGATCTTATTGGCGTGGCGTGGTTGATCAAGCGCCGCAAGAAGGCATATCCCAAGGAATTGGATTGATATGGTTGAGGGGCTGTTTGAGTTTCTGCACGTTCACAGCTGGACTGAGTTTTGGTGGATCGTAATCGGGCTGGGTGGCCAATTGATGTTCACCGGGCGTTTCTTGGTGCAATGGATTGCGTCTGAAAGGCAGCGCAAGTCTGTGATCCCTTTGGCGTTTTGGTATTTGTCGATTGCCGGAGGAGCTGTTTTGTTGGCCTACGCGATCTACCGGAAGGATCCCGTATTCATTCTGGGTCAGTCGATGGGCCTGTTTATCTATCTTCGCAACCTCTGGCTTATTCGCGCCGAGGCAAAAGGTGCCTAATATCCGACTTTGGAACTGGGCAATTGCCTTTGTGCTTGCCTTGACGTCATTGCGTGTCATCACGCTGTACTTTGCACAAATCGATCTTTTTGTGGATGAAAGCCAATATTGGTTTTGGGGGCAAAGCCCTGATTTTGGATATTATTCCAAACCGCCTCTCATCGGGTGGGTGATCCGGGCAGTGACAGATGTTGCTGGCAGCGACAGTGCATTTTGGGTTCGGCTGCCTGCACCTATTCTTCACGGGATAACGGCTCTGATTTTGGGATCTATCGCCCGACGGTATGTGTCTGTTCAAGCGGGTTTGGTCGTGACCGTTGGCTATGCCACTCTGCCTTTAGTGGTCGTTGGCAGCACATTGATTTCAACGGATACGATTATGTTCCCGTTTTTGGCCGGGGCATTGGCATGCTATCTACGATATTTCGAAACGGACCATCGCCGTTGGATTGTGTTTGCAGGGGGGCTTTTGGGATGCGCGGCGATGGCAAAATATGCAGGCGTTTATTATATCCTTTGCGCATGTTGTGCAGCTGTGTTTTTGCCGCGATACCGCATGCAGGCGCCCGTTTGGTTGTCCGGTTTAGGTGCCTTCCTTTTGGTGATCTCACCCAATGTCCTATGGAATTTTGCCAACGGATTTTCAACAGCACAGCACACGTTAGACAACGCAGATTGGGTTCGAGATCCAAGCGAAAACGCCAGCATCAACTTCCCGGGCCTTCTGGAATTCCTAGCGGCCCAATTGGCGGTATTCGGCCCAGTTTTGTTTGTGGTTTTTGTGATGCTTGGCTGCGGCTTTTTTCGATCTTACAGGCCACCCTATCGATCCGCTTTGCTGGTTTTCTCGATTCCAATAGTGCTGTTGGTGTGCATGCAAGCCGTGTTGTCCCAAGCTTATGCAAATTGGGCTGCAGCGGCCTATCTGGCTGCAAGTGTTGTGGTCTTGCCGGTCCTACTGAGCCATAAGTATCTGCTAATACTGTCGTTTGCGATTAATGGTGCTCTTTCGGTTCTTTTGCCTTTAGCGGTTGTGAACGCAGATAAGTTCAGTATTGACGGCCGATCATTGGTTATGGCCCGCTACGTTGATATCGAAAAAATGAGCCTTGATATTTTCGAGGTTGCCGAACAAAACAGTCAAAGTTTGATTGTGGCCCGCAATCGCGATGTCTTGGCAGATATGTTTTACACATTGCGGGACAAACCTTTGATCATCCGCTCGACCCCGCCAAAAGCGCGCGCAGCGAACCACTACGCGCTATCCTATCCTTTGGTCGCACCCCACCCAAATGAGACGATGTTGTTGGTGCTGCATGCCCGAAAAGAACTGCCATGCGTCGCGGAAAAGGTGGCTGAGTTCCAGAACAATCGGGGGCATTACAAAGACGATGTTTTTATTGGCTATATCGCCCCTAGCACATGCTTTGACCGCCGCTAAACGGTGAGAATTGATTAAAAGGTTGTTAGACTTTTCGACAAAGGTCTAAATTCCAACGCCACTACAGAACACTAGGACCAAAGTCCTCAGCCATCTCTTGAAGGCAACGACGCAACAAGAGTTCTATTGGTGGCTAGCTTTACATTCATTGGTACCTATGCCGGCACGCATTCATCGCAGGTGACCGGCATTTCCGACGTTCAGATACGTGATGTATCTGGCGCTTGGTTTGCTTATGTGACGAGCCAGGCCAATGGACTGATCACAGCCTATCAGATCACTTCAGGTGGTGGGTTCAACTTTATTGATCAGGAGGTCTTTTCGACCCAAGGCACCCCTTATGGTCTGCAGTTTCTGGATATTGGCACTGGCATGAACGCCGTAGCCCTAGGGACGTCTACAACGGTGTTTTCGGCCATGGGGGTGTCAGGCAATGGGACGTTGCAGACTGATACATCCTTTGATGCGGCCACCAGCGGCTTGGGAAATTTCAAAGCGGCAATTAGTTTTCAGATCAATGGCGGATCTTATGTTTACGGTGCGCGGGAAGATACCAGCGGTTTCGAACTATTTAAGCTGGATTCGTCGGATGATTTACAAGTGCATCCAGCGGGAGCATTAGACGGGGATAGCCAAACCCGTGATGTAGGTGCCTTTGCAACTGTCAGTCTAAGCAATCAGAGTTTTCTCTATGCGACATCGCAAGAGGACCAAGAAATCGTCGTGTATCAGATCAAACCAAATGGTGTGCCCAAGCTGTTGACGTCTGTTGGGATAGAACAAAATTTGGGCATTGCCACACCACGTCATTTGGAACAGGTCCAAGTCGATGGCATGAACTTTTTGGTTTTGGGCAGTTCAGGAAGTTCCAGCATCACGATCTTTGAGGTGTTGGACGACGGGACGCTGCGCACGACGGATCACGTGTTTGATGAACTGACAACGCGCTTTCAAAACTTGCCAGCAATGGAAGTGGCGACTGTCGGCGAACGGGCCTTTGTGGTTGTGGGTGGTGCTGATGATGGGCTGACCATTCTGGAATTGATGCCAGATGGTACTTTGCTGCATCGCGACACGATTGCGGATCAGACCTACAGTGCCTTGGACGGCGTAAGTGGCATCGATGCCTATGTCGATGGAACCGAGATTCACATTTACGCTGCTGGGCAAAACGATGTTGGTGTCAGTCATTTTGTCTATGACGTGGGGAATACGGGCTTGGTGGAACAAGGGTCGTTTACTGCGGACACACTCATCGGTTCCTCGAACCGCGATCTGCTGTCCGGCGGTTCCGGGAACGACGTAATTTCTGGCTTGGGTGGCAGCGACACGCTGGTCGATGGTTCGGGTCAAGATGTCCTGACAGGTGGTGCGGGATCTGATTTGTTTGTTCTGAGCAACGACAATGATTTTGACGTGATCACTGATTTTGAGGTTGGCATTGACCGGCTTGATCTGTCGAACTACCAGCTGTTTCGTAATACCGATCAACTTGATATTGCGTCCCATGGGGATGGGGCGACCCTGACGTTCTTTGGGGAATCCCTTAGGATTTATACGTCCAACGGGCAGAGCCTGACCCAGTCCGACATCGAAGGCATGGATGTTATTTCACTGACCCACATGACAATCGGTTTGACGCCTCAGGATCTTGTTTTGACTGGTGGCGGTCAGGCGGATGCCCTTGTGGGCGGTTTGGGTAATGACACGTTACTGGGGCAAAACGGCAATGATATTTTGCGTGGCAATGGTGGTGCGGATCTGTTGCAGGGCGGCGACGGCGAGGATTGCGCGGACTACTCTGCGGCGTTCGTTGGCATAACCGTTGATATGAAGGACATGGCCAAAAACACAGGCGAGGCCCAAGGCGATCTGTTTGAGTCTGTCGAACATATTTTGGGGTCGGATTTCCGCGACCGGTTGTTTGGCGATGGATCACACAACGATCTGATGGGCGAGCGTGGCAATGATTCCCTACAGGGTCGTGGTGGCAATGATGCGATCCGCGGTGGCAAAGGCAATGATACGATTTCTGGCAATTCCGGCCGCGATGATCTGCGTGGCGGCAATGGCCGTGATCATCTGTCTGGAAATTCGGGGCAAGATATTATCACCGGAGGCAACGGCGCCGACACACTCAGCGGCGGCAAGGGCAATGATGTCTTGACCGGAGGGTCCGGAGAGGACGTATTCATCTTTAGCGAAGATAAAGACACAATCACGGATCTGGTCAACAATCGCGATACGATATTGATCGACGGGAATTTGTTGTCGGACGCTCAGATGAGTGGCGAGATGATCGTTGATACCTATGCGACTGTGCACGGTGATACGACCGTCTTTGATTTTGGAGGGGGTCATGAGTTGACGCTGTTGAACGTTACGGATCTGAGCAAACTCTACAATGATGTGGATGTCATGTAGACCCAGCGCACGGAGGGCTGAAGGCTTATTAAGCATTGTTGCACAGGTTTGGGCAAACGCAGTCATCCAAGGGTCGACCCATGTCCGAACGTAGCATCAGCCTTTCTTTGCCTTTTATCCAACCGGCTCAGGCACAAAAACATATCACTCACAACGAGGCGATCAGCACGCTTGATACTCTGGTGCAACTGACAGTTATCAGTGCAACAAGTACCAACGCGCCAACCGATGCGGAGCTTGGCGATAGCTACATTATCCCCGCTGCTGCTAATGGCGATTGGGCGGATCATGCGGATGATGTGGCCACCAAGGTGGAGGGCGGATGGCGGTTTGCGACGCCAAATCTAGGCTGGCAAGGATACGTTCAGGATCAAGCCATTGTGATGCTATTTACAGATCAGGGTTGGGGGCCAGCCCTTGGGGCATTAAATAATTTGCCAGAGTTGGGAATTGGGACCACTGCGGATGCGACCAACCCGTTTAGTGCCAAGTTGAACCGTGCGCTTTGGACTGCAACCGAGGCCGCTAATGGCGGCACAGGTGATGTGGTCCAAGCATTGAACAAAGAAACCAGCAGTGACGATGCAGGATTTACGTTTCAAACGGGCTATGCGACCCATGCTGTGTTTGGCAGCTTTGGATCTGATACGGTTCGCCTGGCCACCACGACGGATGGCACAACATTCAAAGATGCATTTGAGGTTGATGCGCCTTCGGGCGTTTTGGTTCAGCCTAACCTGCCGCGCTTTCGGGCCTCGACGAATTTCGACAATCTTGCGGCAGAGGCCACATGGGTAAAGGTCGCCATCAACCAGACGGAATTCAACGATCAAGGCGTGTTTGATCCTGCAACCTCGCTGTTTACAGCACCCTTGGACGGAACATATGCGTTTGGTGGGTTTCTGGCGTTCAAGCGTGACATCACATCAAATGTTCGGCTGCGTGGCCGCTTTGTCAAAAATGGCACCGATGAAGTAGCAGGCAGTTCGAACGAGTTAGCATCGCAACCAACACATAATCTGACGGGTCTTGGTCTGCACACACTTGTGCACCTCACAGCCGGTGACACGGTCGAGCTGCAGGGTTATTTCCGTCTTGGTTCTGGTTATTTCAAAGCCGACAACAGTGTCTTCTGGGGCTACAAAATCGGCTGATAAGCAACACCTCGTTTGTGTGTCCCTGACGTCTGGTGAATTTATAGTGCGACCACAGCAGTAAACTTGAAGCATGCGTGCCTGATCCCTACCTGTTGTCCGAACACTTCCTTGTCGGAGACGCATCCATGAATATTTCAGCTGCTGCCAAGGCGTCGGGTCTGCCTGTAAAAACTGTGAGATATTATGCTGACATCGGTTTGGTCGCAGCCTCCAGTCGGACTGAGGCAGGGTACCGGTCTTATGATCAGCCGGCTGTGCGCAAACTTGGGTTCATCAGGCGCTCGCGGGCCTTTGGGTTTTCTATTGATGAATGCCGCGAATTACTGGGCCTTTACGAAGATGCCAATCGGTCCAGCCATGACGTCAAAACAATTGCCTCCAACCGCTTGCAGGATATCCGTGACAAGCAAGCCGAGTTGCAAAAATTGCACGATGAGCTGTCTCATTTGGTGAATTCATGCAATGGCGATGATCGGCCGGATTGCCCTATTATCAGCTATCTGGCTTAACGTCGATTTCGCCAAAGACAGGAGGCATTTAGGCTTCCCACGCTACGTCCTAAGTGCTGAGTTCGACCTGCATAGGGAGACGCGAAGCGACTGACCAATAAACCCCAAAATCCGCAACGGCGGGCAGGTCAAACGGATTGACGCCGCTTCCATGGGTATTCTTGAATATGTAGGTGCGCAGTTCCTCGATGATACTGCCCTTGCCGATTGGACGCGCGTTGGAGTGAAATGAGCGGGTGATTTGATATATTTGGATCGTGGCTTTGTGTGCGAATTGATCGCGAGCATCCAGTTAGATTTCACCTATCATGCCTGCAATCCCAGCAAAAACCTGCGTCTTGGGCGCAATTCCTCCCTCCCTCTGTAGCCACCTCGTCGATCCTCAAGACCACCACCGAACGATTGTTCGTCGCAGATGCTATCAGATCGTAGATTTTCTTGACCGCAATTTGTGCGTCACCAAATTCACGTGCATCTTAAGGCACTCCGTAACCGCCCCCACCAGGGGTTTTCATGATGAAGATATCGCCTGCCTGCAGCTCGGCCGCGTCGTTGCCTTCAAGCTGGTCGATGTCGCCATTTTTGCGGCGTACGCTGTTTGCGCCCAACCCGCCGGAGCCACCACCTTTTACCCCGTGCGGTGCCACCTTTCGGTGGGAGGACAATACCGTTGCGGTCATGGGTTCCAAAAAATGTAGATGCCGATCGATCCCTTCGCCGCCGTTAAAGGCCCCTTGTCCGCCAGATCCTGCCCGTATAGCGAAGGTGTCAACGCGGACTGGAAACCGGGTTTCCAGCACTTCTGGATCGGTCATTCGGGTGTTTGTCATGTGGCTGTGAACCGCGTCCGTTCCGTGGAAGTCCGGGCCAGCCCCGGTGCCACCGCAAATCGTTTCGTAATTTTGATAGACGTCGTTGCCGTAGACAAAATTGTTCATCGTGCCTTGGCTGCCCGCGATCACGCCCAAGGCGCCATAAAGCGCGTCAGCGATGGCTTGGCTGACTTCTGTATTGCCCGATATCACGGCGGCGGGCGGCAGTGGGTTGATCATCGATCCTTCGGGGACAATGAGGCGTAGTGGTTTTAGGCAGCCTTCGTTCATGGGAATGTTGGTTGGCACTAATGTTCGGAAAACGTAAAGAACAACAGCACGGCAAATCGCCAGTGGTGCGTTGTAGTTTAATGGGCTCTGCTCGGAGGTCCCGGTAAAGTCGATGCAGGCCGTTCTGTTGGCTTTATCGATGGTGATCGCAACTTCGATTGTCGCACCGCTGTCCAGCGGATAGCTAAAACTGCAATCATGCAAGACATCCAAAACGCGGCGCACGCTTTCTTGGGCGTTGTCTTGGACGTGTTGCATATAGGCGTGAACGGTTTGCAGCCCGAATTGGCGCGAAATTTTGCGCAATTCGACCGCACCCGTTTCGTTCGCGGCAATCTGTGCGGCTAAGTCTGCCATGTTCTGATCGATATTGCGGCAGGGATAGGGGCCAGAGGCCAGCAACGCGCGGGTTTGGGCGTCTTGCAGCGTTCCTTGTGACACCAGTTTGAAATTGTCGATCACGACACCCTCGTCTTCGATGATACGACTGTCTGGCGGAGCAGATCCTGGCGTCTTGCCGCCAATGTCCGCATGATGGCCACGTGAAGCCACGGTAAAAACGATGTTTTTGCCTTCGCTATCAAACACCGGCGTAATAACAGTGACGTCTGGCAGGTGTGTGCCGCCATTAAAGGGATTGTTCATCATGAACACATCCCCCGGCTGGATCTGGCCTGCGTTGTCACGCAAGATTCGCCGCACGCTTTCGGACATGGATCCCAAATGGACCGGTACATGGGGTGCATTGGCCACCAGATCGCCATTTGCATCAAAAATTGCGCAAGAGAAATCAAACCGTTCTTTGATGTTTACCGAATAGGCTGTGTTGGCCAGTGTGGCGCCCATTTGTTCCGCGACAGACATAAAGAGGTTGTTGAAGACCTCAAGCATCACAGGATCGACTTTGGTGCCGATGGCCTCGGTTCGATGAAGTGGTGTAATCCGGGTAAGAACAAGGTTGCCACCCTCAACGGATTTGGCCTGCCATCCTGCTTCGATCATGTTTGTGCCTGTTGGCTCACTAATGATAGCTGGGCCCATCACGCTGCGGCCAAAGCCTAATGTGGCGCGTTCATAGATTGGAACTTCCTGCCACTCGCCCTCACAATACAGCCGAACAGAGGCGTCGGATTTGGTGAGTGGGCTTGGTGTCGCGAGGGACACGGTTTCACCTGTTTGACCAACAGCCTCGACCAAGAGCATATCGATAATCAGATCCTCAGTTTCCGGGGCAAAACCAAAACGATTTTGGTGTGCGGCAACAAAATGATCCGTCATTTCAGTGGCAGTTCCAAAAGGCACTTCCAGTGTCTGTAGCGCCCCTTTGGATCTTATGTGGGCTGTTTGATTGAGTGTTATCTGAGTGGCTGGAACCCCTTGAGCCTGTACGTCGCCCTGCGCCTGTATCGACAGTTTTTGCAGAATTTCCGCAGCCCTAGGATCGTGCAGACCGCTTTCAAATTGATGTTCCCGCATAGCGCGTATGTCTGCCAAACCCATTCCAAAGGCGGACAAAACGCCAGCAAAGGGATGGATGAAGATACTCTCCATCCCCAAAGCATCTGCAACCAGACAGGCATGTTGACCACCAGCACCGCCAAAGCAATTCATCGTGTATTTGGTCACATCATAGCCCCGTTGGACGCTGATTTTCTTGATTGCGTTTGCCATGTTTTCGACCGCAATCCGCAAGAAACCTTCGGCAAGTTCTTCAATGGATTTGGTGGTTTGGATGTCTGCGGCGAGGGCCTGAAACTTTCGACGTACCGCATCCAGGTCTAAGGGTTGATCGGCGCTGGGCCCAAACACATGCGGGAAATGATCGGGCTGCAATTTGCCAAGCAACACGTTGCAATCTGTCACTGTCAACGGGCCGCCACGCCGATATGCAGCCGGGCCGGGGTTGGCGCCTGCGCTTTCGGGGCCGACTTGCATGCGGCCATCGCGGTAGGACAGGATCGATCCACCCCCTGCCGCGACCGTATGGATGGACATCATTGGGGCACGCATGCGAACGCCCGCCACTTCGGTTTCAAAGCTGCGCTCGAAGGCGCCCGCATAGTGGCACACATCCGTTGAGGTCCCGCCCATGTCAAAGCCTATGAGTTTTTCAAACCCGAGTTCAGCAGCACTTCGAACCATCCCCACCACGCCGCCCGCAGGGCCAGACAGGATCGCGTCGCGGCCTTGAAACAGTTTTGCGTCAGTCAAGCCGCCATTGGATTGCATGAACATCAATTGCTGGCATCCGCCGGTGTCTGCCTCTAAGGCCTCGGTCACTTGCCCCACGTAATGGCGCAAAATGGGCGACAAATAGGCGTCGACGACGGCCGTATCCCCACGGCCGATCAGTTTGATCAATGGGCTGGTTTGGTGGCTGAGCGACACTTGTTCAAAGCCGATCTGGTGCGCCAATGCGCCCAACCGCAGTTCATGTTCTGGAAAGCGGTAGCTGTGCATCAGCGCGATTGCCACCGACCGCAGGCCTGCGTCATAGGCTTTTTGAAGGCCTGTTTTGGCGGCGACCTCGTCTAAAGGTGTGACACAGGTTCCATCCGCTGCCATCCGCCCCTTGATCGCCAAAGTGTCTGAATACAGCAATTCCGGTAACACGATTTCCAGATCAAAAAGCTGGGGGCGGTTTTGATACCCAATGCGCAGCAGGTCCGTAAGGCCCTCGTTGATACACAGCAATGTCGGCGCGCCTTTCCGTTCAAGCAAGGCATTGGTGGCCACAGTTGTCCCCATTTTTACTGCTTGGATAGTGCCCTTTGGCAACGGACTGTTTGGCGCCAGACCAAGCAGATCACGGATGCCTTGCACGGCGGCATCAGGGTAGTTTTCCGGGTTTTCCGACAGCAACTTATGGGTTTTCAATTCCCCGTTTGGTGCCTTGGCAACGATGTCTGTGAAGGTGCCCCCACGATCTACCCAAAATTGCCACATCAGACAGTACTCCTTTGTTTGCAGGCTTTACCCCACAGTCATTTTCCAGATTTTAAACGATGTTCAGTAGAACAAGGACGGCAACCACAACGCCAATTGTGGGAAGATCAGCAGCAATGCCAGCATCACAAACATGGTCACAACAAAGGGCAGTGCGCCTTTCATGACATCCATCATTGCGCCTGATTTGCGGATGCCCTGCACCACGTAAAGGTTGATGCCGATGGGCGGTGTGATTAGCGCTGTTTCCAAAAGGACCATTAGCAAAATCCCGAACCAGACCGGATCAAAGCCCAATGCGACGACAATCGGTGTAATCAACGGGGCCATAGTGAGTAGCATGGACAGGGTTTCCATAAAGCACCCGATGAGGACCAAGACGGCGACGATCACCAACATGGTTTGCATAGGCGACCAGCCCAGACCTGTGACGAAATCCGTTAAGGCTTGGGTCAGGCCGATGATCGACAGGACGAAATTCAAGAATACGGCTGCAACAATGATCAGCATGATCATAGCGGTTGTGCGCATCGTGCCTTCGATGGCTTGGCGCATCATGTCGATGCTCAGTTTGCCGTTCAGGGCAGCGAGGCCCATTGCGGCGACTACGCCTAAGGCGGCAGCTTCGGTTGGGGTGGCGATACCTGCATAGATGGACCCGACCACGACCAAAAAGATGCCAAGCGGTGGGATCAAGGCGGGCAGGGCGTGTAGCCGTTCGCCCCAACTGTAGCGCAGGCTTTCCCCGCCCCAGCCGGGCTTTATCAGGCACAAAACCACGATTGTGGCCATAAACAACGCTGCCAACACAAAGCCGGGCAAAAATCCTGCGAGGTAGAGTTCGGGCACAGATGTGTTGGTCAAAAGACCGTAAAGGATCAGGTTGATTGAGGGCGGGATCAGGATGCCTAAGGTGCCGCCAGCGGCGATTGTGCCGAGAAACAGCGGCTCGTTATACCCTCGCTTTTGGATCTGTGGGACGGCGACTGTGCCGATGGTTGCTGCCGTTGCCACGGACGAGCCTGATGTCGCCGCAAAAAGGGCTGATGATCCGATATTTGAATGCATCAATCCACCGGGCAACCAGCCGAGCCATTTGACGATGCCATCGTACATCCGCTCGGTGATGCCCGCGCGTAAAAGGATCTCACCCAGCATTACGAACATCGGGATCGCGACCAAAAGGAAATCCGTGCTGGTCTGCCAAGCCATATCGGAAATCGCGCGGTGCAGCGGCATTGGGCTGTCGGTGGAGGATAGGATCAAGCCAAGCCAGCCCAGCGAAGCAGCAATTGGAACAGCCAGTGCAATCAGTGCCAGCAAAATGAGGAGGGTTTTGGTCAGCATGGCTTAGACACTTTCGTCTTTGATTTGTTCGTCGATAGATTTGACGCCGATCAGGTCCTGGACCCCGTCCAGATCGCCCTTCATCCAGCGCTTGATCGCCACAAGACCCAGCAAAACACCTGTTGCGACAAACAGGATCCAACCGAACAGCCACGGGATTTGTGGAATAGCCAGTGGGACGCGCATTGGGGTGATGGATCGGCTGCCGTGTTGCAATGTGTCTGCAACCATGCCCCAGACCATCGTGGCCACTACGGCGGCAAATCCGATTAGTAGTGCGAGGCCCAATAGGTTCAGCCACGGGTGCAGTTTGCGCGGCAAGACACCGATGAGCGCATCCACCCGAATATGGGCCCGCTCGAACAGGGCAAAGCTCAGGGCAAAGGCCGTGGCCACACCAAAGGCGTAGCCGGAAATTTCGTCAGCGCCGCCAAGCGAGATGTTGAAAAGCTTGCGCAAGAAAACCTCTAGAGTGACCAAGAAAGCCGACAGGACGATCAATGTGCCACCAAGCCATGTCAGCCAGAGGCTAAGTTTACGTGTGCCGGAGAGAAGGGATTCAAGCATAACAGCGGGCCTTTAGACAAAGAAAGGGCGGCCAATACATCAGATCAGCCGCCCTTAGCGGGGTTATTTTGCGGAAGCAGTCAGACCAAGGATCGGGCCAACAGTTTCGTTCCAATTGGCTGCACATTCTTCGCCACAACGTTCCGCCCAGCGGGCCAGCACCACATCTGTAGCGATCTTGTCGCGGGCAGCCAGATCTGAGGCGCTGGGTTCCACCAGCTTCATCGACCCTTTTTCACCAATAGCGCAGTCGCCCCCAGTGATGCAGGAAATTGCAACGTCGTCTTCCAACGCTGTTTCGGCCCACATCCGATCGTTCAGTGCGGCGACTTCTGTTTGCATCAACGCCTGTTGATCAGCGGACATTGAATTCCATTTGTCCATGTTCATCGCCCCGAACGCGAGACCCCAACCGACGCGCAAGGTGTAGGCATGTGTGGCAACCTGTTGCCAGTTGGCAGTGTAAGCTGACATCGTGCCCGTGATGCCGCAATCAACCACGCCCTTTTCCAAGGCAGGGATCACTTCGCTGAAAGCTACGGTTACAGATGTACCGCCAACACCTTCAACGAAATCACCCAAAGTTGTGGCGTAAACGCGGACTTTCTTGCCGTTAAGATCCTCGATGCTGTTTACCTCGGCGTTGCACCATAGGGTTTGGCTGGGGAAGGGATACAGCATCAACAGTTTGGCGTTGTAAATTTCGGCAAATGCCTTTTCCAAGGTCGGGAAATAGGCCTCAGATACTTTGCGCTGCGTGTCGATGTCTTGGGTCAAGGACGACAGATCCGCCCCTTCAAAAATCGCGTTTTCAGCAGCCACATAACCGGGCAGGCCAAAAGCAAAATCAAACACACCGTTTTTGACAAGGCGCATAATCTCAAAACCTTTCAGGCCAAGACCGGATTGCGATTTGATCTCGCCCACGATGCCACCATCTGAGGCCTCGGCGAGGCGCTCATTAAAGAAGGGCTGTTCATGTTTTTGAAAGTTTGTCAGGCTGGACCACGTTCCCACGGCCTTGAGGACAACTGGGCTATCGGCCATGGCCGCGCCACTGGTCAGCGCCGCAGCGGCCACTGCGCAAAGTAGGTTTTTCATGATGTTTCTCCGTGTTGGTTTGGGTTTGTTGTGTGATTGGGAACCTCGGCCTGTTCATGCACGTCTGTGATCAGCATGTGACCGGGTTTATGGGTGATAAAGATCGGCAATTTGGCCGCCTCAATCGCGACCTGAGGCGTCACACCGCAGGCCCAAAAGACCGGGACCTTGTCGCCCTTGATAGAAACAGGATCGCCCCATTCAGGCTGCGAAAGATCGGTGATACCAATTTGGCCGGGATCCCCAATGTGGAGCGGGGCGCCATGTGCAAGGGGATAGTTTTTCGAGATTTTCACAACGCGATCCACGTCAGACGGATCAATCATTCGCAGGCTAACAACGGTTTTTCCGTGAAAGGGACCCGCAGCAATCGTTTCAATATTCGTTCTGAACATCGGAACGGTGGTGTTGTTATCGATATGCCAAAGTGGGATGGCGGCGGCCTGCAGGGCACGTTCAAACGTGAAGGAACATCCCAGCGCGAAGGCAACGAAATCATCCTGCCAAAGATCGGTGATGTCTGGCTGTTCTGCGTCCAAGATACCGTTGCGATAGATGTTGTAAGCCGGGATGTCGCGGCGAATGTCGATGTCTGCACCCAGCGTGAACATCATCGGATTGCCGGTGTCAGATACACCGACGAGGGGGCAGGGCTTGGGATTGCGCTGACAAAACCGCATGAAATCCAGAGCATGCTCCGCTGACATAATCGCTACATTCGTTTGTAGCGTGCCCCGGGCCAGACCGGCCGTATGGGCTGTGTAGTCGCCGTTGCGGATCGATTGCCGCAGCCGAAACTGGTCCCATGTTCTAATTTCTTCGTAGGCGTCGGCCATGTGAATGTCCCCGTTTCATCAAAAGATCAGGGGAATTAATCATAAAATCAAATTGAATATTTTTGGATATTCACATAATAAAATTTTATGATTTGCTAAAGGTATTGGCTACATCGAGGGCGATTTTAGCAGCGGTTTCAATCATATGGCTGCGCGGTTCCCCCAGATAGGAGGCGGAAAACTCCAATGGGCTGGGGCGCCAACCGGGATCGAACTCGCGAATCTTTCCAGTATCAACAAATTCTTTTCCCAACAGGCGGGGCAAAACCGCGATGCCCAAACCTGCCTCGACCAGGCGAAAGCAGGCGGATAGGGATGACGAAGGGAACAGCGAAACCGACGGCCCATACCGTTCAAACAGCATCTCTTTGACCTCGCGGTAAGGCCGCGTGTTTCGCGCATAAGTTAGTACAGGCTTTTGCATCAGGTTGGCGTCGTTGGCGGGCGTAGTGGCGGTGTACCACGCCAAATCAAAACCCGGCAGCACCACGTTATTGACTGAATATTCCGAGATTGGCCCTAGTAGAATTGCCAAATCAATCTCGCGGTTCAGCAGATTGCCACGCAAGGTTGTCGATATATCGACGTTCAGTTCGATCTTGAGTTTTGGGAACAGCCCGTGCAGGCGGGTGATCAAGTCTGGCAGCCAGCTTTGCGCGATTGTTTCGGACACGCCCAAACGCAGATGCCCTTCGATGCCATCCGGTGCGATTACAGCCTCTTCGACTTGTTGCGTCAGAAACTCAAATTGTTCAGCAAAGCCCAACAACAATTCCCCACGTTTGGTCAGGATCATGCCGTCAGGTCCGCGATCAAACAAAACGCAGTCCAGAGTTTCTTCGAGGTTTTTGATCCGTACAGTGATCGCAGGTTGGGTGAGGTTGAGGGCGGCGGCCGCTTTTCCAACGCCCTTGAGGCGAACCACGGCCAAAAAGGTTTTGATCTGATCAAGGGTCATCTATTGAGAGGGCGCTGAAAATTCGTCAAAGGCTTCGAGGGCTTTAGCCCCATATGCGATAGAGGGTCCGCCGCCCATATAGCCAATCATTTCCAACGCCTCGCACAGCTCTGCGCGGGTTGTGTCTAATCGCACCAACGATTTGACATGAAACGCGATGCAGCTGTCACATCGGGTCGAAATGGCGATACCCAAGGCGATCAGTTCCTTTGTCTTTTCACTTAGTGCGCCGTTCTTCTTGGCGGCTTGGGACATTGTGTTAAAGCCTGCAAACATCTCTGGCGTTTGCTTTTGCAATGTTGAAATGCGGCCCATCGTGTCCGCCATAAATTTGGTCCAGCTCATCTCATGTCCGTCCTATTTGCTTTCGTCAGCGCCCATTTTGCGTTCCAGCCAGCGCACAAAGAAACTGATGATCAAGACCAATACCAGATATTCCAAGATCAACAGCGAATAGATTTCCAGCGGGCGATATTCGGTCACAACCAATTCATTGGCGCGGCGTGTCAGTTCCTGCATCCCGATGACCGAGGCGAAGGCGGACATTTTAACGATATAGATAAATTGGTTGGCCAATGGGGGCAGGATGCGCTTGATCGCTTGGGGCAAGATCACGTAGCGCATGGTTTGGCGGTAATTCAGGCCAACGGTTTTTGCAGCCTCAGTTTGGCCCTTGCTGATTGATTGGATGCCCGAGCGGTAAATCTCGGCGGTAAAGGCGCTGTCGGAAATGGCGAGGGTCAGGATAGCGCCCCAAAACGCATCAATACTGACGGTGATCCCAATGGATTTAAGCACCACGGGCAGGCCATAGAACACCCAAAACAGCATGGGCAACAGTGGGATCGCCCGGATAAATTCGATGTAGATGCGTGATGGCAGCCGCACCCATCTGTTTGCCGACATACCCGGCAACGCGACCAGCAAACCGATACCCATCGACAGAACTGCAGCGATCACAGACAGCAAAATCGTGGCGCCAAACCCATTGAGGAGGAATTTTATATTCGACAGGCCATTGGGCGTGCTGGGATCGATTACATACCAGCCCCAAGTCCCTGCCGGCGCACCACATCCCGCGAGGATTAAGACGGTGCCAAGGGCAAAAAGTGTAAGAGGTTTCATCGGCGCGCCCCTAGTGCTGTAAAATCTGGCTTAGGAACAGTTTGCACCGCTCTGATTTGGGGTTTTCAAAGAATTCAGTGGGCGGACCTGTCTCGATGATCTCACCATGATCCATAAAGATCATGCGGTCTGCGGCCTTGCGGGCAAAGCCCATCTCGTGGGTGACAACAATCATTGTCATGCCTTCTTCGGCCAAATCGATGATGACATCCAAAACCTCAGAAATCATTTCAGGATCCAGCGCCGATGTAGGCTCATCAAAGAGCATGATTTTAGGTTCCATACATAGCGATCGCGCGATGGCCACGCGCTGTTGCTGACCGCCGGACAAGTTGCCGGGTTTTTTGTGTGCCTGATCCGGGATCTGGACCCGTTCCAGCAACGACATGGCGCGGTCTTGGGCCTCCTTTTTGGACAGCCCCAAGGCCTTGATCGGTCCAAGCGTCAGATTGTCGAGGATGGTCAAGTGCGGAAACAAGTTGAATTGCTGAAAGACCATCCCAACATCCGAGCGGATCGCATTAATGGAATCTGCATCTTTCATCTCGATGCCATCGACATTGATCGAACCCGAATTATGTTCCTCCAAAGAATTCACACAGCGGATCAATGTTGATTTGCCAGATCCGGAGGGGCCACAGACTACAATACGTTCTCCATGCTCGACAGTCAGATCGACATCTTTGAGGGCATGGTAGTCACCGTACCACTTGTTTAATCCAGTAATTTTGATTGCAGGGCCTGCATCCGTCATGGACCGCTCCTTGATAGTATAGTTACTGTGTTTATGACGTGATCTGTAAACAAAGCGATACAAAAAACTGTCAGACGAACTAGAATTCTTAACAATATCAACCAACAGGGAAGTACCCATGAAACTTTTTAAAACACTTGGCCTTGCTGCGACATTTGCTGTGTCGCTGCTGTCACTGCCTGCCACGGCGCAATCTGCTTTGAACGAAATTCTCAGCACGGGCACCTTGAAGGTTGGGACCACAGGCGACTGGAACCCGATGTCGGTGCGTGATCCGGCCACAAACAGCTACAAAGGCTATGACATCGACGTGATGACACAACTGGCTGCCGATTTGGGCGTCGAGTTGGAAATGGTGCCAACAGACTGGAAAACACTGGTCAACGGCGTCGTGGCGGGCAACTACCACATGACAGGATCGGCTTCGATCAGCCCTGCGCGCCTCAAGGCAGCGGGTTATTCGGACAGCTATATCGCCGTCGAGATTCTACCGTTCACAACTGCTGACAAAGCAGACCGGTTTGATGGTTGGGAGTCGATCAACAAAGGCGAGGTCAAAGTCGCAACCACTTTGGGCACAACCTTTGAGAAGAGCGTCCGCGCATGGTTCCCCAACGCAGAAATCATCGTTGTTGATGCCCCCGCACGTGGCTTCCAAGAGGTTCTGGCCGGTCGTGCGGATGCCTTCATTACCTCCAACATCGAAGGGTCTACTCTGCTAGAGAAATTCCCGAACCTACGTCAGGTCGAAGTTGGCACAGCCCGTGCTCCGACACCGATTGCGATGTTGCTGCCCCAGACCGATCAGGTTTGGATCAACTACGTCAACAGCTGGATCGAGTTGAAAAAGGCCCAAGGGTTCTTTGAAACAACCGCTGCGAAATGGGGTCTGTAATCAAAACAGGCATTGAATGACTGGAAAAGCGGCGCTGCGGTGCCGCTTTTTTGTTTTAGCCCCAAACCTCGGGGTTGATCATATGGATTGGGTCGCCCGCAGCGTAGGCGTTGATCTGATCGAAGATGTCGCTGAATTGCAGGTCAAACTCATCCTCGGTGACATAGCCGATATGGGGTGTTGGCAGTACGTTCGGATGGGTCAGTAGCGGGTGGTCTACCTGCCTCAAGGGTTCCGTATCAAACACATCAACGGCTGCAAAAATCCGGTTCTTTGCGATTTCCGCTTCTAGCGCGTTTTGCACGATGAGGCCCGAACGCGACGTGTTCACCAACAAGCTGCGTGGCTGCATCTGGGACAGATCGAAGGCAGTGATGATGCCGCGTGTTTCTGGTTTTAGACGCACATGTAGGCTGACGATATCAGAGGTGGCGAAAAATGCCTCGCGACTATCGGCAACCTTAACGCCGTCTGCGGTAGCGCGGGCGCGGCCTTCCTCTGAACTCCACCATTGGACATTCAAACCGATGGCTTGGGCATAGCTGGCCACAGCTTTGGCAATCCGCCCATATCCGTAAAGGCCTAGGGTTCGCCCCCTAAGAGTGCGGCCAACACCGGATTGCCAGTGCCCTGCGCGGATCGAAGCGGCCTGTTGTGGAATTTGGCGATAGCTGGCGAGGATCAGCGCAAGCGTGTGTTCTGCCGCGGCATAAGAGGGCGCGCCAGCATGCATGTTAGAACACAAAAGAACCCCATGATCGGTGCAGGCGGGGACATCCACATGAGGGTAAACGCTGCGTTGCGAGATCAGTTTGAGGTTTGGGAGACCTTTCAGCAAATCTGCACCAATCTTGGTGCGTTCGCGAAACAAAACCAATGCCTCTGCATCAGCTACGCGTTCGGCAAGGCGCTGGGGATCAGGTTCGTGGTCGGTCCATATGGTCACATCATGGGTGCGCAGTTTCTCAAAACAGGGCAGTGTTTTGAGCGTGTCGAACCAATCGTCAAGGATATGTACTTTCATCCGACTAGGAATTGTCCCAAATGGCTTTGGAGATGAACACATGCCCGGCTGCGATTTTTCGTGCAGTGCGAACAAGGCCCGCTGATTGTACCACAAACCCGTCTTGGCCCGTTTCAAAGGCCACATTGACCTCTATTTTGCCCGAAGGATGTTCCAAGACTACCGTGTAGGGTGAAGCGTTTGGTAGCGCAAAGTCGGCCACCGTTCCGGGTGTCAGGATGCAAGACGCCAAACATTGGGCGCCAGTGACGGCCATACTGGGATGACAGTTCCATGGCATGAAATAGCGCGTAGCCATCGTGCCACCGTCACGTGCCGGGGCAAGGAGGCCAAACTTCGGGGCGACAGATTTTGTTACATCGCCCATGCCCATTAAGGTGCCTGCCTTTACGCGCAGAGCTTCCATCCGCTCAAAAAAAGCGGTGTTTGCGTCCAGTTCGGCGGCCGTCTCGTACCCGGTTAGGCCAAAACTGGCTGCATTGGCGATCACCATAGGCATTGCAACGTCCATACAGGTGACATCGATGCCGTCGATCGTATCGACCAAGTTACCTGTGGGCAGGAACGCACCTGTCACACCGCCAACGGTTTCCATGAATTGCACGGCAACTGGTGCTGATGTGCCCGGAACCCCATCGATCCGCGCGGTGCCGTCATAGCTCACTTCGCCGTCAGGTGTCTGGACAATTGCGGCCACTTTAGCGCCAGTGTTGACGGCATGAATGTTGACGGTCGTCTCGCCAGATTGGGCAGGGATCAGCCCCATCTCGATCGCGGCGGGACCGACGCCTGTCAGGATATTGCCACAGGTTGGTTTGAAATCGACCAAGCGGTCTTCGACGCTGACTTGCGCAAAGAAATAGTCCACGTCCGCCCAATCATCCTCTGATTTGGATAGCATCGCCACCTTTGTGGTGACCGCAGCCCCGCCACCAATCCCATCGATATTCAGGCTATGGCCTGATCCGACGATTGCGATCAGCACCTCGGCTAAAGTATCCAGATCCTCGGGCAAATCGGCGCGGTTCATATACGGACCGCGCGATGTGCCGCCCCGCATAAAGTGGTATGGAATAGCTATCTGGGTCATGTGAAAGGCCACGGCAGATCAGCGTATTCCTGCAACAATCCGGGTGGGAAGTCGCGGTTCAACAACCATGCCATCCCCAGCATAAAAGCGATGCCTGCTGCTGTGTAGATCGTGGCAAAGACCATACTGACACCGGCGCGGACCTTCATGAAGGTGAAGAGGAAGATCGCCAGAGCAAGGATAAAGCCAAGCAGGGATGTCAGGATCAACAAAGCGGCAAACCACGCTAAGGTGGGCCATAGCCCGTAGGTTGCCGTGGCCTCATCCCCGTGACGTTCCCGATCTGCAAAGATCGTGTCGGTTTCAGGTTTCAACATCATTCGGATCACCAGCAATAGGCAGCCAAACAAGCAAACGCCTGCAACAAACATCGGGAATGTGCGGTCACGGCTATAGCTTGGGATCGAGGCTGCATCGTAGAATGCATAGGCGATGTATCCTGTGACGACCAACAAAAAGACCAGTGGTGCGCGTTTTGAACCGGACTGAACGTCGCCCTCGGCCATAATGTTTTTGGCTTGACGCAGGCCTAAGACGACGGACAGAACAGTGATCACCAACAAGACAATAACGATAGGGCTAAAGATATAATCCAGCCCATCTTCAAATCCTTTGCGGAACCGCGATTGGGCGATTTGCAACGCTTGGTTTGCATATGTTTCGGCTGGGTTGGACAGGACAAAGCCGATCAGGAACGCAGGTCGCGACCAATCAAAGCGGCGCATCATCAGGCCCAAAAAGCCGATAGCAAAGAGGGCTACCAGATCCATCAGGTTTTGGCCCGACTGGAAGGCTGCGAAGCTGATGATCATGAACAAAAAGGGTGCCAAAAGGGCAAAGCGGATCGTTGTCAGCTTTGCGATGCCACCCGAGGACGCGATACAAATGATCGTGCCAACCACGTTGGCCAGCGCCAACAGCCAAACGATAGAATAGGTGATATCGAGGTTGTTTTTCAGCATGGCAGGGCCGACTTCGATCTGGCCAGATCCCAAGAGGGCAATCGCCCCGATAAAGATCGCCATAGAACCGGAACCGGGGATCCCGAACAGTAATGTTGGCACCAGACCGCCGCCTTCTTTGGCGTTGTTCGAGCTTTCTGGCCCGATCACGCCGCGCACTTCGCCCTTACCAAAGTTTGATTTGTCTTTGGTTGTCTGAACGGCATGCCCGTAGGCAATCCAGTCCACAACAGATCCACCCAAACCGGGGATCACACCGACAACTACACCGATGATCGAACAGCGCACGGACAGCCAGATATTGGCGAACCAGTCTTTGACGCCGTCGATCCAACCGCCTCCCAGTTGAGGTTCTGAGGAAATGGCGCGGTCTTGACGCAGCAGCGAAATAATTTCGGGAATGGCGAAAATACCAAGACCCACGATGACCAGTTTCAAGCCGTCCGTCAGGTAGGGAAAATCATAAGAGGACATACGCAGATCGCCGGATGATGCCCCTTCGCCAATGGTCCCGATCAGCATCCCCAGCCCGGCTGCCACGATGCCTTTAATCGCAACACGACCAGCAAGGATGCCGACCATCGACAGGCCAAAGATAGTGATCATCAACAATTCAGGCGTGCGGAATTCCAGTACGATGGGTCGCGCAATCAGAATGAAAATGGTTAGAAAGCTGGCACCGACAAGCCCACCAAATAGTGACGAGGCGAATGCTGCGGATAAGGCACGGGCCGCTTGCCCTCGTTTCGCCATTGGAAAGCCGTCTAATACGGTGGCTTGACTGGCCGATGATCCCGGTATCCCCATCAGTACGGACGCAAAAGTGTCAGAGGTTGGCACAACCGCGACCATCCCAACCATTAGTGCAAGGCCAAGGATCGGGTCCATCCCGAACATAAATGGCAAAAGCAAAGACAGGCCGGCAATCCCGCCCAAACCGGGAAAGACCCCAATACAAAGACCCATAACAACGCCTAAGACCAGATAACCCAGAACGATTGGTTGAAGTATAAGTCCCCATGCATCGCCCAGCGCTGGCAATGCCTCCATGATTACGTTCATGACCCTCTCCCCTAATCTTGCTTAGTAAAACGCCCCGCCGTTGTAGGCAGGGCGTTCAATAAACAAGGCTTACTTCAGAGAAACGCCGTATTTTTCTTGCAGCCAGTTCACCACAAACTCTTTGGCTTCTGGTGACACTTCTGTGCCGCTAGCCATCGCTGTTTTCGCAGCATCGCCAGTCATCTGTGGGTATTTGCCCAAACGCTTGCTCGAGATTTCTGCGAAATCTGCACGGGCTTTTACGTCTTCAAATGCTTTGGTGTAAGTGACCATGGCATCTGCAGATGCGCCCGCTGGCAAGAAGACCATTTTTTGTGCTGGGAAACCTGCGATGAAGAAGGCTTTCCATGCATCCCACTTTTCGCCGGATGTTTCGCAGCCGTCTGTGGCCTCGCAAACTTCTTTGAATGTTGGCATGTCAGGGAATGTTGGATCGCGTACGATGTTTCCATCTGCGTCCAGTGCACCCCAACTCATCATTGGAACAGCATCGCCTGCTTCGACCAAGGGTGTCACGCCTGACAAGTAGGACGAGGACGTTTGATAGTCGATGTTGGCTTCGCCGCGCTCAAACATCAGACGGCCATCGCCGCGACCTTTGATGCCCATGACGCTTTCAACGTTCAGACCCAGCATTTCCCATGCCAATGTTGGCACCAGATCAAGACGTGTTGCGCCTTGGTTGCCGTAGATGAAGTCTTCACCTTGCAAGGGAGCGGCGTTCATACCGTCCATTTTGGCAGCCATTTCTGGCGGAAGATAGGCAACGCCACCTGTGCCGGAGGCCAGTACAACGTTCCAGTCAGCGTAGTTGTATTTTACGCGTGGATCGCCCAACAGGAATGGGAACTGAGTGGACCCGGATGAGCCAAAGATCAGTGTGCCATCGTCATATTCTTGCTCTTGGAAGAAGTTGGCACCTTTGGTGGAACCAGCACCTGGCATGAATTTGACAACTACTGTGGGCTGACCCGGCAGTGCTTCGGACAGCAATGGTGCGTAGAAGTTCGCCCATTTGGCTGAGCCGCCAGTTTCAGAGAATGGGATGATCCATTCAACTGTTTTGCCTTCCAGATCGATCCCGTGACCGCCTGCGTGAGCTTGAAGTGTGAAAGTCGCAGCAGCAGCGGCAACAAGGCCTACCGCCACGCGACGCGTGGTTTTGATAATGGACATATGTTCCTCCCTAAATGTCGATCACCTCTCCCAAGGTGACACCAAACAAATTCACCGATCTGTCCTAGATCAGTTGATAATAGGGGAATTAACGGAATAACCTTGCATGAAACTTTCGTCGGCGAAAAAATCATGCGCATCACTGTTGTGGAAGACAATATTGGCCTTGCCAAGGGGATTTCGTACCGCCTTGCGGACGCGGGCCATGCTGTCGACATGTTACATGATGGCACCGAAGCGCTGGCTTTTTTGCGCACAGATACCTCGGATCTGATTATCTTGGATATCAACTTGCCGGGCTTGGACGGGCTGAGCCTGCTCAAGGAGCTCCGTGCGCGTGATGACAGCCGGCCAGTGATTTTGCTAACGGCGCGGGCGCAAACGCAAGATCGTGTTGAAGGCTTGGATGCAGGTGCAGACGACTATTTGATAAAGCCGTTTGAAATGGCGGAACTAGAGGCGCGTGTGCGGGCCTTGTCGCGGCGGCGGTCTGTGCCACGTCGGCAAACCTTGGAAATTGGCGCGTTGCGGTTCGATCCGGCCTCGCGGCAATTGATGGCTGAGGGTGCGGCTTTGGACCTTCCGCGCCGTGAATTGGCTGTGTTTGAATGTCTGCTTGAGGCGCAAGAGCGGCTTGTGTCAAAAGCGGCCCTTTTGGACTACGCCTATGGGGTTGGCGCGGATGTGGAAGACAAGGTTGTCGAGGTCTATGTCTCACGGCTGCGTGCACGGCTAAAACCGTTTGGTGTCGCGATCAAATCCCAGCGGGGTCTTGGCTACCAGATGCGCTATGAGCCGCCACAATGAAGGTGCAATCCCTTCGGGCGCGGTTGATTTTGATCATTCTGACACCGCTTTTGCTGATCTCAACGGCGGCAGCCTATTGGCAATTTCGCAACGCCACCCTGCGCGCAGAAGAGATTTTTGACCGCGGTCTGTTGTCCGCGGCACTTGCGATCTCGCGCGATGTGACGGTGTCGGGCGGAGACGCATTGGGGATATCCACACGGCGTTTGGTCAGTGACACGTCGGGGGGTGAGCTATTTTATCACGTTTATGCACCGGATGGCGTGTTTGTGACGGGCTATGCCACACCGCCCGTTGGCCCCGTGTCACAAACCGATACGCCACAAGATGCCCTTTATTACGACGCGGTTTATCAAGGCAAAGACGTTCGGGTTTTGCGGTTTTTGGATGCAACGATCGTCGGGGACGTGTCAGGGGTATTCACCATTACAACCTGGCAGGACATGCAGGTGCGTGCGGGCTTTATTCGCGACGTGGTGACCCGCGCCTTTGGGGTGATTTTTGTTTTGGTGGTTAGTGTGGCTTTGGTTGTTTGGTTTGGTGTCGGAATTGGTTTGCGGCCGCTGCTGGATCTGCAAGACGCCATTGGCAAGCGCAACCCCAACGAATTGGATCCGATCCGGCGCGATGTCCCAATCGAGGCACAAGGCATCGTTTCGACGTTGAACATTCTTTTGGATCGCATCTCACGGCGGATCAGTTCAAAGGATGAATTTATATCCAACGCGGCGCACCAATTGCGCAATCCCATTGCGGGTGTCTTGGCCCTAGCTGAGTCGGTGGAAACCGCCCCGACCGCCAAAGAAAGCAAATTGCGCAGTCGCGAGCTGGTCATTGCCGCCCGCAACGCCACGCATTTGACCAATCAGTTGCTGTCTTTTGAACGGGCTAAGGGATCGGACACCACAGTCAATGGGGCGGTTTGGGACGCAAAGGATATTCTGACAGCTGCGATTGAACGATTTGAGCGGCAATCTAAAGACAAACGGTTCGAGATTACTGTGATCCGGCTAGAGCAGTCTTTGCAGATATGGGCCGACAGGGTGATGCTGGAAGAAGTCTTCTTGAACCTGCTGACCAACTGCGTGGTCCATGGTGGCCCAAAAATGACAGAGATTACCGTCACGCTGTCGCGCAAGGATGATTGGGCCAAGATTATTATCCAAGACAACGGGGTCGGCATTGATCCGGGCGATCATATGCTGGCAATCGGTCGTTTCAGTCAGGCAAATGCAGGGCCGGGCAGTGGTTTAGGACTACCAATCGCGGCCCGTGTTGTGGAAAATCACAAAGGTCATTTAGAGCTGCATCCCAACCAAGGCGGCGCAGAAATTTCAGTGCTATTGCCATTGAGGCAGGCCTGAACCCGTTTGGTTCAACGGTGCGGGTTCTTGTTGTTGCGACGATGCGGTCTTTTTGACGAGGGTGTCGGTGTGGGTGTGTTTGGCCGTCGGTCTTCGACCTGCAAGATACCAACGATCAATCCTGTCATGGTCAAAAACAAACCAGTGATCGCCACCAGCCATGGTTCAGACGAGGCGCGATCAAAAATTGAAATCGACAACTGATTAATGCGTTGCTGGCGATCAGTGGCACCGGGACCGATGATTTCAAGATGCTGTGCTTCGGTCGAGACATTCACCTGATACATCTCGCCATCAAAATAGGCCTGCCCGAACAAAACCGCTGTCTCGCGGATGTCCGAGTCTGTGGTGACGCCGCGCAGTGCGGATCCCGATGGGATCGTCAAAGGCGCGCCGGATAGGACATACACACGATTGCATGACGTATTTGGGGCGCGGCCCCACAGGGTAAAAAACGTCTCTTGGCATAAAACCTGTCGCACAACGGTTTGGATGCGACCAGAGATGAATTGCAGATCCGTGTCGACCAACAATTGACCTGCCCCGCTGATGCGCAATCCACGCCCCAACGATCCACCGCCATCCACTGAAATCGGTTCCGCACGCGGCGCAAATCCAGACACGCCGGTGCTGGTATCAGCAGACTGGCAAAGCTCGGAAGCGGCGATATTTATAGCGTCGGTCAGAACCATATCAGTGGGCTGCGCGCCTGGATTCAATAAGTCTTGCGTTGACTCTGATCCCTCAGATCTGCCGACTTGTGGATCTGCAAGATCAACCAGGGCCCAGCCGTTGGTCAGAAAGCTCACGGATCCGGCGGCCTGGCCATCCTCTGGAAGGATCCTGAGGTTTTGTCGCCCTTCAAGCACACCAAAATCCAAGGTTGCCCCTTTTAAGGGGGTCACGTAGCCCGAAAAACAAAACGCTTGGGGGTCGGTTTTTGTGTTGTCCTTCAAGAAGGCGTTGCCGCTTTGAAGGTTAACATTCTGGACAAAAATGCTGCTGCGCTCCGGTGTTGCGGTTTTGAATTGCAAGCGGCTGGTGGTTGCTTCGACGACAAAGAGTGCAGTGTTGCTGCCTTGGACAAAAAACGCGGTATAAAACGCAACAGTTACAGCAAAGAGCACGCACCAAATGATCGCCAAAATTGGAAAGGTCTTACACAGACGTCTGACCGCGCGACTGATCGAAAACCAGCTCAAAATAGTCCTCATGGGCTGTCAGCGATCGGAGGGATTGTGACACGGGCACGGTAGATGTCCTTTTTGTCATTCGCTTGGGGGCGGATGACGGTCAGTTGGACTTCATAAAGCGAAAAGGCGTCTTTTGGCAGTGTGTCCAAATCGAAGGTGCAGTCATATCCATGGCTGAGCCTGATTGTGGTTTTGCAGTCAAACTCAACAAGGTTTTCACCGGTAGCGTTTTCCGTTTGTGGATCGATACCAAACAATTCGGCCTTGACCGAGGCGTTGCCAAGTTCA
Source organism: Algirhabdus cladophorae (assembly GCF_044772865.1). Lineage (GTDB taxonomy): Bacteria > Pseudomonadota > Alphaproteobacteria > Rhodobacterales > Rhodobacteraceae > Algirhabdus > Algirhabdus cladophorae. Next base: position 3,719,864 of record NZ_CP173029.1, read on the forward strand.
AACACAGCTAGAAACTTTTTGGGCGCGTCACTGATGGCCATGGGGACATAGTAGATTGACCCACGTGCCCCACAATCCTGTGACAGAAATCCGCGCATCAGCATCAGTTTTTCGGTGTATTGATCGTCGATGCGGTTGGCGTCGGTGGCTTCGATGGTCAGTGTTTTCATGGTTGAGGCGATATCGTTTGTGCCTTCGACAAGACTGTTGCCGTTGTTAAAGGCAAAATAGAAGCCGTTGGTGGTTCTTACTTCGACACAAAAAAGGGCCGCACTTTCGGGTAGTTTTTCCGGAACCAAAATTGGCGCAAACTTTAGCTTGTCTACCTCGATCACTTGGTCTTCGTCGGCTGAAGTCAGTTGGAACGCGCTGAACAGTTGCGAAGTCGTTGTGCGGTGCTTGATATTGCCGCTCATCGTGTTGCTGCTTTCGTCGATGGATTCCTCCAACTCCACACTGCCCTGAACAGAGAGAGGTTTGAAATCTGCAAAAGAAGCTGTGGCCGTCATAGAAAATAGCATGCAAAAAAGGGGTCGCAGGATCTTCATGTGAGGCTCCTTAGAAATTCTTTTGAACAAAATCAGATGGGGGAACACCGCCATCGTAGCGTTGCCACCCGAAGGTAATGTTGGTGCCATCGGCAAAGTAGTTTTCTGCCAAGGTTTGATAAAAGATATCGATCGAAGTTGGCGGAATAGATTTTCTGCGCTCACCTTTTGGCGTCACCGTCATCGATTTGACGACGGAATTAAGAACGAAACTGGAGTCTGGGCTGACCTGATCCACCACAGGCCTGTTGCGGTCATTATCGTATGTCAGTCTTTCGATGCCCATGTCGCCCAAAGCCGCGGCGATAATACAGTTCCGGACGGCTTGACCCTCGCCATCGTCCGACACGCCATTCTGGGTACGGATCGCCAAGGCCTCGTTACGGCTTTCGCTGTCGAAACGACAGGCTTGTGGGGCCAATCGCCAGTCCGCATTCAACGCATCGTCCACAGAAGTGTCTGCAACATTGGCCAAATTAAACTGCCCATTGATCGTATCATAAAGGATGTGCGGGATTTGCAGAAAGCTGCGCCCGGGCAAGTTTTTATCGCGGGCGGCGTTGATGCTGAGGCGTTCGACCTGCTGACGGACATCGACGAAAATATCCAACAGAGGACGATTTTCGCGGATCATCGGGGCAAAAGCGCGGGTAAAGACGGACAGGATCGGGTCCGCGTCCTGTTTTTCTGTGCTGTAGACATAGTCATAGGCGACACCGCGCGGGGAAGAAGCATAGAGCACCAGAACTTCGGGAACCGAGGTATCGAAGTTTGGCTTTGCTGGGGCGCGATTGGCTTCGCTTGATATCGGTTCGTCGCCGCACGCATTAATGATCAAAATGATGCGTTCTGGATTGCCCAATGACAACTGCTGTACGATCTCGGACAGTTCGATAGAGCCTGTGCGCATATCGGCAAAGGATGTGAACGCGCCGTCTTCTGGGATGCCGACCACATAGTTGCTGGGCCCGTCAGAAAAGCCGTGACCGTTGAAAATAAACACAACCTCGGACCCGGGCGTGATTTGTTTGCTGGCGATGGTCAGATCGTTGCGCAAGGCGCTGACTGTGCGTTGCGTGTTGTCTTGGTTGAGGATCTGCCAGCCCATCGCGCCCAAGGCATCCACATATAGGCGCGCATCATTGGCAGGGGATTCGAGATTTAGCCGGGAACCGGGCAATAACCTACTGTTGTCCTTGGTGCGTTCATAGGCGGAATTACCAACGACAAACGCAAACCTGTCGGGGGCGTTTTGCGCCAGCATCATTTTTGGCGCCAAGAGGATCAGACAGCAGATCCAAGCGATGCGGATCAAACGATTTCCCATGGCTTACAGCCTATTAAGAACGCGGGCCGAGCAGGCATAAATGTCGCTGCGGTTGGACGCATTCAGAATATCGACCTCGCGCCATTTGGGATGGCTGCCGCTGGCAGGCGATTGACGGCTTTCCAAGCCATTGACGATACCGCGCGTCAAATCCTCGATCAGGTCGCAGTAGGGATTGCGTTCGTCATAGTCGAAAGTCACCAGCAAAGCCGTGACAGCAAGGGTTTCAACCGGACGGTTCAACCAAGGATATTGTTCCGGTGTCAGAAACGCTTTGCGATAGGGCGAGTTTGGAATTGCCAAAAGATCGTCTTGGTTGGTGATCGGCACCAATGTGACGGGTGCCGGGTTTTCCAAAGACAAACCCAGTTTGCTGGGCGCACCGGACACATCAAACAACACATCATATCCGGGGCCCATGTTTGGCAATTCCAGCTTGGCTGCCACGTTTTGCCAATTATCCAGATCATCGCCGTAGCCGATTTGTTCGAACAGCCACCGTGCGGTTAGATTGGTGCCGCTTGTTTCGCTACCAGCGTTCACCAAAAGGCCCTCGGCCCGCATTTCTTCCAATGTGCGAACGTCGCGTTCCACGTCGGCATAGATATGAATTTCTTCGCCATAAAGCGGCATAACCACTTTGATCCGATCGACGATGCTTTCCAAAACGCCGTTGCCTTTGGCCCGGTCGCGCAACTGTTCCAAGACATCCGCTTGCACAAGGGCCAATTGGTAGAACTTTTGTTCGCTTTGTCCCTCGTACCCAATCAAACGGCGGAGATTTTGTACCGAACCCGCGCTTTCGACGATTTCAAAGGACGCACCGGGCAGCATCGCTGCGATCTCTTCTGCAAAACGGAAATAGGTACCGGTTGAGGATCCCGCAGTGATCGTCAGCGTCAGCTCATCACTTTGCGCCGAAGCTGTGTTGGGCACTCCAGAGAGGGCGATCAGCATCGCTGTCGCTGTAGCCAGCTTGTTCCACCAAAGGTTTATGCCAAGACGACGCACCATACTAAAACTCCTATTCCGCATTAAATTCTGATTTCAAAGCCGCAACGAGGCCGAGTTGAGGATGTACCAAAAGCACACTTTGGGGATTGGTCCATGCGGCATTGATCATCGCAACCAGTACTCCGCTGCGATCGATCTGGCCGATGACCACGCTGGCATCTTGCCAGTCGGTTAAGTTGATCCCTACTGGCGCACTCACCAATGTTATCTTGTCAATTTTGCCCAGATCAGGACGCTGTGCCAATTCGGATGCGAGGCGTTCCATTGTGGTGGCTTGATCTGCGACCGATTGAAAACGGGTCAGCACTGCGCCCAATTCGGGGGCTGCCAGTACCGCAGAAGGGGCGCTGTCGACGCGGTCTTGTCTGGCTTGAAGTTCGGTAAATTCGTTTTGCAGCGCGGTTATCCTGCGCGCAAGGCTGTCGCGTGATGTCTGAAGACGCTGCAAATTCAAATCAAGATAGCTGAGGGTGCCAGCACTCGATTGCTGGAGGTCGCATTGAAAGACAAACTTGGCCCGCTCTAATTCGGGCAGTTCTTCGCAGCTGGCCGCAACCGGGGGTGCTGTGAACCATTCCCACAACCGGGCCTGTTGGGCGATGCGGCGTTGTTCGCGGCGCGCTTCCAATTCGGCGACAAAGGGGTCCAATTCGAATTCCAAATATGCAAAAGCGCATTTTTCGTATTTCCCACGTTCGAGGACTGGGATCTGATCACAGACAACCTCATCGACGGGGTTGGGAAACTGATCCGTCAGCATGTCGGCCACGGCCCCGTTCGCAGAAAACAGGCAAAGGAAAATGGAAATACAACGTTTCAAATGCATCGTCTAAATCGGTGGCCCAGCTATTTCTTGGCGCAAAAAGTTTTCGTGACTCTCGCTACACGATACTGAAGTGTTAATAAAAAATGACAAATGATTCTTTTGAGGAAGTCTTTTATGCCCGTGGCTTACGGCCGCAGTTACCCCATCATCTGTCTTGCTGCTGTTTGTGGTATTTTTTTTGCCGCGCCCAAGGCGGCACACGCCCAAGCTGTTACTGCCGAAGAAATGGCAACTTTGGATTTGACCCAAGTGGACCGTTTGCTGGATGAAATCCGACAGCAGGTCGATTTGGTTAAATTCGGGTCCAACGGTCTTGGTCAGGTCGGTCAGGCCGCCGAGACGACAACCGCCTTTACCGCGCCTGATGTGGCACCGTCTTCGTTGCGGTCGCGTGGAAATGCGCTGTGTTTTGCTGATAACTTTTACGATCAACGCACCCCTGCTGAATTGGATGCTTATTTCGACTCTGTTGAAACGATCGTGTCGACAGCGCTGACAACATTGGGCTCGTTTAAGGGCCTGCAAGAGGTCACGCCGCAGGGCCAATGCCCGCCATTTATGGTGGGAATGGTCCAAAGCGTCGATGCCAGTCTCAAATCTGTTGTACTGGGTGATTTGAATGGGTTGGTTCTTCATTTGGAAGAATGTTGGGTCGACGAAGGCAGTTTTGAGGCAGACGGCAGTCCTTTGAACATCGAGGCGCGTTACGTGCGTGCCCGCCAGTACCGCACAGCGTTTTCCAACAGCGTGCGGCGGCAACGCGAAGCTGCGGAGTGGTGCGAATGAAACGGATCCTTCTTGGGGCCTGCGTGGCTTTCAGCCTGACCTTGCCAACGCAAGGTGCTGCACAACAGTCAGATGCGTTGCGGGCCATTTCCGCGTTGATCGACGACGCTAACAAAGAAGTGTTGGATGTCCAAAGTGTCATCAACCGGCTTGAAGGGCGTTTGTCTGCTTGGGATGCTACGCTCAAACGCTATGCGGGCGAAGGGCGTGTGACGCTTTCCACGGAACCCGGTTCGCAAAGCGATCGGGATTTGCTGGCCCAGCAGGTTGCAAACCATCCGGTTGTCGCCCTTGCTGATGCTGAGTGTCGTGATGATTTCAGGGCTGTTGCACTGCCACAATTGGGTGATGCAGGACGTTTCAGAACTGAGCGGTTGGAAAGCTGTGCGGCACAAATTCAGGCAACTGCCCGACAGCCGGTTGATATGAATTGCGCAAGTCTGTCGTGGTCCATTGGATCTTCTGGGACGCTGGCCTTAACAGGATATGTTCAAGACGCTGAGGGCCTGGAGGCGTTGGGCGCTCGCTTCGGGGCGCAGACTGTATCAGCGGTTGAATTGCGGCCCGAACCGGTTTGCACGGCCCTTACGGCGCTTGAATTGCCGATGACCTCGCAAAACCGTCCGCAAATTGATTTGCTATCGAGGAAGTCGAAAGTCGGGATCAATGAAAGTCTGGCGTTTGAAGTCACGACGCCGAATTTCTACAGCTTTATGTATCTTGCCTATCTGCAGGCTGATGGATCCGTGGTTAATTTGCTGCCGCGTCGTGCACTTTTGCGGCGTCAGTACCCGCCCAAGACCCAGCTGGTGTTTGGCGATGGCCGGGAGGGGCGGCAAACCTATACAGCGTCTTTGCCCACTGGGACTGAGGCCATTATTTCGATCACCTCGCGCAGCCCGATTGATGTACTTGAGGATTTAGAAGTTGGCGCCAGTGGTCAATATGCCAAAACCGATGCCTCTGGGCGTGTGTTGAACCAAGCCGTCTTTTTAGACCTGTTGAAGTCCAGCATGGAGGATTTGGCAGGCGAGGGGCGCGGTATGCGGCAAACTTCGGCTGAGATTTTACACCTAACTGTGGTAAACTAGTAAGATATTAAGGAGCGCATAGATGAGATTTGGATTAAAAACTTTGCTCTGCATCACGCTTTTGGCGGGGCTGTCTGTCGTTGGAAATGTCGCCCATGCACAGGGGTTTCAGGACAGTAACACCATTATAAATCAATTGGTTGCCAAGAATGCCGGCCCCACTGTCCGTTCGATGTCATCTGTTGCAAAACGGGGGATCAATATCCAAGGGCCACTGCCTGCAACCATAGATTTGCCAGCCGTTAATCTTACCGTGAATTTTGACCTTGATTCGACCAAATTGACCACGGATGGGATGATCGCACTGCGCTCGCTGGCCAAGGCACTGCTGGATCCGCGACTGTCTAACAACACATTCCAAGTTGTCGGACATACTGATGGGCGCGGCGATGCGGCCTATAATCAAAAGCTGAGCGAGGAACGCGCACGGGTCGTCGTCAATCACCTAACCACGTTCTACGAAGTGCCCTCTACGCAGGTTATTCCCATCGGATACGGGTTTTCCAAGCCGATGGATCCTGCAAACGTCATGAACCCGCTGAACCGCCGCGTTGAGATTATTAACCTTGCCCCATTGTCCTAGGGCCATCGCAATTCAAGCTAAGGAGAAATTTAAATGTCTGCCATAAAACTAGCCTTTGCCACACTTTTTGCGATTGTCCTTTCTGTGACAGCATTGGTTGCGTCAGTTGAAAAGAAGACGGCGCTGATTATTGGAAACGGTGCCTATGTTCATGCGATGCCACTGGCAAACCCTGTCAATGATGCCCGCGCGATGGAGGCAAAACTGCAGGCTCTCGGGTTTGAAACCTACGTGGGCGTTGACCTTGATAAATTTAGCATGGAGATGTTGCTGCGGGACTTTAGCCGTGCTGCGCGTAAGAGCGACGTGAACATTTTCTTCTATGCCGGTCATGGCATGTCCGTAGATGGGATCAATTATTTGGTGCCGACGGATGCGGCCTTTGCTGATGAAACATCGTTGGACTTTGAAGCCGTACCAGTGGATTTCATCACACGCCAGATGTCGCTATCTGATGCGGTGAATTTGGTATTTCTGGACGCCTGCCGCGACAACCCCTTGTCACAAACCCTGTCCCGCTCCCTTGGAGCCACGCGGTCTGCGGCGGTCAGCAATGGCCTTGCTGAAATGAAGGTTGCGAACACCGGCAAGGGCATGGCGATCGCATTTGCCACCAGCCCCGGAGAAGTCGCTCTGGATGGGGACGGGTTCAATTCGCCGTTCACCACAGCGCTTTTGCGTCACATTGATGCAGAAAACACAGACATCGCCGAGATTTTCACACGGGTCACGGGCGAAGTCTATGATGCGACGGAGGCCCAGCAACGGCCTTGGCTGAATGTCAGCCTGACGGGGCCTGTGATGTTAAACCCTGTTGAAGCTGTCGCGCCCCAAACCACAACTGCCGCAGTCGCTACAGTGCCGACAGCGCCTGCTGCTGGCGGTGCGCGTTTGGAAGAACAGAAATTGCTCTTTGATCTGGCTCGTGAGACCGGCGATATCGAGGACTATCGCACTTATTTGCAATTGTTCCCTCAAGGTGTCTTTGCCCGCAATGCAAAGCGCATGGTTGACCAACTGAGTGCAAGTGCGACGCCTGCTGCGGTAACTGGCCAGCGTGTCGCGTCGGCTGCTGCCGGATCACGGAGTGCGGCGATTAACGAAACGTCGTCGCTGGCACTGCCTATTTCGGCAACGCTGCGCAGTTTGCCGGCCAATCAAACGACCGAAGCACCGCTTGGTCTGAACCGTACCCTTAAAGGGAACATTCAGGCCCGTCTGAACGCAACGGGCAACAATGTCGGCGGTGTTGATGGCCAGTGGGGGCCCAAAACACGGCGTGGCATTTCTGCATGGCAGTTGTCGCAGGGCCTACCGGCATCCGGGTTTCTGAACGTCTCCCAATACGAATTGCTGGTGTCGCAAACCGAGGGGCGCTTTACGCCATATACCTATACAGCGCCAAAGAAACGGGTGGCTACAGCACCGCGCAAGTCCTCATCCGGCACACGCAAAAGTACCGCTAGCCGCAATAGCAATTCGAACGATGCTTTGGGCGCGGCCATTCTAGGGGCTGCAATCGGGGCGATCCTGTCCAAGTAACATTGGACCAAAGAGCGTTGTAAAAGATCAGCCGCGCAGGGCAACTTGCGCGGCTTTAATCTGCTTCAAAGTAATCGGCGTGCTTTTCGTAAATGTCATCAACCGTACTGTCCAACCGTGACAAGTGACGTCGGATGGTTAGGCACAAACCGGCCTCGTCGCCGTTTTCCAGCTGGTCGAGCATTTGCTTATGATCTTCGAGAAGCTCGGGCATCGTGTCTTTGGCCCCAAGGCTGAGAACACAGAGCCTGTCTACCTTAGCTTTGTTTTCCTGAATGATATCAAAGGCAAACTCAGCATCCGCCACTTGGCACAAGAGTTGGTGAAAAGTGTAGTCGCTTTTGTGAAACGCGTCTGCGTCACCGCGGGCCACAGCGTCTTCTTGGGTGGCGATACACTCCATCAGTTTCTCGCGCCATTTTGGCGTCCAGTTGATCAGTGCTTTGCGCAAAACTTCCAATTCGACACTAAGGCGCATGAACCGCGCAGCTGTAATCGCATTCAAAGAAAACTTTTTGATCACAGTCGCCTTTTGAGGCCGGATCAGTAAAAGATCGTAGTTGCCCAACCTGCTGAACGCGTCGCGGACCGGTTGACGGGAAACCCCAAATTTTGCAGCGATTTCTGCCTCAGAGATTTTGGTGCCGGGCATTAATTGCAGAGTGTTGATTTGCTCATGTAAGTAGTCAAATACAACGTCAGCGCTGGTTTTGCGTTCTTGCGTTTCTAGTAGCATCTGCACGGGCAGCCTCTCTTGTCTGTATTTGCTCCTTAGAGCACCTCGGCGCAAATTGCTATGCCGGAGGGTATTCTATGTGACCTTGCGGAACATGGGGTGAAACCCAGGCCCACGTAAAAAACAGCATAGCAATTGCCAATTTCTGTGGTTTTATCGCCTAGCAGAAGTTTTCATTTGCTGATTCTCAGATACTAGTATACCAGTTTATGAAATGAAGTCGCGCTTGATCTGATAAGGGCCCTAAAAAGGGATGGCAGTTTAGCCAACGCCAAGATCGAGTTGCAACATTTCTGCTACGGCAGGCGTTTGGGAGGACGCATGACTGGGGTCACACTTAAAAACATCGTCAAACGCTATGGCGCAATTGAAGTCGTTCACGGCATCGATCTGCACGTTGAAGAGAAAGAATTTGTGGTTCTGGTGGGCCCCTCGGGTTGCGGTAAGTCCACAACCCTACGTATGGTTGCGGGTCTCGAAGAGATCAGCGGTGGGGACGTCACTATTGATGGCCGCCGTGTAAACCGTATCGCGCCCAAAGACCGCGATGTCGCGATGGTTTTCCAAAACTACGCGCTGTATCCGCACCTGAACGTGGCCGATAACATGGCGTTCGGGTTGCGCATTCGCCGTATGCCCAAGTCCGAAATTAAGACGACCATTGATGAAGTGGCCCAAATTTTGGGTCTGACCGAGTATTTGGATCGCCGCCCGGCAGATTTGTCTGGTGGTCAACGCCAGCGTGTCGCCATGGGACGCGCGATTGTCCGTCATCCCAAAGTGTTTTTGTTTGACGAACCCCTCTCCAACCTTGATGCCAAGCTGCGCACCCAGATGCGGGCCGAGATCAAGCGCTTGCACAACCGTTTGGGGGTCACGTCTGTTTATGTGACCCACGATCAGGTTGAGGCCATGACATTGGCTGATCGTATCGTTGTGATGAATGATGGCCGGATCGAACAGGTCGGTACGCCGATGGAGCTGTTCAACAACCCAGTGAACACATTTGTGGCGGGCTTTCTGGGGTCGCCGCCCATGAACCAAGTCAAAGGCGTTTTGACTGAAAATGGTGCCAACATTGGTGGGTCCGAGATCAAATTGCCCCACAAATTGAATGGCCAAGCTGGGCGCGACGTGATTGTTGGTATTCGGCCTGAGCATGTCACCCTCTCTGCAGGCGAAGCGACATCACCGCTGCCCGTCAGCCTTGATCTGGTTGAGCCACTCGGCTCTGAGGCGCTATTGCATGCACGCTTTGGTGGGGCCGAGGTTGTGTTCAAAGCTGAAACCAATGGCGACATCGGGCATCTTTCGGGCGTTGAGCACGTGCATGTTCCGGCCTCGCTGGTCAAGATATTTGACGCAGAAACGGGCCGCGCCATGAGCTTTGGGGCATAAGCGATGGTCGATCAGACATCATCTTCGGCTGATGCCACCGCCCACAACGACGACAGCACGTCGGTTGTTGATGGGCGCATGGTTCGAATTTTGGATCACTTCAAACGGGAATGGCAGATCTATGTGATGCTGTTGCCAATGATCATCTGGTTCGTCGTCTTTTTGTACAAGCCAATGTACGGGCTTCAGGTTGCGTTCAAAGACTACTCGATCTTTCGTGGTGTTGCAGGCAGCCCTTGGGTCGGTTTCGAGCATTTCCAAACGCTGATCTATAGCGAACAGTTTGGCCGGGCGCTGAAGAACACGTTTATGATCAGTATGCTAAGCCTTTGTTTTGGCTTTCCGGTTCCCATCATTTTGGCGCTGATGTTCAATGAAATCACCAATATGATGTTCAAGCGAACGGCGCAGACAATCGTTTATCTGCCCCACTTTATCTCAACCGTGATCATCGCGGGTATTGTGATTACGGCCTTTTCGCCGTCCGCAGGCATCGTCAATCAGTTCCTGCAATGGCTGGGAATAGATCCGATTTACTTCTTGATCAAACCCGAATGGTTTCGGCCAATTTTCATTGGCTCAGGTATTTGGCAGGAGGCGGGCTTTTCTTCGATTGTCTTCCTCGCAGCCATCGCTGGGGTAAACCCGTCGCTCTATGAATCTGCGGTGATTGATGGGGCCAGTCGTTGGCAAATGATGTGGAAAATTACGCTGCCGTCGATCCTGCCGACGATCATTATCATGCTGATCATTCGGATCGGGAACCTATTGGAAGTTGGGTTCGAGCTGATCATTTTGCTCTATCAGCCCGCAACCTACGAGACTGCCGACGTCATCAACACCTTCATTTATCGTCAAGGTATTCAAGGCGCGCAATATGACCTTGCCGCGGCAGCGGGTCTGTTCAACGCCGTGGTGGCCTTTGTGCTGGTGATGACAGCCAACACGGTTTCGCGCCGTCTGTCGAACACGTCGCTGTGGTAAGGGGAGAGATACAATGGCTAACATGAACCTCTATTCCCGCGGCGACAAAATGTTCGTGCGTTTGAACATGCTACTGATTTTGATTTTTACGATCACAACGCTGTATCCATTTATCTATATTGCAGCCGTGTCCTTTAGTGATGGGTCTGCGGCCAGTGCGGGTACGGTGTTTTGGCGGCCTATTGGCCTTACCCTGTCGGCATATGAATATGTACTGGCAGAGCCACTGTTTTGGTCGTCGTACAAAAACACATTTATCTACACGTTTGGCGGCACCTTCGTCAGCATGTTGATCATTATCCCGGGGGCCTATGCCCTGTCCAAACCCCAGCTGTTTGGGCGGCGGTATTTTAACCTCTTTGTGGCGTTTACCATGTGGTTCAATGCAGGTCTGATCCCGTTCTTCCTGAACATGCGCGATCTGAACCTGATGGACAGCTATTTCGGCCTGATCATCGCATTCGCGTGTAACGCGTTCAACATTATCCTGCTGCGTAATTTCTTTGAATCGATACCGCAATCGTTCGAGGAAGCCGCACGCATGGATGGCGCAAACGAGTTTCAGGTGCTGTGGAAGGTCTACATGCCCTTGTCCAAACCTGCTTTGGCCACAATCATTCTGTTTTGCATGGTGGCCCGTTGGAATGGCTTTTTCTGGGCCATGGTTTTGCTCAAGGACGAGCAGAAGATCCCGCTACAAGTTTATCTGCGTCAGGTCATTGCGACCCTTGCAGATGATGAAGAATTCGGAATGTCGATAATGGATTCCGTTTATTCGGTTGAAACGGTGACAGCGGCGATCATGGTGTGTTCCATTATCCCCGTGATCCTGTTTTACCCGTTCATCCAGAAGTACTTTAACAAAGGCATCATGCTTGGTGGTGTCAAAGAATAACAAAAGCAAAACCAAGATAGGAAAGCGTTTAAGGGAGGAAATTATGCGCATTCAAACAATCCTGGCAGCGGCGTTGCTGTCAACATCCATGACCGTGCCTGCCCTGGCAGATGGTCATCTTATGGTCACAGACGAACCGATCGAACTGACGGTACACCTGCACAACAAACGCTATTTCTATGATGAGAACTGGCCTGTTGAGCAAGCCGCGCGCAAACTGACTGGCGTGTCCTTGAAGGGTGCGACGTTCGGCACGAACACACCCAGCTCGAAAGAGGCGCACAACTTGATGTTGGCCTCAGGCGACATCCCGCACATCGTGGGTGGTGACAAGATCAAAGACATGGTCAACGAATATGGCCCACAAGGCGCGTTTGTTCCATTGAACGACCTGATCGAAGAGCATGCGCCAAACATCAAAGCCTTCTTTGACAAATACCCAGAAAAGCAAGCAGCGGTGTCTTCTTTTGACGGCAACCTCTACTACATCCCGTATCTGCCCGATGGTAAATACGGCCGGGCTTACTGGATGCGTCAGGATTGGCTGGACGCGCTGGGCTTGGAAGTTCCAAACAATGTAGATGAGCTTTACGAAGTTCTGACAGCATTCCGCAACAACGATCCAAACGGCAATGGCATCAAAGACGAAGTTCCGTTCTTTGCGCGTCAGTGGCCAGAAGTGCTGCGTCTTGTGACACTTTGGGACGGGCGTTCCTCGGGTTCCGACACATACCACGACTTCGTTGTTTTGGATGGCAAAGTCACACACGGCTATGCCGGTGAAGGCTACCGTGAAGGCATCAAGAACATTGCCAAATGGTACCAAGAAGGCCTGATCGACGCAGAAGTTTTCACACGCGGCTCGTCTGCTCGGGAATATCTGTTGTCTGAAAACCTTGGTGGTATGACACACGATTGGTTCGCATCGACTTCGGGTTATAACCCCAAGTTGCGCGACAAGATCGAAGGTTTCGATCTGGCAGTGATCGCACCACCTGCGTCCATCTCGGGCGTGCGTATGGCCGAACACCGTCGTATTCCGGTAAAACCAGATGGCTGGGCGATTGCGCACACCAACCCTGATCCTGTGACAACGATCAAGTATTTCGACTTCTACTTCACTGAAGAAGGCCGCCGTTTGGCCAACTTCGGCATCGAAGGCGAACAGTACGACATGGTCGACGGCAAGCCGATCTTCAAGAAAGAGTTCATGGAGGCCGGTCCGGTAAACAGCCAACTCTATCAGGTGGGTTCTCAGGTTCAGCGTGGCTACTTCCAGGACTTCGGTTACGAAATCCAATGGACAAACCCAAGCGCTGTACGTGGTATCAATCTATATGATGCTGGCGACTACTTGGTAGATCAGTTCTTGGGCGTTGCATTCAACGAGCAAGAGCAAGGTGTCTACGACAAAAAATGGAGCCAAGTGCGCGACTACATGCTTGAAAAGCAGCAGGCATGGATCTTGGGTTCTGCTGACGTCGAAGCCGAGTGGGACGATTACATGGCCACACTCGACAAGATGGGCTTCAACGACGTTCTTGACGCGATGAACTCGGCCTACACCCGTCAATACGGCGGTTAATACACTCACGAAACCGGAGGCGCCGCCAGTGTGTGGCGCCTCCACTTTTCCCACAAAAATCTGCCCGAAGGTGCTGCTACCCTATGTCAGCGACTACAATTCCTACGTCTGAACGTCCGCCTCTTGATCAACCCAAAGCAGGCCGGTTGAACATCCAATATGGCCCGGATGCAAGCACCGAGATTGCAGAAAACCCACCACGGTTCACATGGCTCCCTGTGATCGAAGACGAGGCGCTTTATGTTCTTCGGCTCTCGCAGTCCGCTAATTTTCCCGATGCAGACACCCGTCTGATCCCCGCCTTACCCCTGAATTTCCATACGCCCGAAGCGCCGCTTGATACGGGTGCGTGGTATTGGAGCTATGCGGTGTGGTCGGCCGAAACCAATGCACCTGCCACCGCATGGAGTAAGACACGCAGTTTCGATGTGGCCGACAGCCTGCCGCAAACTCCACTGCCCTCGCGGACCGATCGCTATGCAACGGTCGATATGACCCACCCGCGGTTGTGGTTGTCGCCTGCGAAATTGAAGACCTTCCAAAAAGACATTGGCAAAGACCCCAGTCATTGCAGTTGGGATGTGTTCTATGAAAAATCTGTGGCACCGTGGATGGACCGCGATGTGATGACAGAACCGGAAGGTTACCCAAATCATCAACGCGTCGCGCCGATCTGGCGTTCGACTTATATTGCCTGTCAGGAACTGCTCTATGCCATCCGACATTTGGCCGTGGGAGGCAAAGTCACCCAAGATGCCGCCATGTTGGCCCGCGCCAAGGAATGGTTGTTAGAAGCAGCCACTTGGAACCCTGAAGGCACCACATCACGTGGCTATACAGACGAATGGGCGTTTCGGGTCAACCTTGCTTTGGCATGGGGTTATGACTGGCTGCATGATCAACTGTCTGACGAAGAACGCGACGCGGTCAAAACGGCCCTGCTTGCGCGCACACGGCAAACCGCAGATCACTTGATCAAACATGCCAACATCCATCTGTTCCCCTTTGACAGCCACGCTGTGCGTGCCGTGTCAGCGGTTCTGGTGCCTTCAGCGATTGCCTTGTTAGACGAAGTGGACGAGGCCCGCGATTGGTTGGATTATTCCATTGAATTTCTGTCGACGGTCTATTCCCCTTGGGGCGACAGTGATGGGGGCTGGGCCGAGGGGCCACATTACTGGATGACTGGGATGGCCTATTTGATTGATGCGGCCAATCTGCTCAAGTCATTCTGCGGATACGATCTATATCAGCGTCCGTTCTTCCAGAATACGGGTGACTTTCCGCTTTATACCAAAGCGCCGGACACGCGCCGCGCGACCTTCGGCGATGACAGCACAATGGGCGACCTGCCCTGTCTCAAGATCGGGTACAACCTGCGCCAATATGCAGGCGTCACGGGCCAAGGGGCCTATGCGTGGTATTACGACGAGATCAAGCGCAACGACCAAGGCACCGAAATGGAGTTCTACAACTGGGGTTGGTGGGACTTTAACTTTGATGAAATGGTCTACCTGCACGATTTTGGTGCGGTCGAGGCCACATCGCCTTCAGAACTGCCCACGCTCAAGTGGTTCAAAGGGGTCGGATGGACAGCCATCCAGCACAAAATGGATGTACCGGACGAGCATATTCAGTTTGTGATGAAATCCTCGCCCTTTGGGTCTATCAGCCACAGCCACGGGGATCAAAACGCGTTTTGCCTTGCCGGGTTTGGTGAAGATCTGGCGATCCAATCTGGACATTATGTGGCGTTCAACTCGACAATGCACCAGAACTGGCGCCGTCAAACGCGGTCAAAGAACGCCATTTTGATCAACGGCAATGGCCAATATGCGGGTAAGGACAAAGCGCAGGCAATGCGCTCGACCGGTAAAATCATCAACGCCGAAACCCGTGAAGATCATGTCTACATCCAAGGCGACGCCACCGAGGCCTATAAATCTTTGACGCCTCAGGTGACCCAAGCGCTGCGCGATGTCTATTTCGTCAATGACAGTTATTTTGTGATCGTCGATGCTGTGGACGCGTCTGAGCCCGTTGATCTGACGTGGTTGCTGCACGCCAATGCGCCAATGTCTTTGGGCGATACGACGTTCCGCTATACTGGTGAAAAGGCGGGCTTTTATGGTCAGTTCCTCTGGTCTGAGGCCGGTGCAGGAACGCTGTCGCAAACAACAGGGTTCCCAGATGTAGACGAGGCCGACTACAAGGACTTGCCCGTCAGCACCTGCCTGCACGCCAAGTTCCCAAAAGCCATTCGACACCGCGTCGCGACCTTATTGGTGCCCTATTCCCTGTCGGCCCCCAAGCGCGTCTTTAGCTTCTTGGATGACCAAGGTTATGACTGCGATTTGTATTTTACTGACGCCGACGAACGCAGTTTCAAAGTCACCGTGCCTAAAACATTTGATGTTGGGCGATAACCAAAATGCATAAGGAAAAGCCATGAACCTGATAGGAAAAACAGCGATTGTAACGGGCGGTGGGCGTGACATTGGACGGGCTTGTGCCCTGCGCCTTGCAGCCCTTGGTGCGAATGTGGCGATCAATTATCATTCGTCCTCGGAAGGGGCT
Organism: Algirhabdus cladophorae; assembly: GCF_044772865.1. Taxonomy (GTDB): domain Bacteria; phylum Pseudomonadota; class Alphaproteobacteria; order Rhodobacterales; family Rhodobacteraceae; genus Algirhabdus; species Algirhabdus cladophorae. The sequence continues at coordinate 3,735,756 of NZ_CP173029.1, forward strand.
GACAGTGCTGTGGCCGAGATCACAGCACAGGGCGGCAAAGCTTTTGCGATGCAAGGCGATCTGACCGATGCAGGCGACGTGAAAGCCTTTGTAGATCGCGCCGCCTCTGAATTGGGTGGGGTCGACATTTTGGTCAACAACACTGGTGGCCTTGTGGCCCGTGTGAAGGTTGCTGAAATGTCGTTGGAACACTGGCAAAAGGTGATGGACGTGAACCTGACGACGGCCTTTTTGATGACCAATGCGGCCCTTCAGCATATGACTAAGGGTGCGATCATTAATATCGTGTCCCAAGCCGCACGCGATGGTGGTGGTCCCGGTGCCACGGCCTATGCGGCGTCAAAAGGGGCTATGTTGACCTGGACCCGTGGTTTGGCCAAGGAACTAGGTCCCGATATCCGCGCAAATGGCCTGTGCCCGGGCATGATCGACACGGACTTCCACAATGTCTTTACCAAAGATGAAGTGCGCAAAAACGTGGCCAATGCGACACCGCTGAAGCGTGAAGGCGCGCCGGAAGACGTGGCAAACCTCGTGGCCTACCTTGTGTCTGACGAGGCCGCGTTCATCACGGGTGCAAATGTTGATATCAATGGCGGTATTTTGTTCTCGTAACGCCTAAAGAAAATCGTCGCGCCTTGGGGTAAAGCAGTCAACCAGCTCGCCTGCCTCAAGGCAGACGCATCCATGTACGGCTTGTGATGGGATCACGAAACTGTCTCCGGGACCGACGTTGGTTTCGGTGCCGTCTACGGAAAACCGGAACCGCCCTGTTTTGACAAATGTCGATTGAACATGGGGGTGGTTGTGCAGTTTGCCTTCTGCGCCTTTGTTGAACTTAAACGATACCAGCATCAGGTCGGGGTGATCTGCCAAGACTTGGCGTGTTACACCGGGATCGGTATCAATAATTGGAAAGTCAGACATTGCAGCGACGCCTCTTTGGTTGGCTTTGTTCGCGATCAGATTACGCCTTCCCCTAACCAAGGACCAGTTTAATATTTCCAAACGGGTGCGAGGCAAAGCGACTTAAGGATCAGACCTATGCGACTGTTTGAGTATTTTGAAAACCTGATTGATCCCTACACCGCTTATGATGCGGAAGATGTCCCACCGAACAAGATCCTTCCGTTTCTTGTGATGATGCTGCGCCCGTTCCGCAAGGCGCTGGCGCTGAATACAGTGACGTCGTGTATGGCTGCCTTGGCCGAAGTTGCGTTGATCTATTATCTGGGGCGTTTGATCGACTTGATGACGGGGACGACACCGGCAGAGTTCTGGCGCTCCCATTGGATCGAACTGGTGCTGGTTTTTGTGTTTATCTTGCTGTTTCGGCCGCTGCTTCAAACACTTGATACAGCTTTGATCAAGAACGCGATCCAACCCAATGTAGCGGGCCTTGGGCGATGGCGGTCTTACCGGCATGTGCTGCGCCAACCGGTAGGGTGGTTTGAGGCAGACTTTGCCGGTCGTATTGCTAACCGTGTGATCCAGATGCCGGCTGCAATGGGTGATCTAATTTTTCAGGTGATGAACACGCTGACCTTTACAGTGGCCTATATGGTTGGGGCAGGGATCCTTCTGGCCAGTGCCGATCCTATGCTGCTGATACCATTGGCCTTTTGGTTGATCCTGTATGGGATTTTGTTGGTTTGGTCGTTGCGGCGGATCCGACCAGCGGCCCGGGCCAGTTCGGCGGCGCGCAGCAAAACACTGGGATTTGTTGTCGATAGCTTTTCCAACATTCAATCGGTCAAACTGTTTTCGCACACGAAACGTGAGACCGAGTACGCGGTCGATATCCTTGAAAACCATCGAAAAACTTACATGGCGGAAAACCGGGTTGTCACTGCAATGGATGCGGGTTTGGTAACGCTAAACGGGGTCTTGATCGTCGCCGTCGTCGGCTGGGCCTTGATGATGTGGACCTACGATGTAGCGTCGGTTGGGGTCGTGGCATCTGCCGGTGCGCTGGCGCTGCGCATCAATGCAATGACGGGATGGATTTTGGGGGCGTTGTCCTCGTTCTTTCGGGCGTTGGGCGTCGTTTCTGAGGGGATGGAAACCGTGGCCCAACCGATCCACATGCAAGACAGCACGACAGCGTCAGTGCTGCCTGCGGCCCGGGGTCGTGTGCAAGCCGATGGATTGGTCCACCATTACGGGCGCGGCAAAGGTGGGTTGGACAAGGTCAGTTTTGACATCGCACCCGGGGAAAAAGTGGGCCTTGTCGGGCGTTCGGGCGCAGGTAAGTCGACATTGGTCAAGTCGGTATTACGCTTGTTTGATCCTGAAAGCGGTCAGATCCAGATCGATGGCCAAGACATCAAGGCAGTGACCCAAGAAAGTCTGCGCGCCCAGATTGGGATGGTGCAGCAAGAAACATCACTTTTGCATCGATCCATTGCTGAAAACATTCTATACGGCCGCCCCGACGCGACCCAAGCAGAGGTGGAAAAGGCGGCGGAGCAGGCGCAGGCGCATGGGTTTATCTTGGATCTGGAAGACAGTTTTGGGAACAAAGGCTACGCCTCGCAAGTTGGCGAGCGCGGTGTCAAACTGTCAGGTGGGCAGCGCCAACGCATCGCCTTGGCGCGGGTCATTCTAAAGGATGCGCCTATTCTGATCCTAGACGAGGCCACCAGTGCCCTCGACAGTGAGGTAGAAGCGCAGGTTCAGGGAACTCTCTACGATATGATGCAGGGCAAAACCGTGATCGCCATCGCGCATCGCCTTTCGACCATTGCGCAGATGGACCGCATCCTTGTGTTGGATGCTGGCCAGATTGTCGAGGAAGGCAGCCACGCAGAGTTACTGGCCCTAGACGGGCTTTACGCGGGCTTTTGGCATCGGCAGTCCGGCGGGTTTATCGCCACGTGATCTGCTTCAGACCATCCGAATGACATCGCTGTCGATTGATAACATATAGCCGCGCCGTGCGATGTTTTTGACCAGTAGTTCGCTGACCATCTGATTGCCCAATGCATCGCGCAGGCGTTTGATCCGTGTGGCACCGGCAGCCTCTTCGCAATCGGCGGCACTGCGCCCGGATATCACGCCTTCCAATTCCGCACCGGATAGAACGTCGCCGTCCATGCGGGCCTCGGCCAGAACCGACAGGGTTTCAATCGCGGCCTCGGTCAGTTTGAATTCGAGGTTGTTGAGGTAGACCGTGTTTTCCTCGCGGCTGATCAAAAGTGAATTGACCTCCATCCCGGCGCGTTCAATCTGGGCCATGCGTCGGTTAAGGTTCACCAACATGATCAAGAACACCAACGCCGAACAAAGCAGGGCTGCGGCAAACACCAACAACACAAAAATCACCATCCGGTACGAGGCCAAAGTGTCGGAAAAGGCTGTGCCAGATCCTGCCAGAATTTCCAGCAGCTTAATCTCGGCCCCTGAGGTCAGGTTGTCATTTTCAACAAAAAGCCGTTCTACACGGGCGTTGAACGCATTGGCATCCGGCAGGCTGAAGAACAGGACAACAGCGGCCAACAGCAATATTCCAACGACTGCGATCAATCCTATGACAACGACACGGTTGCCGGATTTGCGGGCTTCAATAGCGGAGGTAGTTGTCACCGGCATTTTCCTGTTTTTGTGTCGTGGGCGCGCGTGGGCTGACGGACAATATATTAAGAAGGGACCAACCGTTCTTGCTCAGGCGGTTTTGGGTTCGGGTTTTGGCGGCAGCGGGGCTGGGGCAACTGCCCTGCAATTCCAAAATGCCATAGTGCAAGCGCAGGGGATCGTCTTGCTTGGCTTTGTATTCAACAAAACAGGCCGCATGGGCCGGGACTGACAGGACGATTGCGAGCGTCGCAGAGAGAAGGATATGTTTCATGCCTCAACCCTGCGCTTTCACTGTCGGTTATTCAATATCAGCCTCGCGTGGCAGCGCTGTTATCAAAGATCAAAGGATAAAGTCGCTGGCCTCAAATGTGCCGTCAAAATTGAAAACCTTGATTTCAAAATCAGCCGTACCATCGCCATCTACGTCGCCTTGGATCAAATGAGGGGCATTTCCGTCTTGATCCTCGACCCGAAGGCGGCGTGCCTGCGTGCCATTAAAATCCTCGTCCCCGATGAAAACAAAGGCAACATTGGCGGCATTTTTCACATTGGCGTCGATGCCGGACAGGTCGATCAGGTCTTTGCCTTGCTCAAATCCTTTGATCTTGTCTGTATCACCACTGTTGACCAGTTCGCTTTGGGTATCAAAGATGAATGTGTCGCGCCCAAGGCCGCCGATGAACAGGTCAGAGCCTTTGCTGTTAAACAGCCTGTCACTGCCATTCCCGCCTGATAGGACGTCATCCCCGTTGTTGCCGTCCAGCTTGTCACTGCCTTTGCCACCAAAGAGCTTGTCCGCCCCCTTACCGCCAAAGATCAGATCAGCGCCAGCGCCCCCATCAAGGGTGTCTTTGCCCGTGCCGCCATAGAGTTTGTCGCGACCGTCACCGGAAAACAGTTTGTCATTGCCCCCTTTGGCATAGATCACATCGTCACCGGTCATGTTGAACGGCACGTCACCATCGGCAAAAAAGTTAGTGTTATCTGCATCTGCGGCGCTGTCATTAAGGGTATATTCCCAATCGAAGCCTAAAAAGAAGTCTTCCATTGCAGTGTCATCGTCGCCGGTGCGGTCTGCCAGAATAGCAGGGGCGATATCGGCAAAGTCCGTGTCAAATCCTGTGGCGGAAAAGAACTCAAAAGTTCCGGCACCTGTAATGGTAAATCCTAAATCCAATCCGTCGATTGTGCCGCTGGTCAGTTGCAAAACATCGTCAATCACAGCGAAGGTAAAATCACTGCCAGAGAGCGTTGCAAAAATAGACCCTTCGGCAATGCTAATGGACAAGCCAAAGCTGGTCGCCGTTTGGTCATATACGGAGCCATCTACAATCACGGCCTCTGCTAGCGCCATTGCGATGATCGGATCTGCTTCCAATTCAGTGGAAAAATCTGGGTCGAACGTGACGGAGACGGTCATTTTTAAACACCTTTACGCAAGAAACATTTATTGAAATCCATACCGATGGTTAACAGCCACGGGAAAATCCCGCAATAACAGGATGCTATTGAATAACATCCGCCTGTTATTGCTTGCGGTACCAAGACACCGCCACCTTTGGGTCATCGACGCTGCTTCATGGCGTTCCACTGACCGAAAGGACACCAAATGTTTAAATTTTTCACCGCCCCCGTTTTGGCCCTCTCCATTGCTGTGACTGGTATGACCACTGCCCCTGTACAGGCCGACAATGGCGAAATGGCGCGGATTATCGCAGGCTTTACAGCGCTGGCCATCATTGGTGCTGCCATCCACGACAGCCAAAACAAAAGCTCAAAAACGAAAAAGAAATATGTGCACAAACCGCAAGTGCACCATCAGACACGCCCTATTCCAAAAAAACACATCACGTCGTCGCGCAAGGTCGTGCCTTCGTCCTGCCTGCGCAATCTGAAGACTAAAAATGGTGTTCGTCGTGGATTTGGTCAGGGGTGTTTGCAGCGCAACTACAAGTATTCGTCTTCGCTACCGCATTTTTGCAAAACCACTGTGCGCAGCAAAGGCAAATTGCGGACGATCTTTTCTGCCCAATGTTTGCGTAACCAAGGCTACCGGATGAGCCGTCTGTAACACTTTGATTTCCATTTAGGTCCGTTGGGGAATGTGTGGTTCCCTAACGTGCGCCCTCGCATCTTTTGACATGGTAAGATGCGGGGGCGTTTTATGTTTGTGTTTTGGGGGGATGTTTGTTTTTTGACCCTATGACCCAAGGCCCCGATTACAGTCTAGAACAAGCCCTGTGTGAAAAGGGGTTTTCCCGAATTGTTGGGGTGGATGAGGTTGGCCGGGGTCCATGGGCTGGCCCTGTGACAGCAGCAGCGGTTTGGTTGGATCCGCTACATATTCCCACAGGTCTGGATGACAGCAAAAAACTGAGTGCCACGAAACGGCTAGCGGCCTTGGATGGGATACACGCCTTTGGGGATGTCAGTCTGGGACATGCTAGTGTCGAAGAGATTGATAGCCTCAATATCCTGCGTGCCTCTCATTTAGCGATGGAACGCGCAATTGCCGGGCTTTTGGTGCCGCCTGATGCGGCTTTGATCGATGGGAACATGGTGCCCAAGGGATTGCATGGCCTCAAAACCCAAACCGTGATCAAGGGCGATGGCAAATCAGTCTCGATCGCGGCGGCTTCAATTGTGGCCAAAATATGTCGCGACGCCCTGATGGTGGCACTGGCGCAACAGCATCCCGGCTACGGTTGGGACACCAACGCAGGCTATGGCACAAAAGCGCATCAGCTGGGGCTGCAAAATCTTGGCGTTACCCCACACCATAGACGTTCGTTCAAACCTATACACAATATCTTGTATCAAGAAAAAAACCTAAGTGATTGATTCAAAAAAGAATTTGACGGCGAATCGGTAATGACTCATCTTGGCCTTAACCAGCGAGTGCGAAAATGCACCGGGACAGAGGCAGAAAATGACGACGAAAACCAAGGCTAAGGGTGCGCAAACGCTCCCGCTTAACACGATCCTCGACGGTGACTGTATCGACCGCATGAACGCGTTGCCTGAGGGCAGTGTAGACCTGATTTTTGCGGATCCACCGTACAACCTACAGCTCAAGGGTGATCTGCATCGCCCCGACAATTCCAAAGTGGATGCGGTCGATGATGCGTGGGACCAATTCGATAGTTTCAAAATTTACGACCGCTTTACCCGCGAATGGCTGGCAGCGGCGCGTCGCCTGCTCAAGCCCAACGGTGCGATTTGGGTCATCGGCAGCTATCACAATGTGTTCCGCATGGGTGCTGAGCTGCAAAACCAAGGGTTTTGGATTCTGAACGATGTGGTGTGGCGCAAGTCGAACCCCATGCCAAACTTTCGTGGCAAACGCTTGACCAACGCCCACGAGACACTGATCTGGGCCTCCAAGGAAGAAGCCAGCAAATACACCTTTAATTACGAGGCGCTGAAGGCCCTGAACGAAGGCGTACAAATGCGCAGCGACTGGGTATTGCCGATTTGCACAGGCCACGAACGACTGAAAAACGATGATGGTGACAAAGCCCATCCAACGCAAAAACCGCAAAGCCTGTTGCACCGTGTCTTGGTGGCGACCACTAATCCCGGTGATGTGGTTCTGGACCCGTTTTTTGGAACCGGGACAACGGGTGCTGTGGCCAAAATGCTGGGCCGTGATTTCATCGGGATCGAGCGCGAAGAAAAATACCGCAAAGTTGCAGAAAAACGTATCGCCAACACACGCAAGTTTGACCGCGAAGCGTTGCAAGTCAGCGCCTCCAAACGGGCCGAGCCACGGGTGCCTTTTGGCCAATTGGTTGAGCGGGGCATGCTGCGTCCGGGTGAACAATTGATGTCGATGAATGGACGCCACACGGTGAAAATCCGCGCTGACGGGACGTTGATTGGCGACGACGTAAAGGGATCAATCCACCAAGTGGGCGCTGCCCTAGAAGGCGCGCCATCGTGCAATGGCTGGACCTACTGGTGCTTTAAGCGCGACGGAAAAACTGTTCCAATCGATCTGCTGCGACAGCAAATTCGCGCAGAAATGAAAAACTAACACGCTAAACACACACACACTTATACCGCCGGTGCCTGTGGCTACGTCACAGCACTAACTTAACCCCGCCGTTCCCAAGACCGGCGGGGCTTTTTTTGGTCTGGCCTCAGCGCGGCAGTGGATTGCTGGCGCGTGTGTAAGGCTTCCAGTCGGTGATCTCAGGGTAGTACATGTCGCGCCATTTACGCACACGGCGGTTCATGACGCTGCGCCACCACGGTGGCACCATGGCAATGACACCCATCACTGGATAGCCATAGGGCAATTGCGGTGCGTCTGCTTCGGTATAGGTTTGCAGCAACGGAAAGCGCCGGTCAGGTTTATAGTGGTGATCGGAGTGACGCTGCAGATTGATCAGCAGCCAATTTGACGCCTTATGCGAGGCATTCCACGAGTGGCGCGGCAGCACATGCTCATACTTCCCGCCGCCCAGATGTTTGCGGGTCAGGCCATAGTGTTCGATGTAATTGACCAGTTCGAGGTGCCAGATGGCGATGAAGGCTTGGGTCAAAAACAAAAACAGGCCTGTCCATCCAGCAACCAGACAGGCCAGCACGACAAAGCCCAATTGCATCGCCCAGTATTTGAAAAACGGATTGCTCAGGTCGGTCCAAGGTTTGTCTTTTCGCGCTAGCATCGCTTTTTCAGCGTGAAATGCGGACCAGAAACACTGGCGCAAAACGCGTGGGAAAAAGCGAAAGAAGCCTTCATTATAGCGGGCGGTCACGGGATCCTTGGGTGTGGCCACATAGCGATGATGCACCAGCAGATGCTCGGATCTGAAATGGGAATAGAGGACCATCGCCAGTAGGATGTCCGCCATCGTGCGTTCGATTTTGGGCTTTTGGTGCATCAGTTCGTGGCTGTAATTGATCCCGATGGTCCCTGTGATCACGCCCAGACCGGCAAACAAGGCCCATTGTTCGAACAGGCTAAGATGATTGGTCTGCGTTGCGTAGATCAGCAAACCAAAGATGAGGGCAAACTGAACGGGCGCCCAAATCAGTGTAATCAACCGATACCAATAAAGCTGCGCGTCTGGGGTTTGCGGATCTTCGTTTTCGAAGTTCAGACCGGCAAAGTGGTCGATCATTGCAAACAGATACCAAGTGCTGGCGGGCACCAGTAGTAAAAACCATCCCCCTTGGGTCGCGGCGATCAACGCCAGCGGCACAAGCGCGAGGGACAGCCAAAACGGCAGCGCGCGTTGGAATTTCGCAATGGGGGCAAGAGATGTCATTCGTTACTCCGGAACGTGGTGTTTGACAGGACTATAGCCGCAGCTGTTAAAAATTCTCAAATCTAACCCTGCGTCGGTTTCGCCAGATCCCAGACCTTGCGCATGACGGTTGGTAGTGATTTCGGCATAAATTGATGTTTACCTACAAAATTACCAGTTTCTGGTGTTGTATTTTGATCCACTGTGGCGCACAGGACTTTTAGACGCAGATGGAAATGGGTGAAGGTATGGCGCGCTTCTTCGCCTATTTCCGTCCAATCAGCTGTGACTGGTGGGGCGGGCTCTGGGGCATCGTTCCAGTCGGAACATGGCCATCCCAACATCCCGCCCAAAAGGCCTTTGTCGGGGCGGGTTTCTAGCAAAATTGCTCCGTCCTCGCGGCGCACCACATAGGCGTATCCCAGCCGCGTTGGTTTGGGTGTCTTTGGCGTCTTTTTTGGCAGTTCGGTATGGGTGCCCGCAGCCCATCCGGCGCACTGGGCCCGCCATGGGCATAGCCCACAAACGGGATTGCGCGGGGTGCAGATTGTAGCGCCCAGATCCATGATGGCCTGCGCATAGTCGCCGGGCCGTTGTGGGGGCGTCAGATCCTCTGCTTTGGCAGTGATTTCAGGCTTGGATGCGGGCAAAGGCGTGTGGATGTCATAAAGCCGCGAAACCACTCGTTCCACATTGCCGTCAACCACAGTCGATTGTGCATCAAAAGCAATCGCTGAAATGGCCGAGGCAGTATAGGGTCCAATGCCCGGCAGTTTGATCAATGCCTCGTAGGTTTGCGGAAAAACACCGTCATGTTCGGATGCAATGACACGTGCACATTTCAACAGGTTTCGGGCGCGGGCGTAATAACCCAGTCCTGCCCATGCGGACATCACGTCAGCGTCCAGCGCTTCGGCCAGATCGGTGACCTTGGGCCAGCGCGATGTGAACGCGATGAAATAGCTTTTGACTGCGGCCACTGTGGTTTGCTGAAGCATCACTTCAGACAGCCAAATGCGGTAGGGATCTGGCTGCACGCCTTGCCGTCGCTCCGCTGGGCCGACCCGCCAAGGCATCTCACGCGCGCTTTTGTCGTACCAAGCCAAGAGGCTTTTGCTCATCTCTTCACGCATGTGTTACGGCCTGTGACATTGTTTACTTTGTTTTTTGTGGTGCTGCGGTCCCTATCGGGTAAAATAGCAGCGAAGCGAAGAAAGTCAGCCCTATGCCCGTCACCCGGCGCAATACCAGTACCTTTGGGTTCAAACCCACATCGGACCTGCTGCAATCGCGGATTCGTAAGGCGTCCGAGACGCGGGGATTCGCCGTATCGCGTTTGTTGACCCATTGGGCCGAGATTGTTGGCGTTGAAACCGCTGAAATCGCCCATCCTGTGAACGTGTCTTATGGCCGTGGTGGTTTAGGGGCGACGCTGACTGTTTTGACGACGGGTGCGCAGGCGCCGATGTTGCAGGTTCAGTTGCCCAAGATCAGGGAAAAAGTAAACGCTTGTTACGGCTATAACGCCATTGCGAAGGTGCGGATCACGCAAACCGCTCCAACCGGTTTTGCCGAGGGTCAGATCCAGTTTCGCGCCAAGGCCAAAACCAAGCCTGCGCTGGCGCAGACAGAGATTGAAACGATCAAGAAAACTGCACAAAACGTGCAAAACGATGGGCTGCGCAACGCTTTAGAAGCGTTGGGTGCCAACGTGATGACCAAATCCAAATCAAATTAAGAAAGTGATACTGCAATGAACCGACTTCTAGGCCTTGTTGCCGGCGCTGTGCTTTTGGCGGGTGGTGCGTATTATTATTCCACACAGAGCAATTCTACCGCTGGCTTGCTACCTGGTGCTGCCAACGCGCAGTCGACAACTGCAGACAGCGTTGAAATACAAGAAATGTTCTTGGGATCCGAGACCGCGCCGATCACCGTTGTCGAATATGCCTCCTACACTTGCCCGCATTGTGCGCGGTTCCACGAGGGCGCGTTTAAACAACTCAAAACTGATTTCATCGACACGGGCAAAGTCAAATTTGTCTACCGTGAGGTCTATTTTGATCGCCCCGGTTTGTGGGCATCAATGCTGGCCCGTTGTGGTGGCGAGACACGGTTCTTTGGGATTTCGGATATGCTATATTCGCAGCAGCGCCAGTGGACAGCCTCGGGTGATCCCGCTCAAATCGCAGAAGCTCTGCGCAAGATTGGCCGGACCGCTGGCATGGACGACGCCACGTTGGATGCCTGCCTGACAGATGCCACCAAAGCCCAGTCGCTGATCGCTTGGTTTGAAGAAAACGCAGCCGAAGACGGCATCCGTTCAACGCCTTCGTTCATCATTGATGGCAAGCTGCATTCCAATATGGCCTACAGCGAATTTGCCGAGTTGTTGAATGACAAGCTAAACTAAGTTTGGCCTAAACCTAATTTTGAAAGGGCGGCACGGAGGTCTGTGTCGTCCTTTATTTTTAGGCGCACGGGCAGGGTTAGGACTTTGGCTCGGAAACTGGGTGGCAGGCGTACGGCGTCTTTTTCTGTGGTGACCAGCTGTGCGCCCAATAGACGGGCTTCGGCCTCGAGCCGTGTCATCAAGGCATCCGACAGGGGTTGGTGATCGGCGAGTGCTTCGCCCCGCGCGACTTCGGCTCCCAGTCCCCTAAGTGTTGCAAAGAATTTCTCAGGATGGCCGATCCCAGCGAAGGCGAGGCATTTGACGCCGTCCCAGGGCATTCCAGTTGGCAGCGGTTCAAGGGTGGCCTGGATCTGGGGGCAAGGGATCGCGTCGCCCCAGGTGGCGTCAAAGCTGTTCTGTGCCGCGCTGCCTCCAATGGAGATAAGCATATCTGCGCGGGCCAAACCGGTGGAAACAGGTTCTCGCAACGGGCCAGATGGCAAAACAAACCCGTTGCCAAATCCAACGGTTGCATCAACCACTACGATCGATAAATCCTTGCGCAAATCCGGATTTTGAAAACCGTCATCCATGACGATGACATCCGGTTTTTGATCCATGGCCATAGGCACACCGGCGCCGCGATCCTTGGAAACGATAACATCGGCAAAACCGGCCAGTAACAGTGGTTCGTCCCCGACCTGTGCGGCTGTGTGTTTTGGGGTGACTAAAACAGGGCCGTCTAATGTCCCACCATAGCCCCGCGTCAGGCAAACAACCGTGTGGCCAAGGTCTTGTAGCAGTTGGGTGACGGCAATAGTCGTTGGCGTTTTACCTGTTCCGCCAGCATTGATATTGCCGATGCAAATCACAGGAACGCTGGCATTGACCGAGGGCGGACGGGCCACGCGGCGCGCGGTTGCACTGGCATAGAGCCAAGCCAGAGGTGACAGCATACGTGATTGCCATGCAGGCCGATCAGCCGGGCGATTCCAAAACAAGGGTGGGCGCATTGGTTAATACCCCATATCGTCAAATGTCGTTTCAATAACGGAAATCAATCGATCTGTGGCAGTGGCTCCATGGCTGGTAACCTCCCATGCGGCCCGGGCCATCGAGGCGGCAACCTGGGCTTGCAGCAGATCGTTCAACGCCGTCAACAATTGTTCAGGTGTACGGATTAGGCGACCTGCTCCTGTATCAGACAAAAGCGTATAGGCATTTTCGAACGGTGCGGTTCGGGGGCCATGCAAGACGGCTGAACCAAGGCTTGCTGCCTGAAACGGATCCGCCGCTGGTTGTTTAGCAAGGGTGCCGCCAAGAAAACTGATGGGGGCCAGACGATACCACATGCCCAATTGACCCGGCACATCGGCAATCAGGATTTGCACATCTTCGCGCGGTATCTGCCCTTTGGACAATTGTGCGATGGACCATCCCGTTGAACCAAGGGTTTGCGCAATTTCATCGCCCTTAGAAGGATCCTCAGGGTGTAGCACCATCAACAGACGGTGATGCGTCCGAATAGCTTGTCTATGGGCCAGAACTAAGGTCGCCTCATCGTCGAACCGGGTGTTGGCAGCCAGCCAAATCGGTCTGTTCTGCACAAGCGTTCGATACTCTTCCAGCAGGGTCTCGTCGCAGTCCAACACAGGCGGCGCCAATTGCAGCGGTCCTGTTTCTTCTATTGGAACGGTGTCTGCCGTGAGTTTGGCCAAGGTCAATTTTGCTGCGTTATTGAGGCAGAGGATCAATTTGAATTGACGCAATATCGCACGTCGGACCCCACGATAATTGCGGGCAACTGTGGATAAAGTCAGCGCTTCAGTGGCGTTGGCCAGAACCAAGTCGATCCCGTTTTGTGTGGCTGTGTCTAACAAAACCGGCCTCAGCCCGGAATGCATCCAAATCCCAAGGTCGGGACGCCAAAACTGCAAAAATGCAGCTGTGTCCTGCTGTGTTTCTGGTGGTATCTGATCGTAAAGAATGGCGTCCTTTCGGGGGGCGACGGGATCACAAGTGGTCAAAAGAACCGCGATATCATCGCGCTGTTTTTGCAGATGCTTGGCAAAACAAGCGGCGGTATCTTGGCAGGCCTCGGCCTCGCTGTGGATCCAAACCAAGGGGCCCTCTGGACGCGCCAAATCAAGCGGGGCCGCCCATCTTTGACCCGTGGCGCTGCTTGCGGCTGTCATCGACAGATAAAGCCGTAACGCCAAAGGACGGCGCATGGGGGTTAGCCCAGTTCTTCGGTCGAGGATCCTGCCGTCGCTTCGTCCCGCAATCGGTGCAAATGCGCAATGAAATAGCGCATATGGGCGTTGTCGACGGTGCGCTGGGCTTCGGATTTCCATGCGTTATAGGCACTGTCATAATCAGGGAAGATGCCGACGACGTGAATGTCGTCCACGTTCTTGAACGCGTTCTTTGTGGGGTCGATAAGTTCGCCGCCAAAAACAAGGTGCAAGCGTTGTGTCATGATCGTCTCCGATTGGGCTGAAATCTGCTGTCAGTGTCGAGTGTTTCTAGGCTTGGGTCAAGCGGGCGCAAGCTGCTCGATGATTTGAGTGTGTAGTTTCGGTAATGCTGCGACAACTCCGTCGACCATCGGATTTGCATTGTTGAAAACCAACGAACCACCTGTGCGTGTTGTTACATTCAGGCCAGCCTCACGGGCCAATAAAACGCCTGCCGCAATATCCCATTCCCATGTTTTGCGCAGGGTCATCATAGCATCAAAAGCGCCCTCAGCGGCCAGAGCCATTCGATAGGCCAAAGAATTACGAAAGTGCATTTCAAATTCCGGTGGCGTGTCGTTGACCCAGTTTTTCGGCTGAAACGTCGGTTTTGCAGCCAAAATGCGAATGGCCTTTGGATCTTTGGGATCTGGTGGGGCAAGTTGCTGACCGTTTAGAAATGCGCCGCTGCCCAGATAGGCATGAAACAACATCTTTCTTGCGGGCAAGTAGACTGCGGCGGCAATCGGTTGTCCGTGCTCGACCACGGCAAGGGAATGTGCCCAGCTTTCGCGACCTGCGATGAACGCGCGGGTTCCATCAATGGGATCGACAACGAATACCCTCGAACAAGCCAAGCGATCCGCGGTATCTTCTGTTTCCTCCGACAGCCAGCCATAGTCTGGTCGTGCCTTTAGAAGTGTTGATTTTAGATAGGCATCAACCGCCAGATCAGCTTCGGTCACTGGCCCGGCGTTATTGGATTTTTCCCAACTTTCAGGGTCTTGATTAAAGAACTTGAGGGCAATGTCGCCGCTGGCTTTGGCGGCATCAATCAAAAGGCTTAGATCATTCTCCGGCAAGTGTCAGACCTTCTACCAGAAGCGATGGGACCAAACGCGATAAATGCAGACGTGCGTCGTTGGCAGCCCGCAGACTGAGCAGCATATCATTCAGATTGCCTGCCAAAGTGCACTCGTTGATTGGGTACTGGATTTGGCCGTTCTCGACCCAATAGCCCGAGGCACCGCGCGAATAGTCGCCAGTATTGGGATTGATCGACGAGCCAATCATAGAGGTCACCAAAAGGCCGCGCCCCATGTCTTTCAGCAATTCTGCTTGGGTTTGGGTGCCTTGGGTGAGGGCGATGTTACCAACACTTGGACTGGGCGGGCTGGAGGTGCCGCGACTGGCAGAATGGGTGCTGTTCAGGCCCAATTTGCGCGCAGTTGCCAGATCAAGGGTCCATGATTGCAAAACGCCGTCTTCGACAATGGCACGTTTGGTGGCCAACAGGCCCTCACCGTCAAAAGGTCTTGAACCGGCTATTCTGGGCCTGCCTGGATCCTCAACAACGGACATACCGTTTGGCAGGATCTGCTTGCCAAGGTTGTTCATCAACCAGCTGCTGCCACGGGCAATGGCGGCCCCGTTTACAGCGGCCAGCATATGCCCGATCAAACTGCTTGAAATGCGTTCGTCAAACACAACTGGGTAGGCCCCGGTTTTAGGTTTGCGCGCGCCCATACGAGCGACAGTCCGCTCGGCCGCAACCTTGCCGATTTCAGCGGGGTCGCGCAGATCAGCTGACCAGATCCGCACATCGGAATCGAAATCGCGTTCCATTCCTGTGCCAGTCCCAGCGATTGCGACGCAAGACACGCCATGATCCGTGCGGGAATATCCGCCAGAAAACCCTGTGCTGGTGGCCAGATGAATGTTGCGTTTGCCGTAACCTGCCGAGGCCGACTGGACTTGGCTAATGCCGGTATTTGTCAAGGCGGCGGCTTCGGCCTGTTCAGCTTGCTCTTGCAAGAATGCTGCCGTGGGCTCATCGCCTGGATCGGCCAGCTCTAGGGCGTCAACATTCCAGTCACGCGCTAAATCTGCCGGATCAGCAAGACCAATGTACGGGTCCTCGGGGGCTTCTTTGGCCATTACGACAGCTCGCTCTGCCATGGCCCGCAATGTCTCGTCACGGGTGTCCGAGGCTGATACGCAGGCCTGTCTTTGCCCCACCAAAACCCGCAAACCAATGTCGATGCCTTCTGAGCGTTCGGCCTGTTCAAGTTTGCCAACGCGCACGTCGATATTGATTGAGGTGCCGTCAACGGCCAGACTGTCTGCGGCATCTGCGCCGGCACTTTTGGCAAATTCCAAAAGGCGTTGGGTAAGGCTTTCGAGATTTGACATAAGCGTCCTCGTCAATTGCGTTTTTCAGGGGTAGTCCGCTGCACACACCTGTGCAAGCAACTTATCGGGACATAACTTAGGCTTAGCGGATACGTTGACCATTAGCCAGAATTTGGCCTTCGGAGGTGACCTCGATCGTGCTGGTCAGACTTCCGGGCGCATCGCCGGGACGGGTGAACAGACCCATCATCATCCGCACACCCATAGCCTGTTCAGCAGGCAGCAAGCCCATGTTGGACAGCGTATCAAGCAAGGTGTTCGCGCCCGTCATGTGGAAATTGAGTACACCTGTTGGCTTGGGCATCCCGTCAAATGTGACCAAGTCGTCATTGTCAAAAGTAAATGCGCCTTCGCCCATAAGTTTGGCCCCGACCATGTCGATCAATAGGGACTTGAGGGTCAAACTGTGGATTTCACCAACGGATTGGTCCGAAAGGATCGTGTCGGCTATAGCCTCTTCGTCAAAAAGGTCAGTCAGCCAATTCGCTGTGCCGTCCAACGAGATTTCGATATTTGCGGGGTCGCGGGGCAATTGACCGGCTGGATCGAACATGGCCCATACCACCTCGCTCACGGCAAAACCGTTCAGACCCAGATCGAGGGCAAAGTCCTTGGGATCATCTGTGGGGGCGATAGGCATCGTCAGGGCAGTGTTGCTGCTGTCCATGCTCAGCGAAATAGGGATCGGCAATGCTGCGGCCCTAGCATTTATGGTCAAGCCTTTGCTTTCGCTTTCCATGGTCACAGTGTCGTAGGCGAAGGCACCTGAATAAGAGCCGCTTGCATATCCACCATCTGCGACAAAGCCCTGACCTTGGTTGACGACATCTATATCAAAGCGCACAGGCCCATAGCTCAAGGCGTTGCGCGAGGCGAAACCGGACTTAATCAAAGCAACGCTGTCGGTCAGGGAAACACCTTTGGGCAGGGTTGCCTCATTCGATCCGGTAAGGTCGGTGATGGATGCATCAAATTTATAGGTATCGTCCGATTTTGGATCATCCACATCCATTGTCAAACCGACCTTGGCAATCGTAAACCGTTGGACAATATCGCGGATCGCAGATGTCGTGGCTGTTGTCTGGCCTGTGACACCCTCTAGGGCCATCTCGACCTTTGGATTGTAGGTGATTTCGCCATCCCCAAGCTCATCGACATTCAAAATCGCGCTATCCCAGCTGTAGTCAGTGGTCATTTGTGCAGGGGTGCCGCTGACAATGCCTTCAAACCCTTGGATGTCGGCGCTAAACAGAATGTTCATCGAGGTGGCAGGCTCAATCTGGGTCACTGCGCCAGAAGCCGTTTGGCCCATTGTGACTTTGACCGTGCCATCGGATTGATTGAGAAACGCAAGGTCCGGTAAGGCGATAGAGACAACCCCGTCTTCAACAGCGGCCCGCAGTTTCGCACCACTGATCGTGACACCAGCAGAAGAAAAAACCTCCTGCCCATAGTCGATATCAGCGTAATAGCGTTCCAGTATATTTTTCCAATCGTCCCAAACCATGCGGCCAGTGACATCGGCCATAACGGGGGTCGCGGTAATTGCGAGACAGGTGAAACCAGTTAGAAAAATGTTTTGCGGGCGCATGAAATCTATCCTTTGCCAAAGAGGGGGCGTAGACCCTAACTTGTGGTCTGGCCCCGAGGGGTTCAAGGAAAATATCAAAAGGATTGATCCGTATGAATGGCAAAACGGTAGTGATTACAGGGGCCAGTCGTGGGATTGGCGCAGCATCGGCCCATCATTTCGCGAGTCTTGGCGCAAATGTTGTCTTGCTGGCGCGTAGCAAAGCCGCAATAGAACAAGTGGCTGCTGATGTCGGGGCAAATGCGTTGGCTATTGCCGTTGATGTGGCCGATTACGCGGCGGTAAAGGATGCCGTGGCCCAAACCGTTGCCCGCTTTGGTGGGGTTGATGTTTTGATCAACAACGCAGGTGTGGTGGAACCAATTTCGCGACTTGAATCAGCTGATCCCCAAGGCTGGGGCCAAGCGATCGATATCAACCTCAAGGGTGTTTTCAACGGGATGCATGCCGTGTTGCCAATTATGAAGGCGGCGGGTGCGGGATCGGTTTTGACCATCAGTTCCGGGGCAGCACACGGTCCTGTGGAAGGCTGGAGCCATTATTGTACTTCTAAAGCCGCAGTAAACATGATGACCCGCTGTTTAGACAAGGAAAACGCGGCCGATGGTATTCGCGCAATTGGTTTGTCGCCTGGAACTGTGGCCACTCAGATGCAGCGCGAGATCAAGGCAAGCGGGATCAACCCGGTCAGTCAATTGGATTGGGACGTGCATATTCCTGCTGAATGGCCCGCGCGCGCTTTGGCGTGGATGTGCACACCTGCTGCAGATGCGTTTTTGGGCCAAGAGATTTCCCTGCGTGACGAAGATATTCGCAGATCCGTGGGCCTGATATGATTTCTGTCTCCAAAGCCGAAGGCATATGGCGGGTCACATTGGATCGGCCGGACAAAGCGAATTCATTGACCAAACAGATGCTGACCGACCTCTTGGAAGTTGTCCAAAACGCGCATGAGGCCAAGGCGTTGATCCTAACGGGCCAAGGCAAGGTATTTAGCGCTGGTGCAGATTTGGAAGAGGCCCGCGCGGGTCTGGCAACGGATGACATTTGGGAGGCATTGTCGGGTGCGTTGGCAGGATTGCCATGCCTGACGATTGCCGCCCTGAATGGCACACTTGCAGGGGGCGCTTTTGGGATGGTTTTGGCCTGTGACATCCGGTTGTCCGTGCCAACGGCCAAATTCTTTTATCCTGTGATGAAATTAGGGTTCCTGCCGCAACCGTCAGATCCGAAACGCATGGCGGCTTTGATCGGGCCTGCGCGGACCAAGTTGGTGTTTATGGCGGGTCAAAAGATTTCTGCGGACGAGGCACAGAATTTTGGGCTGATTGACAGGATCGTGGCGCCAGAGGCGCTGATGCAAGCAGCGGTCGATCTGTGTGTCGATGTTCAGGCCGCCAAGCGGCCCCATATTGCCGCAATCAAAGCGATGATCCCTAAGCCGAACTAACGCCGCTTGCCTGGCACCTTAGACAAAAATTCCGGCGGGCGCTTGGCCACCCATTTGGCGAATTTTGCCAATCGAGGATGCCCGCGCAGAGCCTCGGGGGTATTGAACTCGCGTGCCAGTTCAGCCTCCGACAGGGTCGAATGCACTTCCTTGTGGCAGATGTGATGCATCAAAACTGTCGGTCCGTGTTTGCCGCCCTTAAGTTTGGGGATCAGATGATGCTGACTTTGCGGTACGTTTGGCGGTATTGGGCGCAAGCAAAGTGGACAGAGGGGCATAGGTTCCATAGGAAGAACTATAGAGCGCCGCCTTAGAAAATCACCAAAGGATCCGTCATGGAAATGGACCAACTGCCGCCGATTGTCTTGACCGCATTGGGTTATGTCCAACAGGCTTGGGATATCGCAAAAGAATGGTTGCTGAGCCCTGCGGCGTGGTCGCAATTTGGCCTGCTGATTGCGGCTTACATTCTGGCTGTTTTGGCGTACCGCGCCATTGCCCCGCGCCTCAGAAAGGTTCTGACACCGGATGACAGCAATGCGTCGGTTTTTGCGCAGGCGCGGCGGTTTGTTTTGATGTTCTTGCCCTTATTGCTGCCGTTACTGGCCTATGGGTTCACGGGCATTGGTGAACAGGTCACGCGGGCATTGTTTGGCTCGGGTGCAGTGATTGCCTTTGGCAAGCGGGTGTTTCTGTTCTTGGCTGCGCGAATTCTGGTGCAACAGATCATCACTGATGGCTTCCTCAAGCTGCTTGGAAAGTACATCTTACTGCCGGTTATGGCGCTCTATGCGTTTGGGTTGTTGGATACGGTCCAGGCACAGCTGACAGCGATGACTGTAAGCCTTGGGAATATCTCGTTTAGTGTGATGGCCATTGTGCGTGGCTTGATCGCGGGAAGCATCCTGTTTTGGTTAGGCCAATGGTCCAATGGCCATTCTTCCAATTACATTGGCAAGCAAGAGGAACTGCGCCCGTCAATCCGGCAATTGGCCAGTAAAGCGGTCGAGTTTAGTATTTTTGGCCTCTGTTTCCTGTTGTTGATGAACATCATGGGCATCAACCTGAGCGCTCTTGCGGTTCTGGGGGGTGCGATTGGTGTGGGCCTTGGCTTTGGGCTGCAAAAGATTGCTTCGAACTTTATTTCTGGCGTGATTTTGCTGCTGGAAGGCCAAGCAACGGTTGGTGATTATGTGGAACTGGACGGGGGCGAGGCGGGGACGATTGTCAAAATGACCGCCCGTGCGACGTTCCTTGAGACATTTGATGGCCGCTGGATTGTGGTGCCGAACGAGGATTTCATCACGACGCGAGTGGTGAATTATTCGGATCAGGGCAGTTCCAACCGCTATGAGGCGAATTTTAGCGTCAGTTACGATACCGATATCAACAAAGTGCCTGCGTTGGTGCAGGCGGCTGTGTCTAAGCACCCCGATGTGTTGGACGCCCCGGAAGGCCCGGATTGCGAATTACGGGGGTTTGGCGACAGCGGCATCGATTTCTGCCTCGAATTTTGGGTCAATGGGATCGACGACGGCAAGAATAAATACACCTCGCAGGTGCTGTTTATCATTTGGAATACCCTCAAAGAGAACAACATCGAGATCCCTTATCCGCACCGCGTTGTGGAATTTAAAGGCGACTTCCCGAAATGACGGACGTCCTTGTCGTGGGGGCAGGCCCCGCGGGTTTGATGGCGGCTGATGTCCTTTCAGAGCTGGGTCACTCGGTGCTGGTCGCAGATGCGATGCCGTCGGTGGGACGCAAATTTCTGATGGCCGGGAAATCGGGATTGAACCTGACCAAGGACCAACCAAGTGAAGCGTTCCAAGAGGCGTTTGATCCCAGTGATCCGATACGGCCAGCGATAGATGCCTTTGGCCCTGCAGCGGTCACTGCATGGGCGCGGTCGTTGGGGCAGGATGTCTTTACGGGTAGCTCTGGGCGGGTTTTTCCCAAGGCGATGAAGGCCTCGCCGCTGTTGCGGGCGTGGTTGTTGCGGTTGCAATCTAATGGTGTGACGTTTCGAACCAAGTGGCGCTGGACAGGTGGGATTGCGTTTGACACAGCCCAAGGCCTGCAATCGGTTGATGCAAAATGCACTGTTCTGGCTTTGGGGGGTGCAAGTTGGCAGCGGCTGGGGGCCAATGGACAATGGACTGCTACCTTGGATGCGATGGGGGCTGAAACCATGCCATTTCGGCCTTCTAACATGGGATTTGATGTGGCGTGGTCCGATCACATGGCACCCCATTTTGGTAAGCCCGTTAAACCCGTTGGGCTGACCGTCGCCGGAAAGACGCTAAAGGGTGAATTTGTCGTGTCCCGCACCGGTGTCGAAGGCAGCGGTGTTTACGCGGTGTCCGCAGCCCTTGCACGTGGCGGGCCGCTGATTTTGGATTTAATGCCGGATCTGTCGCAAGCAGCTGTGGTGAAAAAGTTGCAGCGTCCCAAGGGCAAAACCAGCCTGAGTAACTACTTGCGCAAAACTCTTGGCCTGTCTGCGGTCAAAATTGCCCTGTTGAACGAGTTTGCGCGGCCTTTTCCGGCGGATCTGACACAATTACCGATCAAATCCTTGCAGATGCCCATTTTGGGTCCACGCCCTTTGGATGAGGCGATATCCACAGCAGGTGGCCTTGCGTGGGACAGTTTGGACAGCGATTTGCGACTGAAAGCAACGCCACATCCCACGTTTTGCGCAGGCGAGATGTTGGATTGGGACGCGCCTACGGGCGGTTATTTGATCACAGGTTGTCTGGCGACGGGGCGTTGGGCAGGGCTGGCGGCTGCGCGATTGCTGGCCACCTAACGCCGTGCCAACATCGACAAACGTATCAAAGCGCGTTCCATAACCGCCATTTGTGGGGCCTTGGCGGCGGAACGCAGTTGCAGGTCCGTATCTGTCAGAACGGTGATGGCCTGTTCCAACCGCATCAAGCCCCAGGTCTGGGCCTGCCGCAGGACGCGGTCGCGTCGTGGTCCAAAAACCGGTGGACGTAGCTTGCCAATACCTTGGCCAGGACCGCCGGGATCACTGCACACGGCATGAAGCGTTCTGAAATGCCGCATTGCACCGATGCATAATCCTACGGGCAAAACCCCTTGAGCCTGCAAGCGACGCAGGATCGGGCCAATCTCAGACGTGCGGGCTTCTGCGACGATGTTCAGGATATCGTCCAAAGCCGCCTCGGTGGAAACAGGGGCTACGGCTTCGACATCGGCCACTGTGACCGGGGCGGTGCTGCCGTAACAATAGAGACCAAGTTTTTCGATGACCTGCCGGAAATCCCCGGGATCCAAAGCGCGAGACAAGGCATCAAGGGCTGCATTGGCATCGCGGTCGATCGACTGAAGACCTGCGTTTTTGAGGGCATCTTCAATTTCGGCGCGGCCCATGGGTTCGTCATAAATGCCGACGGCGTAGGTGTTTGAATGGGCCTCGAACGCTTTGCGAATTTTTGATGTGGCGCGCAATTGTCCAGCGGTCACAACAATCTGTGCATCGCCGTCCTGCCAATCTTCGAGTGCGGCGAGGATTGCAGGGGCCGCTTGATCATTGGCTTGATCTACAAATGCCACGCGCGGGCCGGGGAAAAACCCAACAGCTTTGATCGCATCAATCAAGGCTGCGGGATCTTTGCGCAGATCACTGCCAGCGATACGGGTCAGGCGCATCTCTTCTGGGCCTTGGGGGCCAATGAGGGCGGCGATGAGGTCTTGGCGTTTGATCGCCACGCGCATGGCGTCGGCACCATAAATCAGCACGCCAGTTTTTGCGGGGTCGGGGCGTTTAAAATAGCCCGTGGCGTCGCGGGCGTTCATCTTCATGTTAGGCTGGGTCCCAACGCATAAAGGCGGGCCACCAATTGATCTGCCAGAAGACTCATCAACCGGTCACTGGCATCTTGACGTGCAGTGGTGTTGGCTACAGTGGTGCCTGTGTTTGAATAGCTGGTAAAACTGTTGACCGTACCGTTATGCAAAACAGTTTTGGTTTGGAATGGCTTCAGCGTGTAGCTCACCGTCCCAAAGACCTTAAAACGTGTTGTTGTGCCGTCAGCCGTAATCGCATTGCGTTGTAGGCTATTGGACAGGGACAAAGCCACGTCATAGCGCGGCGACTGCGGTTGACCCATGCGATCCTCTAGCCGCTGCTTGAGGACAAAACCCAGCCGGTTCTTGGGCGCGGTAAAGGCAAACGCCCCCCAAAGATCGTTTCGATCGGAATAAACCGGTGCAAACTGGCATCCGGCCGTGGCCAATCCCCCAAGAAGAATAAGGCGCCGATTAAGCAACGACATTGACGATCCGTCCCGGCACCACGATGATTTTCTTAGGTGTGGCCCCTTCTAATGCGCGCACGATAGCCGCATCGGCCAGAGCCAGCTTTTCAACTTCGTCCTTTGGCATATCGGCTGGAACAGTGATCTCCGAGCGGCGCTTGCCGTTGATTTGAATGGGCAAAGTTACGCTGTCTTCGACCATCATGGCTTCATCGGCCACCGGCCAAGGGGCATTGGTGATCAAACCATCGCCGTTTTGTTGTGCCCAAATCTCTTCTGCGAGGTGGGGCGTCATGGGGGCCATCAGTTGGGCCAAGGTCATAACCGCTTCACGCTTGGCGGCGTGCCCTGCCTTAGATTTTTGCAAAACGGCGGTAAAGGCATAGAGCTTGGCGATTGCGGCGTTAAAGCCAAAGCTTTCGATTGCCAATGTGATGGCATTGATGGCTTTGTGCATTTCGCGCAGCAGACCCTCATCATCGGTACCTGCATCGCTTGGGTCCATATTGGCGATCTTATCTGACAAGGCCCAAACCCGCCCCAAGTGCCGGAATGAGGCCTCGGCGCCACTGGCGGTCCATTCCACATCCCGTTCGGGAGGCGAATCGCTGAGGACAAACCAGCGCGCGGTATCCGCACCGAAAGCTGAAATGATATTGAGCGGGTCCACCACGTTGTTTTTGGATTTCGACATTTTGGCTGAAGGAATCACTTCGACTTCGCGCCCGTCCTCCTTGAGAAAGGCCCCGCCGTCACGCAGTTCAATCTCTTCGGGATAGTAATAGACGGGCCGTCCGTCTTGGCTGCGTCTTGTTTGGTAGATCGCGTGGGTCACCATGCCTTGGGTGAACAGCGCATCAAACGGTTCGCTGGCTTTGGCTGGCAAATGATCGGTCATTTGCATCGCACGGGCAAAAAAGCGCGAATAAAGCAGGTGCAAAATCGCATGCTCAACCCCGCCAATGTATTGGTCGACGTTCATCCAATAATCCGCGTCCGGCAGATTGGTGGGCGTGTTGGCGCGCGGGGCAGTGAAACGGGCAAAATACCATGAACTGTCGACGAATGTGTCCATCGTATCGGTTTCGCGCTGGGCTTGCTTGCCGCACACGGGGCAGGCACAATTGCGCCATGTGGGATGACGGTCCAACGGATTGCCCGGCGTGTCGAAATCTACATCGTAGGGCAGTTCAACAGGCAGGTTTTCCTTTTTCTCGGGAACCACACCGCAGTCGTCGCAATGGACGACAGGGATCGGACAGCCCCAATAACGCTGTCGGCTAAGACCCCAATCGCGCAGGCGGAATTTGGTTACGCCTTGGCCAACGCCATTGTCCTCGCAAAACGCAATTGCTGTGTCGATGCCATCTAGGCCAGTTTGCTCTGTCTCACCTGCAAAGCCGCGCACATAGATCACTTTTTCGGTCTTTGGGGGCACATAGGCCTCGCCACCATCTTCGGGCATATCGATGCCTTCGTCCTTGGCAGGGGCGTAGGTGCTGACTACGGGCAAGTCGTATTTGCGGGCAAATTCCAGATCGCGCGGATCGTGGGCTGGACAGCCAAAAATAGCACCGGTGCCGTAATCCATAAGGATGAAGTTCGCGATATAGATGGGCAATTCCCATGCGGTGTCGAACGGGTGGCGCACCTTAAGACCTGTATCAAAGCCGCGCTTTTCGGCCTTTTCAATGGCCTCTTCCGTGGTGCCACCTTTGCGGCAGTCCACACAGAATGCGGCCAGATCGGCGTTGTCTTTTTCCAGTTCCTTGGCCAATGGATGGTCAGGTGAGATCCCAACAAAGGACGCACCCAACAATGTGTCCGGGCGGGTGGTGTAAACCTCGATTCGGTCAAATCCTGCGGGGGCGTCGATTGTTGAAAAAGCAAATTGCAGGCCACGGGATTTGCCAATCCAGTTGGCTTGCATGGTTTTGACTTTGGAAGGCCAATTGTCCAACGTGTCTAGGGCCGACAGCAATTCCTCGGAATAATCGCTGATCTTAAAAAACCATTGGGTCAGTTCGCGGCGCTCAACCTCGGCGCCGGATCGCCAGCCTTTGCCGTCCTCGACCTGTTCGTTGGCCAAAACGGTCATGTCCACAGGATCCCAATTGACCACAGCATTTTTGCGGTAGACCAGACCCTTGTCCATGAAATCAATGAACATCGCCTGCTGTTGGCCGTAATATTCGGGGTCACAGGTGGCAAATTCACGGGACCAATCAATGGACAGGCCCAATGGCTTCATCTGTTCGCGCATGTCGGCGATATTGTTGTACGTCCAATCCTTGGGGTGGCCACCGATGGCCATGGCGGCGTTTTCAGCAGGCATCCCAAACGCGTCCCAGCCCATAGGGTGGAGCACATTATGCCCCGTGCTAATCTTATAACGCGCAATCACGTCGCCCATCGTGTAGTTGCGCACATGGCCCATATGGATGCGCCCTGAAGGGTATGGGAACATCTCGAGGACATAATATTTGGGTTTGTCGTCGCTGCGGGCTGCGACGAAGGTTTCTGCATCAGACCAGGCACTTTGCCATTTGGCTTCGATATCTGAAGCGGAATAAGTCGACATATTGGATGTTCCTTAAGAAAAACGCCGGGCTTTGGACCCGGCGCTATGTGTATTCAATTGGGGCTGCGGGCGCTAGAGTTTACTGTCTGCGATCCGTAGTTGCCGGGCGCGAGTCATAATCGCGTCTTCTATGGCGCGCACAGTGTCCACCGAGGCAGGCCCAGAACGGCTTTGGAGTGACAGCGACAAAGACCGCGCATCAAGGGCGGGATCACGCACCAAAACGGTAGCGCGGTAGGCGCGGCTACCGCCGGGCGGGGTGCCAAAGCCCATGACCAACACCCCCGAGAAAGGATCGGCGGACTGAACCGGCATGAAGTTCAACACATCAAGCGAGGCGTTCCAAAGGTATTTGTTTACCTGAACGGATACATTTGGATCATCACGATTGCCGAAAAGATCCCAAAGGGTCGATCCCTGAACCCGCTCGCGAGGATTGATTTCAACTGCATTCTCAGTCGGTTCTGTGATGCTGCGAATTGCGCCACATCCTGACAAAACGAGTCCGGCTGCCAAAGCCAGCCCAAGATGCTTTAGTGCCTGTAGTGTCATTAACGACCGTCCTCACCCTATTTATTACGTCCCTTAGTAAACAAGCCTTTGAAGGCGGACAAGAGCGGAGTGCGGCCTCCATTTATCCGCAATCGCCTGACCCCAACGCCCCCGGAAATGGTTGTGGCAAAGATGCACCAATAATGTGGAACTTGTGAGGCTGGGTTCTGGGATGCTTGCAAACAGAGGCTGACCAGCACAAAACACCATCATTCTCAATTCCTCGGGGATTGGGTGTGCACCTTTTAAATCTAACGAGGGAAAGAAATCATGAAAAAGATTCTCCTGACTACAACAGCTCTGGTCGGCTTCGCCGGCGCAGCTGCTGCTGACGTAAGCGTCGCTGGTTATGCCGAAATGGGCATCATCGGTGGTGACGGTATCGAAACACAATTCCACCAGGACATCGAAGTAACATTCAACATGTCCGGTGAAACAGATGGCGGCCTTTCCTTTGGCGCATCCGTTCAGTTGGACGAAGGCGGCACAACAGGTGCTGGTACAGTCACAACAGACGACCAAGGCTATGCTGTAAACATCTCCGGTGGCTTCGGCACACTGACATTGGGTGACACAGACGGCGCGATGGACTGGGCTTTGACAGAAGCTGGTAACATGGCAAACGCTGGTTCCTTGGGCGACAACGAAACTGGCCACGCTGGTTACAACGGTTCGTACCTCGACGGTTCTTATGACGGCCAAATCGTTCGTTATGACAACACATTCGGCGATTTCGCTGTAGCGATCTCGGTTGAAGCTGACGACACAGAAGACGCAGCCGGTGACGTAGAAGACATGGGCTACGCTCTGGGTCTGAAATACAACATCGCCGCTGGCGCTGCTGACATCGCTTTGGGCCTGGGTTACCAGTCCGCTGCAAACGCTTCGCGTACTGTTACAGTTAACGACGTTGACACAGTCATCCCACTTGGTGAAGACGTAACTGCATTGGGTGTATCCGCTGTAGCTACATTCACTTCCGGTCTGACAGCTGGTATCGTTTACACTAACTTCGACGGCGAAGACGACAGCGTATCGCACATCGGTGTTGGCGTTGGTTACTCTTCCGGTGACTTCGCAGTACACGCCAACTACGGCATGTGGGACTACGACGAAATCGTTGACGGTGCTTCCGCTTCTGGTTTCGGCCTTGCCGCTTCCTATGACCTCGGTGGCGGTGCTTCCTTGCACGCTGGCTACGGTACAAGCGACGTTGACAACGGTACAAGCGACGTTGACAACGGCACAGACGACGACACATCAAGCAACTTCTCTTTGGGTCTGGCTCTGTCCTTCTAATCTGAAGTTTGTTTAGTACTTGGGAAGGGCAGGCAGTTTTGTCTGCCCTTTCCTTTTGGGTAGTGCCTATGGTAGCGCAGCTCAAAAAGGTCTGACAGCCAATGCCACCTCTTACGCCCCCTCAGATCCCTGCTGTTTTCAAGCAAGCGCAGGCATTTCAGGCCAAGGGCGATGTTGCGCCCGCGTTAGCGCTGTACACTGATATTCTGGCGGTCAATCCCGACATTCCCGAAGTTCATTTTCAAATAGCGCAAATTCATGCTGCACAGTTTGATCTGGTGGCAGCATCCCAGCATTTTACCAAGGCTGTTGCCCTGCGTCCGAATGAGCCCGCGATTTGGCAGGCAATCACGCGGCATCTGACCCAGATGCGAGACCCAGCTTTGGCGCGCTCCCTAAGGCCAATTCTGGCGCAAGCAGCGTTGCCTTCTTCTATCTCGACAGCCGCAAGGGCTGCATTGGATCGGGCCAAGGCCACGTCGAAACCTGCGGCTAAGCTGATTGCCTTGCGTTTGAAGGGCGAAAGATCTGTTGCGTTGGCTGAAGGTCAAAAGTTGATCAAAGTGCATCCAAAGGACTATGATTTAGTCCTTGAACTGGCAATTTTACAGTCTTCTACGAACGCGTTCAAAGCCGCCGCACAAAGCTTTCAAAAGGCCAGTGCACTGTCACCCAAGGCGATATTCCCCCGTCTGCAACACGGTATCATGTTGCAAAGACTGGGTGATATGGAGGCGGCTGACCGCAAGTTTCGCCAGATCTTGAAGATTAATCCCGCTTGGGGCGAGACCTATTGGCTGATCGCTGTGGGGCACAAATTTACGAAAGATGATCCGTTGATTGCCCAAATGGATCTGCAATTTCAGTCTGTTAAAGACCTGCCGTCGAAGATGTTTTTGGGCTATGCCTTGGGCAAAGCCATGCAGGATACCCAGCAAAAGGATCGTGTTTTTGGATATCTGAATGTCGCCAATGAAATCGGTCGCAAGCTGCACCCTTATGATGTGCGCCTGCGTCTTGAGGAGGTATCGGCCCTTAAATCCAGCTTTGCGGGTCAACGATTTAAGACCGCACCTCAGGCCAGAGCAAAGACCGTTCCTGTCTTCATCACCGGGCTTCCAAGGTCCGGCACCACGTTGGTTGAACAGATCCTTGCAGCACACCCTTTGGTGCAATCCGCAGGCGAAACCGGGTTCCCCCTCGAGGCGGTGTACGGATCGCTGTGGAATGGATCTACATTTTTGAATTGGGGGGATCTGGACGGTGCTGACCGTGCTGCGATTGCGGACAATTACGAAAGCAAACTTCGCGGCGCCCATGATTTTGATCGCTTTGTCACCGACAAATCAATCCAATCCCATCTGGTGATTGGTCCGTTGTTGGAAACCATTCCTAATGCCAAAGTAGTGGTCGTCCACCGCGATCCCCGGGATATCGCCCTTTCATGTTACAAGAATTTCTTTACCGCTGGGACGCATCGCTATTCTAACGCCCTAGAAGATTTGGCGCGTTACTTTCAAAGCTTCCAAGACATCGTTGGCTTTTGGCGCGAATCCCTACCTGACGGCGCATTTCATGAGATTTCGTACGAGGCACTGGTTGCGGACCAAGAGGCGCAATCGCGTTCATTGATTGCAGCGTGTGGCCTTGACTGGGATGATAATTGCCTCAACTTCCATCACAACAGCGGCGCGGTCAGCACGTTGTCGGTTGCGCAAGTACGCCAGCCAATACATCAGCGCTCGGCGCAGGCTTGGCGGGCGTATGAAAGCGACTTATCGTCATTTATCAATGTGTTAGAGGAATAGATCATGGGTTTGGCAGATATACAGTCACAAGTGGCACAAGCCTGCTTGGACGCAGGGCGTGCGGTTACGGATGTCCATCTTTTGGCCGTATCCAAGGTCCAGCCAAACGAACGGGTCAAAGCCGTTTTGGACGAAGGTCATCGGCTGTTTGGGGAAAACAAAGTGCAGGAAGCGGATGGCAAATGGCCAGAGTTTCAACAGGAATTTCCCGAGGCGCAGGTGCATTTGATCGGCCCCTTACAAACGAACAAGGCCCGGCAAGCGATGGGGCTTTTTGCTGCGATCCATTCCGTTGACCGTCCTAAACTTGCCAAAACCTTGGCCCGTTTGGCGCAGGAAACTGGCAGCTGCCCGGACGTGTTTTTACAGATCAACACCGGGGAAGAGCCGCAAAAAGCAGGCGTCTTGCCAGAGGAGGCGGATGTCTTTGTCGCTGAATGCCGTGCGCTGGATTTACCTGTTAAAGGCCTGATGTGCATTCCCCCAGTGAATGAGGAACCCAGTCTCCATTTCGCATTGCTGGCTAAAATAGCCAAACGCAATGATCTGACGGGATTATCTATGGGGATGAGCAGCGATTTCGCTAGCGCTATTGCGCAGGGGGCTACTCATATCCGCGTAGGTTCGGCTATTTTTGGGGCGCGTGATTACGGCTAGGGTACGATCAGGCGTGTTTCTGGTGTGATTTGGCTGGTAATCCAGCGCAGGTGATCACGCCGGAACGCCACGCAGCCTTCGGTGCCATATCCGGCCCTGCGCCATTGATGCAAAAAGATGGCTGACCCGGCATAGGGCGTTGCATCTGGCCAGTTCCAATCGGTGATCAACACAATATCATACAGTGGATCTGCCCGGCGCAGTTGTTCGTGAGAGGCGGCATAGGGATTGCGCACAAGGCTGTTGTAATCCGGTTGCAGGCTGTCGTCGGACCATAGATCCCCGGGATTAATTGGCACAGCCCAAGGGTTGGGCGCCAGCAGACGGTCAGGTCGATAAAGGGTCGCCACGATCCTATGAATACCCCGTGGTGTGGCCCCGTCGCCCTCGCGTTTGGTGCTGGTCAATCCACCTTTGCCGATGCTGCAGGGAAAGTAGGTGTTCTGAAAACGCACACCGCGCGGCGTGAGGACCAAATCCTGCGGTGTCACAGATAATGCCCTGATTTTTTGGCTTTGGTGCGCAGATAGTTATGGTTGTGCCGGTTTTCACCAACGATCAGCGGCACACGCTCGGCTACTTCGATGCCATTTTCCTGCATCCGTGCCACTTTGTTAGGGTTGTTGGTCAGCAACCTGACCGCGCTAAAGCCCATCTTTTTGAGGATGTCCGCGCCCAGCCTAAAATCACGCTCGTCGTCTTCAAATCCCAAGCGGTGATTGGCCTCTACAGTGTCAAAGCCTTGATCCTGCAGTGAGTAGGCGCGCATTTTATTGGCCAACCCGATACCTCGACCCTCTTGGTTGAGGTACAGCAGCACGCCATTGCCTTCGGATCCCATCTGGGCCAGTGCGCCACGCAGTTGCGGCCCACAATCGCATTTCAAAGATCCCAACAGATCCCCGGTAAAGCAGGCGGAATGCAGCCGTGCGAGGACGGGTTTCGTCCGATCTGGCTTGCCGATTTCAATGGCATAATGTTCTTCGCCGCCGTCATCGGGTCGGAAAATATGCAAACGCCCTGCCTCTGAAACCTCTAGAGGCAGGCGTGCAGCCACCACGGGGTTCAAGAAATGTTGATCCTCCAGGGCGGCCAATGCTGCGTCTGTATCTAGGGTCGTAAGGTTGTTTTGTGCTGCAAAGCCTGCGCCGTCTTGGATCGGCATAACAATGGCTGCGGGCAACAGCCGTGCAGATTTTGCCAGTTTAATCGCTGCACGGTGGGTGTCTGAAGGGCCCTCGCGTTGACTGTTCAGTGGGCCTTTCATCGGTGTTTTGAGATCATCGGCAGGGTCAGCCACACCCAAAACCCAACCTAAATTGGCATCGGCGGGCAGGCTTACGCGCGCAAGATCCCCGTCGTAGGCAGCCACTTTCAATGTTTTGGCGCGCCAGTCGGTGATTGCCAAAACCGACTGCGTGCCTGAGGCGTGGATCAAGGCCAGCCGCGCCGCATCCAGTGTTTCGGCTGCGAAAATGACCACCGGCGCGCTGCCAGACAGAACAATTGGCACGCCCATACGCAAGTCCGCCCGCATTCGGGCGAGTCGTTCTGTAACATCTGGTGCAAAACTCATAGCCGAGATGTAGCTGGTTTTGACAAAATGTGAAACAAAACCCCGCCTGACCACACAGACGCGTGAGATTTTCGTTGAAGGCTTGCCCAAATGCGGTTTCAGCCGCATCTCTAGTATCAAGAATTCAGGAGGGCCCGATGGGACAACTCAAGAAAATACTACTTGTCGACGATGACGAAGACCTGCGCGAAGCGCTGTCCGAGCAGTTGATTATGACTGAGGATTTTGATGTCTTTGAAGCCGGAAATGGCGCAGAGGCCATGGAAAAATCCAAGGAGGCTCTTTACGATCTTGTGATCCTCGATGTCGGCTTGCCGGATACGGATGGTCGCGAACTGTGTCGCTTGATGCGCAAGCAGGGCGTTAAATGCCCGATTGTGATGCTGACAGGCCATGATACTGATTCTGATACGATTTTGGGCCTTGATGCCGGCGCGAACGATTACATCACCAAGCCGTTCAAATTCCCTGTGTTGTTGGCCCGCATTCGTGCCCAGTTGCGACAGCATGAGCAATCCGAAGATGCCGTGTTCCAGTTGGGGCCATATACGTTCAAACCCGCGCAAAAGATGTTGGTGACCGAAGACGAGCGCAAAATCCGTCTAACGGAAAAAGAAACCAACATTCTCAAGTTTCTCTACCGAGCGACCGAAGGCGTGGTTGCGCGTGATATTTTGCTGCATGAAGTCTGGGGGTATAATGCGGGCGTCACCACTCATACCCTCGAGACGCATATCTACCGCTTGCGCCAAAAGATCGAGCCTGATCCCAGCAATGCGCGTCTTTTGGTCACAGAAAGTGGTGGCTACCGTTTGGTCGCTTGAATTGGCTGCAAAGGTGCTTAAATAGCCAATATCAAATTGAAGATCCCGTCGGTGTCCGGGGCGCGACACCACCTCCCTGTTGGACTTTGCCGGGCCTCGTGCCCGGCTTTTTTTTGTGTGTCGCATAGGCTAGACTATCGCAAAACCCAATGGAGCCTACTTGTGACCGCGTCGAAAACACCCCGCTTATGACCCGCAACTATTCCGCGTTTTTGCCACCTGTTGACAAGATCCGGCAGGACGTGCCGTTTTTGACGAAACTTGGGTGGCAGACGTTTTTTTCGCAGCAAACGGATGTGGATGAATTGGCAGCCACGCCGCCTGCGCGGGTCACACAGGTGCACCGTAATTCGGTTCATGTCATTGGCGAGACGGTGGATATGAAAGTCCCGATTGTCCCCGATGTGACGAT
Organism: Algirhabdus cladophorae; assembly: GCF_044772865.1. Lineage (GTDB taxonomy): Bacteria > Pseudomonadota > Alphaproteobacteria > Rhodobacterales > Rhodobacteraceae > Algirhabdus > Algirhabdus cladophorae. Next base: position 3,768,667 of record NZ_CP173029.1, read on the forward strand.
TGGGGATTGGGTTTTACTAGATCAGACCAGCATTTCCCGGGTTTTGCATCGCAGCAGTCTGATCAAACGACGCGCACCGGGCCATGATCGCGCGGTCCAATACATCGCAGCAAATATTGATACAGCTTTCCTTGTCACCTCATGTAACGCGGATTTCAAAGTGGCGCGTTTGGAACGCTATATTGCGCTGGCGTTTGAGGCGGATGTTGCCCCGGTGATTGTCCTGACCAAAAAAGATCTGACAGATGACCTGACAGATTATATCGCGCAGGCCCAAAGTATTTCAGAGACTGTGCCTGTTGTCGCACTGAATGCAAAATCTGATGAGCCGCTCGAGGCACTGGCACCATGGTGTAAGCAGGGGCAAACCGTTGCATTCCTTGGCTCATCCGGGGTTGGCAAATCGACCTTAGTGAACACATTGGCCGGGCGCGAAAAGGCCGAAACCCAAGACGTGCGGGCTGGCGGCAGTAAGGGCCGTCATACGACGACCCATAGGCATTTGCATATGATGCCCAACGGCAGCGTGGTCATGGACACACCAGGCATGCGCGAGTTGCAATTGACCGATGCTGCCGGTGGCGTGGCAGAAGTTTTTGCAGATCTTTTTGAACTGTCGACACAGTGCAAATTCAACGATTGCGCCCATCAAAGTGAGCCGGGCTGTGCTGTTCGAGCTGCGTTGGAAAACGGCGATTTGGACCACGACCGCTTTAAGCGTTGGCAAAAACTGGAAGCTGAGGAACGCTTCAACACAGCCTCTTTGTCGGACCGCCGTCAGAACGATCGCGCGTTTCATAAAGCGATCAAAGAGATCCAAAAACATAACCGTAAATAGTCGCTCTGGCCTTTGGGAAAACCGCACCTTACTGTGCCCGAAACCCAATTTCAGGAGCGCCCCACATGTCCTTTACCCTCGCCACTTGGAACATAAATTCGGTCCGCTTGCGTGAGGAATTGGTCCTGAAGCTGCTGCGCGAAGAAGCCCCCGATGTTCTGTGTTTGCAAGAATGCAAATCGCCCGTGGACAAAATCCCGACAGAAGGTTTTGCCGCACTGGGCTACGAGCACATGGTGGCGAATGGTCAAAAAGGCTACAACGGTGTGGCGATCCTGTCCAAAATGCCGCTTGAGGATATGGGCCGCGAGGATTTTGCCGGTCTGGGCCATGCGCGCCACGTGGCGGCGAAATTGCCCAACGGTGTGATCATCCACAACCACTATGTGCCTGCAGGCGGGGATGTCCCCGACCGTGAAGTAAACGAAAAGTTTGGCCAGAAGCTGGATTACCTGTCGGACATGGCGCGTGATTTTCGCAATGCCGCCCCAAAGCGGGCTATTCTTGTAGGGGATCTGAATATCGCCCCGCGCGAGGATGATGTTTGGGACCACAAGAAAATGACAAAAATCGTCAGTCACACTCCGATCGAGATCGAAGCCTTGTACGATGTTATGACGGCTGGTGACTGGTTGGATGTAACCCGTGCGGATATCCCTGAAGGGCTGCTGTATAGCTGGTGGTCCTATCGGGCCAAAGACTGGGATACGGCCGATAAAGGCCGACGGTTGGATCATATTTGGGCTACATCTGATATCGCGGCCTCGGCGCATGGGTCGCGGGTTTTGCGCCCTGCACGGGGTTGGGAAAAACCCAGCGATCATGCGCCTGTGTTCGCAACCTTTGACATCTGACCCAACAAACCACATATCAGCGGTGAACAATCAAAAGGTGTAGCATGATTGAACTTGGCCAAGCCCCCGCCGCCTCGAACGATGATCTGATCAAAGACGCCACAGAAGCCACTTTTATGGCGGACGTGATCGAGCAGTCTCAAACCGTTCCAGTGATCGTAGATTTCTGGGCACCATGGTGCGGTCCGTGCAAAACCTTGGGCCCTGCTTTGGAGGCGTCTGTGACGGCTGCGGGTGGTGCGGTCAAAATGGTCAAAATGGATGTGGATCAGAACCAGGGCATCGCCGGGCAGTTGCAAATTCAGTCGATCCCGACGGTTTATGCATTTTGGCAAGGCCAACCTGTCGATGGTTTTCAAGGCGCGCTGCCGGGATCCGAGATTGACGCCTTTGTGACCCGCGTGGCTGCCATGGGCAACGGCGCGGTGCAAGACGATGGTGATCTGACCGAGGCTTTGGAAGCCGCCCAAGCGATGTTGGATGATGGCGACGCAGAAGATGCGGCACAGACCTTTGCTGCGATTCTTGGCGAGGATCCCGTGAACGTGGTTGCCTATGCAGGCCTTGTTGCAGCGCATTTGGCGATGGATGATGTTGATCAGGCCGAGGCGGTTTTGAACGGTGCACCAGCCGAGATTGCTAGCACACCCGAGTTGGAAGCCGCCCATGCGCAAATTGAATTGGCCAAGCAAGCCGCCGACGCAGGGCCGGTTGCCGAATTGAAAGCTGCCCTCGAGGCCAATCCAGATGATCTGCAGGTTCGCTTTGATCTTGCCACAGCGCTACATGGGTCAGGCCAAACAGAGGAAGCGGTGTCCCAATTGCTAGAGATTTTCCGCAAGGACCGTGAATGGAACGATGGGGCTGCCAAGGCACAGTTGTTCACAATTTTCGATGCTTTAACCCCGCAAGATCCGATTGCTTTGAATGGCCGCCGCAAATTGTCGTCAATGATATTTGCTTAGACGTCTCGACGGGCTACCTGCCTACCATGGCTTTGAAATTTGACCTTCCCGAGACGATCCCTGTGTTCCCCTTGCCGGGCGCATTGCTGTTGCCGCGTGCACGATTGCCCTTGCATTTGTTCGAGCCTCGCTACCTTGCGATGATGGACGATTGCCTGAAAACTCAGGACCGTTTGGTGGGCATGATCCAACCGTTTGAAAGTGGCAATCGTTTGCATGGCATCGGCTGTGCAGGGCGTATCACGGCATTTTCCGAGACTGAGGACGGCCGCTATATGATTACTCTTTCGGGTATTTCTCGGTTCCGTATCCAATCCGAAGACGAGGGCGGATTTGCCCCCTATCGTCGCTGTTCTGTCAGTTGGAAAGGGTTCGAGCGGGATTTGGGAGAGGTCGAGACAGACAAAGGCATGGATCGTCCTGCGTTCCTTGGTATGCTCAAACGGTTCTTTGAGGATCAAGATCTGCAAACGGATTGGGAAAGCTTGCAAGAAGCTGATGACGAGTTGCTCATCAATTCGCTGTCTATGCTCTGCCCGTTTTCGACCGAGGACAAACAAGCCCTGCTCGAAGCGCCTTCGCTGGACACCCGACGCGAAACCCTTGTCACGCTTATTGAATTTGCGTTACGCGGTGGTATGGACGAGGATTTATTGCAATGAACCAGACCGATTTTGATCCCAAAATGCTGGAGGCGCTTGTCTGCCCAGTAAGCCACGGCACGTTGGAATATGATGCAAAGGCTTCTGAATTGGTCTCGCCCAATGCAAAGCTGGCGTTTCCGGTGCGCGATGGCATTCCAGTCATGTTGGTTGATGAAGCCCGCGAGCTAGACCAAGACTAGAGCGGTTTGCCCTGCATCAAACGCGGGACATCCCCCGTTAAACCAGCAGCCTCGCGAATAAAGCCACGGCGCAAGCTTGGCACGGCATTCACCACACCCATGCCAAGGTTGCGCACTGTGCGCACCAGCGTGTTGTCGTTCGAGAACAGACGGTTAAAACTGTCGGTCGCTAAGGCCAGTGTCGTGGTGTCAAAGCGCCGCCATTGTTGATAGTCCTGCAGCGTGATCGGAGATCCGATGTCTAGGCCACGACGTTTTGCTGTACTCAGTACTTCGGCTAAGGCGGCGACATCCCGTAGACCCGCGTTCAGCCCTTGGCCTGCGATCGGATGCACCCCGTGGGCTGCATCGCCGATCAAGGCCAGACGTGGTGCAACCATCGCATTGGCCAGTGTCAGACCCAAGGGATAGGTAAACCGGTCACCCACAAGGGACAATTCGCCCAAGAAACTGCCAAAGGCAGGACGCAACGCCATCAAATAGTCAGCGTCAGACATATCTTGGATGTGCGCGGCATTTTTGGTGGTTTCGCTCCACACAATTGAGGATCGATTTCCAGTGAGGGGCAGGATTGCCAAAGGCCCTGAGGGCATAAAAAACTGGTGCGCGATGCCGTTATGAGGCTTTTCATGAGCTACAGCGCAGACCAAGGCGGTTTGATCATACTCCCATTTGGTACGCGTAATCCCAGCGCGGCTGGCCGTGCCACTGCGCCTGCCATCTGCCCCGACGATCAAAGCGCCAGCAATAGTTGTGTCATCGTCCAAAGTCACAGTCGCGCCGTTTTGAGTGACGTCTTGATCCACCACGCGTTTGCCAGCAAGGGCCGTGACGTTGGGCGAGGCCGTCATTGCGTCCAAAAGGCAGGGGCGTAAAAACCGATCTTCGACCATATAGCCCATGGGACCTTCTTCGATTTCGGCGTGATCAAAGTGCATCCAAAAGGGCGAGGGACCTTGGCCTGCTTTGCCGTCGGTGACTTTGATCTCCAGCATGGGCTGGGCATTTGGCGCAAGTGTGTCCCAAAGGCCAAGGCCTTGCATCAATTTCGAGGACGCATGGGCCAAAGCATAGCTGCGCCCGTCAAAATTCGGATTTACCCGCGTAGGCAAATCCAAGGCGTCGATCACAACGGACCGGATCCCGGCAGTTGCGGCGGCAAGCGCGAGGGCAGGGCCGTTCAAGCCGCCCCCAACGATGATCAAATCAGTGTCCATGTGTCAGATATGAGTGTCTTGGCGGGATTGTCCATGGGGCAGGCTGACGCTAGCGTGGCAGAAATTCAAAAGGATCTCGATATGGAAAACTGGCTACGCATGAGCGCTACAGATTTGGGGCAGGGGATTGGTGCGGGCGATATCGATCCGCTTGCTCTGACCCAGACCTATTTGGACGCCATCGATGCACATCCCATGACGCCGCGCATCTATGCGCGCGTCACCCATGCGCGTGCGTTGGCCGAGGCAAAGGCTGCGGCTGAGCGGGCCAAATCAGGGTTTCGCCTCAGTCCTCTGGATGGGGTGCCGATCTCTTGGAAAGATTTGTTCGATACTGCTGGTACCGCAACCGAAGCGGGCTCTGCCCTGTTAAAGGACCGGATCCCGGATCAGGATGCTGAGGTTTTGCAAACAGCCACGCGTTTGGGTTTGGTGTGCCTTGGTAAAACCCATATGTCGGAATTGGCGTTTTCGGGTCTGGGGTATAATCCAATCACTGCCTCCTCGCCCTGTGTTAATGATGAAGACGCAATTTCAGGTGGGTCATCTTCGGGGGCTGCGGCGTCCGTTGCTTACGGTTTGGCTGCCGCGGCCATTGGCTCGGACACCGGCGGGTCGGTACGTATTCCAGCGGCGTGGAATGATCTGGTGGGATTAAAGACGACGTCAGGGCGCGTGTCCCTAAAGGGTGTAGTGCCGCTGTGCGCGCGGTTTGATACGGTGGGACCGCTGTGCCGTTCTGTTCAGGACACGGCCCATGTTCTGGCTGCATTAGAAGGGGGTGACGCGCCTGATCTGGCGGGGGCAGATCTGTCCGGTATGCGGTTCGCTATTCTGAAAACTCTCGCCTTTGATGATATCGAAGGCGCACCACGATCTGCGTTTCACAGTGCAGTTCAGCGATTTCAGGCGGCGGGTGCTAATGTTGAGAGCATAGAATTTCCGCAGATTACAGCAGCTTTAGGATTGGCGGGCCCACTGTTCACGGGCGAAGCTTATGGCACATGGAAACATGTGATCGAAGCGAACCCAGAGTTGATGTATGCTGAAATCCTCAAACGCTTCCGGGGTGGGCGGGACGTATTGGCCAGTGATTTTGTCGCCCATTGGCAGACTCTGGATCAGTACCGCGCCGAATATCTTGAGGCGACAGCAGGCTATGACGCGGTCATTTTGCCATCCTCCCCGATTATGCCGCCCAATCTAGACCGTTTAAGAACCGACGACGACTACTACGTCAGTCGCAATATTCTGGCCCTTCGCAACACACGGATTGGCAATATGTTGGGGCTTTGTTCGCTGACCTTGCCAACAGGCGTGCCATCCACGGGTGTGATGCTGATGGCGGACCCGTTCCAAGAAGAACGACTTTTGCGGATCGGGGCGGCTGCAGAACTAGCATTGGCCTAAATGCCACAAACCATCTTAAACCCTGCCTTTTCGTTGGACGCACTGATCTGTTTTCGGTAGTTTTGCCTCAACGGGGCGTTCATGATCCCGACATTGAGGCATTTATGGTTTTTCCCGAGCGGTTTTCAGCCCTTCCGGACTATGCGTTTCCGCGTTTGCGCGCTCTTTTAGATGTGCATGAACCGGGCGGTGATCCGATCGCCATGACCATTGGCGAGCCACAGCACAAATTCCCAGCTTTTGTTGGGGATGTGCTGGCGCAAAACCTGTCTGGCTTTAACAAATACCCGGTAAATGACGGCTCTGCTGACCTGTTACAGGCCATCTCGGATTGGCTGACACTGCGTTACAGCGTCCAAGTGGATGCAGATAGCCAGATCCTTGCCTTAAACGGCACGCGTGAAGGGCTTTACAACGCTTGTATGGCGCTGTGTCCGGAACACAAGAACGGCAAACCTGTCGTGCTGACGCCCAATCCGTTTTATCAAGTCTACGCAGTTGCGGCCCTAAGTGTGGGTGCCGAACCGATTTACGTTCCTGCCACAGCCAGCACAGGCTTTTTGCCTGATTACGCCAGCTTACCTGAGGATGTCCTAAACAGAACTGCAATCTGCTACATTTGTTCGCCGGCGAACCCCCAAGGGGCCGTGGCAAGCCGCGCTTATTGGGAAAACCTGATTGCGCTGGCTGAAAAATACGATTTCAAGATCTTTGCGGATGAATGCTATTCCGAGATCTTCCGCGACATAGCACCGGTTGGTGCGCTGCAAGTGGCGCAAGAAATGGGTGCGGACCCGGAACGGGTTGTGATTTTCCATTCTCTGTCGAAACGGTCGAACCTGCCGGGTCTGCGGTCAGGATTTGCGGCGGGTGGGCCACAATCGATTGCGCGGCTGAAACAGTTGCGCAATTATTCGGGTGCGCCTTTGCCTGCACCATTGCAGGCTGTCGCTGCCGCAGTTTGGCGGGACGAAGCACATGTGCAAGACAACCGCGCGCAATATCATGAGAAGTTCGCAATCTGCGACGAGGTTTTTGCCGATGTGCAGGCCTACAACTCGCCCGAGGCTGGGTTTTTCTTGTGGTTGCCGGTCGAAGACGGCGAAGCGGCGTCTTTGCATCTGTGGCAACAAACCGGTGTACGTGTTCTGCCCGGCGCCTATTTGGCGCGGGATGTGGATGGCGAAAATCCGGGCAAAGGTTATATCCGGGTGGCTTTGGTTGCCCCAAAACAAGACATGCAACGCGGGCTGATCCAGCTGCGCGATTGCATCTATAAATAAGCAGGCGAGGACAAAAAAGATGGCATATCAGGCAAAGTCGCGCGATCCCTTACTGGACAGCACCACCCAAGCCGCTTTGGAAAAACGCGGATTGGAATTGCTGGGCTTGGGGTTGATCGCCTTGGGTTTGTTGGCGGCGATGATGTTTTGGTCTTATTCGCCTGAGGACCCCAACTTCATGTCCGCCACAGATGCGCCCGTGCAAAATTGGCTGGGCCGTTTCGGGGCATCGGTATCGACACCGCTTTTGATGATTGTTGGCAAAGGCGTTTGGGGCATTCCTTTGGTCTTTTTGGCATGGGGCACGCGTTTTGCGATGCACCGAGGGCAAGACCGTGCCATTGGACGCTTGATCTTTTTCCCAATCTGGATCGCGCTTGGATCGATTTATGCGTCGACCCTCGTGCCGCCGCTGACGTGGACCCATAGCTTTGATTTGGGTGGGCTGTTTGGAGAAACGGCGCTGGCGATGATTTTGAATATATTGCCGATGTCGGCCGCTATTGGTGTGAAAATCATGGCGCTTTTCACTGGCGTGGCTGCTGTTGTATTAGGTGCATTTGTGCTGGGCTTTACCAAGCCAGAACTCAAACGCGGTGCGCAATTCCTCACAGTGGGCACGATTATGCTCTATGATCTGATCCTGCGGGTCTTGGGTAAATCGGCGCAAGGCGCGGTGATGACCGCGCGCAAAGTCGGCGACGTGGCCCAGCAGCGCCGCGAAAATGCTCGCATTGCGCGCGCTGAGATCGCAGAAGAAGAGGCGGCAATGGCCGCTGTCCCAATGCCCGAACTCAAGGAACGCGTGGCCCGCGTTGTGCGCACGGAACCTGCCTTTGCCACGACACCCAGACCCGCGCCTATGCCTGCGCAGGCCGAGGCGCCTTTGGTAGCGGATCGTGGGTTCGAGACCGAAGAGCCTGAAGTGAAACAAGGGCTGCTGGCGCGATTGGGTGCTTTCAAGCCAAAGCCTGTACCAATGCCAGAACCCGAATTGGTTGAACCAAAGCTGACTGTGAATTGGGACCAATGCGGTCCTTTGGACGAACGTGTCCAAGCCAAGATTAGCGATGCGATCAAGAACCGTGTGCGCCAAACGCCGGGGCAGGCGGCCCCGCGTGTTGAACCCACTCTGACCGGCGGTCGCGGTCCCAAACCCTTGGTGCTAGACACGGCCACACCGGATCTTGCGCCTATGGTTGATGCTGAGCCGATGGATTTCGTCGAGTATGATCACGGTGACGCGCAAGCCGCCGATGATTTTGTGGCTGACAGCTATCTGGATGATCAGGTGTTTGAGGTCGCGGCCGAGCCGATCATCGAACAACCCGCACCTATTCTGCCCACTGCAGCTGAGCCAAAGCGCGTGGTGCAGCATCCTGCACCCAAAACGGTCAAGCCGTCGAAAAAAGCCCAAGCCGAAGCGCAGCCAGCCCTGCAGTTTGAGCCAAGACCCCACGTTGAATTTGAGCAACCGCCATTATCTTTGTTGGCTTCGCCCGTGAGCATCGAGCGTCATCAGTTAAGCGACGAAGCGTTAGAAGAAAATGCGCGGATGTTGGAAAGTGTGTTGGACGATTACGGCGTCAAAGGCGAAATCGTCAGCGTGCGTCCTGGCCCCGTTGTAACCATGTACGAGCTGGAACCAGCGCCGGGTCTAAAGGCCAGCCGCGTGATCGGTTTGGCCGATGATATCGCGCGGTCCATGTCTGCGCTGTCGGCCCGTGTCTCTACTGTGCCGGGGCGCTCGGTCATTGGGATTGAATTGCCTAATGAAAGCCGTGCCAAGATTATGCTGCGCGAAATTCTTGCGGCGCGCGATTTTGGCGATAGCAACATGAAGCTGCCGCTTGCCTTGGGCAAGGACATTGGCGGTGATCCCGTCGTGGCCAACTTAGCCAAGATGCCCCACCTTTTGATCGCGGGGACCACCGGTTCTGGTAAGTCTGTGGCGATCAACACCATGATCCTGTCGCTGCTCTATAAGCTTAGCCCGGATGAATGCCGCCTGATCATGATTGATCCCAAAATGCTGGAACTCAGCGTTTATGACGGCATCCCGCATCTTCTGTCCCCAGTGGTAACAGATCCCAAGAAGGCTGTTGTGGCTCTGAAATGGGTCGTGGGCGAAATGGAAGAACGTTATCGCAAGATGTCCAAAATGGGTGTGCGGAATATCGACGGCTATAATGGTCGCGTGACCGAGGCACTGGCCAAAGAGGAAATGTTCAGTCGCACCGTTCAAACGGGTTTTGATGATAACACGGGCGAGCCAGTGTTCGAGACCGAAGAATTCGCACCGGAAAAGATGCCCTATATCGTTGTGGTTGTTGACGAGATGGCCGACCTTATGATGGTCGCAGGCAAAGAGATCGAGGCCTGCATCCAGCGCCTTGCGCAAATGGCGCGGGCGTCTGGCATCCACTTGATCATGGCGACCCAGCGCCCGTCGGTTGATGTGATCACAGGTACGATTAAGGCGAACTTCCCCACGCGGATTTCCTTCCAAGTGACTGGTAAAATCGACAGCCGCACGATCCTTGGGGAACAAGGCGCGGAACAATTGCTGGGTATGGGTGACATGCTCTATATGGCAGGCGGTGCGAAAATCACCCGTGTGCATGGACCGTTCTGTTCGGACGAGGAAGTCGAAGAGATCGTGAATTTCCTCAAGGCCTTTGGCCCGCCGGAATACTTTAGTGGCATCGTTGATGGGCCTGATGATGATAAGTCGGGCGATATCGACGCGGTTCTGGGACTCGGTGGGAATACTGATGGCGAAGACGCGCTTTATGATACCGCTGTGCAGATCGTGATTAAGGATCGCAAATGTTCGACCAGCTATATTCAGCGTAAACTGGCGATTGGTTATAACAAGGCAGCACGCTTGGTCGAACAGATGGAGGACGAAGGCCTTGTGTCGTCGGCTAATCATGTGGGCAAACGTGAAATTCTGGTGCCAGAGCAACACTAACGCGTGAGTGTTATTGCCTATCACTGGGCGAAATGTTGCCCTGTGCCTATCTAACAGAGGTGCATTCGCACCCATTGAGGCATAGGTAAACGGTATGAGACTACGAACCACATTTCTAAGCGCGCTGCTGGCCGGCGCACTGGCATTCCCAGCAGCAGCACAGCAGTTGTCGCTGAACACGCTTTCGAACTACCTCAACAAGCTGCAAACAGCGCAAGGGGAGTTCACCCAGATCAATGCAGACGGCACGATCTCGACTGGACAGATCTATATCAAACGGCCGGGACGGATGCGGTTTGAATATAATCCACCCGAGGACTCACTGGTGATTGTGGGTGGTGGGCAAGTTGCGATCTTTGACGGACGGTCCAATCAGGGTCCTGAGCAATATCCGCTGAAACGCACGCCACTGTCGATTGTCTTGCAGCGCAACGTGAACCTTGCAAAGGCTGATATGGTCACTGGCCACAGCAGTGATGGTACAACTACCACTGTAAGGGCACAGGACCCGGACAATCCCGAATACGGTGATATCCAACTTATCTTTACGGCCAACCCGACCGAGCTGCGCCAATGGGTGATCACCGACAATGCCGGTGGTCAAACCACTGTTGTTTTAGGCGAGTTGCAAAAAGGCGGCGCCATTGGCGCGAGCAAATTCAACATCGCAGCCGAAGCGGCCAGCCGAAATTAGACTTTGCGGCAACTGCGCAGTTGTTGGTTATACATCACAGCGCGGTTGCCGACTTCTCCTGCAATTCGAACCAACCAAGGTTTGGCGCGATAGCTGCCACGGCGATAGCCCGTGTGCCCATCGTGATAGGCTAAATACTGATTTCGGGCGTCGTTCAACGGGATGCCGTTGCGTTCGCGGGTCAGGTTCATGTACCAACCCATAAAGTCAGTGGCATCGTTGATGTTGTCGCGCTTGGCACTGCGCCGGCCTGTTGACTGTCGATATTCATCCCATGTGGCATCCAACGCTTGGGAATATCCATAGGCACTGCTTTGCCGCCCCATGGGGATCACACCCAGCGAATACCGCAGCGGTGTGCGCGCATTACCGATGAATTTGCTTTCTTGATAGATCGTGGCCATCTGCACAGCCACGGGGACGCCCCAACGGCGTTCAGTTGCTTTAAAAGCCTTTAGGTATTTCGGGCGCTGATTGACGATGCTGCAGGCACTGTCCAAATTTCTAGGCGCAGAAAAATTACTGCTGCCACAGCCTGCAACCAAGACCATCAATACTATTGCGCGAAGACGTTTGCTCATTGCCTCATCGCTTTCGTTGTTTTTTCTTAGTCTACCTGAGGTGGTCGCAGCCTCAAAGAGGCAGTTTGGCCAAATCAGACCAAAAACGCTAATGTGAGCGGAATAGTGACAATCGACAGCAAGGTCGACACAACGACTAAGCCAGCAACATCTTGCGAATCTGCTCCGTATTTTTCTGCGATGAGGTATGATGTAACCGCCACCGGCGTTGAAACCTGCACGATGAGCACCGCTAACGCCACGGAAGGCAGTGCAAACCAAAGCCCCACAACAGTAGCTGCAGCCACACATAGGCCCACGCGCAGCACCGATAGCCAAACCGCGCGGCCAAGGTTTGCAGGGCTCAGCCGCGCCACGGCGACGCCCAAAGTGATCAGCATCATTGGGATTGCCATCTGCCCGATCAACTCAATCGCGTTTGTCAGAAATGTTGGCGTCTCCCAACCTTGCCACAAAAACAGCGCGCCCAATAAAGTTGCCCCGACTAAGGGTTCTTTAATGGCTTTTGTGGGGGATCCCCCGCCAGACACGATCCAAATTCCAAAGGTAAAGGAATAGATGCCCATAATGGCAAACACCACCACAGCGTAGCCAAGTCCCTGATCTCCAAAGGCAAAAAGCGCGACCGGTAGGCCAAGATTGCCAGTATTTCCCATAATCAAAGGTGCCAGAAAGGTCCGAATGTCTAATTTGGCCAGTTTAACCAAGGCAAAACACAAGACGGTCAGAACGCCATAGGCGGTGATTGCGGCAAGGGTCAAAGTGGTCAAGGCAGAGGGTTCGATGTCCGTCCGCATCAACGCCACAAAGATCAGGCAGGGCACGGATAGGGTCATGGCAAGCCGCGTTACAAACTCGACGCGGTATTCGAATCCTAACTTGACCCAAGTGAACCCAACAGCGGCCAACAAAAAGACCGGTGCGGTGATTTCAAGCACTGTTAGGACTAAGTTCACAGTCTGTTTCCAAGTTTTTCCGTCTAGATTCATAGACTTTGACTGCCTGCAGGTTTAGGCAGGGGTATTGAAGGAAGCAATACATGCTTAAAACGCGCGCAAGATATCATTTGGGCCAAGTCGTCCGTCACCGCAAACATCCGTTTCGCGGTGTTGTTTTTGATGTGGATGCAGAGTTCAACAATACTGAAGAATGGTACGAGGCCATCCCAGAGGACGCCCGTCCGATTAAAGATCAGCCGTTTTATCATCTGCTGGCCGAAAACGACCAAAGCTATTACGTGGCCTATGTGTCGGAACAGAATCTTGTGGCGGACTATTCTGGCGAGCCTGTATCGCACCCTGACGTACCCGATCTTTTTGGCGAGTTCGAAGACGGGGCCTACCCCTTACAAGTTCAGATGAACTAAGGGCCTAATAGCCCAAAGCACATCCATCTTTGCGCGGATCAGATGCGCCCTCTAGTACACCATTTTCATGGATTTTGATCGCTTGCGCCCCACCAATGGGTCCATCTGGAATGGCCACGGTATGGCCTAACTCCGCCAACTCGCGCCGCACTGCATCGCTGTACCCGCGTTCGACATTCAAAACACCTGCATCAAAAAAGCTGCGCGGGGCGTCGATCGCACTTTGGGGATCCATACCATAGTCGGTCAGGTTGGACACAAATCTGGCGTGACCATTGGGCTGATAAGCGCCACCCATCACGCCAAAGGGCATAATGACTTTGCCGTTTTGCCTCAGCATGCCGGGGATAATTGTATGCATCGGGCGTTTGCCGCCCATCGCCTCGTTCGGATGGCCTGCCTCAAGGGTGAAACCTGCGCCACGGTTTTGCAGCAAAATCCCGAATTTATCTGAGGCGATGCCTGATCCAAAGCTGTGGAAGATCGAATAGATCAGGGAGACAGCCATGCGATCCTTGTCGACCACGGTGATATAGATCGTGTCCTTATGCACGGACTCGCTGATTTCGTCGGGATTGCCCATGGCGCGATTTGGATCAATCAGCGCCGCTAGATCTGCTGCAGTCTTTGGATCCAACATGTGATCCAGTCGTGGTGTCTTATCCGCAATGAACCTGTTGCGGGCGTCGTAGGCCAGTTTGGCGGCCTCTGCTTCGATGTGGACGCGTTGGCTGCCAAAGGGGTCCATCGATTTCAGATCGAACTGGGCCAAAATATTTGCCATCAAAATGGCCGTGGCCCCTTGGCCGTTTGGCGGATGCTCGACCAGTTCCAGATCATCATAGAGGCCACTGATCGGCGTGGTATAGTCACATGCCGTGCCAGCGAAATCATCCATTGTGTGCAGGCCACCCATGGCGCGCAGGCTGTCGACCATATCCTGCGCGATCTCTCCTTCATAGAAGGCTTCGCGGCCATGCAGTGCTATTTGGGTCAGGACATCGGCCTGTTTGGGGGCGCTAAAGGTCTCGCCAATAGCTGGTGCGACCCCGTTGCTGAGGTAGTAGTCGCGTGCCACGCCTTGCAGGTTGTCAACGGCCGCTGCCCAATCGAATGCGACCCGTGGGGCCACAGGGATGCCTTGTTGGGCATAGTGTATGGCAGGGGCCAGTGCGGCCTTTAAGCCCAAAGCGCCATAATCTGCGGAGAGTTTGCAAAACGCATCAACCGCACCTGGAACCGTGACTGCATGGGGGCTGCCCACGGGCATTTTATCTAAACCCTGTTGTCTAAGGTATGCTGCGTTCAATGCGGCTGGGGCGCGGCCTGATCCGTTCAAGGCCAAGATTTCTTCGCTGTCGGCGGGTTTGAGCAGGACAAAGCAATCGCCACCGATCCCTGTCATTTGGGGTTCGGCGATGCCCAAAAGAACTGCCCCCGCAATGGCTGCATCTACGGCATTGCCGCCGCTTTCCAGGATTTGGATGGCGACCTTTGCTGCTAATGGGTGTGATGTTGCACAGATCCCGTTGCTTGCGTAGACGGCCGAACGGCCAGGTTGTTGGAAATCACGCATATCGGGGCATCCTCAGGTTAACGCTTGCCGACAACTTATTGTCTGGGCGCAGGATGTCCATATCTATGCGGTGGGTGCCTCGGCACTGCGTACTGGGTGGGGGCTATATTACGCAGCGCCGAGGGAAGCTATATGCAGCTACCTGTCCTAGATGACGCGTACGTTAGGCTAATCTTTGCTGGAAACGGGGCATTTTTGCGAGTTTGTTTCTAAAACGCCCCCTAGTCGTCATGAAGTCGGTTGTATTGGGGCGATTTTACCAACAACGAACCATTATGTTTGGCCACGGTTGTGGGTTATGACGCCAATTCGATCTCGAAAGACAGATGATTCTGATCGTCGAGCCGACGATAGGTCAGGCCTTGGGTCAATTGCCGGATCATATACCAGCCGAAGCCGCCTTCGGGCAGATCCTGCAAATCAACATTCAAATCGGCCAGTTTCCCTTTGGGCAATTCTAAACCCGGCATAGGCTTGCCATGATCGTGTAGATGGACGGATAACTTGCCTTCCTGAACTTCGAATTGCCCTTCGATCACGCCGAATCCCTGATCCGAATAGGCGTGTTCGGTAATATTATTCAGGACCTCTGCAATTACCAATTCAATGGTTCCCAGATCGGCGACATCTTTCACATGAGGCTTAAGCTGGCCCATCAGGGATGTGATTCCTATGGTAATCTTGCCGGGCTCGGCTTCAAACTGGACGGCTAATTGCATGGATGCCCTTGGGTTTGTGAAAATATTCATCAGGCGTGCAGCCTCATGATGCTAGTTTGAATGCATCAAGATCGTCGTGGATTATGAAAATCCCGTCCATACGGGTTAGCTTGAACACTTTGGCAACTGTTGGGGTCAGATTTGCCAGTTCCAGTTTGCGTTCACTGCCCACCAGTTTCATGGCAGCGACAACCGCGCCCAGTCCGCTGGAGTCGATAAAATCTACTTGCGCCATATCCAGAACAATCCGGGTTGGACCGCCATCAGTCAAATCCCGCATTTGGTCCTTAAACTGAATGGCGACAGAGGCATCTATCCGTGACGCGTTCGCCGTCACCAACATTACATCATCTTGAGTTTGAGCATTTAGTTCCATGCTGAACATCCTTCATCTAAGTTGATCGGACTTTAGGGGTGAATCCCTTACCAGAGTGTGACTGGCCAGCGGCCAAAAACGGAGAATTTTATGCGAAACGTCTACATCTCAGGCGCGAGTAGAACGCCCATGGGGGCCTTCCAAGGTGTATTTCGTAGTATGACGGCGGCTCAATTGGGCGGTGTCAGTATTCGTGCGGCTATCGCCCAATCGGATGCCGTGGTGCAAGAGGTCCTGATGGGGTGTGTTCTGCCTGCGGGCCAAGGCCAAGCGCCAGCGCGGCAAGCGGCCTTTGAGGCAGGCTTGGGCGAGGAGGTCCCAGCCACAACTCTCAATAAGATGTGCGGATCGGGTATGAAGGCTGCGATGATTGGCTTTGATCAAATAGCCCTTGGGCATACCGATGTTATGATCGCTGGTGGAATGGAAAGCATGACCAACGCGCCCTATGTTTTGCCAAAAATGCGAGATGGGGCGCGCATTGGTCATCAAACCGTGCAAGACAGTATGTTCCTCGATGGATTGGAGGATGCATATGATAAAGGCCGTTTGATGGGCACCTTTGCTGAGGATTGTGCGCAGGCCTTCCAGTTTAGTCGCGAAGAGCAAGATGAATATGCGCTAACCTCGCTGTCGAACGCGCGGACCGCTCAAAGGGATGGTAGTTTTGCCGCCGAGATTGCGCAGGTCGCTGTGACGACGCGGGCGGGCACTACCGAGGTTGTTGAGGATGAACAACCCGCCAAAGCACGACCCGAAAAGATACCGCACTTGAAACCTGCGTTTCGGACACCCGGGACGGTCACCGCGGCAAATTCATCGTCT
Organism: Algirhabdus cladophorae; assembly: GCF_044772865.1. Lineage (GTDB taxonomy): Bacteria > Pseudomonadota > Alphaproteobacteria > Rhodobacterales > Rhodobacteraceae > Algirhabdus > Algirhabdus cladophorae. Next base: position 3,785,189 of record NZ_CP173029.1, read on the forward strand.
ATTTCTGATGGTGCGGCGGCGTTGGTTTTGTCTGCTGATAGTGGTGCTGCCCGCGCGCGCATCCTTGGCCACGCCAGTCATGCCCAAGCCCCCGGTTGGTTTACCACGGCACCGGTGCCTGCCGCGCAGAAACTGTTGCAGCAGATCGGCTGGTCTGTGGGGGATGTGGACCTATGGGAAGTGAACGAAGCCTTCGCTGTCGTTCCGATGGCCTTCATGCGCGAAATGGGCATCCCGCGGGACATTGTAAATGTACATGGGGGTGCTTGCGCACTTGGCCATCCTATTGGGGCTTCTGGCGCGCGTATCATGGTCACCTTGCTGCATGCGCTCGAACATCATGGGTTAAAACGTGGTGTAGCAGCCATTTGTATCGGTGGTGGCGAAGGTACAGCCATTGCAATCGAACGGACGATTTAATGACTTACCCCGAACTTGCCCAAACGATCAAAGCCCTGACCGATGGCGAAACTGATGATGTGGCGTTGATGGCGACCCTTGCCTGTGAGATCCACCACAGTGATACGCGGTTCGACTGGACCGGGTTCTACCGGGTCGTTGGCCCTGAGCTATTAAAAATCGGCCCTTATCAAGGCGGTCATGGCTGCCTTGTTATTCCGTTTGATCGCGGGGTCTGTGGTGCGGCGGCTCGGACGGGTGAAATCCAGCTGGTAGAAGATGTCGACAGGTTCGAAGGACATATCGCTTGTGCCAGCAGCACACGTTCGGAACTGGTGATACCCGTTTATAATGGTTCAGGGGCTTTGTTGGGCGTCTTGGACATCGACAGTGATCAACCTAATGCTTTTTCCCAGGCCGATGCAGAGGCTTTGGATACGATTCTGCGGGATATTTTCGGCAAGCTGTAGTGTTTTGGCTGCGGAAGCGTCTACCACAAGGCTTTTGCAAATAAAAAACACCCTCACAAAACATGTGATCCGCGTGGGATCTTGCCGCATTTTGCGGGCGATTTTGTAACATTTCACCCGGCGGGCCTTGTTTATAGGGGCGCAAATGGTTTCGCGTCTCACGTCACGGTGATGTGCATATGCGCACAGTACGCGGATATTTCTGCCTGTGTACTGGCACCACTGCAGCCCCTAAATCTAGCTCATCGAACGGCGCACCCTCCCAGCGCCAAACATAAACCCGGTCGTTAACCCTCCCTCAATACGACCACGCTATAAGGACCTAGACCTATGAAAAACGTAACAATTTCCGCTCTCGTCATCGCTGCAACAACTGCAATGGCCGCCCCAGCATTCGCAAATGACGCCCTGGCACGCTCGCTGGGTGTCGAGGCTGGCGCCTTTACATCGACCCAACTGGTCGAGTTGAAAAATGCGATCGAAGGCGATGACCACATCCGCGCTGACTTTATCAAAAGCCAAGCCGGCCAAGACGTGAGCTTCTCTACATCCGGCACCGTCGGTGTATCCGACTTCGCCATCGAGACAGCCGCTGACGACGATGACCGTGTGTTGGTAAGCTTCTACAAAGCGCTGAACGCCGGTGAAATCGACGGCCCATCCGCAGTCGCCGCCGAGCGCCAAGCCGCGATCCAAGCCTACCAGATGGCCAACGAAGAAAACCGCGGTTCATAAGCGATCCG